>DASUFT010000170.1:0-9291 GCA_036274395.1 Candidatus Polarisedimenticolaceae bacterium | reverse complement strand
CCTGCGCGGGTGGATCTGACCGAACGCCAGCCGATCTTCATCGGCTGCAAGCTCGACGGGCCGATGCGCCGCCAGCTCGAGACGCTCTCCGGGCCGGACCGCAAGTACGTCTCCAGCGAGGACTCCACCTTCCTGCGCGTGTGCCGTCTGGGCGAGCACGACTTCATCGGCAAGGTCATCCACGAGAGGCTCACCACGGAGAGAGTGGACGACGTGCGCCGCAACGTCCTCAGCATCCTGGCGCGCCTCTTCCCCGAGACACGGCTGCCCGTGCAGCTGGACATCCTGGTCTGCCGGGAGGAGGCGGGGAGCTAGGCGGGGGATGGTAGCGCTACGGGGATTCGAACCCCGGTTTGATGGCTGAGAACCATCCGTCCTAACCCCTAGACGATAGCGCCGTTGCGCATTATAGGGGCGCTCCCTGGGGTGTCAACCGAGCTTGCCCGCAGCACCGGCGCGACCCTACATTTCGCCCCGCTCGGCACAGGCCTCGAGGGGGAGATGTCCGGCTACGACGCGCTCGGTTCCCGTGAGCTGAAGAGCCTGCTCAAGATCACCGAGGCCGTGACCGGCACCCTGGACGTGCGCGAGGTCATGCAGCGCGTGGTGCGCGAGGTGGGCGCGCACGTGGGCGCCGACCGCTGCTCCATCCTCCTCGTGGACGAGGGCAGCGACCGCTGCTTCGTCCTCGCCGCCAACGACAACCCCGCCCTCGGCCTCCTCTCCATCGAGCTCAAGAAGTACCCGGAGATCCTGCGGGCGCTGCGCACGCGGGAGACGGTGATCGTGGAGGACGTGGGGAAGGACCCGGTGGTGGCGCCGGTGCGCCAGGAGCTCACGCGCCTGGGCTATCGCTCCCTCCTCGTCGTCCCGCTGCTGTTCGGACGCGAGGTCCTGGGCACCATGTTCCTGCGGGCGAACCGGAAGGTGGAGCCCTTCAGCCGCGAGGAGGTCCGGTTCTGCCGGGTGGCGGCGGGGACCTCGGCCAACGCCCTGAAGAACGCGCTCCTCTACGGGGACGTCACGGCCGAAGCCGAGCGCCACCGCGTCACCGGGGAGACGCTGCGGCGGGTGCTGGACGGGACCCCGGACCTCATCGTGGCCACCGATGCCGGTGGGCGCATCACGGAGTTCAATCACGGGGCCCAGGTGCTCACCGGCGTCGCCCCGGAGGCGGCGCGCGGCAAGCACCTCGACGAGGTGCTGGGGGACGCCCTCCGCCGCGCCGGGGTCTCCCCGGGGAGCCTGCGCGACGGGGTGATCGAGCGCCGGGGCATCGTGCTGCGGCTCCCGGAGCGCCCCGAGGTGGAGCTGGACCTGCTGGTGTCGAGCGTGCGCAGCGGGACCGCCGGCGGACGGGTATGGATCGGCCGCGACGTCACCCAGCTCCGTCGCGCCGAGCGCGGCCTGGTGCAGGCGGAGCGGCTGTCCGCGGTAGGGGAGGTGGTGGCGGGGGTCGCGCACGAGCTGAACAATCCCCTATCCGCGGTTCTCGGATACGCGCAGCTCCTGCACGCCGAGGCCAGGGAGCCGCAAACGCGTGACCTGGAGCGCATCGTGGACGCGGCCCGGCGATGCCAGCGGATCGTCTGGAACCTGCTGTCCTTCGCGCGCCGTCATCCTCCGGAGCGCCGTGCCCAGGATCTGACGGCGTGTGTGAAGCAGGTGCTGGAGCTGCGCGCCTACCACCTCCGCTCTTCCCGCCTGGAGATCGAGCTGGACCTGGCGGAGGACCTTCCCGCGGTTCTCTTCGACTTCCACCAGATGGAGCAGGTCGTGCTCAACCTGCTGAACAACGCGGAGCAGGCGCTGGTGGCGCGCGGGGGGCCGGGCAGGATCGCGCTCCGCACCCGCGTGGAGGGGACCTCGGTGGTGCTGGAGGTCGAGGACGACGGACCGGGCATCCCGGACGCCATCCGTGACCAGGTCTTCGACCCCTTCTTCACCACCAAGGAGCCCGGGACGGGGACCGGCCTCGGTCTCTCCGTCTCCTCCGGCCTGGTGCAGGAGCACGGGGGACGGATCGAGCTGCTGCCCCCGGGTCCGCTGGGAGGCGCGCGCTTCGCGGTCGTCCTGCCACGCGCCCAGTCCCCGGTCCTTGCTGTCCCCGGTCCCGCGGAGTCGCCCGCCCTGGCCCGCGTCCTGGCCGGCCGCCGGGTGCTGGTGGCCGAGGACGAGCCCGCCGTGCTCGACATGCTGGCCCGCTTCCTGTCCGAGGAGGGGGCGGCCGTCACCGGCGTGCGGGACGGGCAGGAGGCCTGGGAGAAGCTCGCCCAGACGGACTTCGACCTCATCCTCGCCGACCTCCGCATGCCGCGCCTGGATGGGCGGGGGCTGTACGACCGGATCGCGCGGCAGCGGCCCGAGCTGCTGCCCCGCATCGTGTTCGCCACCGGAGACGTGCTGCGGCAAGAGACGCTGCGCTTCCTCGAGGGCGTGCCCAACCTGATCCTGCTCAAGCCGCTGGATCTCGGGAACGTGCGCCGCGCGCTGGCGGATGCGCTCGCAGCCGGCGCCTAGCCGCGCCGCCTAGGCGCCCCCCCGTCCGAGGGCGGCCACCGCTTCCCGGATCCGTTCCGTCATGGGCCCCGGCTCCAGCGTCTCCTCCGGCGCCACGGCCTCGCCCACGCGGACCCGGATGAGTGCCCGGCGCAGCCGCAGGGTCCCCGGCGGCAGCGCCTCCCGCGTTCCCGCGATGGCCACGGGGATCACGGGCGTCCCCGTGCGCATGGCGAGCAGCGCCGCGCCCCGGCGGAACGGGCCCAGGCTGCCGTCCTTGGAGATGCCTCCCTCCGGGAACACCCCCACCACCTCTCCCGCCCTGAGGCGCGCGGCGGCCTCGGCCAGGGCCTTGAAGTTGCCGGAGCCGAGGGTCACCGGGACCGTGTCGAAGAGCCGGTAGAACCACTGCCAGCGCCGGTCCCGGTAGAGCCGGGCGGTCATCAGGTAGTGGATGGGACGGGCGAGCGCCCCCTGGAGCACGACCGGATCCATGAAGGAGAGGTGATTGGAGACGAGCAGGGCCGGCCCCCGGGCGGGGACCCGGTCCGCGCCTTCCACCCGGAGATCGAAGCCCGCGCGCAAGAGCGGGAGCGCCACCGCCCGGCCGACGCCGACCGCGATCCGGTGGGACGTCCGTGTCACGCGGGTGGGGTGGACGGAGGGGGGACGGCCTTCCCGGGCCGCCCCCCGGAGGAGGGCGAGCCTATTCTTCCTCGCCGTCGTGCATGAAGGGCAGGCCGCGCTCCAGCCGCATCGGCATGGGGCTGTCGGGGCGGATGGGCGCGCTCGTCCCCATGGGCAGGGGCATCACCGGCGTCGGGCGCGGCGAAGGCGTCATGCGCTCCGCGCGCATCGAGCTTCCAATCGCGCTCCCGGAGGTCACGGACATGCCCTGGGCGGGGCGGGAGGACGATGCGGGCTTGCGGGCCGTGGCCTTGGGCGCAGCCTTCTTGGGGGCGGCCTTGCGGGTGGCCTTCTTCGCCTTGGGCGCCGCCTTCCTCTGGACCTTCCTGGCGGCCTTGGCGGCTCTCTTCGCCTTCGGGGCTGCCCGGCGAGGAGCCTTCTTCCCGGTGGACTTGCGGGCCGTCCTGGCCGCGGTCTTCTTGCGCTTGGGCGCCGCCTTCTTCTTTGCCTTGGTCGCCTTCGCCATCACGCCCTCCTCCCGACATCGGGGGCGTGGATTGTAACGCAGAAGCGCCGGCGACAATCAGCGATCGGCCCCCTGCAGCGCGGGGAGGAGGTACTGATCGAGCGCCTCGGCGAGCCCGTGCCGCGGTGAGAACGCCCAGTCGGCGCGCGCACGCGCATCCTCCACGTCCCCGGGCCAGGTGTCCACCAGGGCCTGGCGGACGGGGTCGGGCTCGAAACGCACGGAGAAGCGCGGGAAGCGGGCGTGCAGCGCCTGGTACAGCTCGCCCGCGGTGGGGCTGAACGCCCTCACGTTGTACACCCGGGCGTTGAGGCGGCTCTTGGGCGCCTCCGCCAGGGACAGGAACGCGTCCACCGCGTCCGGCATGGTCATGAAGGGAAGGCGCGTGTCCTCGCGGACGAAGCAGGCGTACTCGCGGCCGGCGGCGGCGGCGTGGACCATCTCCGGGGCGTAGTCGCTGGTGCCGCCGGTGGGGACGGTCTGCGCACTGATGAGCCCGGGGAAGCGCAGGGATCGGAAGTCCAGGCCCGGCGTGCCCGCCCGCTCCGCACGCGCGGTCCAGTAGGCGCCGACCATCTCGCAGTAGAGCTTGTTGCACCCGTACATGCCGGAGGGGAGCGTCCACTCGTGCTCGCGGACCGCGCCCGCCTTGGCCTTCTTGCGGATCCCGGGAAGGCCGTACACGGCGATGGAGCTGGGAAAGAGCAGGCGAACGTTCTTGCCCTCCGCGGCCGCCTGCCCGCGGGCCAGCCGGTAGAGGAGGAGCGTGGCCTCGACGTTGACGGCGTGGGCGCGCTCGGGGTCCTGCTCCGCCTGCCGGGAGAGCAGGGCCGCCAGGTGGTAGATGACGTGGGGGCGGTGCTGGGCGAGCAGCGCCTCCATCCGCGCCGCATCGGTGATCGAGGCCTGCACCGTCTCCGCGCAGCGGCTGGCCAGCGTGGGGGAGAGGGGCTGGAGGTCGACGGCGACCACCGCGTAACCACGCTCGCTCAGCGCGGGCACCAGCAGGTGCCCCATCTCCCCGCCCGCCCCGGTGACGAGTGCGATCGCGTCCTGCGCCATCCGCCGCACTCTATCAGAGCGCGAGATCGAGCACGGCGGTCCCCGCCACCCGGTCCTCGCGCAGAGCACGCAGCGCCTCGTTCGCCTGGTTCAAGGGAAACCGGGTCACCTCGGGCGTGAAGCGGGCGGCGGCGGCGGCGGCCAGCAGCTCCCTCCCGTCCTCGCGCGTGTTCGCCTCCACGCTGCGGAGCTGGCGCTCGTGGAACAGGCAGGCTGCGTAGTCCAGCGCCGGGATGGCCGTCATGGTGATCCCCGCCGTCACCACGGTCCCCCCGGGGCCGACCGCGCGCAGGGCCGCCTCCACCACCTCCCCCGCGGGAGCGAACACGATGGCGGCGTCGAGCGGGACGGGCGGGTGTTCGCCCGCGCCGCCCGCGGAGACGGCGCCCAGCCGGAGGGCCAGCGCGCGGTGCCGCGCCTCCCGGCTCACGATGTGGACCTCATGCCCGAGGTGGCGGGCGAGGGCCAGGACCACGTGCGCGGAGGAGCCGAAGCCGTACAGACCGAGGCGCCCCCCGGACGGCAGCTCGGCCCGCTTCAGCGCACGCCAGCCGATGATCCCCGCGCACAGGAGCGGCGCCACCGCGGCGTCCTCCAGAGGCCCGGGGAGGGGGTAGGCGTAGGCCTCGGGAACCACCGCTTCCTCGGCGTATCCGCCGTCCTCGTCCCATCCCGTGTACCGCGAGAAGGGACAGAGGTTCTCGCGATGGCTCCGGCAGTAGGCGCAGTGGCCGCAGGTGTGGCGGAGCCAGGGGATGCCCACGCGGTCCCCGGGCCGGAGGAGCGTGCAGCCCGGCCCCAGCGCGTCCACCCTGCCCACCGCCTGATGGCCGGGGACGAGGGGCAGGCGATGGGCGGGCAGCTCGCCGTCCACAACGTGCAGGTCGGTGCGGCAGACGCCGCAGGCGCCGATGCGCACCCGCACCTCGCCGGGACCGGGCGCCGGGGAGGCGACCTCGCGGCGCGCGAGCGGCGCTCCCTGCCGCTCCAGCACCATGGCGATCACGGCGCGGCGGGGCGAGCCTGTGGCTCGGCGGTGGCCTCGCGAAGCTTCTTGATGACCTCGTCGTAGTACGGCCGGTCCTTGAGCGAGGCGTACTCGCCGGGGAAGCAGACCGTGGTGAGGTCGGCCCCGAACTCGGAGAAGTTGGACAGGGTGACCGCGCAGCGCAGCCCGTTGGCCAGGCGGGTGTTGTCGATCATGGGGAAGTCGAAGAAGCCGACGTCGAAGGTGGCGCGCGTGTCAGGGAGCTCGGTCCGGCCCTCCGGGGCCGTCACCGTGAGGCGCAGGTTGAGCTGCTGGTCCTCCTGGGAGGCAGCCAGCACGCGGAGGTTGATCTCCGCCTGCTCGCCGCCGATGGCGACGGGCTCGGGGTCGAGAGCGATCCCGGCCTTCCCTTCCTTCGCCAGCTGCTCCAGGTCCACGGAGCGGCGGAAGGTCTTCCCGTGCCCCTCCAGGGAGAAGAGCTGCTTGGCCGTGATCTCCCGGGCCACGCTGACCAGGCGCGCGCGCAGCTCGTCCTTGTCCGGGTCCTTGGAGCGGCGGATGCGGCGCTGCAGATCGAGGAAGAGCGGGCGGAGGTCGAGGGAGTCGTGGAAGTTGTAGGCGAGGAGCTCGAGGTTCAGGACCTTGAGGTCGAGGTCGCTTCCCGATCCCGGCTTGAGGAAGGAGCCGATGATGGAGGTGAGCATGTCCTTGCGCAGGCTGGACTCCGCCTCCTCCCGGCGGCTCATCAGCTCGGAATAGAGGCGGGCGTTGGTGTCGAGCGACTGCCGGCGCTCCAGCACCTCCGAGCCCTTCACGCCCACGAAGGCCACGGAGAGCGCGGTGAGCAGGCCGCCCAGGGGATGGAAGAAGACGGCGACCTTGTCCCAGCCGTCCTTCTTCCGCCGCTCGCCCGGGGCGTCCGCCATCTACTTGCGCCGGGCGGTCAGCTTGCCGTCCTTGCTCTCCAGCACCAGGTCGGCCTGCGCGGCGTCGTCGTAGGAGGCGATGTCGAGGGTCGCGGACTGCCCCTTGTAGGTGACGGTGAGCGTGCACTTGCCCGTCTCCGCCAGCACCAGGTGGTACGAGCCGGACTTGTCCGTCTTCACCGCCGGGTAGTCCTTGCCCCCGCACCTGGCGGCCACGGTCGCGGCATCGGCCACGGAGGCTCCGCCGGCGGTGATCTTGCCCAGCACCTCGCCCGCGGAGACGGCGGTGGCGGCAGCGGCCAGCAGGGTCGCGCAGACGACGATCTTTCGCATGATGTTCTCCACCTCCCCCTCGAGATCGGCGAGAGCGTACCGCAGGGCGGGGAACGGGGCCACGGAGGCGTCACCGGGAAGCGTGCCTATACTCCCTCCATCCCACAGCCTGTCGAGGAAGGCGCATGGACATCCAACGAAGCGGCAGCCAACCACCCCGCCCGGGGCCTCCCGCGTACTTCACGGGCACGGTCCAGATCGAGCCCCTCATGGAGCCGCCCCACCCCGCTCGCGTGGCCGGCGCCCAGGTCACGTTCCAGCCCGGCGCGCGGACGGCGTGGCACACGCATCCGCTGGGGCAGACGCTGATCGTCACCTCGGGGTCGGGCCGCGCCCAGCGCTGGGGCGGTCCCGTCGAGAAGATCCGGGCCGGGGACGTGGTGTGGTTTGCCCCGGGCGAGAAGCACTGGCACGGCGCATCGCCGTCCACCGCCATGACCCACATCGCCGTGCAGGAGAGGCTCGAGGGCAGGGCCGTGGACTGGATGGAGCACGTCACCGACGAGCAGTACGCGGCGGCACGATGAAGGGCGCCGTGCTCCACGGGCCGCGCGACGTGCGCTTCGAGGAGCGCCGCGATCCCCAGGTCCTGGAGCCGCTACCTTCCCCAGCTCATCCGCCTGGTGATGGACGGCACGATATCAAGACGCTGCTCCAGCCGTGAGGGAAAGCGTCGATGCGCTAGGAGGCTGGCTGGGGAGCAGGGATTCGAACCCCGATTCTACGGTCCAGAGCCGCATGTCCTACCATTGGACGACTCCCCAGTGCGGCGTGCGCGGCACGATAGCACGCTCCCACGGGAGCGTCAGCGCGCCTGCAGCAGGTGCTCCTGCAGCCGGTCCAGGCGGGCCAGCGTGCGCTCCCGCCCCAGCAGCTCCAGCACCTCGAAGAGGCCCGGTGAGGCGCCCTGTCCGGTGACGGCCAGGCGCGTGGGGTGGATCAGCTTTCCCCACGGCATGGCGAACCGCTCCGCGGTCTCCCGCAGCGCCGCCTCCAGCCCCGTGGCTTCCCATGCGCGCTCGGACGCGAAGCGCGCCCGCAGCGCCGCCATGGCTTCGGCGAGCTTCTCGCCCTTGAGGTGCTTGGCCGCGGCCTGCGGGTCGTAGGGGAGGACGTCCCCGGGGTCGAAGAAGGGACGGCCCTGGGTGATCGCGTCCTCCAGGGTCCTGGCCCGGGGCTGCAGCAGCGCCAGCACCCTGGCGAACCACGCGGGGTCCCATCCGCCGTCCCACAGCCCCGCCGCCTGGAGCCGCGGCTCCACCAGGTCCGCGAACTCCGCGACCGACATCCGGGAGATGATCTGGCCGTTCAGCCAGTCGAGCTTCCTGAGATCGAAGACGGCACCCGAGCGCCCGACGCCGGAGAGGTCGAACGCCTCCACCAGCTCGTCGCGTGAGAGCTTCTCCCGGTCGTCCCCGGGCGACCAGCCCAGCATGGCCAGGAAGGTGAACATGGCCTCCGGCAGGTAGCCGCGGTCGCGGTACTCGAGCACCGACACGGCCCCGTGCCGCTTGGAGAGGCGCTTCTTGTCCTCCCCCAGGATCAGGGGGAGGTGCGCGAACGTGGGGGGCGCTTTTCCCAGCGCACGGTAGAGCAGGATCTGCTTGGGCGTGTTCGAGAGGTGGTCGTCGCCGCGGATCACGTCGGTGATGCCCATGGCCACATCGTCCGAGACGACCGACATCATGTAGGTGGGCGACCCGTCCGAGCGCAGCAGGACGAAGTTCTCGAGGGTGCTCCCCTCGAACTCCGTCCAGCCGTGCACGCGGTCCGCCCAGCCGATCTTCCCTTCGGGAACGCGGAAGCGGACGGCGTGGGCCTCCCCGGCGGCACCCTCCGAGAGGCCCCCGCAGCTGCAGGGCTCCCCCGGCGGGCAGAAGCAGCGGTAGGCGGCCCCGCTCTCCAGGAGCTTCCGGGCGTCCGCCTCGTGCTGTTCCCTGGCCCGGGACTGGAAGAACGGTCCCTCGTCCGCCTGCATCCCCAGCCAGGCCATACCGTCGAGGATGGCGCGCACCATCGGCTCGGAGGAGCGGGCGGCGTCGGTGTCCTCGACGCGCAGCACGAACACGCCGCCATGCCGGCGGGCGTACAGCCAGTTGAAGATGGCGGTGCGCGCCCCCCCGACGTGCAGATATCCGGTGGGGCTGGGCGCGAAGCGGACGCGAACCGGCGGCATCGGGACCTCCGGGGCGGCACCGATGCTTGGCGGAGAGGGAGGGATTCGAACCCTCGGACCAGTGTTACCCGGTCAACGCTTTAGCAAAGCGTCCCGTTCGGCCACTCCGGCACCTCTCCTGGACGGTCCGCGCGGGAAGAAGCGCCATGATGGC
>DASUFT010000169.1:0-84331 GCA_036274395.1 Candidatus Polarisedimenticolaceae bacterium | reverse complement strand
CGCAGCGGCACGCCGTCCCGGTACTCCACGGTGACCTGCGCCTTTCCGTCCGGGCGGAGGAAGTCGAGCAGGCCCTCCCGCCGGCAGGTGGCGAGACGTCGCGTGAGGCCGTGCGCCAGGGTGATGGGGAGCGGCATCAGCTCCGCCGTCTCCCGGCAGGCATACCCGAACATCATGCCCTGGTCGCCGGCGCCGCCGGTGTCCACGCCCTGACCGATGTCCCGCGACTGCTCGTCGATGGAGGAGACGACCGCGCAGGACGCGGCGTCCAGCCCGTAGGCGGTGTCGGTGTAGCCGACGTCGCGGATGGCCTGGCGGGCCACCCGCTGGAAGTCCACGTAGGCGGAGGTCGTGATCTCCCCGGCGATGAAGCAGAAGCCGGTGGTGAGGAGGGTCTCGCAGGCCACCCGGCCCAGGGAGTCCTTGGCCAGGATCGCGTCCAGGACGGCGTCCGAGATCTGATCGGCGAGCTTGTCGGGGTGACCTTCGGTCACCGACTCCGAGGTGAACAAGCTGCGGCCCTTCAGCACCATGGAAACTCCTGTTCTGACGCGGGTCCCGCTGGCGGCCGGGGCATCCTAACACCCGTCCGGCAGGCCATCAATCCGACGCCTTCCCCCGCCAGAACTGGAGGAACCGGGCAGCCAGCGCCGGTCCTCGGCCCGCGTCCTCGTGCTTGAAGAAAACCCAGACGTCCGTCCATGGCTGCGCCTGCACGCGCCCCGCCCAGGTCTCCAGCCGAGCGTCGTCGTACTCCTGCCGCCTGAGGCGGAGATAGCCCCACGTCCCTCCCCCGGGCATGGCAGGGCTTTCCGCCTCGTCCGTCTCCGCCAGGCAGAGCGCGGCGCCATGCTCGTGGAGGAGGGTCAGGGTGTCCTCTCCCTCCCAGCTGGGGTGGCGGAACTCGAAGGCGGTCCGCCTCGCCTCCCCCGAGGCGGCGAGCAGATCTCGGAGGAGGGCCAGGTCCTTCCGGAGCGTGGGAGGCGTCTGGTAGAAGAGCGGACCCAGCTTACCCCCCAGGGTGGAGGCCACCTGCTGGAGGTAGCGCACGTCGTCGCCCACCTCCCGCAAGCGCTTCACGTGGGTGATGCGCCGGGGGGCCTTGAGCACGAAATCGAACCCTTCCGGCACCTCCCCGCCCCACTTCTCGAGCAGAGCGGCGGAAGGCATCCGGTAGAAGGTGTTGTTGATCTCCACCGAGGACAGCCGGGTGGCGTAGAAGCGCAGCATCTCCTCGGCCGGCAGGTCCTCGGGGTAGAAGCTCCCCTTCCATTCCTTGTAGGCGAACCCGCTGGTTCCCAGATGCAGCCGCACGCTTGGCACGAGGCGGCGATCCTAATATATTGGCCCGCGATGAGCGCCCGGCCCATGGGTACGGCGATGGTGTCCTTCGGGATGGTGTCCATCCCCGTGAAGCTCTACGCCACCGCCGAGACCGGGAGCCAGATCCACTTCAACACCCTGCACAAGACCTGCGGCTCCCGCCTCAAGCAGCAGTACATCTGCCCCCAGGAGGAGGTCGTCGTCCCCCGGGAGGACATGGTCAAGGGGTACGAGTTCGCCAAGGACCAGTACGTCCGCTTCACCGACGAGGAGATCAAGGCGCTCCAGGAGAAGGCCACCCAGACCATCGAGATCGCCGAGTTCGTGCCCGCTGCCCAGGTCGATCCCCTCTACTTCGACACCGCCTACTTCCTCGGTCCGGACAAGGGCGGGGACAAGGCCTACTCCCTGCTCGCCGAGGCCATGCGCAAGACGGGAAAGGCCGCGCTCGCGCGCTACACGGCCCGGGGCAAGCAGTACCTGGTGCTGGTCCGGCCCCAGGAGCGCGGTCTGGTCATGCAGCAGCTCCATTACGCCGACGAGGTCCGCTCCATGGGGGACGTCCCCCTGGGGAACACCGAGGTCAAGGACGCCGAGCTGGAGCTGGCGGTGAAGCTGGTGGAGCAGATCGCGTCCGAGCGCTTCCAGCCCGAGCGCTACGAGGACGCCGTCCGCAAGCGCATCATGGAGCAGATCCAGCAGAAGGTGCAGGGCCAGGAGATCACCGCCCCTCCGGCGGAAGCCCCCAAGGCGCAGGTGATCGATCTCATGCAGGCCCTGAAGGCGAGCCTGCAGGCCGCCCCCGCCTCCGAGCGCAAGCCGGCCCAGCGTGCCCCGCGCGCCGCCGCACAGAAGACCAAGGCCTCGCGCTAGGGGCCCCGTGCCCAGCCCCCGGCCCCCTCTTTCCCGCGCCGGCTACTCCCCCAAGGACGTGGCGAAGCTGCTCGGCCTCTCCGAGGCACGGGTGCGCTCCTTCGTCCGCGCCGGCCTCGTCCATCCTCGCCGGGGGCCCCACGGCGAGGCGCGCCTCTCCTTCCAGGACATCGTGCTCCTCCGGACCGCTCGCGGTCTGCTCGACGCCCGCATCCCCACGCGCAAGCTCCGCCTCGCCCTGGAGCGGCTGCGAGACCGCCTCCCCCGGGGCCGCTCCCTGGCCGGTCTCAACATCGCCGCCGCCGGGGACGAGGTGGTGGTCCGCGAGGGGGACACCCTGTGGAACGCGGCCTCCGGACAGGCGGTGTTCGATTTCGACTTCGGCTTCGAGGTGAACGATCTCGCGCGTAAGGTGGCGCCGCTCACCCGCCGGGCGGCGCGGGAGGCGCGCAGCCGCCCCGATCAGGTGACCGCAGACGACTGGTACGAGATGGGCTGTGACCTGGAGGCCGCGCACGCCGACGAGGCACGGGACACCTACCGCCGTGCCCTGGAGCTGGAGCCGGCGCACGCCGACGCCCACATCAATCTGGGGAGGCTCCTCCACGACGCCGGCGAGATCGAGGCGGCCTCCGCCCACTACCGGCTGGCCCTGGCGGCCCGGCCTGAGGATCGCACGGCGCGGTTCAATCTGGCGGTGGCCTTCGAGGACCGGGGCGCGCTGGAGGAGGCGGCCCGGCTGTACCGCGAGGTCGTGCGCCTGCATCCCGACCACGCCGACGCTCATTACAACCTGGCCGGCGTGCTGGAGCGCCTGCACGATGCCACGGGTGCGCTCCGGCACCTCTCTGCCTATCGCCGGCTGACGCTCGCCTCCGCCCGCTGAGCGGGCGCTCCCACAGGGATGGCGGTCCGGGTCCGGTAGCGGACGCGCCCGGGGCCCAGCACCTCTTCCACGGCGCGGGTGAACGCGCGGGACGGCGTCACCCGCAGGGAGGGCTCCGCCCGCACCACCAGACGCCAGTCCCCCGGCCGGCCTATTTCGAGGAAGAGGGCGACCTCGCCCCGGTGGGCCTCCACCGCGCCTCGCAGTCGCGCGATCAGCGCGCCATCGAGCTCCTCCGCCAGGAGCCGGACCTGCACGGCCTCGGCCCGCCGCTCCCGCAGCTCCTCCAGCGGCGTGAGGGCGTCGGCGGTGAGGTTCACCCTCTCGTCGCCCACCTCGAGCCTCCCGTTGACCAGCAGCGCGGCACCCTCCGCCAGCAGCGCCTCGTACTGCTCGAAGGCCTTGGGGAAGACGAGCACCTCCACCTGCCCGTCCATGTCCTCGAGCTGCAGGGCTGCCCACCACTTGCCGCTCTTCTTCGACTTGCGCTTCCGCATCTCCCCCACCAGCCCCGCCACGGCGATCTCGGCGCCCGCCTCGGCGTCGCGGAGGCGGGCCGTGGTGTGGGTGGCGAAGTCGGAGACGAGGTCGCGGAACGCCTCCAGGGGGTGGCCGGAAACGTAGAAGCCCAGGGTCGCCTTCTCGTGGGCGAGGCGGGTGGCCTGGTCCCAGTCGGGCAGGTCGGGGAGCGCCGGCATCTCCTCCTCCACCTGCGCGTCGAACCCCGCCGCGAAGAAGGAAGACTGCCCGGCGTCCCGGTCCGCCCGCTGCTTGCCGCCGTACTCCAGGGCGGCGTCGATGGCCGCCACCAGCTGGCTCCGCCGCCCTCCCATGGAGTCCAGCGCCCCGGCCTGGGCCAGCGACTCCAGCACGCGCTTGTTCAGCACCCGACCGTCGGCCCGGGCGCACAAGTCGTGAAGGGAGCGGAAGCGCCCCGACTGGCGGACCTCGAGGATGGAGCGGGCGGCGGCCTCGCCGGCGTTCTTCACCGCCCCCAGGCCGAATCGGACGCGAGCTCCTTCCACCGTGAAGTCCAGTCCCGAGTGGTTGACGTCGGGGGGCAGCACCTCGATCCCCATCTCCCGGCACTCGTTGACGTAGCGCACGAGCTTGTCGGTGTTCCCCTGCTCGGTGGTGAGGAGGGCGGCCATGAAATGCACGGGATAGTGGGCCTTGAGCCAGGCGGTCTGGTAGGCCACCAGGGCGTAGGCCGCGGAGTGCGACTTGTTGAAGCCGTATCCCGCGAAGAACTCCATGAGCTCGAAGACCTTGGTGGCGTCGGAGGCCTTCACCTCTTGCCGCGCCGCTCCGGCCAGGAACTTCTCCCGCTCGGCCGCCATCGCCTCCTTCTTCTTCTTCCCCATGGCCCGGCGGAGGATGTCCGCCTCGCCCAGGGTGTACCCGGCCATGCGCGAGGCGATCTGCATCACCTGTTCCTGGTACACGATGACGCCGTAGGTCTCCTCGAGGATGGGCTCCAGCAGCGGATGGGGGTACTCCACCCGCACCTTGCCGTGCCGGCGCTTGATGAAGTCGTCGATGAGGCCGCCCCCGATGGGGCCGGGCCGGTAGAGCGCGTTCAGCGCCACCAGGTCCTCGAAGCGCTCCGGCTTCAGGCGGCGCAGGATGTCCTTCATCCCCTCCGACTCGAACTGGAAGATGCCCGCGGTGCGCGCCTTCCCGAACAGCTCGTACACCGCGGGGTCGTCGATGGGGAGGTGCTCGACGTCCGGCCGCGCCCCCTCCTGGACCTCGATGGAGGCCACGGCGTCGGAGATGAGGGTGAGCGTCTTCAGCCCCAGGAAGTCCATCTTGAGGAGCCCGATCTCCTCGATGTCCCCCATGGCGAACTGGGTGGTGATGGCGTCGTCCGCGCCCTTGTAGAGGGGAGCGAACTCCACGATGGGCCGGGGTGCGATGACCACCCCGGCGGCGTGGGTGGAGGCGTGGCGGACCAGGCCTTCCAGGCGCTGCGCCACCTCCAGCATCTGCTTCACCCGGGGGTCGGAGTCGAAGGCCTGGCGGAGGGCGGGAACCTCGGCCAGCGCCCGCTCGATGGTGATCTCCTGGCCGGGCTGGGCGGGAACCAGCTTGGCGATACGGTCCACGTCGGCGTAGGGGATCTCGAGCCCTCTGCCGACGTCGCGAATGACGGCTCGGGCCGCCATCGTCCCGAAGGTGATGATCTGGGCCACGTTGGCCCGGCCGTACTTGCCGGTGACGTAGTCGATCACCCGCTCCCGGTTCCGGAAGCAGAAGTCGATGTCGATGTCGGGCATGGAGACCCGCTCCGGGTTCAGGAAGCGCTCGAAGAGCAGGTCGTACTGCATGGGATCGATGTCCGTGATGCGCATGCAGAACGCGCACAGCGAGCCCGCCGCCGAGCCGCGGCCCGGGCCCACGGGGATGCCGTTCTCGCGCGCGAAGCGGATGAAGTCCCAGACGATGAGGAAGTAACCGGCGAACCCCATCTGCCGGATGGTCGCGAGCTCCCGGTCCAGCCGCCGGCCGTACTCGTCCAGGCTGTGGCGCAGGCGGCCGGCATCCGCTTCCTGCCTCCACACGCGCGCCCGCTCCGCGAAGCCGTCGCGCACCACCTTCTCGAAGTAGTCCTCCAGCACGAAACCATCGGGGACGGGGAAGGCGGGGAGCTGGTGCGGGGACTTCTCGAAGGCGAAGCCGCAGCGCTCCGCCACCACGGCGCTGTTGCGCACCGCCTGGGGCGCCCAGCCGAAGAGGGTGGCCATCTCCGCCCGCGACTTCAGGTAGTGCTGGGCCGAGTACTTCATGCGGTCCTCGGCGTGCACCGTCTTCCCCGTCTGGATGCACACCAGGACGTCGTGGGCAAAGTGATCGCTGGGGAGCAGGTAGTGGCAGTCGTTCGTGGCCACCAAACCCAGCCCCAGCTCCCGGGACAGGCGCACGGCGCCTTCGTTCACGGCCCGCTGCTCGACCAGTCCGTGGTCCTGCAGCTCCAGCCAGTAACGCTCCGGCCCGAACAGATCGCGGAACTCCCCCGCCGCCTGCAGGGCTTCAGGGTAGCGGTCGCCCCGCAGGAGGGTGGGAACCTCACCAGCCAGGCAGGCGGAGAGGCACACGAGCCCCTCGGCATGCTGGCGCAGCAGCTCCTTGTCGATGCGCGGCCGGTAGTAGAAGCCCTCAAGGTAGCCGGCCGTGGCCAGGCGGATGAGGTTCTTGTACCCGGTGTAGGTCTCCGCCAGCAGGATCAGGTGGTGGTAGGGCTTCTTCCCGGGGGCCGCCTGCCGCTCGTGCCGCGAGCCCGGGGCCACGTAGGCCTCGATCCCCACGATGGGGCGGACGCCCCGTTTGCCCGCCTTCTTGGCGAAGTCGAGGACGCCGAAGAGATTGCCGTGATCGGTGATGGCGAGGGCGGTCTGCCCGTCGTCGGCGGCCCGGGCGAGCATCTCGTCCACCCGCTGGGCGCCGTCCAGCAGGGAGTAGGTGGTGTGATTGTGGAGGTGAACGAAGTCCGGGACGCGCTCCGGCATTGCGGCCCGCATCGTACCACGTCGGCTCGGAGGGAGGGCCGCCGCCGGCCCTCCCTCCGTCCCCAGATCAGCTCTCGCCGACGGTGATGTTGTTGTGCACCTCGCGCACGCCCTCGGTCTCCCTGGCGATGCGCTCGGCCTCGGCCTTGGCCTCCGGCTTGGTCACCCGTCCGGAGAGCGTGACCACTCCGTTCTGGGTGTCCACGTCGATGTTGAAGGGATTGACGTCGCCGCTCACCGTGAGCTTGGACTTGATCTTGGTCGTGATGAACGCGTCATCCACGGTGGTGGCCACCTTCTTGTCGCCGACCTGGATGTCGTTCACGACGCGCCGCACGCCCTCGACGTTGCGGGCCACTTCCTCGGCGCGGGTACGGTTCTCTGCCTTCTCCACGGTGCCGCTGAGACGCACCACGCCCTCGTTCGTGTCCACGTCCACTTTCAAGGGATTGGTGGTGGCATCCGCGGCCAGGGCGGACTTGACCTTGGAGGTGGTGGCTGCGTCGTCCACCTGCTCGCTGGGCGGCCGGCTGGACATGCAGCCGGTGGCCGCCAGAGCCGCCAGGGCAAGGGGAGCGAGGAAACGGAGACTGGAATGGATGCGCATGCAAGGACTCCTTTGAAGGCCGGAAGGGCTCGGCCGTTTGCGGTCGGGCGAACCCCGGGCCGGAGGCCCCGGCTCGCTTGGGTTTGATCCGATTATAGGGGGCTTGCCTTCCGCCCGCGAGGGGGGCACGATGGTCTCACTGACGCCCTCCCCCGCGAAGGAGCCAGGGATGAGCGAGGAAAAGCCGTCCACCGCGAACCCCGCCTCCGGTTTCGAGCGCCTGCAGCACGACATCGAGGAACTGGAGCGCCCCGTGGGGCGCGACAGCAGCGTGCCCTGGATCCTCGCGATCATCGCGTTCCTGGCGCTGATGGGGCTGTTCGTGATCGTGGTCCGCTGACCTACTCCGACCGCAGCACCTCCATCGGGCGCATGGCCAGCGCCGGGACGCTGGCGGCCAGCCCGGAGGCGACGGTGAGGAGTGTGCCCGCGAGCACGGCGGCGAGCAGTGTGCCCAGGGGCAGCGTGAAGCCGAGATCCAGGAAGCGCGTCAGCACCACCCAGGACAGCAGCGTGCCGAAAGCTCCGCCCAGCAACCCCGCCACCATGCCCAGCACGCCGTATTCGACGGCATACGCCGCCACCACACCGCCCCTGGTCATGCCCAGGGTCTTGAGGAGAGCGACCTCCCGCCCTCGCCGTGCCGCGGCGGCGCCGATGGCTCCCGCGAGGATGGCGAGGCCTGCCGCCGCCGTGAAGCCGCCGAGGACGCGCACGGCCAGGCCGATGCGCCGGATCACCCCTGCCACCTTCTCCAGGACCTCGCCCACGCGCACCGCCGTGACGTTGGGATAGACCGCCACCACCTGGTCCTGGATCCGCTGCTCCGCACCGCGGGGAAAGAGCGCCGTGGCCACGAAGACGTGCGGTGCCTGCTCCAGACGCCCCGGCTCCACCAGCAGGAAGAAATTGATGTCGAACGTGCGCCACTCCACGTGGCGCAGGCTCGTCACGCGCAGACTCACCGGAACTCCCTGCACGTCGAACTCCAGGTGGGAGCCGATCCGGGCTCCCATACCCCGGGCGAACTCCTCCTCCACGGACACCTCGTCCCCCGGCTCTCCCCACCACCAGCGGCCGGCCACCAGCCGGTTGGATGCGGGGAGCGCGGCCTGGAACGAGAGCCGCTGCTCCCGCGCCAGCGCCCAGCTGTCCCGACCTTCCTTCGCCTTTTCCTTCGCCAGGTCCTCGACCGTGCGTCCGTCCACGCTGCGCAGCCGCGCCACCACGAAGGGGACGGTGCGCACGTCCCGCGCGCCCTCGCGCGCCAGCAGTCCGCGCAGTCCCTCCACCTGGTCGGGCTGCACGTCGGCCAGGAAGGCCGTGGGCGAGCTGCCCGGGAGGTCGCGCTCCAGGCCCCGCGCCAGCTGGTCCTGCACCACCGTCATCGTGAACACGACGAGCACTCCCAGGCCCAGCGCCACCATCGCACCCAGGGTCCCCGCTCCCGGGCGGGCCAGCGCCAGCAGTCCCTGCCTCACCGTGAGGCGTGCGCGGGTCAGGGGCAGCCGCACCGCCCCCCAGACCAGGACCCGGGCCGCGCCGGCGAGCGCCAGGGAGGCCGCGAGCACGACCGCCACGAAGGCCCCGGCCAGGCGCCACGACGTGCCCTGAACCCAGGCCACCACCACCACACCGCCCAGCATCGTCGCCAGGGTGAGCGCGCCCGTTCCCCGCGGGGCGGGCAGGGGCTCGGCGTCGCGGCGCAGGACCCGGACGGGTGGGACGCGGCGCACGGCCGCCAGGGGCCCCAGGCAGAACAGCGCGCTCACCGCCAGGCCCAGTCCGACGCCCCGGCCCACGGCCGCCGGCTGCCATAGCCGGAGGGCTCCCGCCGGGAGCAGATCCCCGAGCACGAGGGGCGCCAGCGCCTGCACGCCGATCCCGCAGAGCGCGCCCACCGCGCAGCCGGCCGCCGCGAGCACCGCGACCTGGACGAGATGGAGGCCGACCGCCTCTCCGCCGGAAAAGCCGAGGGACCGCAGCACGGCGATGGCATCGAGCCGCCCCGCCAGCCAGGCACGGACTGTTTGCGACACCCCCACGCCGCCCACCAGCAGTGAGAGGAGCGCCACCAGGCCCAGGAACCGCTCGGCGCGCCGCAGCCCCTCGCGCACGGCAGGCTGCGCCTCCACATAGGTCTCGACCTCGTAGAGCGGCCCCGCCGCCCTCTTCAGGGCCGCCGCCAGGCGGGTGGCCGAGACCGGGCCGGAGCCCTCCGGGAGACGGAACAGGGCACGGTGGGTCACCCGGCTGCCCAGGGCGAGCAGCCGCGCCCGGGCCAAACCCTCGGGAGAGAGGAAGACGCGAGGCGCCAGGGACAGGGAGACGGAGCGCCGGTCCGGTTCCTCCAGGACGGTGCCCGCCACCTCGAACTCCGCCCCTCCCACGCGCAGGCGCTCTCCCAGGCGCAACTTCAGGCCGGTGAGGAGCTCGGGAGCCACCACCGCGCGCTCCGGGCCGAGCAGACCCTGCAGCCCCCGGGGGGGCGACACCCGCACCGTGCCGTACCACGGGTAGCCAGGGCCGACCACCTTCACCTCGGCGAGCCTGCTGGGACCGGGCGCCCCCTCCCGGGGAGGGACCGCCACCACCGTGGTCGTCTCCAGCACGTCCGTGCGCTGCACGCGCAGGCCGCGGGACGCCGTCTCCAGCGCGGCGGGCAGGGGCCGGCGTGCCTCCACGGCGACGTCCGCCGCGAGCAGCTCGCGCGCCCGCCCCCGCAGGGCGCCGTCCACGCCGCTGGCGAGGCCGGACACGGCGGTGACGGCGGCCACGCCGACCGACAGGCAGAGCACGAAGAGCAGCAGGCGCCGCCCTGCGCCGCGGAGCTCGCGGAGCACCCAGCGCAGAGCGACCGCGGGCCTCACGCGCGCCGCTCCGTCGGCACGACTTCCTCGCGCTCCACGCGCCCGTCGCGCAGGTGCACGCGCCGGTCGGCGCGGGCGGCCACGGCGGGATCGTGCGTCACCAGCACGAGGGTGCTGCCCGCCGCCGCCCGCAGCTCGCCGAGGAGGTCGAGCACCCGCGCCCCGGTGGCGGTGTCGAGGTTCCCGGTGGGCTCGTCCGCCAGGAGCAACGGTGGATCGGGCGCGAAGGCGCGCGCCAGGGCCACGCGCTGCTGCTCCCCTCCCGACAGCTGGGAAGGATAGTGATGCCCCCGCTCATCCAGCCCCACCGCCGCGAGCAGGGCGTCGGCGCGCTTCGCGGCGTCCACCCGTCCCAGCAGCTCCAGAGGCAGCAGCACGTTCTCTCGTGCGGTGAGGTTGGGGAGGAGCTGGAAGGACTGGAAGACGAACCCCACGTTCCGGCGCCGCAGGCGCGCCAGCGCATCCTCGGAGAGGTGCTGGATGGGGCGGCCGTCGAGCAGCACCTCTCCCTCCGTGGGACGGTCCAGGCCCGCCATGAGGGCGAGCAGCGTCGACTTGCCGCTCCCCGACGGTCCCAGGATGGCCAGGAACTCCCGAGGCTCGATCCTCAGGTCCACGTGATCCAGAATGGTCAGCGTCCGGTCGCCGGAGGGGAGGCGCCGGGTCAGGCCGCGCAATTCCATTCGAGGGACGCTCTTGCGCTCATGGTTCATCGCGGCGGGGCTGCTCCTGGTTCTCGCCGGCGGCGGCTGCTCGCAGGAGGCTAGCGTCGCGGAGGACGCAGCGCCAACCGAGGCCGTCGAGGTCCGCGCGCCGGAGGGGCCGCTGGTCGTCTTCCTGGGCGACAGCCTCACCGCTGGCTACGGGCTCGGCGAGGACCAGGCCTTCCCCGCCCTGCTCGGCGCCGCACTCCGCGACGCGGGCCGTCCCGTGCGCGTGGTGAACGCCGGGGTGAGCGGCGACACCTCCGCGGGGGGGCTGCGCCGTCTCCCCTGGCTGCTCGCCCAGCATCCCGACGTGCTCGTCGTCGCACTGGGGGCCAACGACGGCCTTCGCGGACTGGCGGTCTCCCTCACGGAGGAGAACCTGCGAAGGATCGTCGCGGATGGGCAGCGGGCGGGAGCCCGCGTCCTGCTGCTGGGCCTGCGCCTGCCGCCGAACCTGGGCACCGACTACGTGCAGGCGTTCGAGGCGGTGTACCCGCGCGTGGCCCGGGAGACGGGCGTGCCCCTGGTCCCCTTCTTCCTGGAGGGCGTGGGCGGCGTGGCGGAGCTGAACCAGGAGGACGGGATTCACCCCACCGCGGAAGGACAGCGCCGGATCGCCGCCACCGTCCTCCCCTACCTGCGGCCTCTGGTGCCGGAGCTCTAGAGACAGCTACTCCCACTCGATGGTGCCCGGCGGCTTGCTCGTCACGTCGTAGACGACGCGATTGACCCCCGCCACCTCGTTCACGATGCGGCTGCTCACCCGGGCCAGGAAGTCGGCGGGCAGGCGGGCCCAGTCGGCGGTCATGAAATCGGCGGTGGTCACGGCGCGCAGCGCCAGCACGTTCTCGTAGGTCCGCGCGTCGCCCATGACTCCCACGCTGCGCACGGGAAGGAGGACCGCGAAGGCCTGGGCCACCGCGTCGTAGAGATCGTCCCGCCGCAGCTCCTCCATGAAGATGGCGTCCGCGCGCTGGAGCACCGCCACACGCTCCGCCGTGACCTCGCCCAGGATGCGCACGGCCAGCCCGGGCCCGGGGAAGGGATGGCGGCGGAGGAACGCGGGGTCCAGGCCGAGCTCCGCACCCACGCCGCGCACCTCGTCCTTGAAGAGATCCCGGAGCGGCTCCACCAGACGCAGGCGCATGCGCTCGGGGAGGCCGCCCACGTTGTGATGGGTCTTGATCGTGTGGGACGGACCCTTGACGGACTTCGACTCGATGCGGTCCGGGTAGATCGTGCCCTGGGCCAGGAAGTCTGCATCCGGGATGCGGGAGGCCTCCTCCTCGAACACCTCGATGAAGGTCTCGCCGATGATCTTCCGCTTGCGCTCGGGATCCTCCACGCCGGCCAGACGGGACAGGAACAGGGATCCGGCCGAGGCGTGGCGCACGTCCAGATGGTAGCGGTCACGGAAGGTCGACAGCACCTGGGCCACCTCGCCCTCGCGCAGCACCCCGTTGTCCACGAAGATGCACGTGAGCCGCTCGCCCAGGGCCCGGTGCAGCAGCAAGGCCATCACCGAGGAGTCCACGCCGCCGGAGAGGGCGCAGATCACGTGCCGCTCCCCCACCGTCTGGCGCACCTCGCGCACGGCCTCGTCCACGAAGGACCGGATGGACCAGTCCCCCCGGCAGCCGCAAACCTCGAACAGGAAGCGGGAGAGGATCTCGCGGCCGTGCTCGGTGTGAACGACCTCGGGGTGGAAGAGGAGGCCGAAGAGGCCGCGGGCGCGGTCCTCCACCGCGGCATGGGGCGCGCCCTGGCTGGTGGCGGTGGTGACGAAGCCGGGGGCGGGCGCGGGGATGTGATCCCCGTGGCTGGCCCACACCCGCTCGCGGCCGGGGAGGCCGCGGAACAGCACCGACCCTTCGGGATCCTCGATGGTGACCACCGCCGGCCCGAACTCGCGTCCCTCCGCCTTCCCCACCACCTGGCCCCCGAGCCTCCAGGTCATCAGCTGCATGCCGTAGCAGATTCCCAGGACGGGAACGCCGGTCTCGAAGATCTCCCGGCCCACCAGGGGCGCCCCCGTCTGATAGACGGACTCCGGCCCTCCGGAGAGGATGAGCCCCTTGGGCCGGCGGGCCAGCACCTCCGCCAGGGGCGTGTCGAAGGGGACCACCTCGCTGAACACCCGCAGCTCCCGCACCCTGCGGGCGATGAGCTGCGTGTACTGCGAGCCGAAATCGAGGATGACCACCGACTCGTGCGTCATGCCTTCTCCGTGAGCCGGGAGAGCAGGCGCTGCAGCACGGCACGCGGCTCTCCCCCGGTCTTCAGGCCGCGATCGGCCTCCAGCAGCGCAGCCGGGAATCCGAGCAGCTCCTCCAGACGGAACCGGCGCACCGCCTCGAGGTTCCAGAGGCGGGTGGCCTGCATCACCGCGCGCTCGGGCACCCGGGCCGCCAGCATGGCCCTGGCCTGCACGAGACCACGAAGCCGCCAGGCGAGCGCTCCCAGGAACATCAGCGGGTTCTCCCCGTCGTCCAGGAGCTGCCTGGTCAGCCGCTGGGCGGCCGCTCCGTCCCTCGCCACCACGGCGTCCGCCACCTGGAAGCTCGAGCCCCCCGGCCCGCCGGCCAGCAGCGGTGCCAGCATCGCCGCGTTCACGGGTTTCCCTCCCCCGTGCTCACCCAGCCAGCTGCCGAGCTTGTCGAGCTCGGTGGCGGCCCGGTACAGGTCCCCATCGGCGCACAGGTCGGCCAGCAGGGCCGCCGCGTCCGCCGCGAGAGGGATCCCTCTCTCCTTCGCCATGGCGGCGACGGCCTCGAGGAGGTCGGCGCCCTCCGGGGGCTCGAAGACGAGGGTCCCCTCGCCCTGCGCCAGCAGCTTGTGGAACTTCCGCCGGCTGTCGAGCCTGGGAGCGCGGACGAGCAAGTGGCTCCCGGGAGGCGGGCTCGCCGCGTACTCGGAGAACGCCGCGCAGGCCCCCTCCACGCGGGCCTCGGTGTCCAGGACGAGCGCCGCCACGTCGCGCAGCAGCACGACCCGGCGGGGCGCGAACATCCCCATCGAGCGCGCCGCCCCCACGATCTCTCCCGCGGAGACCGGCTCCTCCCCGAAGGTCGTGAGCACGAACGCGTCTTCCCCCGCCGGGACCAGCGCCTCCACGAGGGCCCGCTGCGCCCCGTCCAGGTGGTAGAGATCGGAGCCGGTGAGCACGGTCAGCCCGGCCGGCCAGCCTCCACCCGCCGCCAGGCGGCGGCGGACGCCCAGCAGGACCTTCAGGGCGGAAGGCACTAGAAGCCCTCCAGGATGGAGCTCACCAGCGCCCCCGCCGCCCCGCGGGCGATCTCCTCCAGGGCCAGGGTCTCGGTGTCGGAGATGTCGAGCGCGGACTCCGGCACGTCGTACTGCTCGCGAAAGGGCAGGTTGGCCTGCTGCCAGAGCACCTGGTCGGTCTTGAGGTCGCGCAGGGTGGCGCGCAGCAGCACCACCGTCTCCACGCGGGTGGCGCGTCCCTCGGCGTTGAACTGCACGGGGTTGGTGCGAAAGTCCGTGATGGCGCCCTCCAGGAGAGCGTCCGCCCCCACGGGGTCGGTCACCACCTTGTAGCGGCCGCGCCGGGAGAACTCGCGGGCCACCTCCTCGGTGACCCGCTGCTCGATCTCCGTGCGCGCGGTGCGGTTCTCGAACGTGGTGACCGCCACCACCTGCACGGTGGGAGGGAGCACGCCGCTCCCCCCACCGGCCAGGCGATAGCCGCAGCCCTGGGCGAGCAGGCAGGCCAGGAGCACGGCGGCGCACGGGCTTCCCTTCAACGGCTCCCCGTCCGCAGCTCCCCCCGATCCACGCGCCGGCGCACGTCGTCGAGGATGCCGTTGATGAAGGAGCCGGAGTCCTCGCTGCCGAACTTCTTCGCCACCTCGATGGCCTCGTCGATCACCACCGCGGGGGGCGTGGGCAGGTCGTGGAGCAGCTCGTAGACGGCCATGCGCAGCACGTTCCGGTCCACCACCGCCATGCGCTCGATCCGCCAGTTGGTGGCGGAGACGGCGATGGCACGGTCCAGCGCGCGCAGCTCGTGGGTGACGCCCAGGACGAGCCGCTCGGCGAAGGCGCGCACGTCCTCCCCGGCCTCCTGCCCCGTCCAGAAGGTGCCGAAGACGTCGGGCGGCGCCGTCCCCGTGAGATCGATCTGGAAGAGCATCTGCAGGGCACACTCGCGTGCGCGCCGGCGCTGGCCCAACTCACCCGTCCTGCGCCATGCGGCGCAACAGCTGCACCATCTCCACCGCGGAGGCCGCGGCCTCCGCTCCCTTGTTCCCGGCCTTCCCCCCCGCCCGGTCCAGCGCCTGGTCCACGTTCTCCGTGGTGAGCAGGCCGAAGCCCACGGGAATGCCGGTCTCCCTGGACACCGCGGCCAGTCCCGCGGAGGCCTGGGTGGCGATGTGGTCGAAGTGAGGGGTGGCTCCGCGGATGAGCGCCCCCAGCGCCACCACCGCATCCACCCGGCCCGAGCGCGCGGCCCGGGAGGCGGCCAGGGGCAGCTCCCAGGCGCCGGGCACCCGCAGCACCATCCGCTCGTGCGGAGGCTGCCCCAGGCGATCGAGGCAGGTCAAGGCTCCCGCCAGCAGGCGCTCGGTGACGAGGTCGTTGAAGCGTGAGACCACGAGCGCGACCCGGACCTGCGAACCGTCCACGGATCCTTCGAAGAAGACGGTCATGCGCGCTCCGGAACGAGGACCGGGCAGTATAGCTCAGCGCTGGAAGTCGCCGAACTCGGTGAGCTTGCGGAACCCCGCGTAGCGCTCCTCGATCTCGCCGGGGCGGAGCCGGCGGACCCGCTCCAGGGAGAACGACTCCACCTGGAACGAGGCCATGACCGACCCCACCACGGCCGCCCGGCGCCAGTCCGGCTCCTGGTCGCGCTGGAGACGCGCCGCGAGATGCCCGAGGAACCCGCCGGCGAAGGCGTCGCCGGCGCCCGTGGGGTCGAGCACGCGCCGCAGCGGGTAGGCGGGGACGGCGAACACGTCGCCGGGCACGAACACGAGCACGCCGTGCTCGCCGCGCTTGACCACCACCGTTCGCGGACCGAGAGCGTGGATCTCCTCCGCGGCCTCCACCAGGTTCCACCGCCCCGTGAGCTGACGCACCTCCCCGTCGTTGATGAGGAGCACGTCCACCTCTGCCAGCGTGCGCCGCAGGGCGTCGGGCTTCCCGCCGATCCAGAAGTTCATGGTGTCCGCCGCCACCAGGCGCGGCGCCCGCACCATGCCCCGCACACGCGCCTGCAGCTCGGGGTCGATGTTGGCGAGGAAGACCACCGGGGTGTCCTCCCAGCCGGGGGGCAGCTCGGGAGTGAACTCCGCGAAGACGTTGAGCTGGGTGTCCAGCGTGCGGGGGTTGTTCAGGTCGAAGTCGTACTCTCCAGCCCAGCGGAAGGTCCGGCCGGCGCGGCGCTGCAGGCCGGAGAGGTCCACGCCGCGCTCCCGCAGAGGGGCGGCGTGAGGCTCGGCGAAGTCCTCCCCCACCACCGCCACCAGGCGCACGGGCGCGAAGTAGGAGGCCGCCACCGAGAAGTGGGTGGCCGAGCCCCCCAGCAGGTTCTCACCGGCGCCGAACGGGGTGCGCACGTCGTCGAAGGCGACCGAGCCCACCACCAGGATCGGGCTCCCCTCGGTCATGCCAGCACCCTCGCCAGGATGGGCGCCAGGCGCGTCCGCACCTCGGGGGGAATGGCGGCGCGGTCGGTGGCGAGGGCGCCGTCGAGGGCACGCCCGCAGGCGCAGGCGCGCTCCCGGGGAAGGGTGGCCACGGTGCGCCGGAGGGCGTCCGCCGCCAGCCGCGCATTGGCCTGGAGCGTCTCCAGGATGGCATCCACGGTGACGTCCTCCTCCTCCTCGTGCCAGCAGTCGTAGTCGGTCACGAGGGCGAGCGTCGCGTAGCAGATCTCCGCTTCCCGGGCGAGCTTGGCCTCGGTGAGGTTGGTCATCCCGATCACGTCCATCCCCCAGGCCCGGTAGAGATGCGACTCCGCCCGCGTGGAGAAGGCGGGGCCCTCCATGCACACGTAGGTGCCCTCGGGGTGGACCACGGCGCCGCTGCCGCGGGCCGCTTCTGCGAGCATCGTCCTCAGCTCGGGGCACACGGGATCGGCGAAGCCCACGTGCACGGCGATGCCACCGCCGAAGAAGGTCGCGGCGCGCCCTCGCGTCCGATCCAGGAACTGGTCCGGGGTGAGCACGTGCCGGGGCTCGATCGTCTCCCGCAGCGATCCCACGGCGGAGGCGGAGAGGATGCGCGACACGCCCAGCGCCTTCATCGCCCACAGGTTCGCGCGGTAGTTGATCTCGTGGGGCAGGAGGCGGTGACCGCGGCCGTGGCGGGCCAGGAAGGCCACGCTCCGCCCCACCAGCTCGCCCACCACCAGCGCGTCGGACGGAGGTCCGAAGGGCGTGTCCAGGACGATCTCCCGAGGCTGCGCGACACCGGCCAGCGCATAGAGCCCGCTGCCGCCGATCAGCCCGATCTCAGCCCTCAACGAGCGGTCCCGGTCAGCTTCGCCGCGGCCTCCTGGAGAGCCTGGGGATCGCTCACCTGCTGCGTGTCCCCCCGCCAGGAGAGCGTTGCCGCCGGCGTCCCCTCGGTGCGCCCGGTGGCGACCAGGGTCCAGGCCCAGGGGAGGTTCACCGACGCCCGCCGCAGCGCGGCCGTCTCGGCGGCGCCGGGGTTCCCCTCGATGCGCACGACCAGGGGGTCGCGGATCATCTCCTCCACGGCCACGGCCGCCTCCACGCCCTGCGCGCCGTACAGCGTGAGGTTCCCGGCGTAGCTGCCGAGGACGGAGGCGGCACGCTCACCGTAGAGCTGGCCCTGCCCGTGCAGGGCCAGGCGGCGCATCACGCGGGCCAGGCGCGCGTTGTCGGCCATGGGACGCCGGGGGTTCGCGAGCAGGCCGATCTCCGCGGTCTCCGGCAGGTGGTCGCGCAGCGCCGTCTCGCCCGGCCGCAGGAGGTTCGCCAGGGAGAAATCCACGATGTCGCGCGCGGCCGCCAGGTAACGCGCGTCCCCCGTCGTCTCGTAGGCATCCACGAGCCCGAAGGCCACGTCGGCCTGGGTGACCAGGAAGCGCCGCGGCTCGGGCCGAGGCTCGAGCACATGGTCCACTCCCCGTCCCCTGGCGTAGGCGCGCTCCAGCACCAGGTCCAGGGCCGCCCGTCCCGCCGCGGTGGCCGCGGGATCGGCCAGCCACGCCCCGGCGCGCAGGAGCCCCGCTGCCGCCAGCGCGTTGGGGCCCGAGAGCACGAGACGGTCCACGGGCGGCGGGCTGCCCCGGTCGGACTCCGCGGTCCAGTAGCGTCCGCCGTCCGGGGAGGTGGGATCGGCCACCTGGGCGAGATAGAAGCCACCGCCGGGTCGAACCAGGGTCTGCAGGAGGAAACGGGTGGTGTCCGCCAGCGCGTCCTGCAGAGGGCCGGACGCTCCGCCCCGCAGCTCCACCGTGAGCTCGCGCAGGAGCTGCCCGTTGCGCTCGAGCATCTTCTCGTACTGGATGTTCCCCCACTGGGGGGCGGCGGCGAGGCGGTGGAAGCCGCCATCCCGCCGGTCGTGCAGGGGACCCGCCACCAGCTGCTCGAGCGTGAAGCGCGCGTGCTCGCGCAGGGCGGGCACGAGGCGCGCATCGCGCAGCCGCGCATACTCGGAAAGGCCCAGGAGCGGGAACTTCGGCGCGGCGCCGAAGCCTCCCAGCGTGCGATCGGCGTTCCCGAGCATCCAACGCGCCACCTGGTCGCTCGCGTCCTCCTTCACGGAGCCCGGCTCCGGCTCGGCCCCACCCTCGCCCTTGGCCCACACGTCTCCCACGCCGCGCAGGACGCTCGACCAGCGTTCCCAGTAGATCTGGCCCTGGTCCAGAAGGAAGGCGAGCGTCTTGGCGTCGGAGAAGCCGGCCGTGATGGGGCGCGCGACCTGCTGGTCGTTGGCCTGGCTGAGCATGGGATGGCCGTCGGGGAGGAGGAAGGCGACCACCGGCCACGTCCCGGTCTGGTATCTCTCCTGGAGGTCGGGACGGCGGTCCGCTCGCTGCACCACCGTGACCCATCCCTGGTTCGCCTGCCTCAGCACGGCGGGATCGGAGAGCGTCTCCGACACCATGCGCTGCGCCAGGCGGTTCCAGGGAACCGTGAGCACGAACAGCACCGGGCGCCCGTACAGCGCCGCGCGCTGGAAAGACAGCGGGCTCCAGGGGAGGAAGTACGCGCGGGACTGGAGGGCGTCGGAGGGCCACCCCTTGAACGCCTCCGGGGCGGGCAGCGCCAGATTCACGCCGGCCAGGAAGTCGGGCCCACGCCCCTCGCCGCTCTCCAGTCCCGCGTCGCCTGGGGTCGGCGGGGCATCGTCCGCGCGCATGGGGAGGACTCCGAGCACGAGGGTGAAGATCAGCGCAAGAGCACGGATTTTCGGGAGTTGCGGCATGGCGCGGCATTCTGCCGGAGGGTCCTCGGGGCGTCAAGGCGAGGGAGTGTCGCACCGATGTGGCACTCTTCCCTTGGCTTCTGCGGCCTGCGCACGTACGTTTTCCGGCGGGGAGAACTAGGCGGGCGCGTGAACATCTCCATGTGGATCGCGGGCATCGCGGTCGCTGCCGTCGTGGGCCTGGTCGCGGCCCTCCTCCGTGCGCGAGCGCAGGGGCGCCTCCTGGCCGCACAGCTGGAGGCGCGGGAGACCGAGCTGCGCGTGCTGCACGCCGCCGCCCGCGAGCTGCTCACCTCCGTGGATCCCGCGCGCCTGGTGGCGGCGGTGGAGCGGGAGACCCGTCGCCTCTTCTCGCTCGACCGTTTCCGGATGCTCGCCGTGGAGGCCGACCCGGGGAGCCAGCACCAGCTCCGCTCCTTCGTGCCCGCGCCCGGGGAGATCGCGCTCGCCCCCGGGGAGGAGACGCTGCTCCGCGGGATCGCGCTCGAGAAATGTCCCGTGCTGCTCCACGAGGTGGGGCTCGAGGATGGGGCGGGAGCGATCCGCTCGCTCATGGCCGTGCCCCTGTGCCTGGACGATCGCGTGCTCGGTGTGCTGGCGGTGGGCTCCGCGCTCCCGAAGGCGTACACGGCGGCCCAGCTGGAGCTTCTCACCACCCTGGGACAGCAGGCGGCGAGCGCGCTCGAGCACGCGCGCCAGCACCAGGCCGCGACGGTGGACTCCCTGACGGGCCTGTTCCTGCGCGACTACTTCTTCCGCCGGCTGCAGGAGGAGTTCCACCGTTCCGCGCGCTACGGGGCCCCCTTCGCGCTGCTCATGCTGGACCTCGACGCCTTCAAGGAGATCAACGACCGGCACGGCCACCTGGTGGGAGACCGCTACCTGCGCGCGCTGGGACCGGTGCTGCGCGCCTCCCTGCGCCTGGCCGACCTCGCCTGCCGCTACGGGGGAGACGAGTTCTGCATCCTCCTCCCCGAGACGGACGGCGCGGGGGGCCGCATCATCGCCGAGCGCATCCGCAGTGCTGTGGCGGAGCTGGTGGTGGATGCGGACGGAACTCCCGTGCGCACCACCGCCAGCATCGGTCTCGCCGTGCACCCGCTGCACGACGGCGGGGATCTCAAGGCCCTGTTGCGGGCGGCGGACCAGGCGCTCTACCGGGCCAAGCGTCAGGGCCGGGATCGCGTCGTCCCCTGGGCCGCCTGATCATCGGATCCCCAGGACCTGCTGCACGCTCCGCCCCACCCGTTGCTGGAAGCGCTCCGACAGGGAGGGCAGCTCGCCGCTGCGGCGATCGAGCAGCAGCTTCTCCACCCGCCGCATGGGGAGGAAGAGCACGGAGGGCCCGATCCCCTCCTCACCGCGCTCCACCTGCCCGATCCAGTCGTCGAAGGACGAGAGGTCCACCGCCTCCAGCACGACGCCGGAGACGTCCATGCGATGCAGCACTCCGAAGAGTTTCTCCTGAGGATCGCCGAGATAGGCGAGCACGGCGTCCCCTCGCTGCAGACCGCCTCCCGGCGCGGCAGCGGCGGACCCCGCGTCCTCCACCAGCTCCACCAGCACACCGCCCGTGGACTTCGGGTGGAGGAACGCCACCCGGTGGCCGCCGGCGCCCGTGCGCACGCCCTCTCCGATGGCGGCGACGCCGCTTGCCTCCAGGCGTGCCAGGACCGCGTCGAGGTCCCCCACCGCGAACGTCACGTGGTGGAGCCCTTCCCCGCGCCGGTCCAGGTGCCGCGCGATGGCGGAATCGGCGCGGGTGGGCTCCAGCAGCTCGATGCGCGACTCCCCCGCGGGAAGGAAGGCCACGTCCACCCCCTCCGCCGCCACGTGCTCGCGCCCCTGCAGGCGGAGCCCCAGCGCCTCGGTCCAGAAGGGCAGGCGGTCCGTCAAGCTGTTCACGGCGATGCCCAGGTGATCGATGCGCAGGATCATGGGGCCTCCCTGCCCGAACGGGCGAGCGTCCGCGCCAGGACCGCGTCCACGGCGGTGTAGGGATCGGTGCGCCGGTCGGCGATCTCCGCCACGGCCTGCTGCAGCGCATCTCCTGGGAGCGCACGGGCCAGGGCGGCGGCCAGCAGCCGCTCCGCCAGCAGGGCGCGGAAGCGCGCCTCCGCGCGGTCCCGGCGCCGGCGGGCACGCCCCTCCTCCCCCAGGGCGGCGACGCAGGCCTCCACGGCATCCAGCACCGCCGGCACTCCCTGGTCCTGCACGGCGACGGTGGGGAGGATGGGGGGCTTGGGACCGGCGCTGGGGACGAGCGTGAGCATCGTCTCCAGGTCGGCGGCCAGGCGGTCCGCACCGGCGCGATCCGCCTTGTTGATCACGAAGAGGTCGGCGATCTCCAGGATCCCCGCCTTGATGGCCTGGATGTCGTCCCCCATCCCGGGAACCAGGACCACGCACACGGCGTCCGCCGCGCGCACGATGTCCACCTCGTCCTGCCCCACCCCCACGGTCTCCACCAGCACGGGGTCGAAGCCGGCGGCATCCATGAGGTCCACCACGTCTCCCGTGGCGCGGGCGAGGCCCCCCAGGTGCCCGCGGGTGGCCATGGAGCGGATGAACACGTCGGCATCGGTGGCGTGCGCCTGCATGCGCACGCGGTCCCCCAGGATGGCGCCCCCGGAGAACGCGCTCGAGGGGTCGACGGCCACCACCCCCACGCGGCGGCCGCGCCCGCGCCAGTGGGCGATCATGCGGTCCACCAGACTCGACTTGCCCGCTCCTGGCGCCCCCGTCACACCCACGATGGTGGCGCGGCCGGTGCGCGGGAAGCAGGCCCGCTGCACCTCCCGGGCCTCGGGCGCCCCCTCCTCGGCCAGGCTGATGGCGCGGGCCAGGGCCCGCACGTCGCGTGCGAGCAGCCGATCGACCAGCTCCATGAGCGGCTAGAGGCTCCGCAGCAGCTCGCGCGCGATCACGAGGCGCTGGATCTCGCTCGTGCCCTCGCCGATCGTGCAGAGCTTGACGTCGCGGTAGTACTTCTCCGCCGGGAAGTCCTTCACGTAGCCGTAGCCCCCGAAGATCTGGAGGGCGCGGTCGGCCGCGCGCACCCCCACCTCGGAGGCGAACAGCTTGGCCATGGAGGACTCCTTCGTGGTCTTCGCCCCCTGGTCCTTCAACCACGCGGCACGGTACGTGAGGAGGGCGGCGGCATCGATCTCGGTGGCCATGTCCGCGAGCATGAACTGCACGGCCTGGAACTCGGCGATGGGCTTGCCGAACTGCTGGCGCTCGGCGGCGTAGGCGAGGGCCGCCTCGTAGGCTCCCCGGGCCATGCCCAGGGCCAGGGCGGCGATGCTGATGCGGCCGCCGTCCAGGATGCGCATGGCGTCCACGAAGCCCTGTCCCTCCGGACCCAGGCGCTGGCCGTCGGACAGGCGGCAGTCCTCCATCACGACCTCGGCCGTATCGGAGGCGCGCAGGCCCATCTTGTTCTCTTTCTTGCCGGCCCGGAACCCGGGCGTTCCCTTCTCCACCGCGAAGGCGGAGATCCCGTGCTTGCCCGCGCCGGGATCGGTGACCGCGAAGACCACCGCCACGTCCCCCACGGAGCCGTGCGTGGTGAAGGTCTTCGAGCCGTTCAGGATCCACCCGTCCCCGTTCCGGCGGGCGGTGGTCCGCGTCCCCCCGGCGTCGGACCCCGCCGTGGGCTCGGTGAGGCTCCACGCCCCGATCCACTCCCCGGACGTGAGCTTCGGCAGGTAGCGGCGCCGCTGCTCCTCCGTCCCCGCCGTGTAGATGTGGTTCGTGCACAGCGAGTTGTGGGCGGCCACGGAGATGCCGATGGAGCCGTCCACGCGCGAGAGCTCCTCCACGATGAGGACGTAGTCCACGTAGCCGAGGCCGGCGCCCCCGTACTCCTCGGGGAAGATCGCCCCCAGGCACCCCAGGTCGGCGGCCTTGCGGACCACGTCCCGCGGATAGAGCTGGCGCTCGTCCCACTCCATGACGTGGGGGGCGATCTCGCTCGCCGCGAAGTCCCGGATGGTGCGGCGGAGGAGCTCCTGCTCCTCGGTGAACGCGAAATCCACGGAAGCCTCCTGGGAAAAGGGGCGGAGATTATACGCGCGCCGGCGCCAGCGTGCGCAGGGCGGCCACGGCGCGCGCGAGGCCGGCGTCGTCCACGTCGAGGTGGGTGACCAGGCGCAGGCGTCCCCAGCCCATCGCGCCCGCCAGGACGCCCCGCGCACGCAGGGCCTCGAGCAGCGCGGGGAGGCGCTCCGGGGGATCCACCGCGGCCATGACGATGTTCGTCGTCACCCGCGCCGGGTCGAGGCGGTATCCGGGCAGCTCGGCCAGCACCTCCGCGAGCCGCCGCGCCCGGCGGTGGTCCTCGGGGAGGCGCTCCACGTGCCGGTCCATCGCCCAGAGGCCGGCGGCGGCCAGGATGCCCGCCTGGCGCATCCCCCCGCCCAGCCGCTTCCGGACCACCCGCCCCTCCGCGATCGTCTGCGCGCGCCCGCACAGCATCGAGCCCACGGGAGCCCCCAGTCCCTTGGAGAGACAGAACATGACCGTGTCGCAGCCGGCGGCGAGCTCCCGTGCCGGCAGGCCCAGGGCGGCCGCGGCATTGAAGATCCGCGCCCCATCGAGGTGCACGGCGAGCCCGTTCCGCCGGGCCACCGCGAGCAGCGCGTCCTTCCGGTCCTGGGGGAGGACGACGCCCCCGGCGTAGTTGTGCGTGTTCTCCAGCACGAGCAGGCGCGCCCTCGCCGTGTAGTAGGCGGGAGGTCCGATCGCCTGGTCCAGCGTCTCCGGCGAGAGCAGGCCCTCCTCTCCGGGGAGGGCACGCGCGGTCGCCCCCGTCCAGGCGGCCATCGCCCCCAGCTCGGAGCGGTGCACGTGGCTTCCCGCCTCCAGCAGCACGTCGCTCCCCGGGGAAGCGTGCAGGTGGACGGCGATCTGATTGCCCATGGTCCCGCTGGGGACGAAGAGCGACGCCTCGCATCCCATCCTCTCCGCGGCGGCCTCCTCCAGCCGGCGCACCGTGGGATCCTCTCCGTAGACGTCGTCCCCCACCTCCGCCGCCGCCATCGCCGCGCGCATCTCCGCCGTGGGCCGGGTGACGGTATCGCTGCGCAGATCCACCGCTCCGTTCATCGGCGCCTCACACGAACGCCACGAACAGCTCGTTCGAGCGCAGCCGGCCTTCCGGCGTCATCCACACCCGTGAGCCTTCGAAGGCAACGAGCCCCGCGTCCTGCGCCCGCGCCCACGCATCCCCGTACAGACGGCGGGGGTCGAGGGCGTAGCGCCTTCCCAGCGCGTCCAGGTCCACGCCGCAGGCGAGGCGCAGGCCGAGCATCAGCGCCTCCCCCAGGCGCCGCTCGGCCTGGAAGGGCTCCCACCACTCCACCGGGTCGCGGCCGTCCGCCAGCGCGGCCAGGTAGGCGGAGAGATCACGGGTGTTGGCGCGCCTTCGGCCGGCCGCGTAAGCGTGGGCTCCCAGCCCGAAGGCGGCGTAGGGAGCGTCGGTCCAGTACTTGAGATTGTGACGCGACTGCCTCCCCGGCCGCGCGAAGTTCGAGATCTCGTAGGCCGCGAGCCCCGCGGCCTCCAGGCCCTGCACGGTCGTCGCGTAGGCCTCCGCCTGCCGGTCGTCGTCGGCCACCTCCGCCCGCCCGCCGCGCACGGCGCGCGCGAGCGGCGTGTCCTTGTCGGTCTCCAGCAGGTAGACGGAGACGTGGTCCGTCCCCCACGAGGCCACCCGCGCGATGGTCTCGTCCCACCGGGCGAGGTCCTCGCCGGGGAGGCCGGCGATGAGATCGGCGTTCACCTGGCGGCCCGTGGCGAGGGCACGGGCGACCGCCTCCTCCGCCTCCGCGGCGTCGTGAGCCCGGCCCACGCGGCGCAGCACGCCGTCGTCGAGCGATTGCACCCCCACGCTGAAGCGCGTGACCCCCGCATCCGCGAACCCTGCCAGCGCGTCCTCGCCCAGGCTCTCCGGGTTGCCCTCGAGCGTCACCTCCGCGTCCGACGTCACCGGGAAGCGCGCGCGCACGGCGTCGAGCACGCGCCCCAGCTGGCCGGGGCTCAGGCGCGAGGGGGTCCCGCCCCCGAGATAGATGGTGTCCACCGGGCCATCCACGTCCCGCTGAAAACGCTCGATCTCCCGCTCCAGGGCATCCAGGTAGGCGGGAAGGCGCGCGTCCTGCCCGGCCACGGTGGGGAAGTCGCAGTAGCTGCAGCGGATGGCGCAGAAGGGGACGTGCACGTACACGCCCGGGGCGGGGACTTCGGCCGACAACGTCATGGCGAGGCCGGAAAGTCTATCAAACCGCACGGTGGCTTCCCCGTCAGGGCGGGCCCTAGATTTGCTGCGCTTGCAAAAGAAGCTGGCGGCGGCCTTTCTCTGCGTGACGCTCCTCTGCCTGCTGGGGGGCCTGCTCCTGCCCCACCTGGTCCCCGACGCCGTCTCGGCCGGCGTGGTGGTGGTCTCGTGGAACCTCCTCGTGGGACTGGGCGCGGCATGGCTCCTCTCCTCGAGGCTGACGCGCCGCCTGCGGTCCCTGGCCGAGGCCACGGGCCGCATCTCCCGAGGGGATCTCCGGGTGGAGCTCGTCACCACCGGAGACGACGAGACGGCCGAGCTGGCGCGCGCCTTCGCCACCATGGTGGACGAGATGCTGCGCGTGCTGGTGGAGGTGCAGGCCACGGCGGAGCGCCTGGCCGAGTCCACGCAAGGGCTCTCCGCCACCTCGGAGCGGATGCACGCGGTCACCGCGGACATCGCGGGGACCACGCGCGGCATGGCTCACGGCGCCGAGGTGCAGGCGCACCAGATCCAGCTCACCTCGGGGGCCATGCGCGAGCTCCTGGCCTCCGTGGAGACGGTGGCCAGCCGCGCCGTGGCCGTGCACGGCGCCGCGGCCGAGACCTCGATCCTGGGGAGCGCGGGGTCGCTGGATGCCCGCCGCGCCGCCGAGGCGCTGGCCACCCTGGCCGAGGCGATCGGGTCGTCGGCCGCGGTGGTGGACGGTTTCCAGCAGCAGGCGGACGACATCGGCCGCCTGATCACCGCCATCTCCTCGGTGTCCCAGCAGACGCACCTGCTGGCCATCAACGCCGCCATCGAGGCCGCCCGCGCCGGCGAGCACGGACGTGGCTTTGCCGTGGTGGCGGAGGAGGTGCAGCGCCTCTCCGACGACGTGCGCGCGCTGGCCGAGCGCGTCTCCGCGCTCTCCGGCGAGATCCAGGATGGCGCCCGCGCCGCGGCCGGCGGCATCCGGCGCACGGTCGATGCCGCCTCGGGCGTGCGCACGGTGGTGGAGCGCACCGCGTTCTCGTTCGACCGCATGCGGGACTCCCTGAGCACGACCACCGCGCAGGTGCGCGAGATCTCGGACCTGGCGGCGGGCCAGCGGGGCGCCGCCGAGCGCGTCGCCCGCTCCCTGGAGCAGATCTCCAAGGTCGCCGGGGAGAGCGCCACCGGCGCCGAGCAGAGCTCCGCCGCCTCCGAGGCGCAGGCGCGCTCCGCCCGTGCTCTGCGCGAGTCGGCCGCCGCGCTCGCCCACAACTCGGAGCGGCTGCGCGCGCTCACCGGCCGCTTCCAGGTGCGTTGAGGCGGCGATGCCCTCGGCGGAACGCCTCCTCGCCCTTCGCCTGGCTCGCCACCGCTGGGTGCTCCCCCTGGTCGACCTGGCCGGGGTGTGCGAGATGCCCCCCCTGCGCGCGCTGCCGCGCGTCCCCCACCCCGTGCTCGGCCTGGCCCACCGCCACGGCCGCATCGTCACCGTGCTCGACCTGCCGGCCCTCCTGCGCGACGGGCCCGGCGAGGGCCCGGACAGCCTGTTGCTGCTGGCCTCCCCCCGCGCCCACTTCGGCCTGCGCGTGCGCGGCGACCTGCGCCTCACCCTGCCGGACGCGGGGGGGGAGGACGGGCCGCTGCTGCGCGTGGACCTTGCCTCCCTGCTGGCCTGAGCCATGCCCCTCGATCTCTCCCGCTACCTCGACCTCTACGTCGCCGAATCGCGCGAGCACCTGACGGCGGCGCGCGCGCTGGCCGCGCAGCTCCCCCAGGCCGGGGAGGCGGCCCTGGCCGAGCTGTACCGGCATGCCCACTCCCTCAAGGGGATGGCCGCTGCCATGGGCTACGCACGGGTGGCCGAGGTGGCCCACGCCGCGGAGGACCTCCTGGACGCGGTGCGGGGAGGGCGGCAGGAGCGGGGGCTCGCCGCCCCCGAGCTCCTCGATGCCCTGGGCTGCCTGGCCGCCATGGTGGAGCGGGTGGCCCGCGGGGAGGCGCCCGACGACGGGGCCACCGAGGGCTGCGCCCGCCGCCTGCGGGAGCGCCTCGCCGGCCCGCAGCCGCGCACCTGGCGCATGGACTTCGTGCTGGAAGAAGGGCGCGGCGACGCGCGCTCGGTGGCCGCCCTCCTTTCGGCGCTGGTGGCGGTCGGGGTGGTCACCACGGCCGCCGCGCCCTCGATCACCGAGGGAACCTGCCGCCTCATGGTGCTCCTGCGCTCCCACGTCTCGCGGGAGGCATTGCTCGACGCCCTCGCGCATCTCCCTGGGATCCGGAGCTTCCATGTGCGCCCGGATGCCATGGAGACGCAGGCGGAGCCTCCCGCGCGTCAGGCCGCGCAGGGTGTGGCGCGCGTGCCGGCCGCCGCGCTGGAGGCCCTCGCCCAGAGCGCCCAGGATCTCCTCCTGGAGGAGAGCCGGCCCCGCAGCGCCGCCGCGCGCCGGCGCCTGGTGGCCCGCCTGCACGCGCACGCCACCGAGCTCCGCCTCGAGCCCTTCGACTCCGTCGCTCACCGCGTGGTGGCCGCCGGCCGTCAGGCCGGGGAGGCGCTCGGCCGCGAGGTCCGCATCGAGATCGAGGGTGGCGAGCTGCGTCTCGAGCGGTCCCTCCTCGACGCGCTGCTCGAGCCCCTCCTCCACGTGGTGCGCAACGCCGTCGACCATGGCATCGAACCCCCCGAGGAGCGCCGGCGCGCGGGCAAGCCGCGCCAGGGACGCGTCCGCCTTCGCCTGGAAAGCGCGGGGGCCGACACCCGCATCACCGTGGAGGACGACGGGCGCGGACTCGCCCCGGGGACCCTGCGCGACGCCGCGGTGCGCCTGGGGATCATGGATCGCGGCGCCGCGGAACGGATGACGGACGGAGAGGCGCTGGCCCTCATCACCCGGCCCGGCTTCACCACGTCCCTTGGCGCCGGTCCGGTCTCCGGCCGCGGGGTGGGCATGGACGTGGTGCGGGCGGCCTTGGAAGGTCTGGGAGGAACGCTGCACCTGGCCGCCCGACCCGGAGAGGGCACCAGCATCTCCTTCAGGTTCCCGCGCGGGATCGCGGCACGGCCGGCGCTGCTCGTCCGCACCGCCGACGGGCTGGTGGCGCTGCCGCTGGAGTGCGTGACGCGGGTCGAGGTGGACGAGCGCGGGCGATCCACGCTGTGCCTCCCGGGGGCGCGCCTCTCGGTGAGGGAAGTGGTGGGCCGGCGCGAGATCGTCGTGCAGCCGCTCCCGGCCGCGGTGCGCGCGGCGGGCTACAGCGGTGCTGCGGTGCTGGAGGACGGCGAGATCACCCTGGTGCTCGATCCTGCGGCGCTCGCGTCCTGACCGGCCGTCCTCCCCGGAGGGCAGCTCTTCGGAAAAGCGATGCCGCTCCGCTCCTCCCGGCCATGGCACCACGCTTGCCAAGACGCGCTGCGAGGGAAGTCGAGGAGGACCTCATGCGACACCGCACGCCGCTCGCCGCCACGTCCATCATGGTTGCCGCGATCCTCTCCGCCGCGCCCGCCCGTGCCGCGTACCGTGACGCGCTGGGCGGGCCCGGGCTCGTCTACCAGCTGCGCGCCAGCACGGAGCGCCTGCACGAGAGTGCGGACCGTGACCTGCGCGAGCGTGGCCCCCGTGGCCACGCCATGGCCGGCACGCTGCACCGGATGGACCAGTGGGCCGGCTACTACGTGAAGGCCGTGGAGCGCCACGGCTTCCAGTCCCGCATGGCCCGCCAGCGCTTCGATCGCTTCCTCACCGAGTACCACGCCGCCTGCGGGTTCCTCGACGGCGGGGGGCCACGACGGGAGGTCGCCGCGCTGCACCACACGGTGGACCGCCTCTCCCGAGCCTACGGCTACGAGGTGGCGTGGCAGCGGGATCGCGGAGACCGCGAGCGCTCCCGCCGCGCTCGCTGGTGAGGCATGGGGGTTGGAGCCGGCGCGCCCGAGGCGCCGGCTCACTTTTCTTCTCAGGCCAGGTGCTTCTCCACCATGCGGCGGATCTGCTCCTTGGGGAGCGCTCCCACGATCTGGTCGACCACGCGCCCTTCCTTGAAGATCATGAGCGTGGGGATGCTGCGGATCCCGAAGCGATTGGCCACGTCGCCGTTCTCGTCCACGTTGACCTTGGCCACCGTGGCGCGCCCGGCCATCTCCCCCGCCAGCTGCTCGAGGGAGGGAGCGATCATCTTGCAGGGCCCGCACCACGCGGCCCAGAAGTCCACCAGCACCGGCCCGCTCACCTTCTTGATCTGGTCGTCGAAGTTGTCGTCGGTCAGGGTCAGGATGCCATTGCCGGCCATCGCTTCTCCTCGAGCGCACGAAACGCCCTCGATCGCGCGCGCATAGTAGCATCGCGCCCGAAATGGCCGCGAAGACCGCTCGCCTCCGGCCGCGCAAGCGGTTCGGCCAGCACTTCCTCGCCGATCCCCTGGCCCTCCGCCGCATCGTGGCCGCTCTGGGGCCCGCGGATGGTCCTCCCGTGGTGGAGATCGGTCCCGGCCAGGGAGCGCTGACCGCGCCTCTCCTCCAGACCTTCGGTCGCCTGCTGGCGATCGAGATCGATCGCGACCTCGCCGCTCACCTGCGCCACCGCTTCTCCGCCGCGTCCCTCACCGTGGTGGAAGCGGACGTGCTCGGCGTGCCCCTGGAGAGCCTCGCCGCCGGGCCCGTGCGCCTGGTGGGAAATCTCCCCTACAACGTCTCCAAGCCCGTGGCCGACAAGATCGTGCGGGAGCGCACCCGGGTGGCGGGCGCCGTCCTCATGTTCCAGCGCGAGGTGGCGGAGCGTCTCACCGCGGAGCCGGGCACGCGCGCCTTCGGACCGCTCACCGTGCTGGTGGGAGAGGCGTTCTCCGTGGAGCGCCTCTTCGACCTGGGGCCCAGGGCGTTCCGCCCCGCTCCCCAGGTGAGCTCGACCGTGACGCGCTGGACGCCGCGGCCGGAAGCCTTCTCCTCGGTCTCCGAGGACGCACTGCGCGCGGCCCTCCGCGCGGGCTTCACCCACCGCCGCCGCACCCTGCGCAACAACGTGCCCCCGGATCTGCTGGAGCTGGCGGGGATCGACGGCAGTCTGCGCGCGGAGGCCTTGCCCCCCGCGGACTGGCGGCGTCTGGCCATGGTCTGGCCTCGATGAGGCGCGGCCCCGGGCGGGAAGCGCTCCTCCTGGCGTTCCTCGTGCTCGCGAGCATCGCCACCTTCTGGCCCACGCTGCACGCCGGCTTCATCACCGATGATTTCCCCATCGTGCAGATGAACCCGGTGGTGCACCGGGGAGAGATCCGGGAGATCTTCGGCACCGGCTGGTGGGAGGCGGTGGGCGGCGTGGGGGCGAGCCTCTACCGTCCCGTGACCGTGGCCAGCTGGCTCCCCGAGCGCGGCCCCGACGGCCGCGTGCGCCCGGAGCGCGCGCACCTCGACAACCTGCTGCTGCACGCCCTCACCGGGTACGCGCTCGCCTTTCTGCTCCGGCGCTGGGGCATCGGATTCGCCGCCGCATCCGGCGCCGCGCTCCTCTTCGTCCTCCACCCCGGGCACGTCTCCGCGGTGGGCGGACTGGTGGGACGCGCGGAGATCCTGTCCACGCTGTTCTCCCTCCTTGCCCTGGTTCTCATGGCCGATACCGGGCCATGGCCGGGGCAGGGCGTTCCCTCGGCCAGGCGGGCACGCCTCGCGTCCTGGGGGGCCGCGGCCTGCGTCTTCCTCGCCCTGGGGAGCAAGGAAGGTGCGGCCGCCTTGCCCGGCCTCCTGGTCCTGCAGGAGGTCCTCTTCCGGCGCGATCACCTACGCCCGCTGGTGCCGCGCCTGGCCGCCCTCGCGCCCAGCGTGCTCGCCGTGGTCTGCTACGCCGTGCTCCGTCTCTCCGCGCTCGCGGACGCGCCCGGCGGCCCTCCTGCGCCCCTCTCGGACAATCCGATCGCCGGCCTCTCCGGGCAGGCCAGGGTCGCGACCGCGCTGTCTCTCGTACCCCGCTACACGCAGCTCCTCCTCTGGCCGCGCGATCTCTCCGTGGACCAGTCCGGTCACGTGATCGCCACCGAGCCCTCTCTGGCGAGTGCGCTCCCGCTCCTGGGAGCCGCCGTGCTCGGCGCACTCTGCCTCGTGATCGGAGCCGCCCTGCTGGGCCGTGCCGGGCCGGCCGCCGGGATGGCGGCCGCGCTGACGCTCCTTTCCTATCTCGTGGTGGGGAACCTCCTGCGGCTGGTGGGAGTGGCCTATGCGGAGCGCCTGTTCTACCTCCCTTCCGCGGGGGCGCTGGCCTTGCTCGCCGTGGGAGCGCACGCATTCCTGGAGCGCCGTCCGCGAGCACGCCCCGCCCTCGCCCTGAGCACCGGCGCGCTCGTCCTGCTCGCCCTGTTCGCAGGGAGGAGTGCAGCCGCTCACTGGCGCAGCCACGAGGCCGTCTTCGAGCAGGCCGTGCGGGCCACGCCCGACAGCCCGCGCGCGCAGTTCACGCTGGCCATGATCCGTCTCGAGCAGGGCCGCCTGGACGAGGCGCTCTCCGGCTTCGACCGCACGATCGCGCTGTGGCCCACCTTCGCCTCCGCCTGGTACGGCCGCGGCGTCGTGCACGCGCGCCGCGGCGCCTTCGCCGAGGCCGCGGCCGCCTTCGCCGAGGCCGCCCGCCTGGCACCCGGCGACCCCGCCGCCGCCGCGGACCTCGGGGTCGCGCTCCACCGCGCGGGAAGGACGGAGGAGGCGGAGCGTCAGCTGCGCCGGACCCTGCGCCGCTTCGGTCCCTCGGCGAACGTGGCCGGGGAGCTCGGGATCCTGCTGGCGGCGGAGGGGCGCCTGGAGGAGGCGCGCGGCCTGCTCGCCCAGGCGGTGGCGCAGGGCCGCCGCGATCTCGCTCCCGCGCTGCAGGCGGCGGGCGGCCCTCCTCCCTGACCTATAATTCGCGGGTGCTGCAGCCGTCGCACCTCGAGGTCGTGCCGCTGGGAGGGCTCGGCGAGTTCGGGATGAACCTGATGGTGTACCGCTACGGGGCGGAGTGCCTCGTGGTGGACGCCGGCATGATGTTCCCGGGGGCGGAGCACCTCGGCGTCGACGTCGTCATCCCCAATCTCTCCTTCCTCGATGCCTGTGGCCGCCTGCGTGGGGTCGTCCTCACGCACGGGCACGAAGACCACATCGGCGCCCTCCCCTACCTTCTGGCACGTCACGAGGTCCCCGTCTTCGGGACCGCCTACACGCTCGGCCTGGTGCGCGCGCGCCTGGCCGAGCACGACCCTGGGCTGGCCTCCCTGCTCCACCCTCTGCCCGTGGGGGGGGAGCCGCTGCAGCTGGGACCGTTCGCGGTGCGCGCGCTCCCCGTCACGCACTCCATCCCCCACTCCGTGCTGCTCGTCCTCCACACGCCGGTGGGCACCGTCGTCCACACCGGCGACTACAAGCTCGACCCCACCTCGGCGGACGGCTGGGCCACCGACCTCGCGGAGATGGCGGCGCTGGGGCGCCAGGGCGTGCTCGCCGTCTTCGGCGACAGCACGAATGCCGACCGCCCCGGCTGGACGCCGGGAGAGGCCACCGTGCGCCCCGCCTTCGACGCCCTGCTCGCCTCGGCACCGCGCCGGGTGCTGGTGACGCTCTTCTCCAGCAACGTGCAGCGCATGCAGCTGCTGTGCGACCTCGCGCGCCGCCACGGCAGGCGCGTGGCCTTCGTGGGGTCATCCATGGTCAGCCATGCCGCGGTGGCGGAGGAGATGGGACTCCTCGACCTGCCGGTGGGCCTGCGCGTGGACGCCGAGACGGCCATGTCCCTCCCCCCGGAGAAGGCTCTCCTCCTGGTCACCGGCTCGCAGGGGGAGCCCACCTCGGCGCTGGCCCGCATCGCGGTGGGGAAGCACCGCGAGGTGGAGATCGGGGAAGGCGACCGGGTGATCCACGCCGCGCGCGCCATCCCGGGGAGCCAGAAGGCCATCGGCCGCATGGTCAACCATCTGCTCCGGCGCGGCGCCGAGGTGGTGGACGAGACCGAGACCGCCGTCCACGTCTCCGGCCACGCCGCCGAGGACGAGCTGCGGCTGGTGCTGCACCTCCTGCGCCCGCGCTTCCTCGTCCCCGTGCACGGCGAGTTCCGCCAGCTCTCCGCGCACGCGCGCCTGGCCGGTGAGATGACCGCGGGGGGACCGCACACGGTGCTGGCGGACACCGGAGACCTCCTCGCCCTCTCCCCCGGAGAATGCCGCGTGGTGGACCGCGTCCCCGTGGGGCAGGTGTTCATCGACGCCACGCTGGAGGAGGTGGACTTCCAGCTCCTGCGCGAGCGCAAGCAGATCGCGGGGGACGGCCTGGTGGTGCCGGTGGTGGCGGTGGACCCGGAAGGCCAGGACCTTCCCGGCCGCATCGAAATCGTCAGCCGCGGGTTCCTGGCCGAGGACGGCAACGGTCTCTTCCACGAGGCCAAGCAGGTCCTGGCCGACTCCATCGCGTCCGCCACCCCCGAGGAGCGGGGGGACGAGGGACTCCTCAAGGCCCGGCTGCACACCGACCTCAAGCGCTTCCTCCGGCGCCGCACCCAGCGGCGTCCCCTGATCATTCCCATCATCCTCGAGCTGTAGGAGCGAGGCCCATGGCCACCGTCGACGTCGCCGTCCCGCGCCGCCGCCGCAACCGCCGCCTGGACGAGCTGGTGGGGATCGCCCTCCTCTTCGTCGCCGCGCTGGCCTTGCTGTCGCTGCTCTCCTACGACCACGACGACGCCAGCTGGTTCCACCGGCCCGCCTCCCCCAGCGGCCACGAGAACTGGATGGGCCGCACCGGCACCGTGGTGGGAGAGGCGCTGCTCCAGTGCTTCGGCGTGGCCTCCTTCCTCCTCCCCCTGCTGCTCACGGCCCTGGGCTGGAGCCGCCTGCGCGGGCGCAATCCCCTCACCTCCGTGGGGAAGGTCGCCGGCCACCTCCTCGTCCTGCTGGCGGTCGCCGCCCTCGCCCACCTCCTCTACGGCACGATCCAGTACGGCGGGGAGACCTTCGGCGCGGGCGGCAACCTGGTCGGCGCCGGGCTGGCCGCCACCTTCAGCTCGCTCCTGGGGCGCGCGGGAGCGGTGCTCCTCGCCTCCGCCCTGCTGGCGGCCGGGATCGTGGTGGCCACGCACTTCTCCTTCGCGGACGCGCTCGGCGCCGGAGGCCGGGCCGCCTCGGGCGCGGGCCGGCGAGGGCTGGCCGCCCTCCAGGCCTTCCTGGGAGCGCGGAGGCGGAAGGCGGAGAAGGCGGCCGTGATCCGGAAGCATCAGCGACAGGCCGCCGTGAAGGCCAGGGCCCTGGCTCGGGCCGCCGCCGAGCCCGAGGAAGCGAGCGACGCGCGCAAGGCGGAGCCGGAAGAGGGGGACGGGGACACGCAGAAGCCCGCTCCGCGGGCGCGGCCCAGGGTGGTGGCCCTGCCGCCGCGCCCGGCAGCGGCGGCGCCGCCGCCCGCGCCCAAGCAGGGGACGCTCCCCATGGAGCCGGCGGAGGGCGGGGTGGCCCTGCCCCCCCTCGAGCTCCTGAAGGAGCCGGAGCCCCACGCGGCCGAGGAGGAAGCGGAGTTGCTGGCGCGCGCCCACCTGCTGGCGGAGAAGCTCCGGGAGTTCCAGGTGGATGGGCAGGTGGTGGCGATCCACCCGGGCCCGGTCGTCACCACCTTCGAGTTCAAGCCGGAGGCGGGGGTCAAGTACTCGAAGATCACGAGCCTGGTGGACGACCTCTGCCTGGGACTCAAGGCGGAGTCGGTGCGCATCGACCGGCTGCCCGGCAAGTCCACGGTCGGCATCGAGGTCCCCAACCGGCGCCAGGAGACGATCTACCCCCGGGAGCTGATGGCCTCCGAGCGCTTCCGCGCCAGCGGCTCCAAGCTCACGCTGGCCCTGGGGAAGGACATCAGCGGCGAGGTCTACGTCTCCGAGCTCGACCGCATGCCCCACCTCCTCATCGCGGGAGCGACCGGGGCCGGGAAGTCCGTCTGCCTGAACTCGCTGATCACCTCCATCCTCTACAAGTCCACCCCCGCCGACGTCCGCTTCATCATGATCGACACCAAGATGATCGAGCTGGGGATCTACGCCGACATCCCCCACATGCTGATCCCGGTGGTCACCGAGCCCAAGCTCGCCTCCACCGCCCTCAAGTGGGCGGTGAAGGAGATGGAGAGCCGCTACCGGCAGCTCGCCTCGTGCGGGGTGCGCAACATCGGCCAGTTCAACGACCTGCTCGAGGCGGAGCCGGACCGCGCCATGACGGACGAGCGCACGGGCGCCTCCGTGCCCCTGAAGCACCTCCCCTACGTGGTCATCGTCATCGACGAGATGGCGGACCTCATGATGGTCTCCTCCGCGGACGTGGAAGAGTCGGTCATGCGCCTGGCCCAGATGGCGCGCGCGGTGGGGATCCACCTCATCCTCGCCACCCAGCGCCCCTCCGTGGACGTGATCACGGGCACGATCAAGGCCAACTTCCCCGCCCGCATCGCCTTCCGCGTCAGCCAGCGGGTGGACTCCCGCACCATCATCGACCAGGGGGGGGCAGAGCAGCTCCTGGGCCGGGGCGACATGCTGTTCCTCCCCCCGGGGATGGCGCGCCTCCTGCGCCTGCACGGCGGCTACATCACCGAGAGCGAGATCCACCGCATCACCACTTTCCTGAAGAAGCAGGCGAAGCCCGTCTTCGACGAGTCCATCCTCAAGGAGGCCGAGGAGGAGCGCGCCGGGTACGAGAGCGGCGAGCGCGACACCATGTTCGTGGAGGCGGTGCGCCTCGTCCTCCAGGAGGGCCTCTGCTCGATCACGCTCATCCAGCGGCGGCTGCGCCTGGGCTATGCCCGCGCCGCCCGCATCGTGGACACGATGGAGCAGGAAGGGATCATCGGCCCCGCGGACGGGAGCCGGCCCCGCGAGGTGCTGGCGGGTCCGGAGATCCTGGAGACGCTCGAGGCGCCGCGGTAGCGCGTGACGCCGCGGGGCGCCCTCGCCGCCGTCCTGCTGTGCGGCGCCCTCGTCCTGGCGCCGCTCCGGCACGCCGCGTACATCCAGGACGACCACCTGGCGATCGAGAGGAACCCCATCGTGGCCCGGGGAGACCTGCGCGAGATCCTGTCCACGGACTACTGGGCGGGGGCGCAGGGGAGCGACGAGGGGCTGTATCGCCCCACCACGATCGCCAGCTACGCCTGGGAGGTGGCGCTCCGGGGGCGCGCCGACCCGTACGTCTCCCACCTCGTCAACCTCGCCCTCCACCTCGCCGTCTCCTGCGTGCTGCTCCTCCTCGCCTTGCGGCTGGGGGCGGGCCTCTTCGGGGCGACCGTGGCGGGCCTGCTCTTCGCGCTCCACCCGCAGCACGTGGAGCCTGTCGGGAACGTCGTCGGCCGCGCCGAGCTGCTGGCGGCGCTGGGCGCGCTGGGCGCGCTCGTCTTGTGGGCGCGGACCGGCACCTGGAACGGCGAGCGCGCGCCTTCGCCGGCGCGGGCGCGCGCCGCCGCGTGGGCTGCGGCTGCGGCGCTCCTCCTGGGCATGGGGGCCAAGGAGGTGGCCGTGGTCGCCCTGGCCTGGCTCCTCCTGGCCGATCTCCTCTGGCGGCCGCCGGTGCCAGGCGCGCTCCGTCCCTGGCTCCTCGACCGCGCCGCGGCGCTCGCGCCCTCGGTCCTCGCTGTGGAGATCTACCTGATCCTCCGCGTGCGCGCGCTGCACGCCTTCCCCGGCATCCAGCACGTGCACCCCACGGACAACCCGCTGCTTCTGCTCCAGGAGCCGCAGCGCACGGCGAGCGCGCTGGCATTGCTCGCCCGCTACGTGCGCCTGTTCGTGTGGCCCGCGGGACTGGCCATCGACGTCTCGGGGCCGGTGTTCCCCCCCGAGCCGTCGCTCCTCGCCCCCCGCGCCCTGGCCGGCCTCCTGCTGCTCCTCGCCGCCGCGGGGGCCGTCCTCGCTCCCTTCCTCCTGCGCGGCACGGGCACGGGAGGCGCGCGCATCCTGGCGCTGGCCGCCGCCGTCTTCCTCCTCCCCTACCTCGTGATCTCGAACCTGCTCGTCCCCGTGGGCGCGCTCTTCGCCGACCGCTTCTTCTACCTCCCCTCCGCGGGGCTGTGCCTGGCCGCCGGTGCGGGCGCCGCGGCGCTCAGCGGCACGGGGGGCGTGCGCGAGATCCGCGATCGCAGGTGGCTCCTGGCGCTCCTGCTCCTGGCGCTGCTCTGCGGCACGGCGAGCTTCCTGCGCACGCGCGTCTGGCGGAGCGACGCCACCATCTTCGCGGACGCCCTCCGCGTTCATCCGAACAGTCCGCGCGCCCACTTCATCCTGGGGAAGCTCGCCGGCGATGCGGGCCGGGAGGCCGAGGCTCTCGCCTCCTTCGACCGCGCCACCGCGGCCTGGCCCGACTACATTCCCGCCTACCAGGAGAAGGGCGTCGTCCTGGGCCGCATGGGACGCCTCGCCGAGGCCGAGGAGGCGTTCCGCGAGACCTTGCGGCGCAGTCCCGCCTACGACGCCGCCCACTACAACCTCGGGCTCGTGCTCCGGCGTCAGGGCCGGTCTGCGGAGGCCGAGCGGGAGCTGGTGAAGGCGCTGCGCATCGATCCCACCTACGCCCGGGCCTGGGCCGAGCTCGGACACCTGCTGTCCGAGCAGGGGCGGCGCCCGGAGGCCGCCGAGGCGTACCGGCACGCCGTCGCCCTGGGGCGCGAGGACCTGCGAGGACGGCTGGCCGCCATGGGCGGCTAGGGGGCGACCTCCCGTGCCACGGCGGCCCGCGCGGGGTGCACCGCGGTGCGGGACCAGAACCCGGGGATGGCGGTGCGGCACGCGGGGCACCGCCCCTCGTCCGTGAGCGCCTGGGAGAGGATCGTGTAGCCGCTGCGCTCCACCACCACGGCGGCGCACGAGGGGCATGGCGTGCTCTCCAGGGGACCCACCCGCCCGGGGAGATTGCCGGCGTAGACGTAGCGCAGGCCAGCGTCCTTCCCCCACCCCGCGGCGCGCACGAGGTCCGCGGCCGAGGTGTCCGCGTGCTCCCGCATCTTGTAGTCCCGGTGGTACGCCGACACGTGCCAGGGAATGTCCGGCGACACCGAGGCCAGGAACCCGGCCATCCCCCGCAGCTCCTCCTCGGAGTCGTTCCAGCCCGGCACCAGGAGGGTGACGATCTCCACCCAGAAGCCGAGGGCGTGCAGCTCGCGGATCGTCTCCAGCACCGGGGAGAGCCGCCCTCCCAGCTGGCGGTACCCTTCGTCCCGGAAGCTCTTGAGGTCGACCTTGTACAGCTGCACGTAGGGACGGAGGTAGTCGAGCACGCGGCGCGTGCCGTTGCCGTTGGACACGAAGCCGCAGGTGATCCCCGCCTCCCGCGCCCGGGCGAACACCTCCACCGCCCACTCGCTGGTGATCAGCGGCTCGTTGTACGTGCTCACCATCACCGGTGCCGCCCGCCGCTTGGCCAGGGCCACCAGCTGCTCGGCCGTGGCGTCGTGCGGCGGGGAGAGCGACGCCTCGTCCCTGAGCGCCTGCGAGGTGAGCCAGTTCTGGCAGTAGCCGCAGTGCAGGTCGCACCCCAGCATGCCGAAGGAGAGCGCCTCCCGGCCGGGGAAGGCGTGGAAGAACGGCTTCTTCTCGATGGGATCCACCTGCAGCGCCCCCACGTAGCCGTGGGGCACGTGGAGCGTGCCCCCCCGGTTGTGGCGCACGCGGCAGATCCCGTCCAGCCCGTCCATCACCAGGCAGCGGTGGCCGCAGGCGTGGCAGCGCACGCGGTTCCCGTCCAGCCGGTCCACCAGCGCCTCGGCGGCGGGCACGGTATGGCCGACCAGGGACTGCTCGAGGCTCAAGACCGCTTGCGAGCGCTTGCGCGCCATGCCCTTCAGTCTAGCCCCCGATCCAGGGCGGAGACGAGCGCGCGGGCCGCCTCTTCCGGAGCATCTGCCTCCAGGATCGCCCCCACGACCGCAACACCGTGGGCGCCGGCGCGCCGCACCTCGCGCACGCGCGCGACGTCCACGCCGCCGATGGCGTAGACGGGGACGGGGGCGGCGGCGGCGCACATCGCGTGCAGGCCCGCCGTCCCCGCCAGGACCACGCCCGGCTTCGCCGCGCTGGCGAAGACCGTCCCCGCGATCACGTACGCGGCCCCTTCCCGGCGCGCCCCCGCGGCCGCGCCGGGCCCGTGCACGGAACGCCCGTGCCAGGGGCCGCCGGGGGGGAGCGGTGGGGCCGCCTCCGCCAGGTGGACCCCGGCGCCGAGCGCCTCCGCCACGTCCGGGCGGCTGTGGAAGGCGAGGACCACGTCCCGGGGGAGCGCCCGGTGGAGCCTCCCCGCCAGGCGGGTGAACGCCTGCGCGTCGAGGTCCCGCTCGCGCAGCAGCACGAAGCGCACCCCCCCGGCCACCGCCTCCCCCACCACCGTCACCAGGTCGCGGCCCCGGCAGCGCGTGCGGTCCGTGACGAGCAGGAGGGGCGGAAGCCTCAGACCGGCACCCGTCCCTCGGCCGGCGAGGAAGCCTCCGCGTGGTACTTGCGCGGAATGCGGCCGGCCAGGAAGGCGTCGCGGCCGGCGGCGGCGGCCAGGCGCATCGCCCGGGCCATGCGCACGGGGTGGCGTGCCCGCGCCACCGCGGTGTTGAGCAGCACGCCGTCGCAGCCCAGCTCCAGCGCCACCGCGACGTCCGAGGCGGTGCCCACCCCCGCGTCCACCACCACGGGGACGCGCGCCCGCTCCTTGATGAGGAGGAGGTTGTGGGGATTCCGGATTCCCAGGCCGGAGCCGATGGGGGCGGCCAGGGGCATCACCGCGGCGCAGCCGAGGTCCTCCAGCTTGCGCGCTGTCACCGGGTCGTCGTTCGTGTAGGGGAGCACCTGGAACCCTGCGCCCACCAGCGTGCGCGCCGCTTCCAGCAGCCCCTCCGTGTCCGGCAGCAGGGTGTCCTCGTCCGCGATGACCTCGAGCTTGACGAGATCGGTGTGCAGCGCCTCCCGGGCCAGCTCCGCCGTCAGCACCGCGTCCTTGGCGGTGAAGCAGCCGGCGGTGTTGGGGAGGAGGTGCAGGCCGCGCGCACGCAGGGCCTCGTACAGGTTGTCCTCCCCCGGCTCCAGGCTCACCCGCCGCACCGCCACCGTCACCATCTCGCACCCCGAGGCCGCCAGCGCGTCCAGCAGCGTCTGCCGGCTGGGATAGCGTCCGGTGCCCAGCAGGAGGCGCGAGCGCAGCGTGCGTCCGGCGAGCGTCCAGGTCTCCTCTTCCATGGTCAGCCTCCTTGCACCGCCCCCACGATGTCCACGCGGTCGCCGGCGCGCAAGCGCCTTTCGGACCAAAGCGCGCGCCGCACCACCTCGCCGTTGACCGCCACCGCGATCCCGGACCCGGCCGCGCCGTGCCCCATGGACTCCAGCAGCTCGGCCACCGTGACCTGCTCCAGGGGGCGCGGCGTCCCGTTCACCTCGATCGTCTCCGTCCCGCTCATCGCGAGGCCAAGGGCACCTGCAGCCGCGACCCCAGGAACGGGGTGAGCTCGGGCAGGATCCTCTCCTGCAGGAGCGAGCCCGCCACCAGGGCGGCGGTGACGGGCGCGAGCAGGATGCCGTTGCGGAAGTGCCCCACCGCCAGGTGCAGCCCGGGGACCTCCGTAGGGCCGAGGACGGGCTGGTGGTCCCGCACGGCGGAGCGGAACCCCACCGACACCTCCCCCAGCTCCAGGTCGTAGATCCCCGGCACCACCTGGAAGGCGTGGCGCAGCAGGTCGAGCATGGCGCCCGCCGTCACCGCCGGGTCGAAGCCCACCTCCTCCATCGTGGCTCCCACCAGCAGCTCGCCGTCCTCGCGGGGGACGAGGTAGACGTCGGGATGGCGCACCACGTGCCGGAGCAGCGGCGAGGCTCCGCGCAGCCGCAGCAGCTGCCCCTTGACCGGCCGCACGCCCGGATCCGCGATGGGCAGGCGCAGGGTCGCGCTCGTCCACGCCCCGGCGGCGATCACCACCGCGCCGCAGCGGACCGTGAACGGCTGGCCGCCCTCGAGCACCCCGCTCACCCCGGACACGCGGCCGCCCGCGGTCCCCACCTCGTGCACCGCCGCTCCCGTGCGCAGGCGTCCACCCAGCCGGCGCACCCCCTCGGCCAGCGCCCGCGCCAGGGCGCGCGGATCCACCTGGTGATCCGAATCCACACGCAACCCGCCCAGCACGCGCGGCGAGAGGTGGGGCTCCATCGCCGCGACCTGCCTGGAGGTGACGACCTCGCAGGGGAGCCCGCGCTCGCGCAGGGTGCCCTGCAGGTGCGCGAGCTCCTCCTGGTCGTCGCGATGGACGGCGACCCACAGCGTGCCCTCCGTGCGCAGGCCGCAGCGAAGCCCGGAGACCTCCTCCACCTCGGCCACGAAGCGGGGATACCGGCGCAGGCTGTCCAGGGCGAGGGCGAGGAGCGCCTCCCTCTCGATGTCCGCTTCCGAGATGGGCGCCAGCATGCCGCCGGCGGCGGAGGTGGCCCCCGAGGCCGCATGCGCCCGCTCCAGCACCAGGACGTGGCGGCCGGCGCGCGCCAGCTCGAAGGCGATGGCGAGGCCGATGATCCCCGCCCCCACCACCACGACCTCCGCGTCCTCGCGGAGCGGCTCAGGCATGGAGGGACCTCCCCGCCTCGACCGCCCGCCGCAGGGCGCGCACGGCGGCGCGCGGATCGGCCGCCCGGGCCACAGCACCGGAGACGGCCACTCCGTGGGCGCCGGCGGCCAGGATCTCGCCCACGCGCTCCGGCGTGACGTTGCCGATCGCGATCACGGGAAGGGGGTGCACCGCACGCACGATGGCGGCCAGCGCGGGAAGGCCCAGGGCCGGCGCGGGATCCGCCTTCGTCTCCGTGCCGAACACCGGCCCCACCCCCAGGTAGTCGACGGGGCGGCCCACCCAGGCCACCGCTTCCTCCAGGGAGTTCGCGGTCCCCCCCACCAGCGCGTGCTCCCCCAGGATGCGGCGTGCCGTCTCCGGGGTCAGGTCGTGCCTCCCCAGGTGCACGCCGTCCGCTCCCGCCTCCGCGGCCACGTCCACCCGATCGTTCACGACGACGCGCACGCCACGCGGCCGCGCGGCGGCGAGCGCCTCCCGCGCCGCGGCCACCCGCTGCGCCGTCGTGCTGGCTCCCTTGTCGCGCACCTGCACGACGTCGGCGCCCTCCTCGGCCGCCACCAGGGCAAGGCCATCACCGGCATGGCTGAGCACGTGGAGCCGTCCCACCCGCTCCACGCCGACCCTCGCAGGCCTGCCCCGGTCCCAGAACGGGTCGGTGGGGCCGATGCCCCGCCCCACGGCCAGGCCGTGACGGATGGCCTCGGTGAGGAAGCGCTTGGCGCGGCCCACGGCCTCGGGGAGGGGATGGCCGAACGCGAGGAAGGTGGCGATGGCGGCGGCGTACGTGCAGCCCGTGCCGTGGGTGTGCCGCGCGTCGAGCCGCTCCCCCTCGAAGACGCGCACGCCTTCCGCCGTCACCAGCACGTCGTCCGCACCGGGGGTGGAGAGGTGCCCACCCTTCACCAGCACCGCCGCCGCACCGCGCGCCCGCAGGGCGCGTCCCGCCTCGGCGGCCTCCTGCAGCGTGCGCACCGGGCGGCCGGCGAGCGCCTCCGCCTCCTCCGTGTTGGGCGTGAGCAGGGTGGCGAGCGGGAGCATCCGTTCCCGCACCGCGTCCACGGCGTCCGGGGCGAGCAGGGCATCTCCCGACTTCGCCACCATCACGGGATCGCACACCAGGGACGGGGGCCGGCGTGCCGCCAGCCTCTCCGCCACCGTGGCCACGAGCTCCGCGGTGGCGAGCATCCCCGTCTTCACCGCGCGCACGTCGAGGTCGTCGAGCACGGCGTCGAGCTGCGCCCGCACCATGGCCGCGCTCACCGGCTCCGCCGCGCGCACCCCGGTGGTGTTCTGCGCCGTGAGGGCCGTGATCACCGAGGCGCCGTGGCCGCCGCAGGCAGCGATGGCCTTGAGGTCGGCCTGGATCCCCGCCCCGCCCGAGGAGTCCGAGCCGGCCACGGTGAGGACCGTGGGACGCATGTCCGCACTATAGCGCGCGGCGTATCATGCGCCGCCATGTGGGTGCGGAGCTGTGTGCTGGTCGCCGCCGCCGCGATCCTCTCCCACCTGCCCGCGCTCCGGAACGGATTCACCTGGGACGATCCGCTGCTGGTGGCGCAGAACGCGGTGGTCTCCGGCGAGCGGTGGGGGAGCATCGTCGCCTCTCCCTACCACGTGGGGCCGCTGCAACCCGTCCCCACCGGTCTCTACCGTCCGCTGACGATCTTCACGCTGACGGTGGACCACGCGGCCGCAGGCGGCGCGCCGCTCCCCTTCCACGCCGGGAACCTCCTCCTCCACGCCGGCGTGTCCGTGCTCGTGCTCGCCCTGGGGTGGCGCCTCGCGCTCCCCGCTCCCGCTCCCCTCCTGGGTGCGCTGCTCTTCGCCGTCCATCCCGCCCCGGCGGAGGCGGTGGCCTCGGTGGCCGGGCGTGCCGACCTCCTCGCCGCAGGGGCGGCGCTCCTGGCCCTGCTGTGCGTCGGCCGCCCCCTCGTCTTCGGCGCGCTGCTCCTGGCGTCGCTGCTCGCCAAGGAGACAGCGTTGCTCCTTCCCGCGGCCGCGCTGGTCGCACCCGGGCTCCCGCGCGGGCGGCAGCGCCGCAGCTTCGCCGCCGGCATCGGCGCCGTGCTCCTCTACCTGGCGGCGCGCTGGGCGGTCCTGGGTGCGCTCGTCCTTCCCGAGACCCGCGGCACCTACGTCGAGAACCCGCTGGGCGGGCTCCCTCCGCTCGAGCGGACGCTCGCCGCCTGCGTGGGGACGCTCCGCGCCCTGAGGCTCCTGCTCTTCCCGCGGTTCCTCTCGCCCGACTACGGCTGGGCGCAGACCGGCGCCGTGGTGCCCGGAGAGGGCCTCCTCGCGCTCGTCCTGCTGCTCGCGCTCAGCGCCGGTGCCTTCCTCCTCGCCCGCCGCGCCCGCGCCGCGGCGCTGCTCCTCACGGTGGCGGCGCTGAGCTGGCTGCTGGTGTCGAACCTCGTGCTCGTCATCGGCACGGCGTTCGGCGAGCGCCTCCTCTACCTGCCCCTCGCCCCTCTCGCGCTCCTCGCGGGCTGGGGCGTGGCGCGGATCGGATCCTCCCGCCTGCGGCCGCTCGCGCTCGGCGCGTTCGCCCTCGCGCTCCTCCTCCTGGCGGCGCGCGCGTGGACCGCGAGCGCGGCCTGGCGCGACGACGCCACGCTCTGCCGCGCCGCGCTCGCCGCCACCCCCCGCAGCATCAAGGTGCTCGGCAACCTCGCCGTGGAGGAGGCGGCGGCAGGCCGCAGGGAGCAGGCTCGCGCGCTCCTGGACCGCGCGCTGGCCCTGGCGCCGGACGTGCCGGCGCTGCTCCTCAACCGTGCCTCGCTGGCCCTCCTCGAGGGAGACCTTCCGGGAGCGGCGCGGCGCCTCGATGCCGTGCTCTCCGCGCACCCCGACGAGCCCGCGGCGCTGCTCCTGCGCGCGCAGGTCGCCGAAGCCCGCGGCGACCTCGAGGGAGCGGAGCGCGCCCTGACCAGGGCGGCCGCCCTGCGCCCGGGCTGGCCGGAGCCCGTGCGCTACCTGGAGCGGATCAGGAAGGCGCGGCGCGCTTCCTCGGAGTCCGGCTCCGCCGTCCCGGGGAGCTGAGGCGCGCGCGCCGCCGCCACCATCGAGGCGCAGGCCGCCGCCTCGCGCGACGCCTCCCCCGCCAGGGCCCGCACGCGCTGACAGGCCGCCTCCGCCTCCTCGGGCTCCCGCAGGCTCGCCGCCGCCAGGGCCAGCTTCAGCGGCACGGTGGCGTCCCCGGGGAGGAGCTCCGCCGCCCGGCGCAGCGGCGCCCGCGCCGCCTCCGGCTCCCCCAGGTGGAGCGCCGTGTCGCCGAGGTGGATGAACGCGGCGCCGTCGCCGGTGATGTCGTAGAGGGCGATGGCGTGCCCGGGGAACGCGGCCATGGGACGCTCGCGGAGCCAGGCGTGGGCCTGGTGCCGCTCCGTGTACACGTCCATGAGCGTGGTGACGCTCACCGCGAGCCACTCGCGGCCGCCGGGATCCGGCCCCTCCTCCACCCGCCGCGGGATCATGTTGAGCGCGGGCAGCCACACGTAGCGGAGCCCCGAGGCGTGCGGGTCGGCGTTCCCGAAGTAGGCGAGGTACAGCGCGCGCGTGGGACGCCGCGCCAGCTCCTCCGCCAGCGCGGGGAGCGCCTGCCCCCAGTCCACGTTGGAGTCGGACAGCACCCGCCAGAGCCTGTCCGGCCCTCCCACCAGGGCGTTCGCGTCGGCGATCTCGTCGGGGTGGACGCGGAGGGTGCCGAAGGCGAGCAGGAGCCCCGCCGCCAGCAGACCCGCCCGCGCCGGGGTTCCCCGCTCCCAGAGCGCGGCGACGGCGCCTCCGGCGAGGACGGCCAGGCACGGGACCAGGGGGAGCAGGTGACGGACGCCGAGATTGAGCGAGGCGCCGGCCGCGCTCGCCACGAACAGCGCCGGCGCCAGCACGAGCGGCCAGGCCCGGCCCAGGCGCGCGCGCCGGCGCAGGACCCAGAGGATCCCGCAGGCCTGCGCGGCGAGGACGACGAGCGGCGTCTTCACGAGCCAGGCGGCGGGGAAGTACCACCACCAGCCCCGGTCGCTCCAGCGCCCGAAGGCATAGGCGGGATGCCCCACCGCGTCGTGCCGGGCGAGCATGCGCACGCCCTCCAGCCAGGCACCGGGCCCGGAGCGGCCGTACGCCGCCGCCACCACCAGCGCGGCGATCGCGAGGCAGCCGAGGGCGCGCAGCACGGCCCGCCGTCCCTGCGCGCGGGCGAGCCAGAGCCCGACCGGGAACAGCGCGAGCAGCACGATGGCGGAGAACTTCGCCGCCAGGGCCGCGCCCAGCAGCATGCCTGCGGCCAGGATGGCCGCGCGCCCGCCGCGCGCCAGCGCCCGGGGAAGCGCCACCGCCGCGCCGAAGGACAGGGCGGCCGCACCGAGATCGGTGGTGGCGAGGCCGGCGTGCGCGACGACGAGGGGATCGAGCGCCACCAGGGTCGCGGCGGCCCAGCCCGCCACCGGGCCTCCCAGCCGCCGGGCCACCATCCACACCGCGAGCACCAGGGCCCCGGAGAGGAGGGCGATGGGGAGCCGCGCCCGCAGGAGCAGGACGGCGGGGTCCTCTCCCGCGCCGTAGAGGAGGTGCGCGCCGAATGCCCACTGGTTCCCGTCCGCCCAGCCCGGTACCCCTTCCACCGGGAGCCCCGTCCCCAGCCACATCGCTCCCGTCAGGAGCTTGAGCCACGGAGGATGCTCGAGGTTCAGGCGCACCTCCCCCGTCTTCCACGCCGCGTAGCCGGCGGCCGGGTACACGACCTCGTCGAAGACCGCGCTGTGCCGGGTGGCGCCGTGCAGGACCAGCGCCACCTGCAGCGCCGCGACCGCGAGCGCACCCGCGGCCGCCTTGCGGCTCAGGGCTCGCCTCCTCCGGAGTCATCCTCGGGCTCACGGCTGCGCTCTCCGAGCGCGGCCCCGGAGCCCGGCCCACCCAGTTGGACGCCGCCCTCCCCCACGACTCGAAGCCGGGGCACGTTCCCGCGTCCTCGCATGCCCTTGGCGCTCTTGCCGTCGTCCCCCACGCGAATCCAGTCCAAGGCGCTCTCCACCCGGCCGTATCGGCTCTCCGCCTCCAGCAAGAGCTGACCTCCGGGAGGGAGTTCCACCCGGACTTCCCCGTCGCGGTTGACGAGGACACTCTCCTTTTCGGCGTCCATCGGGAGCGACGCCCAGCCCACGGTGAGTACGTCCGAGCTCGTCTCCACCACCGCAGTGGCGGCCAGGCCGAGGAGCGTCACGTTTCCGCTCCTGTTCTTCACCTCGACCTTGCCGGTCACGCCACGGACCGTCACGTCCCCGAGGTCGTTCTCGATGGCGAGCGCCCCGGCGACGTTTCCCGCCTCCACGGAGGAGCCAGACGTGATCAGACCGGTGTCCGACGTCTGGTCCAGCCGAAGCTCGAGGCTGTTGCCACGGACACGAAGGGGCCCGTCGATCTTGGACAGCACCACGACGGCTGAATCGGTCTCGACCTCCACGAGGCCGTGATGGTCCGCGACGGTCACCGGAGCAGCGATCCCGTGCACGTGCAGCGCGGCGGTGCTCTCCCGGATCTCCACGGGAGCGTCCGCATTCACGTTCAGCTCTCCAGCGACCGCGGACAAGTGAAGGAGGGCACCGGAAAGGTCGAAGTCGCCGCCGGCGGAGAGATTCTTCATCGTGATCTCTCCGCCCCGCGCGCGCACGCTCACCGGAGCCAGGATGCCACTGGCGGAGAGCGTGGAATCCTGCACGTCCACATCGAGCCGCACCTGGAGGTCCTGCACGGTAAGGATCCCGCCCTGTGTGAGCAGGCTCAGGGGCCCCAGCACGTTGGTGAACGTGGCGCTCTGCGGCCTTCCTCGGAGCACCGTACGTCCCCGGGGCCGGTCTGCTGCCACCCGCCCGCCCTCCAGCTCCAGCTCCACCGTGTTTGCGGTGTTGGACAGCTGCACGTCCAGATCCTTGCCGCGGACGGTGAGCATGGACTCGAGATTGGTCGCTGCCAGGGAGGAACCCTCCACCTCGACTTCCACGTTCACCCTCGAGGGGACGACCAGCAGGACGGTGCGCGCCGCGGAATCGCCGGTGGGGGCTTCCACCAGGAGCCGCTGCTCTCCCACCGCACCGACCCTGAGAGGGAGCTTCGTCCCGCCCTTCTGCACACTGCAGGCCCAGCGCAGCTCGTTGGCCTTGCCGGTGCGCACCTCGAGCATGCCGGTGACGCCGCGGAGGACCAGCGAACTCTCGTCTTCCAGCGGCAGGATCCCCGCCGCCTCCTCCGCGATCCAGTGGATGGGCGTTTCCGCCGCCTGCGCCCGGGCCCTCCCTGGGACGCAGGCGAGCGCGGCGATCAGCAGCCAGACCGCCCGGTTCATTCAGCCTCCCGCACACGGAGCAGCGCCGCCCGCGCGGCTTCCTGCTCCGCCTGCTTCCGGGTCGTGCCCTGGCCGATGCCGAGGACACGCTCCCCTACCAGGACCTCGGACGTGAAGGCCGGCGCGTGGGCGGGTCCGGCCGCCCTGACGATACGGTAGGTAGGGGTGCGGTGCCATCGCAGTTGCGCGTGCTCCTGCAGGGCAGTCTTCGCGTCGAGGGCCGTCCCTTCCAGGGAGGCGCGGAGTTCCTCCCCCAGGTGCCTCAGGACGAAGGCTCGCGCGGCACGCATCCCGGCGTCCAGGTAGACGGCACCGAGCACGGCCTCGAAGGCATCTGCGAGGAGCGAAGGCTTCTCCCTTCCTCCCGTCGCTTCTTCTCCCGGTCCCAGGCGAAGCTCCGCCCCCAGGTCGAGCCGGCGCGCCACGCCCTCCAGTGTCTGCCGCCGCACCACATCCTGCTTCCGCCGGGTCAGTTCCCCCTCCCGCGCCCCGGGGAGCCTTTGGAACAACCATTCGGCCACCACGAAGCCGAGAACGGCGTCCCCGAGGAACTCCAGCCGCTCGCCCTCGGTGGCCGGTTCCCCCGCAGCGGGCCCGAAGGACCGATGGGTCAGCGCCTGTGTGAGGAGCGTGGGATCGCGGAAGGCGTGGCCAAACCGCCGATCCGTCATTCCAGCGCCTGGGGTGGGAGCTCGCCGACTTCGTCCGAAACCTTGTCGAAGGAGCGCTTGGGCCTGGCCTCCCCCTGAAAGCGCTCGCCGCCTCGCTGCAGCGTGTACGACCAGAGGACGCGTCCTCCCGGCTCCACCACCAGCTCGTCCAGGTAGGAGATGTCGAGCTGTTTCGGCTTGGTCACCCTCCCCGTGCACTGCACGAGCAGGTGGCCGGTGGCGGGATCGGTGCGGGTCGTGAAGCGGTACTCCGAGGTCTTCTCCCCCTCCACCTGCTCCTCGCACTGCCCGTTCCAGTCGCAGCGCACGCGCCACTTCCCGTCTGGAGAGTCCACCTTCCACCGGAACAGATAGCGGTCCCCCTCCCGGTGGATGGCGATGGTGGAGCGGCTGCGCTCCGAGCCCCGTGCCCAGGTGCCGGTGTATCCGGTATCGCTGATCTGCGGCCCGCACCCGAGTACCGCCGCGCCGATGAGCAGCAATGCTCCCCAACATCTCACCCGCCCCATCAGGAAACCCCTCCAGCCCCGGCGGCCACCGCTTCCAACCTCGGGTCCAGGGTCACCCCCGCGCGCCGGGCGCGGGCCACCGCCTCGCGCGCCTCCGCGAAGCGGCCTTCGACGATCCGTGCCACTACCAGGTTCGTCCAGCAGACGCGATGTGTGGGATCCGCCTCCACGCCCCGCTCCAGGATGGCGGCCGCTTCCCCGGGGCGGCCGCTCCGGATCAGGAGGCCTCCCAGGTTGCCGGAGGCGTCGGCCAGCGCGGGGTGCAGCGCCAGCGCCCGCCTGTAGGCTCGCTCGGCATCTGCGGCCCGCCCCTCCCGCTCGGCCACCACGCCGGCATTGAACCATGCCGCCACCGCGTCGGCATCGAGGAGCAGGGCGCGGCGCACGTCCGCGGACGCCTGCTCCAGGTTCCCCTGCTGGAGCCACGCCGCCGCGCGGTTCCCCAGGGCGGCGGCGTCGCAGGATCGCGCCAGCGCGCCGGTCGGGGTGAGGAGCGCGAGCCCGCCCGCGAGGAGCGCGCAAGCGATCGCGCGGCGCTGGCGGAACCCCTGCACACACCCGAGGAGCGCGGCCGCGCCCACGCCCGCGGGGATCGCCAGGAGCAGCGCGAGGGGGAGCCGGTACCGGCTGGAGACATAGAAGATCACCGGGGTCGCCGCCGCGGTGGCGATGGGTCCCCAGACCACCCAGCCTCCGCTCCTGGCGAAGCCCAGCCCGGCGGCAGCCGCAGCTCCCAGGGCCAGGAGCGCCGCGAAAGGAACGGGCGCGAGCTGGCGCCAAGGGTTTTCGTCGAGCGATGGCGCGGCGTCGAGGCCGATCTCCCGGGTGGAGACGAGCAGGCCGAGCCGGCGTACGAGAAGACGGACCGTGCCGCCGATGTCGTGAAGGCGCGTGGCGATCGCGCGCCCGCCCCACCAGGCGTCGGCCTCCACCGCGTCGAGCGGGCGCCCCACGGCACCGGAGGCCAGCCGCGTGGCCTCGTCCCGCTGCCGGTCGAGCCGCCCGGAAAACCCCTCGGCCGGCGTGTAGATCCCCAGCGCCCCCGGCCCGTTCCCGTGGAACAGCGTCATGCCGCCGTTGCCTGAGATCGGGACGAGATGCCCCGAAACTGTCCAGTTCCGCACCGCCACCGGCAGGACCACCGCCATCGCCGCACCCGCCACCAGCATCGCGCGACGGGGTCGCGCCAGCGACAGGGGCAGGATCGCGGGCCCAAGGTTCGGCCGGGCCAGGGCCGAGGCGCCCACAAGTGCGCCGGCGAGCGCCCCTGGCCCGGCGACGCGCGTCCCCGCCGCCACGGCGAAGGCGAGCAGAGCGACCGCCACCGTCTCCCCCACCGGCCGCGAAGCGAAGAACAGCGCCGGGTGGTACCCGAGGGCGAGCAGGCCAGCGAGCCCTCCGGCGAGCGGCCCCGCCACCGAGCGCGCGGTCCAGGCGAGTGCAGCCGCCGTGGCCACCGCCACCGCCTGCTGCGCCAGGTAGAGCACGGCGAAGCTCCCTCCGGCCAGGACCCAGGGGACCAGAAGGTGTGGATAGAGCGGGGCCAGGTAGAAGGCACCGGGCGGCTGGCCCCCTCCCGCCGCGAGGCCCCTCGCCCAGTTCACGTACACCGCCTCGTCCAGGGCCGGACGCGCGAAGGCGGGATCGCTCGCGGGCTGCGCGAGCACATAGCCCACGCGGACCGCGAGGGCCGCCAGGCCGACCGTCCACCACGCCACCCGCTCCACCCGGCCCACGGCGGTCACCGGGACGGCGGCTGCAGCGCCATCGCCTCGCGGCGTCGCTGCGCCTGCCGCGCCTCCTCTGGCTTGCCGCTGGCGGTGGCCGCCACCGCCAGGGTGTCCAGCGCCGAGACCGATCGCGGGAAGCGCTCGACCGCGGCCTGTGCGCTGCGGAAGGCCTCGTCCTTCCGGCCCAGCGCCACCAGCGCCGCTGCGCGGCCGACCCAGGGCCCTTCCGTTGGGTCTCCTCGCTCGATCGCCTCCTGGAAGCGCGCCAGCGCCTGCTCCGGCCGGTGCGTGGCCAGCAGCACCTGGCCCAGGAGGCCGTGTGGCGCGGAGAGGGTCGGCTGCAGGGCAATCGCGCGCGCGTACAGGGCCTCCGCCTCCGGCAGCCGCCCCTGCACCTGGCGGACCAGTCCCAGGCGGTAGGCAGCGCCGCCGCTCTCCGGGTAGCGCGCGTACGCCTTCTCCAGCACCTCGGCCGCCTCCTCCTGGTTCCCCAGGAAAAGGTCCACGTAGCCCAGGTTCACGAGGGCATCGTGATCCTCGGGCGCGTAGCGGAGCGCCATGGCGAAGAATCCGCGCGCCTGCCCGAGGTCACCCTGCCGCTGCAGGGCGAGGCCGGTCTGCAGTGCGTGCTCGGAAACGATGTAGCGCGCGTAGCGGTGGCCCGACTCCGCCACCGGCACCGCGATCTGCATGGCCTCCTGGGCCCGCTTTCGGGTGAGCAGCACCTCCGCGTCCGTCACGGCGCGGTAGGCGGCGGAGAGAGCCAGGTACGAGCTTCGCCATGCGTCCACCAGGCCCAGCCGGTCGGCCAGGACCTCCGGGTCCGGTCGCAGCTGCGCGATCGCCTCCAGGTTCGGGCCGACGGTGTCCGCGAAGACGCCCCGGGGCGCGCGGAACTCGGTGCGCGGCCGGTCATCGGTGTTGCGGTCCGCCCCCCGGGTGAGCGCGGCGATCTCCGCCTCGTCCATCTGGTAGAAGGACAGCAGCTCCATGGGACCGCGCACGCCGATCTCGGCCAGGCTCGCCGCCACCTCTGGCCGGGCGGCCCGCGCCCGCAGCTCGTCCAGGTCCACGGGCGGAAAGGCCTCTTCTCTTCCCAGCATGACCAGAGAAAGCCCCGTGGAGAACAGGCGCACGTGCGGGAAGACGTCGCTGAAGCTCCCCACGATCGTGGCCACATCCTGGGGGAGGAGCCGCCAGATGGGGGCGAACTGGCACATGATTCCGCCGGCGGCCAGACGCCGCCGGCAGAGCGCGAAGTACTCCCGGCTGTAGAGCGCGCCCGATCCGGTGAGCGACGGGAAGTTGGGCGCGGACGAGATGACGTCGAACCGCTCCCCGGTCCGCTCCAGCCAGTTGCGTCCGTCGTCCAGCACGATCTTGACGCGCGGGTCGGTGAGCACGCCGTGGTTCTGGGCGGAGAAGAACCGGCTGGCGGTGAACACGCCCTTCTCCAGCTCGATCGCCACCAGGCGCTCGGGCCCGTGCACGGCGATGGCTCCTGCGGTGACGCCCGCACCCAGCCCCACGATGCACGCGGAGCGCACCGGGCCCGGGTGCAGAGCCATGGGGAGGTGACCGAGCATGCGCTGGGAGAACATGTCCTCCAGGTGATCGGAGGCGGTGGGGCTGCCGTTGACGGTGATGAAGCGACCCTTGGCGGTGCGGAAGGATGTGATCGTCTCGTTGAACCCTTCGGTGTAGGTCACGAGCCGGTAGTCGCCCACCACACGGTCCAGGTTGAGGTTTCCCTGCGCGTCCATGTGCTGGCGGGGCTCGAAGTAGACGCCCGCGCCCAGGAGCCTGCGGTCCCACCGGGGCGCGAAGACGAGGCCAGCGGCGATGAGGACCACCGCAACGCCGGCGGGGAGGGCGAACCTCGGCGCGAGCGGGCCGCGTTCCAGAACGAGACTCCCGAAGGCCAGGGCCAGGCCCACCGCCACGATCATCTGCAGCGTGCGCTCCGCCCCCACCGTGGGGAGGAGCACGAACCCGGTGAGGAACGAGCCGGCGATCGCTCCCAGCGTGTTCCAGGCGTAGACGCGCCCGATGCGGCGGCCCGGACCGGAGTCTCCCCGGTAGGCGCGCACCGCGACCGGGAAGGTGCCGCCGAATGCGAGAGCAGGGGGAAGCAGGGTTAGCACGGAAAGGAGCGCCTTGGTGCGGGTCATCCCCGCATAGTCGACCCCCATGGCGTGGAGGATCTCCAGGAACAGGCGGGGCATGGCGTTCACCGCCATCGAGCCGCACAGGGCCGTGAGGGCCACCAGGCCGGTGGTGACTGCGAGCAGGCGCACCGGGCGCTCCACCCGGTCCGCGAGGGGACCGAAGAGCAGAGAGCCCAGGGCGAGCCCGAGGAGGAACACCGTCAGCATGGCGCTGAACGAGTACACCGTGCTCCCGAAGACCATGACCAGCACGCGGAACCAGACCACCTCGAAGGCGAGCGCGATGGCGCCGCTGGCGCAGGCCACCGCCAGCGGCCACCACGGCGGGCAGGAGGCCTCCCGCTCCGCCCCCTCTCTCCCGGCCGGCGCCGCGGCCCGGACTTCTCCCGGTCCGCTGCGCTCCAGGAGGAACGCCGTGGTGGCGACGGCGGCGTTTCCCGCTACTGCCAGCAGGGTGGTGCGGAACAGGCCCAGGGCGGGGATGAGGTGGAATCCCGCGAGCCAGCAGCCCGCGGCCGCGCCCAGCGTGTTGACGAAGTAGAGGATGCCGAGCCCGCGCCCGAACCGACCGGCGTGCTGCAGCAGACCCCGGCCCAGGGCAGGAAGGGTCGCGCCCATGAGCGCCGTGGGAGGCAGCAACAAAAGCAAGCAGAGCGCGAAGCGCAGGATGGAGCGGACGACGAAGTCGTCCGGGAGCATCCCGGATAACCCGCGGTGGGCGACGTCGGCGCCCCGCAGCAGGAGCGGGAGGAGCAGCGCATAGACTCCGATCCCGCCCTCCAGCAGCGCGAACATGCGCAGGGGGCGCCGCACGCGGTCGGCCACTCCCCCGAGCAGGGCCGCACCGAGCGCCATCCCTCCCATGAAGGACACGAGCACCGTGGAGACGGCGAAGGCGGTCACCCCGAACACGGTCACCAGCTGGCGCGTCCACACCACCTGGTACACGAGGCCGCAGGCGCCGCTCACCACGAAGAGCGCGGCGAAGGCCGCACCCAGGCGCTCGCCGCGCGGGGGCTCCGTCACGTGCGCCCTTTCTCCCTTTTCGCCGCCGCCTGCACCTCCGCCGCCAGCGCCGCGTAGCCAGGGAGCTTGCGAAGCGGCGCCAGCAGGGGCTCGGTCTCCAGCACCTCCGGGTCGTCGTATCCGCGGCGCACCGCCTCGTGGAAGTCCGAGCTAGCGCCCGTGGGATCGCCGGTGCCGGCCTTCGCCGCTGCCCGGGCCAGCCAGACGACCGACACCTCGGGCGCCTCCGTGACCAGGCGGTCGAGGATCCCCCTGGCGGCGCGGACGTCCCCGGCGGTCATCCATGCCAGTGCCCTCCGGTAGGCGATGGCGCGATCGTCCGGGTGGATGCTGGCGGCCGCCTCGAACACCTTCGCCGCCCGCAGAGGATCGCCGCGCTTCACCCAGAGCTCGCCGAGCAGGATCGTCCCCGGCACGAAGTCCGGATAGGCCTCGACCAGCCGATCCGCATAAGCGGTGGCTGCCTCCAGATCGTCCAGCGAGACGCTGGCGTAGGCACTCTGCAGGAGCAGGAAGCGGTTCCTCGGATCCTCTTCGAGCACCGTCTTCCACACCTCGATCGCGCGCGCGTACTGCTTGGCGTCGAACAGCTCCTGTCCCTGCGAGATGGTCTTCATCAGGTGGACGCCATCCCGCGGGTTGCGCCCCTGACCGCGCTCCGTGGAGACCGCCCCCACCAGGTACCCCAGGCTGGCGAACATCGCCATCTGCCGCGGGTCCAGCGGTGTCGGCTCCGCGGCTGAGGTGCTCTTCCCCCTCCAGGTGCCCTCCAGCCGCTGCAGCTCCGCTTCCAGATCGCGCACGACCTCGGCTTCGTTCGCTTGCCGGTTCACGCTCTCTCCGGGATCGGCCATGACGTCGTACAGCTCGGGCGCACCGGAGCGGATGTATTTCCAGGCGCCGCGTCGCACGCCTTCCAGCGGATTCCATCCGTAGAGCAGGGAGTCGGCGATGCTCTCGAAATAGAGCGACCGGGGGGGAGATCCCTTCCCGTGCAGGAGGCCCACCAGGCTCCGTCCCGCCATGGGAGGGACCGGCCGCCCGGCCAGCTCGAGGATCGTGGGCGTGACGTCCACCAACGACACGGGCTCCGACACGCGGCGCTGGCGCACGCCGGGAGCCTTCACCAGGAAAGGCACGTGCATCGTGCTCTGGTACACGAGGTCTGCGTGCGCGACTTCGCCGTGCTCGTACAGTCCCTCGCCGTGATCGCCGGCGATCAGGATCACCGCATCCTTCCAGCGCCCACCCTTCTTCAGCCCTTCGATGAGCTTGCCCAGGGCCTGGTCCACGTAGGCGATCTCGCCATCGTAGGGATGGTCGCGGTACTGGGCGGAGTACGGGAACGGCGGTACGTACGGTGCATGCGCATCGAAGTAGTGAAGCCACAGAAACGCCTTCTCCTCCTCCTGCTCCGCCAGCCAGGCCAGCCCCAGCTCCGTGACGTCGTCCGCCCTGCGCTCCGCCGTGGAGGGAAGCTCGGTATCCGATTCGGAGAACAGATCGCGGTAAACGTCGAAGCCCTGGGCCAGACCGGTGACGCGTGCCACCGGGTAGGCGGCGGGAACGGCGGCCGTGCGAAATCCGGCCGCCTTGAGCCTCTCCGCCAGGGTGACCGTCTCCTCGGTGACGTGGAACATCCCGTTGTAACGCACGCCGTGCATGGGCGGGTACTCCCCCGTGAACATCGTGGCGTGCGACGGGAGCGTCACCGGGACCGCTGCCTGCGCCTGCTCGAAGAGGACCGCCTCTCCGGCGAAGCCGTCCAGGGCCGGCGTGTGGCCTTCGCGGTAACCGTAGCAGCCGAGGTGGTCGGCGCGCGTGGTGTCCAGCGTGACCAGGATCACGGTGCGCGCCGGCTTGGCAGCGCAGCCGCACGAGGTGATGGCCAGCGCCAGCGCTGCCAGACGGGTCATCGGCCGTGGGCCCGCATGAGCTCGGCGTAGGCGGGCGACTTGCGCGCGTTGGCGAGATCGAGGTCCGCCTCCAGGTGCGTCCAGTCCCGGTAACCGCGGGCCACCGCCTCTCGCAGGCGCGCCACGGCGCCTTCGGCATCGCCCGCCAGCGAGCGAGCGCAGGCCAGGTCGTAGAGGATTTCGGGCTCCTGGGGCCCCAGCTCCCAGGCGGCCTGGAGCAGGGTTTCCGCTTTCCCCCGGTCATCGAACCAACGGAGGTGGGCGACGGCGTGCAAGGCCTCGCCGCGGTCGGAGAAGTCCCGGAGGAGCGTCTGCACCGCGTCCTTGGCCCGATCGGGATCACGGCCGACGGCAGCCATGAACGTCCAGGGAAGGAGGGCACCCAGGTTCTTCGGGTGCTCCTCCTGGAGGCGCCGCCCCTGCTTCATGGCCATGAGATCACGCTGTCCCGCGATGTGGCTCCGCACGCGCTGCACGCGCACCAGCACGTCCGTCCGGGTGACATCGTCCGCCGGGCGGCGCTCGCCGCCCGGGCTCTGCAGAGGCGTCCCCGCGGCCGCGAGAGCCTGGCGCGTCGCTTCGCTGAGCACCCGGGTCCGGGGCGTTGCCGGACGCGCGGGATCCTCGACCCACACCCCGTCGCGCTCGACGGCGGCGAGCGTCGCCCAGGCGATCTGATCGTCGGGCGCCCAGGACCAGGCGCGTCGCTCACGCGGATCGGCGGCTGCGCCGAAGAGGCTCGCGCCGTCGCCGGCCGGCAGGCTCCACCCCGCCCGCTCCGCCACCGTCGCCGCCACGTCGGGGAGCCAAGCCTTGCGGCTCTCCCGCCGGGGCGCGAGTCCCGATCCGCGCCACAGGAGCGGGACGCGCAGCGTCTCCGGTGTCAGCCAGAAGGCGGCGCCCCGCCTGCCCTGCTCTCCGAGATGGGTGCCATGCGTGCCGACCACGATCAGGTCCACGGGGACCTTGCGGTTCTCCAGCGCCTCGGCAAGGCTCGCCAGGGCGCCGTCCACCTGGCGCAGGCCCTCCGCGTAATCGAGGTCAGCGCTGGCGTCGTCCTTCCCCACGCCCCGCCCGTGCAGCGTTCCCAGGTGGACCCAGGCGAAGAAGCGCTGCTCGGTGGGCAAGGCGCGGATCCACGCCGTCGCATGGTCTGCCACCTCCGTGGACGCACGCTGACGCGGCTCGAAGGCAAGTGGGCCGACGGAGGTCTCTTCCGGGGCATCGAACAGCTCGAATCCCCGCTCGAAGCCGGCCCCCATGGCGCAGAACGGCGTGGAAACGAACGCGCCGGTCCGAGAGCCCGCAGCGCGTGCCGCCTCGGCCACCGTACGCACGTCGTCGGGCAGGCGATCGGAGAGATCGTCCCGCATGGCGATCCGATCGGGGGTACGTCCGGTGAGCAGCGTCGCCGCCGCAGGTCGGGCCATGGGGACGACCGTCGCCGCGTCGTCGAAGACCACCGCAGACGCGGCCAGCTTTGCGAACGCCGGCAGGGGGTCCTTTCCTCCATAAGCGGGCAGCCGGTCGGGACGGATCGCCTCGATGGACAGCAGCACCACACTGCGCGGTGTGGAAGAGGCGCCGTCCTCCACTGCGGACGAGGGACACCCCAGGCTCGCGCAGCAGACAGCGAGAATCGCGGAGAACACGTAGACAGGCTTCACAGCACGCCCTCGGAGGCGGGAAAGGATACCGGGAGGGGCGGGGCCCTGCCATGGAAGGTGCGGCGCTCCGCCCGTGCCCTTCTCATTTCGTCCTCGCAAAAATAAAAGGGCCGCGAGGTCACCCCCGCGGCCCATTTTCCTTGACGGATCCCAGGAGCCTAGCGGCCGCTCCTCGGATTCGGCCGGCCGGGCCGGTCGATGTGCTTGAAGTCGGGATCGGCCATCGCGGGGTTGCAGCTGATGCGCGTACGCGCTCCCACGGTTGCGCTGCCCTGGCCGTCGATGACCGTCTGGATCGCGATCCACTTGTCGGTGGCGGTGTTCGAGCAGTCCACCGAGGCGGGCACCGGGGCGCCGGGCACGATCGGCCCGATGACACTGTAGGCGCCCGCGTCAGAACCGGGATCGGCGGAGCCGGTGCCCACGACCAGCTGATAGCTCGGCGCGACGGCCACGGCGGCGCCCTGCGGCCCATAGGTGCCGCCGGTCTGGGGCTGCGTGTTCACCGACAGGTTGACACTGGTGCCGACCCGGCTGGAGCTGGCGACCTGCGGACGGGGCTTCTGTGCGAAGTTGAAGTCCGTGTTCAGGGTCGAGTAATCCCAGCGGACGGCCGCCGACGTCTCGATGGACTCCAGGGTCAGCGAGGAGCCATCGGCGTTGTCGAGCTGGATGATGAGGTTGCTGCCGGACGGGCAGCCGGAAATGCCCGGGTCACCGGTGGCGCCGGAGATGTACCAGCGGCCCGAGGGTCCATACAGCTTCAGCCAAGCGGAATCGTCATACGTCCCGCTGTTGCCCGAGCCGAAGTTCCCCTTCGCCCAGAACTTGCCCACCACCGTGTTGTTGTTCGCACCGGGGGGCATGTTGACGTAGAAGTAGCCTCCCGCGCCCCATGTGCTGAACTGTGAGGCTGGGATGCAGCTCGCGCTGGCGGTGGGGACCACCATCGCGATCACGGCGAGCACCGCCGCAACTCCAAGAATGCGAGTCGTGATCTTCATGTTCAGAATCCCCTCCCCCTGATCAATAGTGCGAAGGAATGTAGTTGACGGTGGTGTTCATCTTGACGAAGTAAGCCTCGCCAGGGACCAGCGCGAAGTCCGCACCAGGAGTGCCCTTGCGTCCGGTGTAGAGCTGCAGGCCGTCGGTCGCCTTCAGGAACTTCTGCACGTTGGCGACGTTGGCGAGACCGATGTCGTTCATCAGCGCGCTCGCCGTGGGGGCGGTGCTGTGGTACGGATACGAAAACAGGTTCGTGCCCGTGGCCGATCCCCCACCGGGTGCGTTCAGCGGGTTTGCGAAGGAGGGGTCGTGCGAGCCCACGACGATGTAGTTCACCGTCGTGTTCATCTTCACGAAGTACCCCTCGCCAGCGGCGAGCGCGAAGTCCGCGCCCGGCGTGCCCTTGCGTCCGGTGTAGAGCTGCAGGCCGTCGCTGGCCTCGATGAACTTCTGCACGTTCGCAACGCTCGCCAGCCCGATGTCGTTCATCAAGCTGCTCGCCGCGTTGACGCCCGCCTGACGATTGTCGGGGAGCGCGATCGTGCTGGTTCCGGTGGCGGAGACGCCAACCTGAGGGGCCAGCAGCGGATAGTTGAGCTTGAAGCCCATGTTGGAGGCCAGCAGTCCGCCGGCCGCGAGCACCACGGCCAGCGCGACCGTGAGCACTCCGATGTACGTCCTCTTCGTCATTCTTTCCCCTCCCAGGTCAGTACCGTTCGGGTCAACGACCGGGTCCCCCCCTGTCGCCTTTCCCTTCCCCGGCCAAGCGGCTCGCCGCCTGGGTCGCGCTAAATCTACGGGGAAGTTCCAGGGCGTCAAGGTTGGAATGCCTGCGTTCCCCCTCCTGGCTGTTGGCGAACAAATAAAACACTTGAAAAACTACTCGATCCTGTAAAAAACCAGATTCGGCCCGGTGCCGACCCGGTCGGCGTAGCGGCCGTTCGCCACCCGGACGGCGTGGCGATCGTCGAAGGCGAACGGGACCGCAGACTTGGTGACCGTGGAGCCGGCGGCGACCTCGAAGACCACGCTCCCGCCCACCTTCCGGGCCACCGGGTCCTCCGGAGCCTGGAGGGTCCCCGTCCCTCCCCGCCCGGCCAGGACCACCACGGTCAGGGCCAGGGCCAGGGGCAAGGCACCCGCCAGGGCGAGCCGCCAGGAGGTCGGGAAGAGCGCCGCCAGGGGCCCGCGGACCTCCCCCGGCTCGGAGACCCGGTGCAGGATCGCGGTCCGGGCGGCCGGGGAAAGGGTCTCGGGGGCATCCATCCCCCGGAGGGCCGTCACGGCATGGTCGAGCGATCGACGGTTGCGTTCCATGATGGCGGTGTCCTCCTGCCGTAGAGGACTACCCCCCCGCGGGCGGGAACGTTCAACGCCCCCCGATCATTTTTCGTCCAGGAGGCGGCGCAGGCGGTCCCGGGCCAGCCCCAGGTGGCGGCGCACCGTGATGGAGGTGATCCCCAGCGTCCGGGCCACCGCGGCGGTTTCCAGGCCCTCCAATTCGCGGAGGACGAAGACCGCCCGCTCCCGCTCGCTGAGGGCCGCCAGGCCGGCGAGGAGGCGCCGGGCCAGGTCCGGATCCGGCCCGGAGCCGGGGATCCGGGCCGCCTCCTCGGTCCAGGGGACCTCGTCCAGCGCGCCCCCCCCGCGCAGGCGCCAGTCGTGGGTCGCGTTCACGGCAATCCGGTAGACCCAGGCGCCGAAGGGCCGGCCGCGCCGGAAGCCTCCCAGGTGGCGGAAGACGCGGACGAAGACCTCCTGGGCCACGTCCTCGCGGTCGGATGCGGGGACGCCGAGGTACCGCAGCACCCGGAGCACCTTGGACTCGTGGGCGGAGAGCAGCGCCTCGAAGGCCCGGACGTTCCCGTCCTGGGCGGCGGCCACGAGCGCGGCCTCCCCGCCGTCGACGGGGTCGGCGTCGGGGAGGCGGAGGGCACCGGGGACGGGGATGCCGTCAGAAGGAGGAGAGGTTGCCACGCTCGTCCACCACCAGCACCGAGTAGTGCTGTCCCCCCGCGGGCGGCGTCACCTCCGCTTGCGTTCCCGTGGTGGTCGTCACGATCGGCACCGTGCCGTTCCGGATGTCCGCCCGCGTGAACGGCGTCGTGCGGGCGTAGACACGATACTCGCGGATCCGGCTCGGGCGTCCATCGAAATCGGTCGTCACCGCCGGCCAGGACAGGATCAGGTTCCCCGGGGTGACCGGGGACTTGCTCAGGGTCAGGACGTCGATCCCGTTCGGGAGCTGCAGCCCCAGGCCTCCCACGTTCCCCTGCCCATCCCGCGCGCGCACGAGGTAGTAATACGCCGGCCCGGCCGCGGCGGCGCCGGGATCGGTGAAGGTGGCGACGGAGAGGTTCGTGGCGATGGGCGTGGCGACGGAGGGGTCGAATCCCGCCGTGGTCCCCCGGAAGACCTGGTAGGTCACGGCGGCGACCGGCTTCCCGTAGATGTCCGTCGTGACCGGGGTCCAGCTGAGGACGAGGTCGCTCCCGGAGCGGCTCACGCGCAGGGAATCGATGAATGCCGGGGACTTCAAGCCCCGCACGAAGGTGGGGATCGCGCTGGCCTCCTGAGACTGCGAGGTCAGGCTCGAGGTGTTCGTGGCGCGGACCACGACGTAGTAGGGGATGCCGTTGGTCAGCCCGCTGAGCACGAAGCTCGTCGTCTTCGCCGCGCTGGCGCACTGCCCGTAGCTGCCGGAGGAGATGCCCCAGCACACGTCGTAGCGCACCAGCTCGTTGTTGGGATCGGAGATGGGGAGCCAGGAGACGTTGAGCCGGGATCCGCTCTCCGCATCGACCACGCTCACGCCCGACGGCGCCGCCGGTGGATTCGGATTGAGCGGCTTCGCATCCACGCAATCCGGGCCGCTCACCGGGCAGTCGCTGTTGAAGTTCGACCAGCGGCTCTCGAACCCCGCCGCATCCCGGGCCACCACGTAGTAGTAGTAGTTGATCCCGTTGCTCACTCCCGTGTCTGCGAATGACGTCCCCGCGATCGGTGCACCGTTCACCTTCGTGTAGCCGAGCACCAGGTCCGCCGTGCGCCACACGTCGTAGGTCGCCCCCGCGCTGCCGCTCGCCGTCCAGGACAGGTCCACGCGCCGGTTGGACGGCGTCGCCGTGGGGATCCCGGGCGGCTGCACGGTGGGGAGCGCGAGCGTCAGCGCGGGATCGCCCAGCAGCACGTACCCCTCGAGCGCCTCCACCGACTGGTTCGCGAGCAGGGCCACCAGAGAGTCCATGACCGGGGTGGCGATCCCCCGCTCCTTGGGGGGCCCGTACAGGTCGTGGAAGACGGTGTGGGCGATGATGTCGCCGAAGTAGCTGAAGGAGAGGCCGCTCGGGGAGAAGACGGCGATCGACCCGCCCCCCACCCGCTTCATGAACGCCTCGCCGATCGTGGTCGCCGCCGTGGAGTGGAAGCCGCTCGTCAGGCAGTTGTGGGCGAGGAGCCAGGGGAGGCGGCCGCCGTTCGTGAGCGAGGCCGCATCGTTCTTGTCGAAGATGATGTCGTCCGACCAGAGGTCGAAGTTCCCGTGGCCGATGAACTGGACCACGGCGGCGCCGTCCACGCCGGCATCGAGCGTGCCGTTGATCCCCTTCTTGATGTCGTTCTTGATCAGGGCGGAGTTGGTCCCGCCGTAGTCCGTGAAGTAGCGGAGCTGCCGCGCGGTGTGGGGCGGCACCTTCATCTCCGCCTGGGAGAGGGCGTTGGTGCTCTCGAACTCCAGCGCCTCGTTGACGTTCGTGATCGGCTTGCCCCGGTCCGACACGAACAGCGCGTGGCTGCGCCAGCTCCCGGCGGGGGGCGCCTGCTCGTAGTCGAGCACCTTCTGCAGCATGGCGTTCGCCTCGGGGATGCTCCGGGCGGGGAGCCGCCCCACCGTCAGGTCGGGCAGGGCATCGTTCCCGGCCACCGCCGCCAGCACGTTGTCGGAGGCGTAGTACCCGAGGGCGGGGTCGTCCTTGAAGATGATCTGGGTGGGGACGTAGTTGCCGTTGACCGTCCCCGCCTTGGTGTCGAAGGAGCCGTCCCCCAGGAGCAGCACGTAGGCCGGCTTGGGCGCGGCCCACCCCTCCCCGGGAGCGGTGGAGAGCACCCAGCGCAGGAAGTTCTTGATGGCGGCGGGACCGGCGATGCCGTCGTTGAACTCGTCCTCCACGTCGTCCAGGCGCGCCACCTTGGAGGAGAGCCCGCGCGAGGCGCGCAGCGCCAGGAGCTGGGTCAGCGGGCTCCCCGCGCCCTGATCGAGGACGGAGGGATGCGCGATGACGATCAGGTCGGCCTGCAGGGCGTTGTCCCTGAGGTCGGAGACGGTGTCGGCCACGAAGTCCGCGGTCGCAGGCACGGTGACGGCGCCGCTCCCCGCCACCACGAAGGTCCGGGGGGCGCCGTCGGGGAGGCCGAGGTTCCTGTCCACCCGGAAGCGCGCGCTGAAGGGGCCGGCCCCCGAGACCGAGACCCCGGTGAGCTGCACGGGCTGCGCGATGGCGCCGGTCGCCGCCGTGACCTCGTAGACCGCGAGGGAGGAGCCGGAGGAGAGGAGGTTCCCCACCACGAACTCCGCGTCCTGGTTCGGCCAGGTGAAGACGAGGCCGTCGCTCTGCGCGGTGAAGGCGCGCCGGTAGCGCACCTCGATCCAGTCCAGCATGACGCTGTGGTTCCCGGTCGAGATGGGCCGCGCCTCGGTGCGGATCCGCACCGGGTTCGTGACCGAGCCCCCGGCCCACCCGACCGACTCCGCGTAGACGATGCGGCCGTCGAAGGTGCCGTCGTCGTCCTTCTGGACGAGAGTGGCGTTGCCGCTGTTGAGCACGCTCACCCGCGTGCGGTGGTCCGGCACGAGCGTCCCGTCCTCCGAGGTGGCCTTCATCTGCACCTTGACGTCGAGGGAGCTGCCGGCGCCGGCCAGGCCAGGGAGCGCCACGTCGTCCGTGCGCTGGGTGGTGGCGGTCCCCGTCTGCAGGACCGGGTTCCAGCTCCAGGGGTCGGCGGCGCCCAGCGGCCTCCACGCATCGTCCACCTCGCGGTGGACCACGGCCTCGAAGTCGGTGGGGGGCGTGCGCGTGAAGGTGGGCGCCGACGCGCGCGTCGCCATGCGCGCGTGCGTCCCGGGCTCCGCGGTCAGCACGTACACGTTCTCGTCGGTGACGTCGTTGTACGCCCAGAGGTCGACGTTCCCCGGAACGTCGGTATCGAGGACGGTCTTGGGCTCCTCGTCCAGCGCCTGCCCCCAGAACTGGACCCACTCGCCGGCCTCGAGCAGGCCGTCCCCGTCGTCGTTCACCTGGAGCGGCACCTCGACGCCGCGCGAGCGGAGGCGCCAGGTGGAGATGGGCTCGGCGGGGAAGCCGGTGCCGGTCAGGCGCCCGCTGTCCAGGCGCACCACACCGCTCTGGCGCACCCGGATCTCGTAGCGGGGACCGGCCAGCGCTGCCGCGGGCGCCGGCGAGGACGAGAAGGACGTGCTCTCCGCCGAGGGCAGGCGGAACAGCAGGCCCTGCGCGTAGTTGACGAACGCCTTGCGGTAGATGTCCTCGTAGCGCGGATCGGAGGCCGGCGCCGCCGCCGTGGTCCCCGCCCCCTCGAAGGCCACCGTGACCTGGAACCGATCCCAGACCTCGATCCCTCCCTGCTCCGCGCGAAAGCGCGCGGGCGTGACGATCACCTCGACGTAGCGCTGGTCTCGCAGGACGCCGACTCGGCCCAGGCGGGCCACCGCCTCGGGCGCGGCGTAGAGGGCCGCCTCCGGCTGGAACGTCCGCTGCCGGGAGACCCGCCGCCGCCCGTGCTCGTCCTCGGGGGCGACGGTGGCCTCGACCCGGGGCACGGGGCGGGGCCGCAGCCCGGGGAGCAGGCGGACCCCCAGTGGCTGGACCTCCAGGCGAGGCTCGGCCCCGTCGGGGATCGCCACCAGAAACGTGCGGGAGGGAAGGTTGGGGGCTCCGGGACGTCGCTCGGACGTCCCGAAGCCCTCGATCTCGAGGTCCGACCAGCCATCCGGGTCCTGCGCGGCCGACACCGCGGGCGTCGTGACCCGGAAGGAGAACCGCGAGAGATCGCGGACGTCCCCGACGGGCTCGACGACCGGCCTCGGCGGGGAGCCCACCCCCTCACCGAATGCCGCGGCCGCCATCAGGACCCCCAAGAGGAATCTCTCGAGAGGTCTCATGCGCCTTTGTCGAGGAACCGTCGCTTGCCCTCGGCGGCTCCTGGAAGTGCGAGAACTAGCTCTGGATCGGGCCGGCGCCGCAGGAGGCGTCGTCCGCCTTGGAGCACGTCACCGCGCGGGCCTCCAACTTTTCCGTGTGCAGGATCGCCGGACGCTCGTAGCTCTTCTTCATGAATGCCTCCCCCTGACCGAGGTCTAAAATGCGCCGTTGCAACGGCTTACACGTCACGAACCGAGCCCAACCGCCCGGCACGCGTACTTATACGGTCGCCATCCCTGGCTTTCAAGCGCTTTTTTGGGTGATCGGCTGTCCGATCTGGAGCAGGGTGTAGGCGCGCTTGACGGCTTTTGCATTGATGTCGGCTTGCGGGTAGATGGCCAGCGGGTCGCCAAGCTGCGCTTCCGCCACCCCCATGCAGAAGGTGAAATAGGGTCCGTTCTCGTGCTGGTCCAGGCGTTGCCGCGCCTCCACGGCCAGGTCCCGCACCCCGTTCAGGACGGGCGAGGTGTGCCAGATCTGGTGCAGGCTCTCGATCTCGAGGATGTTCGCCACCTTCCGCCGGAAGGCGACGCAGGGAAGGATGTTGCCGTACGGGTCGAGCGTGAACCCGGAGCGGCCGCTGCCGCACACCGCGGATGCGCCGTCCGAGGCGCAGTGGTTCGTCTTGGGGGGGAGCTTCCCCCGGTGCAGCTCGCCGTACCACTCCCCCCAGTACTTCTCGAGGAAGGCATCGTCCGGGCGCAGGTGCATGTGGGAGAGATCGCCGTCGTCCTTGGGGGTGATCACCGCATCGAACGTGATGAAGACCCCCAGCCGGTCGCCGATGTCCCGGATCTCGAACAGCTCGTCCTGGTTCAGCCGGGTGATCGGGCACTTGACGTTGATCTTGATCCCCGCCTCGACCAGGTTCTCCAGCGCCTTCACCGTCTTGGCGAAGGAGCCCTTGATCTTGGTCAGGGCCTCGTGCGACTCCGGCCGGGATCCGTGGATCGAGATCTCCACCTCCATGGGATGGAGACCGGCCACGCGCGCCACCACGGCGGGGTCCGCCATGAGGTAGCCGTTGGAGTAGAGCCGGAGGGCCATCCCCAGGCGGCGGGTCTCCTCGGCGATCGCCCAGAAGTCCCGGTGGCACATGGCCTCGCCGCCCGTCAGGGTGAGGTAGAGCACCCCGAAATCCGCGACCTTGCGCAGGGCGTCGAAGATCTGGGGAGTGGTCATCTCCTTCTGGCCGGTGGGCGAGTTGTAGCAGAACGTGCAGAGGTGGTTGCACCGGTAAGTGATCTCGAACTGCGCCGCCAGCGGGATGGCCTTCGCGAACGCCTTGTCCACCATCCGGCGATAGGGCGTACCCTCGCTCACCGGGCCTCCCCCGCCAGCATGCCGTGGGCGTCGAGCTGGTCCAGGAAGGCCCGGACGTCGTCGCGCGCTTCCCCCTCGGACACCTCGTACTCGGCGGCGATCACGTCCGCGATCTCGCCCACGGTGTGGGCGCCATCGAGCAGGCCGAAGATCCGGATCCCCACCGGATTGAGCACCTTCACCTCGGCCCGCCCGGGGAGGACCACGAGGCCCCCCTCGTCGGCGATGGGCCGGAAGGCACTGTCGGGGTGCCGGCGAGGCCGCGCTTCGAGAGACGGACCCGGGAGATTCACACGACCTCCGGCCGAAACAGGGCCAAAGCCGTACTGTTTCGGTTCCTTTTCGCGGCGAGAGTGTACGTCCATCGGTGGAACCTGACAACAAAGAGGCTTCAGGGACACTCTTTCCGGGCCACGGCGAGCAGGCGTTCCAGGGCCGCGGACTCGTCCGGATCGGCCAGGGTCAGCCCCTCCGCGCGCCGCAAGGCCTCGCAGGGCTGGCCCGCGCGCAGCGCACACTCGACCCGGAGGGCCTGCGCGAGCCCCAGGGTAGGGTCGAGCGCCGCCGCCCTGGCCGCGGCGGCGTCGGCCTCCCCCAGCGCCCCCAGCTGGAGCTCCGCGAGCGCGAGGCCGAGCCAGCCCCGCGCCCGCGCCGGCGTGACCGCGACCGACCGCCGGAACGCGTCGCGCGCCTCGGGCGCCTCCTTCGCCTCCAGGAGCAGGAACCCGAGGTTCGCCCACAGCGACCCGTCCTCGGGCGTGCGGGAAAGCGTGGCCCGGACCCCGGCGATCCGCTGGTCCAGCGGCCCGCCGCCGAAGACCGCCATCTCTCCCTCGATCGGCAGATCGGGGGCCAGCGCCCGGGCCTGCGCGTACGCCTGCTGCGCGCCCGCCGGGTCTCCGTCGGCCACCCGCGCGCGCCCGAGGTTCAGCCAGCCCTTGACCGCGCGGGGCTCGGCGCGCGTGTGCGCCGTCCAGAGCGCCGCCTCGTCCCGCCAGAGGCGGGCGCGGGGCACGAGCACGGCGAGGTAGCCGGCCCCGAGCAGGGCCGCGGCGGCGACGATCCCCACCCTCGCCTTCCCCGCCGGCAGGACGGCCGCCGCCGCCAGCGCGGCCACCGCGGTGGGGAGATAGAGGAAGCGCTCCGAGAGGGCGGTCTCCAGGGGGCGCAGCTGCGCCACCGGGAGCAGCGTCAAGGGAAGGGCCAGCAGCAGCGCCGCCGGCACACGGGCGCCCCGCCTCCACAGGAAGAGCGCCAGGAGCCCCGAGGACAGCGCCAGTGCGGCCGCGCCCCACGCCAGGGCACCCGTCACCGGCTCCGGCTCGAGGTGCAGCCCCGGGGGCGGCCACACGGTCCACGCCAGATAGCTCCCGACGACGACGGGGGGCCTCCACCACGCGGTCTGCACCCACTCCGGGGCGGGGGTGGCGAGCGTCCCCAGCGCCGCCAGGCGCAGTGGCAGGTAGAGCGCCGTCGCCGCCGCGTAGGGGGCATACGAGGCGATCCATCCCCGCCGCTCTCCCCGTCCCAGGTCGATCAGCAACGCGACGAGGGGCACCGTCACCGCCATCTCCTTCGACAGGAGGGCCAGCAGCCAGGCCGCCCCCGCCGCCGCGCGCCACGGCCAGGCATGCACGCCCCGCCGGCCCCTCAGGTGCGCGGCGAGCGCCGCCAGGCCGAACAGGGTGGCCAGCGGGTCCACGCGCCCCGAGATGAAGGCGACCGACTCGGCATGAGCGGGATTCAGGGCGAAGAGCGCCGCCGCCAGGCCCGCCGGCCAGAGAGATCCTCCCACGAGAAGGCGCGCGACCGTGTACACGAGGACCGTGCACGCCGCGTGCAGGCCGAGGTTCGTGAGATGGAAGGCCAGCGGCGAGCCCGCGGAGCGCCGCCAGTCCACTTCGTTCGACAGCAGGGCGACCGGGCGGTAGTAGCCGAGGCCCATGCGATCCACGTCGGCGGCGTAGTAGTCGCGCAGGAAGGCGCGGCGCGCATCGAACGGCCGGCGCAGCCCCTCGTTGTCGACGATGAGGCGGTGGTCGTCGTAGACGAACTCGCCGGGGAGCCCGGGGAGATAGGGGAGCACCGCCAGCGCGCCGAGCAGCAGGACGAGAAGGGCCGTCCTCAACGCAGGTACCCCAGCGACTTCAGCCGCTCCAGCACCTGGGGGTCGGACGCGCTCCGCTCCGCCGCGGCCGCACGGGGACGCCGGCCGTAGGTGGCGACGGTTCCGGTGGGCACGCCGGCCAGCGGGCAGGTCGCGGGCAGGCTCCCCGACAGCTCCGCCGACCGGGGGAAGCCGGCCATCGCCAAGGCCATGGGGGCGACGTTCACGGGATCGAGCGCGTCCCCGGTGCAGCCCAGGGCGACCCGCTCTCCCACCGCCAGCACGAACCCGAGCGCGCTCCCCTGCTCCGCGCGTCCGGCGTCGGCCACGACCAGGGCCTGCCCGGCCTGCGGAGCCAGGAAGGGGGCGAGCCGCGCATCGAGCCACCGCGCGTACCCCTCGAGCGCCGCCTGCATCTCGAGCAGGCGGGCGGCATCGTCGCGGGCCGCCCCCTCCAGGAGCCGGTGGCGGAGGATGTCCAGGCCCGGCAGGTACACGCCGGCCATGGCGACGCCCGGGTCCTGGAGCAGCCAGCCGAGCACATCGAGCGACCACCCGTCGATCAGGAGCGACTCGGCGGCCAGCTCCCGCGTGCGCGGCGCCAGCGCCGCGAAGCGCGTGTTCGCTTCCTCTTGCAGCGATGCCCGCTGGGCGGGAAAGCGCGCGCGCAGGCGCGGCCAGAGGGCCTCCGGCGCCACGGCCCGGTCGGCCTCCGCCTGCGCGTGGAGCAGCGCGGGAAGCGCCCGGTCGGAGACGACGTACCCCCCGGCGCCGCCGCTTGCCGCCGGCCACGTGCTCCAGAAGCCCACGGCGGCGGAGGGGCGGGCGAGCCCCACCACCTCCCACACCGCGCGCACGCCGCGCGCGGCGCCGCTGGTGGGGACCGTCCGAGCGGGGAGGAGGAAGCGGAGCGCGGCCGTGAGCGGCACCGGACCCGCTTCCGGCCGGAGCGGCGTGGCGATGCCGGGGAGGCGCTCGACGCCCACCGCGCGCACGCCGTGCACGTCCGGCGGCGTCCCGGTGAGCAGCGTGGTCCATGCCTCGGGGGGCTCGGCCCCGGGGCGGCGGCGCAGGGGCCAGCGCGCGCCGCGGGCCTCGGCCGCCGTCAGGGCGGGGAGCGCGTCACGCGCCGAAAGCGCCCGCGCCAGGTCCGCGTCGAGGCCGTCGATCCCCAGCACGACGAGGCGGCCGGCCGGTACGGGGTGGAGCGGCGAAGCGGGACTCCCCTGCGATGGGTCCGTCTCCCCGGCGCGGAGCACGAGCATGGCGAGGGCGGCGGTGCCCGCGAGCAGCGCCGCCAGGGCGATGGGACGCCTCCGCCGGTCCGGCACCTCTCCCGTGCGCCCCACGATCGCGGCCAGCGAGACGAGCCCCGCGAGCCAGGCCGTGAAGAACGTGACCACGGCGGCGGCGGCGAGGAACGCGAGATCGGCGCCGAGGTCGGAGCCCCCGCGCTGCGTGGTCCACAGCGCCACCAGGTAGAGGAGCGTGGGGAACCCCACCAGGAGCGCGGCGCGCAGCGCATCCGAGGGCTTGGCCCCCCGCCGGCGAGCCAGCGCCGAGACGGCGGCGGCCGCCGCGAGGTCGAGCGCCCACAGGCCGGCCCCGGCCAGCACCGAGAAGTAGAGCCAGAGCACGAGCGCATCGCGCACGCCGAGGAGGGGCCGGTTCGCCGCCACCGCCGCCAGCGCCAGCAGCGCCCCCAGCACCGGCGCGCCCAGGAGCGCCGCCTTGGCGCTGGAGCGCAGCGGGCGCCCCGGGTCGTGCAGCACGAAGCGCTCCAGGCGTCCTTCCAGGTAGCCGCGCGCCCGGAGCTGGCGGCGGACCTCCTCGTAGTCGGCGCCGCCCACGCTCAGCGGTCCCGCTCGCGGACCATCTCGGCGAGCGCCGTCAGGCGTCCCGCCCTCTTGCCGAAGGGGGCCAGAGCCGCCACGGAGGCGGCGATGAGATCGTCCACCAGCTGGCGCGCCCCGTCGATCCCGCACAGGTTCACGAAGGTCGTCTTGTCCCGGTCGAGACCGGCGTCCTTCCCCGTGATGCCCGGGTTGCCGCTGTAGTCCAGGAGGTCGTCCGTGATCTGGAAGGCGAGCCCCAGGTTCTTCGCGTAGCGCCGCAGCGCCTCGAGGTCCCGCTCCCGCCCGCCCGCGCCGAGCGCGCCCAGCTCCGCCGCGGCCTGGAACAGCGCACCGGTCTTGTGACTGTGCACGTACTCCAGGCCGTCCAGGTCGAGCTTCCTCCCCGTCGCCGCCAGGTCCGCCACCTGCCCGCCGATCAGCCCCTCCGCTCCGATGGCGCGGGTGAGGCACTGCGCCGCCTGGCGGCGCACGCGCTCCCGCAGTCCCTCCGCCTCCGCCACCCGGGCGAAGGCGAGGTTGAGCAGAGCCACCGCGGCCAGGATGGCATTGGCCTCCCCCACCACCCGGTGCAGCACGGGCTTCCCCCGCCGCAGCGTGGCGTCGTCCATCGAGGGCAGGTCGTCCAGGATGAGCGACGCGGCGTGGACCATCTCCACGGCGCACGCCAGGGGAAGCACCGCGTCCTCGTCGCCGCGCAGGAGATCGGCGCACGCGAGCACGAGGACGGCGCGCAGGCGCTTGCCGGGGAGGAGCAGCGTGTAGCGCAGGGCCTCGTGCAGCACCGCGGGTGGCGTGGACAGCGGCGGAAGCGAGGCGGCCAGCGCCTCGTCCACCCGCTGCTTCCCGGCCGCCAGGAAAGCGGCGAGATCCGCGCTTCCCCGGGTCGTTCCGCTGGCCATCACGAGGAGGGAGGGTAGCAGGGAGGCGGGCCTAGGCGGGATTCAGGCGCTCCTTGAAGAAGCCCAGGACCTTGGCGCGGTAGCGGGTGAGGTCCTCGCCGTACAGGTCGCCTCCGCTCCCGGCGGGCAGCGTCACCAGGTTGCCGTCGGCGTCCTTCTGCTCGGGGATGGCCTCGTACATCCGCTTCATCTCCGCCGCCAGGGCGGCGTCCGCCGCCGGCGCCACCAGCAGGAGGTGGCGCCCGCGCAGCGTGGGGAGCACGGCGGAGGCCGGAGCCTCCCCCCGCGTGTCGAAGTGCAGGGCGTCGAAGACGGTGCGGGGCAGGAACGCGATGCGCCCCATGCCGAAGCGCCACCGCGCGTCCACCGCCCGCTGCACCTCCCATCCCACGTCGGGGTACAGGCCGTCCAGGACGAGCACCGCGGCGGTGGGCCGGTCGGCGGCGGCCCGGACGGCGGCCTGCGCCCCCATGCCCACGCCGTAGACGCCCAGCCGGCGGGCGTCCACACCCTCCACCGCCGCCAGGTAGTCGAGCGCGCCCAGCACGTCCCTCTTCTCCTCCACGCCCAGCGTGGAGCCGGTCCCCCCGCTCTCGCCGTGCCCGCGAAAATCGAAGGCGAGCACGGTGAAGCCGGCGTCCTGCAGGGCGAGGCCGAGGTCCAGCATGGCGTCCTTGCTCGACCCCAGGTCGTGGCAGAGGACGATCCCCGGAGCCCCGGGGGCGCCGGCGATCCGCCAGCCGCGCAGGGGGATGCCGTCGGCGGCGGGGAACTCCGCCTCCTCGATGCGCACGAGGTCACCCGCCACGTTCGCACTCTTCACCACCCGGGCGGGATGCGTCAGCCGGTGCACCTGCACGCCGACCGCCCCCACGGCGACCCCCATGCCCAGGATCAGCACGAGGACCAGGGCTCCGGGAATGGATCGCCAGAAGCGCATCGTGGCGGAATATAGGGACCGGTGCGCGAAGGAGACAACCGTTGGGGATGGACCGCCGGCGTGCTGCTCGCCGTGGCCGCCGTCCGTCTCCTCGCGGCGACGGTGCTCGTGCCCGCCTGGGAGGCGAAGACGCACCGCGCACCCTTCCCGGACCACTACCCCGCCCTGGCCCGCTCGCTCGTGGAGGAAGGCACCCTGGGGTTCCAGGGAGCGGGGGCGCCGATCACCACCACCCGGGGTCCGGGCTTTCCGGCCTGGCTCGCCCTCCCCCTGCTGGCCGGTCGGGGTGGCGACCGGGTCCTCGCCTGGTGGGCGACGCTGCCGGGCCTCCTGGGAGCGGCGCTCGCGGCCTGGGCGTGCATGCGCTTCGGCGCCCGTCCCCTCGCCCTCGCCTCCCCCGCCGCGGCCGCCCTGGCCGGCCTCCACCCGCTCCCCGTCTTCACGTCCTCCCGGGGCATGGCCGACGAGTTCTGCGGCGTGCTCGGCCTGGCCGGCCTCGTGGCCTGGCGGTGCGCGGAGACGTCCGCGCGCGGGCGGTGGCTGTGGGCGGGAGTGTCGGGGCTCGCGCTCGGCGCCGCCATGCTCACCCGCGCCACCGCGCTCCTGTTCCTCGTGGCGCTCGGCGCGGTCGCGCTGCTCTCGCGCGCCTCCTGGCGCCGGGCCCTCCTGGTGGCGTGCGTGGCGTTGCTTCCGGCGCTGGTCTGGTCCCTGCGCGCGTCACGTCTGGAGGGGCGTGTCGTCTTCGTCCACTCCATGGCCGCCTACAACTTCTGGCTCGGGGAGGCCCAGGATCGCTTCGGCCTCCCCTCCGATCCGGGGAGCATCCGCGAGCACGCCGTCCCCCTCATGGTGCGGGAGGCCGGGGTGGGCGCGGCCGAGGCGGAGCGGCTCTGGTACACGCAGTCACCGGAACAAACCGGCGAGCTGGAGAGGAAGCTCGGGGGAGCGGCGGGCCGCCGCATCCTGCACGACCCGCTCGGCTACGGGGCACGGGTCGCGCGCGGCCTGATCCGCTTCTGGATCAGCGGCACGACGCGCTCCACCACGCTCGCCTACGCGGCGGTCGTCCTTCCCTTCCTGAGCCTCGTGCTGGTGGGAGCGCTCCACTCCCGGGAGAGCCCGCGCGATCCGCTCCTCTCGGCCGTGCTCCTGGCCGCCGCCCTCCATGCGCTCTTCTATGCCGCCGTGTGCCCCATGGCCCGCTACAGTGTGGCCGTCTACCCGGCGTGCGCCCTCCTGGCCGCACGGGGGCTCGCCGTCCTCTATCGCTCGGGCAGCGACTCCCCACCGCCACCCCCGTAGCGCCGCACCAGCACCTCCGCCACCTTGGGGCCGACCACCGCGGCCAGGGCGGCGCGGTCAGCGCGGCGCACGGCATCCAGGCTGCCGAAGGTGCGCAGGAGCTTGCGCGCCGTGCGCGCTCCCACTCCCGGCAGCTCCGTCAGCTCCGTCTTCAGGGTGCGGCGGGTGCGGCGGCGCCGGTGGGCGCTCAGGGCGAAGCGGTGGGCCTCGTCGCGCACGCGCTGCACCAGGTGGAGGGCGGGCGAGTCCTTGGGCAAGCGCACCGGCTCTCCCCCGCCCTGGAGGTAGATCTCCTCCTCCCGCTTGGCCAGCGAGACCACCGGCAGCATGGGGAGGCCCACCGCCGCCAGCGCGCGCACCGCGGCGCCGAGCTGCCCCGCGCCCCCATCGATGAGGACGAGATCGGGGAGGCGGCGGTCCTCCGCGAGCAGGCGCCGGTAGCGCCGGGTGACCACCTCGGCCATGGAGGCGAAGTCGTCGGGCTCGATCACGCCGCGCACGTTGAACGTGCGGTAGTCGGACTTGCGGGGCTTCCCTGCCTCGAAGACCACCATGGAGGCGACGGAGTCCTTCCCCTGCACGTTGCTGATGTCGAAGCACTCGATGCGGGAGGGGGGCTCGTCGAGGCCCAGCGCCTCGGCCAGCGCCTCCGCCACCTCCACCCCATGGGTGTGCGGCGCGCGAAAGCGGGCGTCGAACGCCAGCGAGGCGTTGCCCGCCACCAGGTCGAGGAACTGGCGCTTCACCCCGCGCGCGGGGACGCGCAGGTGCACGCGCATCCCCCGGCGCTGCGTCAGCCATTCCTCCAGGAGCGGCGCTTCCGAGGGAAGGGTGCCCACGTAGATCTCCCGGGGCGGGGTGGCGTCCGCGTAGTACTGGGCCAGCGCCGTGGCGTAGAGCGCGGCGTCGTCCACGTCCAGGTCCTGGAAGGCGAACTCGCGCCGGGCCTGCACCTTCCCCTCCCGCATCTGGAAGAGCTGCAGGATGGCCTCCCCTCCCTCGCGGCGGTGCGCGAAGTAGTCCTGCTCCTCCAGGCCCACCGAGGCCATGTGCTGGCGCACCGCCAGCTTGCGCACCGTCTGCAGCGTGTCGCGGTAGCGGGCGGCCGCCTCGAACTCCTCCCTGGCGGAGGCCTCGCGCATCCGCTCCTGGAGCACGCCCTCCAGCTCGTGGTGGCGTCCCTCCAGGAAGAGCTGGGCGTGGCGCACGGCCTGCCCGTACTCCTCGGGGTTGGTCTTCCCGGCGCAGGGGGCCAGGCACTGGTCGAGGTGGTAGTAGAGGCAGGGCCGGCGCTTGCCGTCGAAGACCTCCTTGCAGGTCGCGACCTGGAAGAAGCGGGGGATGAGCTTCAGGGTGCGGCGGGCGTGCGCGGCGGGGAGGAAAGGACCCACGTAGACGTTGGCGTCCACCTTGGCCCGGCGCACCAGGGATACGCGAGGGTACGTGTCGGCGAGGGAGAGCTTCAGGTAGGGGAAGTTCTTGTCGTCGCGGAGCACCACGTTGAAGCGGGGCCTGTTCCGCTTGACCAGGTTCGACTCCAGGATCAGCGCTTCCATCTCGGTGTGGACGACGATGATCTCGACGTCGGCGACCTCCGCCACCATGCGCTCGATGCGCGGGGGGTGCGCCGCGGAGGGCTGGAAGTACGAGCGCACGCGCTGGCGCAGGGACTTGGCCTTCCCCACGTAGATCGGATCCCCCGCCGCGTTGCGGTACACGTAGACCCCGGGCCGGTCGGGGAGCGCGTTCAGCTTCTCCTGGAGGGCGGGACCGAGCATGGAAATCAGGGTAGCGCGGCTGAGGGTGAACGCCTCAACAGGGGGGCAGGGACGCCGCGTCGAACGCGGGGCGACCGTAGCTTCCGAGACCGCATGCATTCCCGGGGCGCACCAGATAGAAGAAGACTTCTCCGGGCGCAGGTCCGGGCCGTCCGTCCTCCACCGTGGGAGCGGCGAGATCGCTTCCCACCCGGCAGGCTCCGCCGATGGGATCTCCCGCGCGGAGCGACGACACGAGACCGGTGGCGACCGTATAGCGCGTGCCCGGTCCCGCGGACGCGGCCTGGGAATCCCAGCCCACCCGGGTGGGAGCGCCGCCGGAAAGCCGGAGACGCGGCACCTCGGCGGTCGTGCTCCACGCGTCCGCACTCGTGGCAGTGCAGTCGCACGCATCGTCCACACCGTCCTGGTCCGCGTCGAGCGCCGCGGGCAGGGCGGGAGCGATGCGGTAGACCGCTCCGGCGGTCAGGGAGACGACGTAGAGCAGTCCGTCCGGACCGCTCTTCACGTCGGTGACGACGCCGAAGCCGGAGCCGAAGGCGGGCTCGGAGAGCTCCTGCATGCATCGTGCGGCGTCGGGAGCGTTGTCGGCCACCCCGTCCTGCAGCTCCGCGGAGGTGAAGTCGAGCCCGTCGCGCACGGGATTCGGCTCGAAGTGCCACAGGTTCCCGCAGTTGGCATCCCCCACGAAAACGTCGTGGAGGCGCGCGCAGCCGAGCCTGGGGCTGCGCGCGAACGCGATCCCGGTGGGGCCCACGGACATGAGCCAGGAAAACGCGGGATCGCGATAGATCGCCCCCGGTGCCATCCAAAGTGCGTCCTGGTTCTGGGTATTCCTGTCGTCCGGACCCTGGATCTGGAACCAGCCGCTGTTCTGCCCGCCCCGAACGACGTTGACCTCGTCGTAGAAGTCCTGCCCGTTCTCGGTGTCCCACAGGTTCCCCGTCACCGGGTCGAAGTCGAAGCCGAAGCTGTTGCGCAGGCCGTAGGCGAAGACACGGCTCATGGAGGCGATAGGGAACGGGTTGTCGGCCGGAGGCGTTCCGTCGGACTCGATCCGCAAGATCGTGCCCGTGTTGTCCGGATCGGGCCCGATGGACCGGTTCTGCAGCTTGCCAATCCGCTGCAGATCCCCCATGGTCGCGTAGAGCCGGTCGTCGGGACCGAAGGCGAGGAGCCCGCCACAGCGGAACTTGGTCGGCGCAATCGGGAGGTCGAGCAGCAGGCGCGGCGCCCCCAAGCTCGCGCCGTCCCAGGTGTAGCGGACCACGCGGTGGGCGGTGAGAACCTGCCCGTCCGCGGGAGCCTCCGAATAGAACAGGTAGACGAACGGCCGGTTGAGGAAATCGGGATCCACGACGATCCCCAGCAAGCCGCGGTCCGGGAAGCTGTCCACCGGGAGGTCCAGCACCTCTCCCGGCTGGAGCACGCCCCCCACGACCCGGCGCACGCGGCCGTCGTTCTTCTGGAGCACGAGGAAGTCGTCGGGCGCGAGGAATGCCATCGTGGTGGGGGCATCCAGGCCCGAGACGACGGTCTGCACCTGCAGGAAGGGATCGTTCACTGACTGCGCCACGGCCTGGCCCACTCCAAGAGCGAGCACGCAGGCCAGCAGGGACGACTTCCGCATGGACAGAAAGTTACCGCCAAGCGCCTTGACGCCGCGGCGAGTTTTGCATCTCATCCGCCCTCATGGAGTTGCGCCGGCTCGTTGCGCGCCTCGGCCCTTCCGCCCTGCTGTGGGGGACCGGGGCCGCGCTCCTGGCCTTCACCTGGAAGCGCTGGGCCGACGTCGTCTCCGACACCGGGCGCGAGCTGTACCAGGCGTGGCGCCTGTCCGCGGGCGACGTGCTCTACCGGGACGTCGCGCACTTCAACGGGCCGCTCTCCCCCTACCTGGATGCGCTGTGGTTCCGGCTGGTGGGGGTCGGGTTCACGCAGCAGGTGCTGGCCGATCTGCTGGTGGTGGTGGCGATCACGGCACTCGTCGTGCGCGGCGGCCGCGTGCTCACCGACCGCTTCACGGCCACGGCGGCAGGCCTCGTCTTCCTGTGCGTCTTCGCCTTCGGCCCGCTCACCCCCGGGGGGAGCTTCGGCTACCTGGCCCCGTACTCCCACGAGATGACGCACGGGGCCCTGCTCCTGCTCCTCCTCCTCCCCTGCCTCGCCTGGGACCTGCGCACGGGAAGCGGCCGGCCTCCCCTGGCGGCGGGACTCCTCCTCGGGCTCCTGTTCCTCACCAAGCCCGAGCTGTGGCTCGCCGGTGCGGCCTGCGCCGGATACGGATTCCTCGCCGCGCGGCGCTGGCGGGCGCTTCCCCTGCTCCTGGCGGGCGCGGTCGTGCCCCCGCTGCTGGCGTTCGGCCTGCTCGCTTGCGCGATGCCGCCCGGCAAGGCCCTGCGGGGCACGCTCGGCGCCTGGCTCCACCTCGCCGACCCCGCGCTCGTGCGCATGCCCTACTTCCAGATCTTCATGGGCACCTGGGAGCCGGCGCGGAGCGTGCTCGCGCTGGCGTCGTGGTCTCTCGTCTGGACCGCGGTGGCGGGGACGCTGTGGCTCGCCGCGCGCGCGGCCGGGCCACGCTCCCGCACCGTGGTGGCGGGGACGTCCGCCCTCCTCCTCGCTCTCTCCGCCTGGCTGGCGGCGGCGCACCGCGCCGTCCCCTGGCTGGAGGCGATGCGGCCGCTCCCCCTGTTCCTGCTCGGCCTGCTCGGCGTGGAGGTCGTCCGTCTCCGCCGCGCGCAGGGGGGCGAGGAGCCGAGCGCCGCCATCCTGCGCGGATCGCTGTCCGCCCTCGCGCTGGTCCTGCTCCTGAAGATGCTGCTCTACGCCCGGGTGTGGCACTACGGCTTCGTGCTGGGCATGCCGGGGACGCTCCTCTTGGTCGCGGCGCTGCTCTGCTGGATCCCCGCCGCCCTGCAAGACCGGGGACGCGCTCCCTCGATCTTCCGCACGGGCGCCGCCTCGCTCCTGGCGGCCGTGCTCGTCGGCCACCTGGCGATGCGGGTCGACGAGCGGCGGGCCAGGACCGTGCAGGTGGGGCACGGCCCGGACGCGTTCTGGGCCGACGCCGAGCGGGGAGAGGTGATGCGCGCGGCGCAGGCGCGGATCGAGACCCTGCTCCCGGAGGACGCCACCCTGGCCGTGCTCCCCGACGGCGTGATGCTCAACTACCTCGCGCGCAGGCGGAACCCGACGCCGTACATCATCGGCAACCCCGCGGACATGGCCATGTTCGGGGAGGGCGCGATGCTCGATGCCTATGCCGCCTCGCCCCCGGACTGGATCGCGCTCCTGGCCTGCGACACCACGATCTACGGCTTCCCGTTCTTCGGGCGCGACTACGCGCAGGCCATGGCCGCATGGATGGACCGGAACTACGTCCTGGCGGAGGTGATCGGCGCCCCCCCCTTCACGGGCCGGGGGTTCGGGGTGGCGCTGCTGCGGCGCCGGTCAGGGGGCGAAGTCCCGTAGCAGGGGGACGAAGGACGGATCGGGCGCGAACGTCAGCTCGCGCACCGGAACCACGGTGGCCAGGCGTGCCAGCAGCTCCGTCGCGCGCCGGTCGTGCGGCGAGGAATAGAGCGCATTGGCCTGGAGGACGGCGTGCGCGCGCAGGGCGGAGACCGGGCGCAGCGCCGGAGCCCCGTGCCGGGGGAGCAGCACGGCGGCGAGCGGCCACCGGCCCCGCCCGGGCGCGGGAAAGTCCCTTGCCCGCAGCGGGGAGCCGAGGGCGCGGGGAGGATCGGCGGCCGCGTCGAGGAGTACCTGGTCGTCGCTGAGCACGGGGAGCCCGGCGGCGGCGCAGGCGGTGGCCCACGTGGTCTTCCCCGACCCCGACTCTCCCGTGAGGAGGAAGACCCGGCCGTCGAGCAGGGCGGCCGCTCCGTGCAGCAGCAGCCCGCCGTGCGCGGGAAGCGCGCCCCCCAGGGCGGGGATCAGGAGGTTGATGCCGCCCCACAGGCGGCGCGCGGGATCGCCCCCGGGGAGGCGGAGCACCGCCTCCCCGCCCGGCCCGAGATCGATCGAGCCCTCCACGCGGGCCAGGCGGCGCCGCCCGTCCACCGGGGTCTCCTCCAGGCCGGGCTCCAGCCGGCGCGCGGGCGCGAGTTCCCCCTCCACGCGCTCCACGGCCACCTCGAGCACGGGCGCCGCCGCCGTTCCCTTGAACGGCCGCCAGAGCTCGTCGAGCTCTGCGAGCAGCGAATCCTCTCCGGACAGGCGCAGGCCGAAGCCCGAGAAGTCGAGCTCGAGGATCACGCGGCGCCGGCCCGGTAGGTCTGGTCGAGCATGAGACGCGTGACGTCCGAGACGTTGGGCGTCCCCCGGTGCAGGCCGTTGCCGTCCCGGAGCACCGCGTCCCCCAGCGCCAGGTCGAGACGGACGGGATACACGTGCGCGATCTCCTGCACGTTCTGGGAGAGGAAGGCGCGCGGCAGCAGGTGCGTGGCCGGCAGCACCTCCATGGCGCCGGTCGCCCAGGTGAAGGGGACCAGGGGGATGTTGAACGTCAGCCGCACGGTGCGGTGCGGCCCCTCGCCGGGCGGCGTCTCCTCCGGCGTCTGGTCGGGATGCCACGTCATGTAGTTGCACCCGGGGAACGCGCACTCGACCTGGCTCCAGGCGCGGCGCCAGGTGGCGGGCGGTCCCAGGACCGCCTCCGCCAGCTCCTCGATCACCGGGTTCCGCCGGTACAGGGGATCGGCGAGGGGACCGCCCAGCAGATCGGCGTAGCGGCCGACGTCCAGGGAGAGCCGCCCCGGCGCGCGCAGCCGCTGCAGCTCCTCCCGCTCGATGCGCGCGTACTCGCCGCGCACGAGGGGGAGCAGCTGGTCGTGCATCGCCTGCACCAGCTCGCGGGGAAGGAAGTCCCGGAAGACCACGAAGCCGTTCAGGTGGAACTCGCGCAGCCACCGGTCCTTCTGCACGGGATCGATCACGTCTCCTCCTCCATGCGCGCGATCGCATCCCAGTAGCTGTCGTCCTTGCGGAAGTGCAGGTGCGCCAGGGGCACGTGGCGAAAGGTGCGCTCCAGCGCCTCCCACAGCTCGGGGGCGCGGGCGTACTCCTCGGCCACGAAGGTCAGGTTCCCCACCAGCTCGGCCATGGCGCGGCTGCGGGGGACGCGCCTCACCGCGGCCTCCGTGTCCTGCACCAGGCGGAATCCCGCGGCCAGGGGGAAGCTCCCCAGCACCGGCTCCCCCTCCTCGTAGGTCCCGCGGAACGGGCTCCCCACCAGCTCCGGGCGGCCGCCCTCCCCGGGCAGCACCAAAGAGAGGTCGTCGCTCACCACCCGTGCGCGGCGGTTGCAGGCCGACAGGGTGGACTTCCCCGCGCCGGACTGGCCATAGAAGAGGTAGGCCCGCCCGGCGAGCACGGCGGAGGCGGCATGCACCAGCGCCCCGCCGCGCCGCGCCGCCTGCCAGGCCACGGCGGCACGGATGTAGTTCTCGAACGCGCGCAGGTCCGGCTCGTACGTCCCTTGCGCGAGCACGAGCACGCCGCGCCCGCCGGAGGGATCGAACCATCCCGCGACCTTGTACCCCAGGTAGCGCACGCGCCCCGCCTCGTAGGCGAGGAACACCGGGTTGAACTCCGGCCTCTCGGGCGGATCGATGAAGTACGGCCGGGCCGCCAGGCGCACGCTCACCTGGAGCGCCTCCGGGGACCCATCCTCCGGCTCGATGGCGTAGGGTCCGTAGCGCGCGCGCAGCTCGCCGGCGCGGCCATCGTCCAGGCCGTGCAGCTCGAGGTGCAGTGGTCCCAGGCGGAGCCGCACCGCGCGCGCGCCGGCGGCGGGGCGGGGCCGGTCGATCTCCTCGAAGGAAAGGGGCGCCCCGCGCCGGACCGGGTACGTCCCTCCCCTGGAGCGCGCGGACGGCTCGCTCATGCCGCCGCCCTGGCCAGCGTGAGGCATCCGTGCCCGCCTTCCCACCCCGCTTGCCGCAGTCCGGCGGCCCCCGCCTCGCGCCGAAGCGCCCGGGCGGAGAACACCTGCACGAACGAGCGGCGCAGGTCGCCCCCCACGGTGATCCAGCGGGTGTGGCTCGCCCCCCACGTGCCGCGGCCCCCGCCCGCCAGCCACTGCAAGGAGAGGAGGGCGCGCGCCCAGAGCCCCCGGGCGCGGCGCGCGGAGAGGAGGATGGCCCCCCCGGGGGCGAGCCACCCCGCCATGCGCCGCAGCAGGGCGATGCGCTCCTCCCGGTCCGCCAGGAAGCTGTAGACGTCGTAGGTGAAGAGGATCCCGGCCAGGGAGCCGGAGGGCTCGCGGTGCGCCCGCAGGTCGCCCTCCTGGAAGCGGACGGAAAGCGATCGCCGCTGCGCCTCCGCGCGCGCCGCCCCCACCATCGCCGGCGCGAAGTCGATCCCGCACACGTCATACCCCGCCGCGGCGAGGGCGAAGCACTCGGTCCCCACCCCCGAGCCCGCGACCAGCACCCGTCCCCCGGGGGCGAAGGCGGCGCGGGCGCGGGCCAGGAGCCCGGGGTCCATCGTGGGACCGCTCTCGGCGTAGAACGGCGCCTGCGCGTCGTACTTGGAGCGCACGTCGGCGCCGTCCCTGGCCTCCGCGCGCGCTCCCCACGCCTCGCGGAGGTCGGCGAGGAGCCGGCTCGCGGCACGCGCCCACGGCCGCACGCGCCTGCGCGGGAGGTCCGCCACGGCCAGGATCGCGCTCCGCTCCACCCACTGCCCGGCGCCGGCCTCCCCATCCCCCTGCAGCAGCACCCGCGCCCCCTCCACGGCGCCGACGCGCAGGAGATCGGGCGCACCCTCCACCAGGGCGAGCACCACGGAACCGGTGGCGGGCCCCTCCGCCTGCGCCCGCACGGAGACGAGCAGGCCGTGCGGGAGTGCCGATCCCATGCGGTCCCCGGCGTAGCGCACCGTGAGCGGTCCCCCCCGCAGCAGCAGCCGCAGCGCCTGGGCGCTCGCCAGCACGGGCGGCTCGGAGAGGAGCACCGCCGACAGCGGATGCCAGAGGGGCGTCACGCCAGGACCGCCTTCTCGCGCAGGTAGCGGATGCGGTCGCGCAGCTCGGCGGCGCGCTCGAAGTCCAGGTCCTGGGCGGCACGCTTCATGGCCTTGTCCAGGCGGGCCACCTCCGCGTCCAGGCTCTCCTGGTCCTCCCAGACCTCCTCCGCCGGCTCGGGCGCCAGGGGGACCGTGCTGTAGTCGGCGGCCAGCGGCGTGCCCATCAGCTCGTCCAGCGCGCGCACCACCGACTCGGGAGTGATGCCATGCGCCTCGTTGTACGCCTGCTGGATGGCACGGCGGCGCGCCGTCTCCTCCAGGGCGCGGCGCATGGAGTCCGTCGTCCGGTCCGCGTACAGGATGGCGCGCCCCCGCAGGTGGCGCGCGGCACGGCCGATGGTCTGGATGAGCGAGCCCTCGGAGCGGAGGTAGCCCTCCTTGTCCGCGTCCAGGATCGCCACCAGCGACACCTCGGGGAGATCGAGCCCCTCCCGCAGCAGGTTGACGCCCACCAGCACGTCGAACTCGCCGCGCCGGAGGTCGCGGAGGATGCGCACGCGGTCCAGCGTCTCCACGTCGGCGTGGAGGTACTCGACCCGCACCCCGAGGTCCCGGTAGTACTCGGTGAGGTCCTCCGCCATGCGCTTGGTCAGGGTGGTCACCAGCACGCGTTCCCCCCGGGCCACGCGCTCGCGGATCTCCGCCAGGAGGTCGTCCACCTGCCCGTCGATGGGACGGACCAGCGTCTCCGGGTCGAGGAGGCCGGTGGGACGGACCACCTGCTCCACCACCTCGCCGCCGCCGAGCTGCAGCTCGTAGGGCGCGGGGGTGGCGGACACGTAGATGGTCTGCCCGCGTCTGGCCTCGAACTCCTCGAACTTGAGGGGCCGGTTGTCCAGGGCGGAGGGGAGGCGGAACCCGTACTCCACGAGCGTCGTCTTGCGGGAGCGGTCGCCGAAGTACATCCCCCGCACCTGGGGGATGCTGACGTGGCTCTCGTCGATGATCATCAGCGCGTCCTGGGGCAGGTAGTCCATCAAGGTGGGAGGAGCATCCCCCGGCGCGCGCCCCGTGAGGTGCCGCGAGTAGTTCTCGATGCCGTGGCAGTACCCCACCTCGCGGAGCATCTCCAGGTCGAACACCGTCCTCTGGCGCAGGCGCTGGGCCTCCAGCAATTTCCCCGATCGCTCGAGCTCCGCCGTGCGATCGTCCAGCTCCTCCTTGATGCTGGCGATGGCGGTGAGCTGCGTCTCCCGGGGGGTGACGTAGTGCGAGTTGGGGTAGATGGGGTGGCGGCGCAGGCTCTCCACCGCCTTCCCCCGCACCGGGTCCAGGCGCGAGATCGCCTCCACCTCGTCCCCCCAGAACTCCACCCGGAGGGCGTCCTCGGCGTAGGAGGGCCAGACCTCCACCGTGTCTCCCCGGACACGGAACGTGCCGCGCTCCAGGTCCACGTTGGTGCGCTGGTACTGGATCTCCACCAGCTTGCGCAGCGCCACGTCGCGGTCGATCCGCATCCCCGTCTCCAGGAGCAGCATCATCCCGTGGTAGGCCTCGGGGGACCCCAGGCCGTAGATGCAGGACACGCTGGCCACGATGACCACGTCGCGCCGCTCGAAGAGAGCGCGGGTGGCGGAGTGGCGCATGCGGTCGATCTCCTCGTTGATCGTGGATTCCTTCTCGATGTACGTGTCGCTCTGGGGGACGTAGGCCTCGGGCTGGTAGTAGTCGTAGTAGGAGACGAAGTACTCGACCGCGTTCTCCGGGAAGAGCGCCTTGAACTCGCCGTAGAGCTGCGCGGCGAGCGTCTTGTTGTGGCTCATCACCAGCGTGGGGCGGCCCCACTGCTGGATGACGTTGGCCATGGTGAGGGTCTTCCCGGTGCCGGTGGCGCCCAGCA
>DASUFT010000168.1:0-26999 GCA_036274395.1 Candidatus Polarisedimenticolaceae bacterium | reverse complement strand
TGCCGGTGGTACTCGAGCGCATCCTGCTTGCGGATCATGGCGGCGCCTCCCGTGGGGTGTGGGGAGGATGCTAGGCCGTCAGGCCCCTGCGGGGAGGCGGCAAAGTGGAGAAAGGAGGCGGTTTTTGCCGGGACTTGGGAGGGGAGGGGGTCAGGCCTTGGAGAGCTCCGACCGTGCAATGGTGGAGTTGAGCTCCATGAATGCAAGGACCTCAGTCGCCCCGAAGGATCTCGGCCAGGAGATCCTGGATTTCCAGGGCGGTGGCCCAGCGGCTCAGATAGCTCCTGTCCAGTCGCTCGGCCTGGACACCGACGATCCCGCGTGCGTCCTCCAGCTGGCGCTCCGACACCTTCCCGCCGAGGCGGTACCAGAGGAGCTTTCGAAGAATCGTGTCCTCGGGAGACTTGACGAACACCGCTGCCGGGACGGCGCCTTCAAGCGGGACCGAGACCCGACGGTCGAACTCGGACTGGTCGAAGGGGGTCCGCCCCTTGACGAACAGATCGACCTTGATGCCCGTGTCGAAGTGGATGAGGTTGCAGCTCGACCGTTCCCGCATCGCCCTCGCGATGGAGGCAACATCGGCGTAGAAGCGATCGTGGAGCGACTCCGCGAGCGCGCGCTCCGATCCCGGCACCGGATCGATCACGAGGTCGATGTCATGGGTCTGGCGGGGAACGCCGTGAAGGGCGCTCGCATAGGAGCCCCCGAGGTGGTACGGGATCCCGTGCCGCTCCAGCACCTCGATGACGAGCCCGGCGACGCGCAACGCCTCGGGTTCGAGCGCGGTCATTGCCGTCCGTCGACGTCCCGGGGCCCGTAAACCTGCGCCGCCAGCTCCTCCCCCAGGACGAGGTCCATCAGGCGGCGGACCCGCTCCGCGGGAGTCGTTTCCGGGTGCCGCATCGCGATCCCGGCCATCGCGAGCCTGCGGCCCGTCCGATTGGCGTCCTCCACGAGGGCGAGCTTCCGGGCGGGCGACATGGCGCGCAGCACCCGATACTGGACCTGGCGCGCGTCATCCGACGTGTCCGACATCACGGCGGAAGGGTACACCGCCTGCGAGAGGACTACTCCAGCACGAAGATGTTCCTGGCCGCGCAGATCTCCTTCAGCTTCCGGGGCCACACCGTGACGCTCACCTCCCCCAGGTGAGCCTTGCGGAGGAGCAGCATGGTGGTCCTGGACTGGCCGATGCCGCCGCCGATGGAGAGCGGGATCTGGTCATTCAGGATTGCCTGGTGGTACGGGAGCTTCAGGAAGTCCAGCTGCCCGGTCAGCTCCAGCTGCTGCCGGAGCGTCTCCTTGGTGACGCGGATCCCCATCGAGGTCAGCTCGTGCCGCCGCTTCGTCACGGGGTTCCACACCAGGATGTCCCCGTTCAGCCCGTGCATGGGCCGGCCCTTGTCCGAGACCGTGGGGGTGACCCAGTCGTCGTAGTCCGCGGCGCGCATCTCGTGCGGGTACCCGTCCGCGAGCGTCCACCCGATGCCCACGATGAAGACGGCCGGAAACTGCTGCAGCACCCTGGTCTCCCGCTGCTTCCTGGGGAGGTCGGGGAACATGTCGAGGATCTCCTCGGCGTGGAGGAAGGTCAGCTCGTCGGGGAGATCGGCGTACTTGTCGGCCTGGAGCCGGGGGAACGCGTCATGGATGAAGCGCTCCGCCCCCTTGATCACTCTCCAGATCCGGCGCACCGTGTCCTTCAGATAGGCGAGGTTCCGCTGCTCGGCGGTGATCACCCGCTCCCAGTCCCACTGGTCGACGTAGGCGCTGTGGTCGTGGTCGAGGAAGTAGTCCTTGCGCACCGCACGCATGTCGGTGACCAGGCCCTCGCCCACCTTCATGCCGAGCTGCTTGAGCGCCATCCTCTTCCACTTGGTGGCGGCCTGGACCACCTGGGCGTCCACCGGGTTCTTCCCGTGGTCGTTCGTCATGTGGAACTGCACCGGTGAACGCGAACCGTCGCGGTCGAGGTAGTCGTTGACCCCGCTCTCCACGTCCACGATGAGCGGCACCTCCACCGGGATGAGGTTCAGCTCCTTGCAGAGGTTGTCCATGATGTAGCGCTTGAGCGCGGTGAGCGCGACCTGCGTCTCCCTGGGATCGAGAAGGGAGCGGTAGTTCGTGGGCAGGATCTTCTCGACCTCTTCGTAGGTTCCGATGCCGGGGCCGGCCAGATCGGCTTGCTTGTCGGTGAGCGTGCTCATGCGTGCCTCCTCGAGACGGGGTGGGTTGGCGGATTGTAGAAAGAGGCGGGCGGGAGCGGCGCTCTGCTAGGCGACAGGAAAGGTCGAGAGGAAGGGGGCCCGGGCCGCGGTGTTCCTCTCGGAACTGGGGGTGGCGCGACCCGGGCCCCCGGTGGGCAGGAAGGACGTGCTCATCGGGTCGCCTTGGCGACCAGCCATACGGTGTCGGTGGCGGCAGCGGGTGCCTGGGCCACCTGCGTTCCGGCGGGGGCGGCGCGCCTGTCGCGCGGCCTCTCCAGCCAGTAGGCTTCGACCTCTCCATTCCGCGCCAGGGTGTAGCCCCGGAGCACCAGCACCCCGGCGGCATCGCGGACGAACGCCAGCTGGGGCGCCTCGGCATTGCCCACTTCGGGCTTGACGCGGCGGCTCAGGAACCGGCCGTTCGCGTGGCCGTCGGCAGCGATGGTGTGGAGACCGGCCACGGGCGAGTAGTCCCGCTCCAGGCAGATCCGGAGCTGCCCCGCGGGGTGCGCCGACCCGTCGGGGAGGACGAACCCCTCGCCGATATCCGCCCGGACGCAGGCCCGGGGCTGGGCCGCCACCTCTCTGGCGGCCAGGGTGAAGATCGCGATCACCGCGCTCCCGAAGATGAGGTATCTCATGGCCGTTCTCCTTTGTTTGTCTTCTCAACAAGAAACAACGCCGGCCGGTGAGGAAACAAACAGGGGGGCCACGGTTTTTCTGTGGAGGTTCTCGACAGGGGGCGGCCGTAGATGCGAAAAGGCCGGCCCCCGGGAGGAGGTCGGCCTTCAGGACGGACCGCTATCTAGCCGCAGGTCGACGAGGCCGCGGTCACGAGCGATGCGTCTCTCGGGCGGTGCTCACTTTCCGGCCTCGACACGGGCCGCGTCGGCGACCCGGCCCTGCGTGCGGAGGAACGATGCATACGCCGCGCGCGTCTGCTTGATCGACGGATGATCCGGCTGGAGCACGCGCATCCGGATATCCAGGGCGCGTCGCCACAGCGACTCGGCCGCAGCGGTCTCCCCCACCCGTGCCTGCACCGGCGCTAGCTCCTCGCAGGTCAGCGCGAGGTCCAGGTTCAAAGGGTCGAGGTGCTTCTCCTGAATCGCCAGCGCCCGCTGCAGGAGCGGGAGCGCTCCGCGATCGTCCCCTTGCCTGACGAGGATTCCTGCCATCGTGTGCAGCTCTTGGGCGACGGCTGGATGCTCCGCTCCCAGCACGCGCTCCACCCCGGAAAGCGCTTCCTGGGAAAGGGCCCGGGCGCGGGCCAGCTCCCCTGTCTGGGCGAGCGCCCAGGCCAGGTTGTTCAACCCGTTGAACAGGTCGGGATGGTCCGTGGGGAGCGTGCGGCGTCGCAGCTCGAGTGCGCGCTCGTAGTAGGCCACGGCCTCCTGGAGGTGGTTGCGCTCCTGATTCCAGAGCGCGAGGTCGTTCAAGCACCAGATCACCAGCTCGGATGTGGGGTCTTGTCTCTCCGCAAGCGACAGGGCTCGACCGAGCTTTGCGAGCCCCTCGTCGAAGCGACCGAGCCTGCCCTCCACCGTGCCGAGGAAGTAGAGGCTGCGCGCGGCCTCCATGGAGTCCTTGCCGGCCAGCCGCTGATTGAGCGCCAACGCTCTGACATGACACCCGCGGGCTTGCTCGTACTCACCGTCATCGTGCAGCGTGTGCCCGAGCTCGTCGAGGAGCCTCGCATACTCGAGCGAATCCTGGAGCCCTTCCCGTTTCAGCGCATGGAGTCCACCCGTGATCAGGGAAGCGGAGCGATCGTAGAGAGCCAGCTGACCGTGGACGCGACCCATGACTCCCATGAGCCTGGCCTGCGTCAGGGGCTGGTCGCGGAGCTCGCGCTCGATACGATCGGCTCCACTCTCCAGGATCTCCTTTGCCGTGATCGTGTTCCCCCGCGCCTCGCTGGGATCGGCGACCTTGAAGAGGCCTTCCAGGAAGCCCGAGATCTGCTTGGCGGTCTCCGCCTCCTGGTTGGCTCGGTCGCGCTCCCTCGAGATCCGCACCGCCTGCACCGTGCTGGTGATGGCCAGCACCGTCACCAGCACGAACACCGTGGCCGCCAAGGCGAACGGCCCCTTGTGCCGCGCCACGAGCTTACGGAGCTGGTAGGTTGCGCTCGGGGGCCGCGCCAGGATGGGCTGATCGGAAAGGTGGCGGCCGACATCCTCCCCCAGTGTGGCGGCCGATTGGTAGCGCCGCGCCGGGTCCTTCTCCAGGCACTTCCCGGCGATCGTGATGACGTCGGGGTGGAGGTGTCTCGTGCCCGAGAAGGTCGCCGTGATGCTTTTCGGTGCCTCCTCGCAGATGATCCGCATGGCTTCCGGGAGCTGCGCCTTGGAGACGTCGTACGGAAGCCTCCCCGTGACCATCTCGTAGAGAAGCACGCCCAGCGAGTAGACGTCGGTCCGGAGGTCGATCTCGTCGGGGTTGCCGCGCACCTGCTCCGGGCTCATGTAGGGGAGCGTGCCCTGCACCTTCCCCATCTCGGTGACGAAGGTCGTGGCCTGGACGTCGCTGTCGGTGATGCGGGCCAGGCCGAAGTCGAGGACCTTCACCTCGGGCACGGGATCCTGGAAGGAGGCGGCCGCGCTTCCCTTGGAGATCAGCACGTTTCCGGGCTTGAGGTCCCGGTGGATCACGCCCCGCTGGTGGGCGTAGGCGACGGCGTCGCAGACCTTCTTGAACACGGAGAGGCGCAGCCGTACCTCTTCCGGGGACAGCGGACCCGCAGGCCGCTGCCGGATCCAGGCGGAGAGCGTCGGGCCCCGGACCAGCTCCATGGCAAAGAAGTGGAGCCCGTCGTCCGTGACGCCGGTCTCGTAGAGCGCTGCGATCCCGGGATGCCGCAGGCGCGCCAGCGTCTGCGCCTCGCGCTGGAAGAGCTTCAGCGTGTCCGAGCCGGCGTGCTGTGCGCCGCGGATGACCTTGAGGGCGACTGGTCTCCTGGGATGCTGCTGCTCCGCCTCGTAGACCACACCCATCCCGCCCTCGCCCAGCGTGCGGACGAGGCGGAAGTCGCCGATGAAACACGCGTCCCGCTTCGGCGGAGGCGGTCGCGGGACCGGCGGAGGTGCGGGCGCCTCGCGGGAGGGGGCCTCCTCGGTGCTCTTGGCCTGTAACCCGGCCATCACCTGCTGCAGGCGCTCCAGGCCACGGCGGATCTCCGGATGGAGCGACAGGTGGGGCGCGTGGAGGTCGACGTGCTCCCCCTCGAGGATCCGGCGCGCGAGGATCACCTCGGGCTCCTGGGGGGGCTCACGTTCCGGGGACGACATGGACGAGACCTCGTGGGTAGCTAACGCCGAAGGGGTTCGAACACAACGGGTTTTTACGGGAACGGAATCAGCTCCGCTACTCAAATTGTCTCTTTTAGACCTTCTTAAAATGATCCTTTCGGGGAAATCCCGTGATCCCGGGCGAGGACCGACCGGCTATGCTCCGCGCCAGCGGGAGCCGGGAGCGGGAGATGCGAGAGGAAGAGGCGGAGGAGAGACAGCTCCTGGAGCTTGCCCGGGCGGTGGAGCGCGGCGATCCCGTCGACTGGCTGCGGGTTCAGGACGAACTCTCCTCGGACGCGCTCACGGTCTCCGGCCTGCGCAGACTGAACCACCTCCTCGATTCCACCGATCCGTCACGGGACGCCGACGTGCAGGAGGACCTGACGGGCCGGACCATCTCCCGCTTCAAGGTCCTCGGCCGCATCGGCGCCGGGGGGATGGGCGTCGTCTACCGGGCCGTCGACGTCACCCTCGGACGCGAGGTGGCGCTCAAGTTCCTCCCGGACGCGCTGGCGCGCGATCCCGCGGCCCTGGCGCGCCTGCGCAGGGAGGCCCGTGCGGCCTCCGTCCTCAACCACCCCAATATCTGCACCGTGCACCTGATGGAGGAGCACGACGGGGGCACTTTCATCGCATTGGAGCTGCTGGAGGGCCGGACGCTCCGCGAGGAACTCGCCAGCAAGATCCCGGAGATGGAGGTCGCGCTGCGACTGGGCGTGCAGCTCGCGTCGGGCCTCGACGCCGCCCATCGCAAGGGCGTCGTGCACCGCGACATCAAGCCCTCGAACCTGTTCGTCACCCGGTGGGGCCAGCTCAAGATCCTCGACTTCGGGCTGGCAAAGCTGAGCTCCGCGGAGGCCAGCGCGGCGGTCGCGGAAGGAGCGCCGGGACCAACGGGCTGGGAGTCGGCCTGGACGGTGGCCGGCTTCGGAACCGCGGCCTACGCCTCCCCCGAGCAGGTGGCTGGCGAGCCGCTCGACGCGCGGAGTGATCTCTTCTCCGCGGGGGCCGTGGTCTACGAGCTGCTGACGGGGACGTCGCCGTTTGCCGCAGGAACGCGTGAGGCGACCCTGGACCGGATCCGGAACGCTCCGCCTCTCCCGCCTTCCCGCCTGAACCCCCGCGTTCCGGCTGCGCTCGACGCCATCGTGCTGCGCGCGCTCGCCACGGACCGGGCGGCACGCTACCAGCACGCGTCGGACCTGGCGGCCGACCTGGAGCGCATCCGCCGGGACCTGGCCGGCGCCTGGACGGGAACCGCGGAGCCTGCCCGGCCCTCGATCGCGGTGCTTCCGTTCGAGGCGCCGTCCCCGGACGCCGTGCTGGGAGAAGGGCTGGCCGAGGAGATCATCGACGTCCTGGCACGCCTCGAGGGGCTGAAGGTGATCTCGCGGACGTCGGCCTTCCACGTCGCGCGGGGCGGGCAGGATCCACGAGAGGCCGGTCGCGCGCTGGGGGTCGCCCACCTCCTGACGGGACGGCTCACCGGTGGCGGAGCGGCCTGGAGGGTGCGGACGGAGCTGGTCGCGGTCGGGGACGGGGCGCGGCTGCAAGGCTGGAAATACGCGGGCAGCGTGGGGGGCTGGAGGGCGCTGGCCGGCCAGATCGCGTCCGACGTGGCCTTGCGGCTCGGCCTTTCTCCGGGACCGGGAACGGAGGAAGCCACCTCCACTCCCGCGCGCGAGGAGGCGTATCGTCTCGTCCTCGAAGGACGGCGTGCCCTCTTCGAGATCACGCTGCCGGGCTTCCAGCGCGCCCTCGAGCTGGCAGGGAAGGCGCTGACGCTCGAGCGGCGACTCGCCTCCGCGTACGCACTGCTGGCCGAGGTGCATCACTACCTGAACCGGCGGCACGACGCCCGCACCGCGGCCATGGAGGCGCTGGCACTCGACCCCTCGCTCGTCGAGGCACAGACACTGCTCGGATTCCTGCGGTGGAACTCGGACTACGACTGGGCGGGGGCGGAGGTCGTGTTGCGCCGGGCCATCGCGCTCGCGCCGGGGAACGCCCACGCCCGCTTCCACCTGGCCACGTTCCTCTCCGCCAGCGGGCGCCACGAGGAGGCGCTCGTCCAGCAGCGGGCCGGCTGCGAGGCGGACCCGCTCGATCCATTCATGCAGGCTAACCTCGGGTTCGTGCTGGCGATGGCACGGCGCTACGCCGACGCGGAAACCCACCTCCTGGAGGTGCTCCGGACGTTCCCCGGCTTCCCGCTCCTGCACTCCGATCTGGCGATGGTGCGGGTGTTTCAACGCCGCTTCGCCGACGCCCGGGAGCACCTGGAGGGCGCGCGTCCGGTGCCGATGGGCTACGGCCTGGTCTGGGCGCCGATCGTCCACCGGGAACTCGGCGATGCTGCACGCTCTCGCGGCGCGCTGGAGGAGGTCCTCGCGGTGTGGCGCTCGGGGATGGGGAACGCCTTCGCCGTCGCCATGGCGCATGCCGCGCTGGGAGAGGCCGACGCTGCCTTCGAATGGCTGGAGCGTGCGCTGGAGGACCGCGACTACCTGCTCCCGTTCGTCCGGGTCGCCCCCAGCTTCGACTTCCTGCGGGGCGACCCGAGGTATGCGGCGCTCGCCCAGCGGATGCGGGCCCCGGGTGCGTAGCCGGAGCCGCCGGCTGGCGGTGCTCCTGGCATTGGCGGCCCACGGCACCGCCGGGGCCACCAACGGCTTCAACCTGATCGGCTTCGGGGCGGAGTCCACCGCGATGGGCGGGGCGGACCTTGCGGTGGCGCGCGACACCTCCGCCTTGAACACGAATCCCGCCGGCCTCCTCCAGATCGAGGGCCGGCGATGGGACGTGGCCTTCGCGCTGGGCTATCCCCGCGACGTCCGGCACGTGGACGGCCTGGGGAACGATGCGGAGAACGTCAGCGATCCCGTCCCCGTCCTGCAGGGGGGCTGGGCACGGCGGGTCGGCTCCGGCGCCGCGCTCGGCGTGGGCCTGTTCGTCCAGGGCGGCGCGGGATCCGACTTCGAGCAGATGCTGACCGGGTTCGGGAACCGGGACGGCCTGTCGTCCTCGTTCGGTCTGGTGAAGCTCAGCCTGGGCGGCGCCATCCGCGCGGGGGCGAAGGTGGCGCTGGGCGCCAGCGTCTCCCTCACGCGCGGCGCGCTCGAGCAGACGGTGTTCCCCGACACGTCGGCCCCGGTGTTCCTCGGCTACGAGCTGGACGAGGCGGACGGCTACCGCTTCGGATGGAAGGTGGGGATCGCGGTGGAGGCGACGCCACGCGTCCGCCTGGGCGCCGCCTACACCGAGGCGATCCCCCTCGATCTCGAGGGGGACCGCATCGTGTTCGACATGGAGGCACTCGGGTTGGGCAAGGTCGCCTACGGGGAGGCGCACGCCGAGGGGCTGGGGTTCCCGCGCGAGGTGGGACTGGGCCTGGCGTTCCGCCCCACGCCGTCGCTCCTTCTCAGCGTGGAGGCGGACTGGCTGCAGTGGTCGAACGCGGTCCGCGTGTCCATCCTGTCGGCCTCGGCGCCGGACCGGCCGGGCGCGCCCCCCGAACTGTCCTTCGTGCAGGACCAGAGCTGGAAGGACCAGCGCGTGCTCGCGGCGGGAGCGGCCTGGGAGCACGGCGCGACCACCTGGCGCGCGGGCTACAACCATGGGCCGAACCCCATCCCACCGGAGACCCTGACGCCGCTGTTCGCGGCGATCAACGTCCACCACCTCACCCTGGGCGTGGGCCGCCGCTTCTCGGACACGTGGCGCTGGGACGCCGCCTTCGAGCACCCGTTCCGGCACGAGGTGACCTACACGAACCCCAGCCTCCCCTTCGGTCCCGACGCGCGAGAGGAGGTCGAGGGCCTCGTCTTTCACGGATCGGTCGCCCGGGCCTGGTGAGGACCTACCGCTCCCGCCCCATCTCCCGCGCCAGCCGCACGAGCGCGCGGCTCACCGCCATCTGCGCCGCCTCCTCGCTCGGCTTGCCGAGCATGCGGGCGACCTCCTTGAAGGGGAGCTTCAGCTCCACGCGGGCGATGATCGCCTCCCGGTCCTCGTCCTTCAGACGGGAGAGCGCCTGCTCGTACGACTCGAGCAGCTCCTGGGCCTCCGCTTCTTCCTGGGGGGTGGGTCCCGCACCGGGCGCCTGCGAGTCCAGCGAGGCGGGCTGGCCGCGGCGATGCACCTTGCGGACCTCGTCCTGGATCCGGTTCAGGACCGCCTGGCGGAGATAGGCCTGCAGCGCCCCATCGTGACGGGGCTGGAAGACGTCCAGGTGCGTCACCGTCTTGATCAGGACGTCCTGCACCAGGTCCTCGGTGTCGATGGCGCCCCGAGCCCAGTGCGGCAGCCGGCCGTGGGCCCACCGCGCCATGGCGGGACGGTGGCGCGCCACCAGGTCGGACAGCGCGTGCGCATCCCCGCCGCGGTACAGGCGGAGCAGACGGATCGAGGTGTCCGACGCCAGATCGCTCATGGGGAAGATTCTTCTTCGAGACAGCGCCGGGCGCATCCTGGGGGTTCCCCGAATTGATGACTGTTTCGTATCCGTTGCTGACGCACAACGTCGGCGGCCGGACCGGCTTGATTATTGGAGTCTCAGGCTTAAGTTCCGCATGGGGCCGGCTTCCGCAGGGGAGGACCGCCGGGGGGAGAACGGGGCCGTGGAGCGACCGACCGTCCTCGTCATCGACTACGAGCCGCGCAACCTCGCGGCCACGGTGGAGCCGCTCACCGCCGCCGGCTACAACGTCGAGGTCGCACGCGACGGGATCGCCGGGCTCGACGCCTTCCGCCGCCTCCATCCGCCGGTCGTCTTCATGGAGGCGATGCTCCCCAAGAAGCACGCCTTCGAGGTCTGCCAGGAGATCCGGCGGGCGCACGGGAACAAGACGCGCGTGTTCATCCTGGGGGCGCCCACGATCGCGCAGAGCCAGCAGATGAAGGCGGTGCGCCAGTACGGTGCCGACCGCTTCCTGCCCCGTCCCGTGGATGCGGAGACCCTGGTCTCGCTCTGCAGCCCCCTCCTCCCCGGCCCCACCACGCCCCAGGTCCCCGAGATGGATCTCCTCGGTCCGATCGCCGTGCAGGCCGCCGCCACACCCGCGCGGACGCCGGCGGAGCCACCGGCGCGGATGGACCTGAGCACGATGACCGAGGACGACATCATGGCGCAGCTCGATCAGCTGCTGCCCAGCATCCCCGTTCCCACGCCGATGGCGGCGGCGGCCAAGCCTGCACCCGCGCCGCTCCCCGTGGCGCGCAAGAAGGCCGCCCCTGCTCCCACACCCAGGCCGGTCGCCACCGCTCCCGCGCCGCGCCCCGTCTCGCCCGTCGCACCGGCTCCCGTCCTGGTCCCCAGCCCGCCGCCCGATCTCCGGACACCCATCGTCGAGGCGGCTCCCACGCCGGCTCCGCGCCGCTCGCGGCTGCCCGTGGTGCTCGCCGCTTGCGTGCTGGTCCTGGCCGGACTCGGCTCCTGGGTGCTCCTGCGTCCCGGAGCGGCGCCCGTGGCGAGCGCGGTCCATCCCGCGCCGATCGCCGACCTGGCCCCACCTGCGGCGGACACCCCCGTGCCGGACCCCGAAGAGACGCCGCTCGTCGCCGAGACGGAAGGCAACGAACCGGCCCCCCTGCACGTCTCGCCGGCCCCCTCCGCCGTCCCCCCCAACGCCGCGCCGTCCAAGCCGGCGCCTGCGGTGCAGGCCAGGCCGGAGACGCCATCGGCGGGAAAGGCGGCGCCGCCTCCCGCACCGCAGACGGTCACGGGCACCCCCTCCCCGGCACCTCAGACGGCGGCGCAGCCGCCCGAGCCCGCTCCCGCCTCGTCCTCGGACATGGCCGCACAGGTTGATGCGGACGCCACCGTCGCCGACATCCCGCTGCCGCTGGCGCCGCCGCGGCTGGAGCCGCTCCCCGTGGGAAGCGACGCCGCGCGCCCCCGGATCTCGCCCGAGGTGTTCGAGAGCCGCACGCGCTGGGGAAGCCTCGTGGAGCTCAAGGACGCCGACAAGCCGCCGGCACCGCTGAGCCGGCCCGCTCCCACCTATCCTCCGGCGGCACGTCAGATGCGCCGCGAGGCGGACGTCGAGATGCGCCTGCTGATCGATGCCCAGGGCCAGGTGGCCGCGGTGGAGATCCTCACCGGGGGCCGCACCGACTTCGCCATGTCCGCCGAGCGCGCGGCCCGGAAGTGGAAATACCGCCCGGCGATGAAGGACGGCGTGCCGGTCCAGGTGAAGATCGTGGAGAAGGTGGCGTTCAAGCTCTAGGCGGCAGCTTGGCCGGGCGTGCGCCGCGCAGGCGCCCCCGGGGAACCGCGCCGTAGGTCAGCTCCCGTCCCTCCTCCACGCAGCGCAGGAGCAGTCCCCCCCGGCTCATGTCTCCCCGCCCCACGAACTCCAGCGGGAAGCGCAGGCGCTCCCCCAGGAGCTGCTGCAGCACGTCCAGGTACTTGCCGGTGGCGATGCTCCCCAGGAGGACCACCTCACACTGCGGTCCGGCCGCCGCCGCGAGCGAGGTGCCGTCGCGCAGGAGCGGGGCGCGGTAGCGCTCCCCGCCGGAGGCCACGTCGACGGCGGCGAACTCGAGGAGGTCGTCGCGGGTGACGCGGGTGCCGGGATCGGCGAGGCCGCGGGTGGGCGTGATCACCAGCACGCCCGGCACCCGTGCCGGCGGACGCGCGAAGGCGCGCGCATACGCGAGCTTCCCGCGGAAGTAGAGGCCGCTCAGGAAGGCGAAGACCTCCCCCAGGGAGGCGCCGCGCTCGCGCAGCTCCACCGCCAGGGGAAAGCTCGCCTCCTCGCGGAGGAGCACGCGGGCGCGCTCCCCCCCGCAGCTCGCCGGCGAGAGCAGGAAGATGCGCGGTCCGGTCATCGCGCGCGCCGCTGGCGCTCCGGGCAGAAGATCGACGTACGCCCGCCGATCCGCAGGCGCCGCAGCGGCCGGCCGCAGTGGGGGCAGGGGCCGGCGTCGCGGACGGGGAGGAGCCAGGAGGACGGCAGGCGCCCCCAGTCCGCCTCCGCCGCCACCGCGCGCGCCAGCACCCGCCGCACGGCGGCGTGCAGGCGCCGCAGCCGCGCGGGGTCGAGGCACCATGCCGGCGTGGAGGGGTGCACCCCGGCCTGGAAGAGCGCCTCGTCGGCGTAGAGGTTCCCCACCCCCGCGAGCAGCCCCTGGTCCAGGAGCACGGCCTTGATGGGGGCGCGGCGCACACCGGCCCGGGCGACGAAGACGCCCGCCCCTGCGAGCAGGGCGTCCGGCCCCACTCTACGCTCCGCGAGGTAGGCCTCGGGCGAGACCGTGAGCGCCACCGATCCGAACTTGCGCATGTCGGTGAAGGCGAGGCCGCCGCCCCCGGTGAAGCGGAAGAGGACCCGCGCGAACCGCGGCACCTCCCGCTCCTCGCAGGGGACGAGGTCCCCGGTCATCCCGAAGCGGAGGACGAGGGAGGGCCCGGGGCCGAGGTCGGCGAACACGATCTTGCCGTGGCGCGTGACCGTGTGGAACGTGCGTCCGCGCAGCGCCGCGCCGAGGGTACGCGGCGTCACCCCCTCGAGCACGCCGGCGTCGCGCACGGACACAGCGGCGAGCGTTCTCCCGCGCGCGTGGCGCTCCAGGATACGGCGGTAGCTCTCGACCTCGGGGAGCTCGGGCACGCAAGGAGACTACTAGGGCCGCGTGGTGCCGTGCTCTCCCGTGTAGCCGCCGTGCCCCTCCGGGTCGTCGGGATGCGTCGTCTTCGGGGTCTTGCCCCCCTTGACGTCCGGGCGGGGATCGACCTCGGGCGCGTGCGGCGCGTGCTTGTCGGGCATGGAAGCCTCCGTGGTGGGATTGCGTCCATGGTAGAGGCTATCCTCGGCGGCGGCATGAGCGACCTCCTGGCGGCACGCTCCCAGATGGCGGTTTCGCTGGCCTTCCACATCCTGTTCGCGGTGGCCGGCATCGCCATGCCGCTGTTCATGGTCCTCGCGGAGGCACGGTGGCTGCGCCGGGGAGACGCCACCTGTCTGGAGCTGGCGAAGCGCTGGGCGCGCGGGACCGCCATCCTCTTCGCGGTCGGCGCCGTGTCGGGGACCGTGCTCTCCTTCGAGCTGGGGCTGCTGTGGCCCCGGTTCATGGAGTGGGCGGGCCCGATCATCGGGATGCCCTTCTCCCTGGAGGGCTTCGCCTTCTTCACGGAGGCGATCTTCCTCGGCATCTACCTCTATGGATGGGACCGTGTCTCCCCGCGCGCGCACCTCGCCTCCGGGGTGATCGTGGCCCTCAGTGGCGCCATCTCCGGCGTCTTCGTGGTGATCGCCAATGCCTGGATGAACACGCCCACGGGTTTTCGTCTGGTCAACGGCGTTGCCCAGGACGTCGATCCCCTCGCGGCCATGCGCAACCCGGCGGCGTTCTCGCAATGCCTGCACATGACGCTCGCCGCCTACGCCGCGGTGGGCTTCTGCGTCGCCGGGATCCACGCCGCGAAGCTCCTCCGGGACCGGGAGAGCGCGTTCCACCGCCGCGCCCTCGCCATCGCGTTCGGGGTGGGCGCCGTGGCCTCGGTGGCGCAGCCGCTGTCGGGCGACGTGCTGGCACGGATGACTGCGCGGACGCAGCCCGTGAAGCTCGCGGCGATGGAGGGGCAGTTCGCGACGGAGCGGGGGGCTCCCCTCCGCCTGGGCGGCCTCCCCGACGAGGCGGCACGGGAGACGCGGTACGCGCTCGAGATCCCGCGGGGCCTGAGCCTGCTCGCGTTTCACGACCCCCACGCGGAGGTGCCGGGGCTGACGGCGTTCCCGGAGACGCTGTGGCCCCCGGTGGCGATCGTCCATCTCGCCTTCCAGGTCATGGTGGGCGCGGGGACCGCGCTCGCCGCGCTGGCGGTCTGGGGGGGCTGGCTCGCGCTGCGGCGCCGACTGTTCGGCTCGCGGCGGTTCCTGCGGGCGCTGGTGCTGGCCTCTCCCCTCGGTCTCCTCGCCATCGAGGCGGGCTGGACCGTCACCGAGGTGGGCCGGCAGCCCTGGATCATCCAGGGCGTGCTGCGTACCGCCGACGCGGTCACGCCCATGCCCGGCCTCGTGGTCCCCTTCCTCCTGTTCACGGGGCTCTACTTCTTCCTGGCCGTGATCGTCCTCTGGCTCCTGGCCCGGCAGGTCGCGGCCAGCCCGGCGGGGCGCTGATGGGACTGCCGGAGCTGCTGGGTGGGGCCACCCTGGCCGCCCTCGTCCTGTACGCGCTGCTGGGGGGCGCGGACTACGGCGGCGGGGTCTGGGACCTCCTGGCACGCGGCCCGCGCGCGGCGGCGCAGCGGGACCTCATCGCCCACTCCATCGGCCCGGTGTGGGAGGCGAACCACGTCTGGCTGGTGCTGGCGGTGGTGCTGCTGTTCGTCTGCTTCCCCCCCGCCTTCGCGCGCCTGGGGACGGAGCTGCACATCCCCCTCACGCTGGCGCTGGTGGGGATCGTGCTGCGCGGCTCCGCGTTCACGTTCCGCTCGTACGATCTCGGGCAGGACGAGGCGCAGCGGCGCTTCGGCCGGGTGTTCGCGGTGGCCAGCGTGGGGACGCCCCTGCTGCTCGGCGTCGTCCTGGGAACCGTCGCCTCGGGCCGCCTGGACCCGGGAGCGGCGAGCTTCGTCGACCGGTTCGTGCTCCCCTGGCTCGCGCCCTTCCCTCTGGCGGTGGGGGCGTTCGCGCTCGTGCTGTTCGCGTACCTGGCCGCGGTCTACCTCACGCTCGAGGCGGAGGCCCGCGACCTGCAGGAGATCTTCCGCCGGCGCGCCATGGTGTCGGGAGTCCTGGCGGGCGTCCTGGCCCTGACCGTGTTCCTGCTCTCGGGGAGCGGAGCGCCCACGATCCGGCGCGGGCTCGCCTCGTCCCCCTGGACCTGGCCGCTGCAGCTCGCCACCGCGGCCGCCGCGCTGGGAGCGCTCTCCGGCCTCGCCCGCCGGCGCTTCCACCTCGCCCGTCTGTGCGCGGCGGCACAGGTGGCGCTCGTCCTCCTGGGGTGGGGCGCCGCGCAGTACCCGCGGCTGATCGAGCCGGACCTCACCCTGCGCGATGCCGCCGCGCCCGAGGCCACGCTGCGCCTGGTGGCGTGGGCGCTCCTGGCCGGCGCGGCCGTGCTGGTGCCCTCCCTGCTCTATCTGTTCCGGGTCTTCAAGGGAGGCCTGCTCAGCGGACCGCGTCCACCAGCTGCGCCTTGACGATGTACCGCTGGGGCGCGTTCCCCATCCAGTAGAACGGGTAGCAGGTGACCAGCGTCAGCCGGGCATCGTCGGTGGGGGCGAGGACCTGCGTCTCGCTCGGCTCCACGATCTCGATCTCCTCGACCCGATAGCGGTAGCGGCCGTCCAGCGTGCGCAGGAGGATCTCGTCCCCCGGGGTCACCTTCTTGAGCGCGCGGAACCAGCCGTCGCGGTGACCGGCGATGCCGAGGTTCCCCACCTCCCCCGGCCGCGCGGTCCCCTCGATCCGCCCCACCGCGCGGTTCAGCGTGACCTCGTCGGTGCCGTCCAGCACCATCACGGCCAGGTCGAGGGCCGGGATCTCGAGCCGGCCGAGGAGCGGCTTGCGGCCGGCGGCCGCTTCCGCCTCCTCGAAGGCACGGATCCGCTGGGCGGACCAGTCCTTGCGGGTGTCCTCATCGACCTTGGAGGTGAGGTCCGCGAGGAAACCGCGGGCCGAGACCGGGCGCCCCTCCAGCTCGCGGTCGAACGACCAGGAGGCGTAGGCCTGGCCGATGCGGCCGTGGAGCGTGGCCGCGCCCACGAACAGAAGGCAGGCGATGCCGCCTGCCACGAGGAAGCGCTCGATCCACCGGACCATGCGGTCTCCCGTCGGAACCCCCCGGCCCCCCAACCGGAGCCTCGAAGAATCGCTCGGAGGCTCCGGTCGGAGGCTTTCCGCAGGTCAGGCGCGGCGGCGCCGCAGGACCCACCCGCTGGCCAGGAGGATCAGTCCAATCATGAGCACGGCAGGGAGCGGGCTCGCCGTGGCGGGCATCTCCGTGTCCGTGTCGGTGTCGGTCGTCGTCGAACCCGTGGAGGAACCATAGGTGGACGACGGCGAGGTGGTGGACGTCGACGAACGCGAGGTGGAGGAGTACGAGGAGCTGCTGCCGCTCTGCGCGGACGAGCTGCTCGGCGTCACCTCGATGCGGCTGACGTTGCGATCCGCGCCGGTCCCGGTGAAGGTGACCGTGACATTGTCCCCTTCGTGCAGGTTGGACAGCATCACCGTGCGCCCACCGGACATGAACCGCGTGGTGCTGGTCGTGGTGAACGTCTCGCGGCCGCTGGGGGTCTCCACGATCACCGTGTTTCCGGTGGGATCGACGGACACGATCCTGCCGGTCAACGGGCTCGTGACCGTGCTCGAGCCGTAGGTGGAGCGGGACGTGGTCGTCCCGGTCGTGCCGTAGGTCGACCCGGTCGTGCTGCCCGTGGTGCCGGTCGGCGACGTCTCGCGGGAGGTCACCGAGGAGCCGGCGGAGCCGGTGCCGTAGGTGTTCGAGCCGGTCCCCGTGCTGCCCGTGGAGCCGGTCGTCCCATAGGTCGAGCCCGTCGTGCTGCCGCTCGTTCCCGTGCTCCCGGTCGTCCCCGTCGAGCCCATGGATCCGGTGGTGCCGGTGGTGCCATACGTGCTGCCGGAGCCGGTGGAGCCGGTCGTCCCATAGGTGCTGCCCGAGCCCATCGTGCCGGTCGTGCCGGTCGTCCCGTAGCTCGAGCTGGTGGACCCGGCGTTCATGACCTCCACGCGGGTGGCGGTGGGCGTGGAGGACGAGCCCGAGTAGGCCACGCGGACCTGGTCCCCGACCTTCAGGTTGGAGAGCGTGCCCATGGTGCCGGTGGTGGCGGTCCCGGACATGCTGCCCGTGGAGCCACTCGACCCTGTGCCCGTCTGGGAGCCGGACATGGAGGTCGCAATCTGCGTGCTGCTGTTGGTCTGGAACGTCATCGCCCCGGAGGACGATTCAACGGTGAAGCTCCGGCCCGACACGTTGACGTTCGTCACCTTGCCGGTGACGGTCGTGCCGGAGTCGGTCGTTCGGCTCGTCGACGTCGTGGTCGACGACCCGGTGGTCGAGCGGTCGTCCGTCTGGGCCAGGGCACTGCCGGTGACCAGCAGCCCGAGCGCGACGGCCGTTGCCGCAACGCGAATCGTGCGCATTTTCCGTTTACCTCCCGTGAGTTGTTGGGACAGGTAGGTCCGATCTAGAGACCTTGGGCAGCACGTCGCATGCCACCGAGAAACAGGGAATCCACGCCCTCCACGCGGGTGCGACCGGTCCGGCGCGGCGCGTTTCGACCTAGGGCGCCCGGCAATCCCGCCCGCCTCAGAGGATCAGCCTGCCCTCGACGACGGTGATGCAGCGACCGAGCAGGTGCACGCGCGCGCCGGACAGGCGCACCCCGACCACTCCCCCCCGGGCCGAGAGCTGTCTTCCCGTCATGGCCGTGCGGCCGATCCGCTCCGACCACCAGGGGGCGAGGGCGCAGTGCGCGGATCCGGTGACGGGGTCCTCGTCCACCCCCGACTGGGGGGCGAAGAAGCGGGACACGAAGTCCACGCCGGGTGTCTCCGCCCGTGCGGTGACGATCGTGCCGCGGACGGGGTAGGCGGCGAGCCGGGCGAGGTCCGGGTCGAGGGACGCGATCGTCCTCTCGTCCGCGAGCTCGGCCAGGAGGTCCATCCGGTTCTGGCCCACCCGCACGACCTCCGCCCCCAGGGCATGGGCGAGCCCCTCCGGCTCCGGGATGGGTTCGGCGGGCTCCAGGGGGAAGTCGAGCACGATGCGGTCGTCCTCCTGGGCCGCGGTGAGGATCCCGCTCGCGGTCTGGAAAGTGGCGCGCACGTCCCGCGCGAGCCGCCCGGATTCCCAGAGCACGTGCGCCGAGGCGAGGGTGGCGTGGCCGCAGAGCGCCACCTCCACGGAGGGCGTGAACCACCGCAGGTCCCAGTGGTCCTCTCGCTCGCGCAGGAAGGCCGTCTCCGAGTGGTTCATCTCCGCCGCGACCGCCTGCAGCGTCTGCGCAGGGACGTCGCTCGAGAGGAGGCAGACGGAGGCCGGGTTCCCGGAGAAGCGCCGGTCGGCGAAGGCATCCACCGTCCACACCGGAACGTCCATCCCCCCAATCTTGCTACGATCCCGGTCATGAGTGCAGCGGAGAGCTACCGGCGCCTGCTCGCCCACCTGGCGGAGGCGCAGACCCTGGCCTCGGTCTCCTCCGTGCTGGAGTGGGACCAGGAGACGGCGATGCCGCCGAAGGCGGTGACCTTCCGGGCGGAGGAGATGGGCCTTCTGGCCCGGCTGGTGCACGAGCGCGTCACGCACCCCTCGGTCGGGGAGTGGCTCGCCGACTGCGAGGCCGACCCCGACCTGCGGGAGGACCCCGACGCCGCGGCGAACCTGCGCGAGCTGCGGCGCGACTATGCGCGCGCCACGCGTCTCCCCGCCTCCCTGGTGGCGGAGATGAGCGAGACCAGCTCGCGCGCCATGGAGGTCTGGAAGGAGGCGCGCCGCGCCAGCGACTTCGCGCTGTTCGCCCCCTGGCTCGACAGGCAGATCGTGCTGCACCGCAAGGAGGCGGCCTGCTACGGCACCCCCGAGGGAGGCGAGCCCTACGACGCCCTCCTCGAGACTTACGAGCCGGGCATGCGGAGCGCCGCCCTGGAGCGTATCTTCGCGCCCCTCCGGGAGGCCATCGTGTCCCTCCTCGGACGCGTCGAGGGCGCGCGCCGGAGACCGGACACCTCCCTGCAAGGGGCCCGGTTTCCGCTCGCGGCGCAGCAACGATTCAGCCGCTTCGTGGCGGCCTCGCTCGGCTACGACTTCGAGGCTGGCCGCCTGGACGAGTCGGCGCACCCGTTCACGGCCGGCATGGGGCCGGGGGACACGCGCATCACCACCCGCTACACGGACGATCGTTTCCTCGACGCCCTCAGCTCGACGATGCACGAGGTGGGGCACGCGCTGTACGAGCAGGGACTCCCCAAGGCGGAGCGCTGGGGGCAGCCGCTCTCCGAGGCGTGCTCGCTGGGGGTCCACGAGAGCCAGTCACGCCTGTGGGAGAACCAGGTGGGACGCTCGCGCGCGTTCTGGACCTGGGCCTTGCCGGAGGCGCGCCGGCAGCTGGGGGGCGAGATCGACGGACGAAGCCTCGACGAGGTGGTGGGCTGCGCCAACGCGGTGGAGCCCAGCCTGATCCGGGTGGATGCCGACGAGGTGACCTACAACCTGCACGTGATGCTGCGCTTCGATCTGGAGCGCGCGCTCCTGCGCGGGGACCTGGAGGCGGACGGCGTGCCGGAGGCCTGGAACGCGCGCATGCGCTCCGACCTCGGGCTCACCGTCCCCGACGACGCGCGGGGCTGCCTGCAGGACGTGCACTGGTCGAACGGGCTCATCGGCTACTTCCCCACCTACACCCTGGGGAACCTGTACGCGGCGCAGCTCTGGGAGGCGGCGAGCGCGGCCATCCCGGACCTTCCCGGCGATCTGGCGCAGGGACGCTTCGGGAACCTGCTGGCCTGGCTGAGGGAGCACGTGCACCGCCACGGGCGGCGCTGGCCCGCACCGGAGCTGTGCCGGCGGGTCACCGGGCAGGCGCTCGGGCACGGGCCCCTCGTGCGTTACCTGGAGGAGAAGCTCCGGCCGGTCTACGGCTTCTGAATCGCGGAGTCCGGAGGCTTGCGCCGATCTTTGCGGTTCTCCGCCGCCGGACGCCGGGGGGCACGCTCGTCCAGGGGCGCAACGGTGTCGGCCCCGAGATCCACGTTCTCCTCCATCACGCCCGAAGAGGTGAGCGACTCCGTCACCTCCGGCTCGCCGCGCTCCGCCTCCAGCGCCTGTTCCGCACGGTCGCTGGTGAAGTCGTCGCTCCCGTCCCCCAGCTCGGCGTGCGCCCGCGCGTAGTCGATCTCTCCGTTCTCACGTGGGCTCCGGCGCGGGCTGTCCGGCCCCGTGCCCGAGGGCTGGCGGTACAGGCCGGCGGTGGTCCCCCCGACCCCGCCTTCGCCGTCCCTGTCGACGAGCTGGCGGTGCGTGGTCTGGCCCAGGATCGGGGGATCGGGGTGGGTGCGGTGCCGCTTGGCGGCGTCACGGGTCTTGGGGTCGTCGTCCCGGCGTGGCATGGCAGGCTCCTGGCGGAAGGGGTGCCCCCATTGTAGCCGCGGGCTGCCGCCTGCTCTACCGCGGCCCCTCGCCCGCCGGCCCCACGCCCGTGACCAGGAAGTAGATCGTCTCGCCCGGATCTCCCTCCAGGGCCTCGGTGAAGCGGGCGTCCGTGGGATCGGCGTCGCTTCCGGTCGCGTCCATGAAGCTCCCACGGGGCTGAAGGCTCGACGAGCGGTAGACCCGGTACGAGGTGAGCCCGGGATGGGCCCACCAGCTCATCCGGAGGTCCGATCCCACCTTGGAGAACTCCGCCAGCTCGATCTCGGGCGTGGCGGGGTCGAAGGGCCGGCCGCACACCTTCAGCGACCAGTTCCGCAGCGAGCCCGTGTTCGTGCCGACGCCATCCTCCACGCGCAACGTCCAGGTCCCGGCCGCGTCCTCGCCACGGAATCGCGAGAGCGGCTCCGCCGGGAAGAGGGTGTCGTCGAACCAGCCCAGGATGTTGTCCGCCGAACCGCCGGAGCGGCTGTGCAGCGCCACCGGCGTTCCCGCGGGCGAGCGCACGCTGACGTGCAGATCGCCCACGTAGGGGTGGAGCACGTCCACGTAGACGTCCACGGAGGAGATCTCGCGGTCGCTGGGGAAGGTCAGCGTGCTCTCCGCCGTGCCGTGGTCGAGCACCGCCTTGGGGACGTCGGTGGCGGCGACCGTGGTGCAGGTCTGCGCTCCCAGCGGCACCCAGAAGGGCTCCGTCCGTCCCTGACCCGTGGAACCGGACCAGCGCACGACGAAGCCCAGCTTGCGGCCGGCGGGGGCACCGGCGGCCGCCGTCACCCGGTAGTAGGGGGACTGGGTGGTGCCGCTCCCACCTCCAGGCATGCTCGGATAGGTGCCCGTGGCGCGGTTGACCACGGAGTCGAAGCCCACCGGCTCCAGGACGCTGGTCACGCCGGTGATCCCCTGCCCGAAGTTCTTCAGGCTCACGGAGAGATCGGACGCCTCGCCCGGGGAGAGCTCGGCGTCGGCGTTGTCCCTCACCTGGTAGGCCGTGGGCTGCAGGTTCGTGGAGAGGGGCTGCAGGAACACGTCCCTGCGCACGGCGGGGCCGTCGGGGACCACCACGTCCCGCAGGTACGCGGTGGCGTAGCCGGTGGCCGAGACCTCGAGGTCGTAGCGGCCCGGGAGCAGCAGCTTGTGGAAGTCCCCCACCTCGGGATCGCTCCAGGTGCTGGCGCCGCTGCTGGTGACCCCGCTGATGCGCACGGCGGCGCGCAGCGGCGCCCCCGTGTTGACGTCGCGCACGAGGCCGCGCACGCCTTCCTGGGCGCGCTCCAGGTAGGCCAGCATCCCCTCGCGGTTCTCCTCCCAGAACTGCGGCAGCGTGCTCCCCGCCGGCCACTTCACGGTCCCGATCTCCAGCGTGACCTCGAGGTCGCCGCGCCAGACGTAGTTCCAGTCCTGCATCCCGCCCCGGACCACGTACCAGTCGGCGCCGTTGCAGATGCCGCGGTCCCACGAGGGATCGCCGTTGCTCACGGCCATGGGCCCGTTCGGGTCCACGTAGGTGCGGGAGAGGGAGCGCAGGAGCGCATCGTCGGGAGCGTTGGAGTAGTCGTTGTTCCCCGAGGAGGTCCCGTCGTAGGGGTAGTTCGCGACCAGCGCCCCGCCGTGAAAATTGGCGGAGAGGTTGCTGGTGTGCGCGTACCCCCAGTTCATGACGTGCTGCACCTCGACCGGCCGCCCCGCCGGGCTGTCGGTGGTGTCCGTGAACTGGTCCGGGAAGGAGCGATTGAGGTCGAAGCCGGACGCGTTGTATCGCTGGTTGAGGGCGGTGCCGTCGGGATTCATGGAGGGGAGGAGCCAGATCTCCGTCGTGTCCAGGAGGGCCGTGATCCGGGGATCCACGCCGTACCCCTCCACCAGGAGGTTCAGCAGGTTGACCGTCATCTCCTTGCCCACGACCTCGTCCCCGTGCATCGCCGCGATGTACCGGACCTCCGGCTCGTCCTCCTCGAGATCGGGGTTCTGCGTCACCTTGACCATCCAGAGCGTGCGCCCCTGCACCGAGTTCCCAAGCGCGTACAGACGGACGAGGTCGGGATGCGCGGCCGCGATCTGCTGCAGCTCGGACGTGAGCGTCTCGTAGGTGTGATAGGTGCTGGGGACCACGCCGGGAGCGAGGGGCCGGGCCTCGCCCACGTCCTTCACCCCTTGAAGACCGGGATCGACGCTGGACAGGGCGTACCCCAGCGCTTCCAGCTTGGCCGCCTCCTCGGGCACCACGTAGATCCGCGCCCAGGAACCGAACACGCCGTCCACGTCGACCCCCAGCTGCTGGAAGAGGCGGAGGTCGGCCGACCGATCCCGCAGCTCCACCCTCACCGGGGTGACCGGGCCCGGCTCCCCGTGCCCGGCGGCGCGAACCGGCCCGGCCGCCGCGGCCACACCGAGCGCGGCGGCGGCGATCCATCCCCTGGAGCGCCTGGAGAGCTTGAACGGCGGCATCGTGTTCCCCCCGGAAACGGCCACCTTCTACGCCGCGGGCCTCCCCCGGTCAACCTGCCGTTCGAGGGAAATGGCGACCAAAAAAAACGGGGCCCCTTTCAGGGCCCCGCCGGGTGGGAGGGACGGGTTTCTTCGAGGCCGGAGCGAAGGGGAACGGCCCCGATCCAAGGAGCCGGGTCACCGGCTCGACGACGAACGGGCAGCCCCTTCAGGAGTGCTGCTTCCGGGTGGCGCGGAGCGCGAACCCTGCACCGAGGGCCAGGAGGCCCAGGACGCCGAGCATGGGCAGGGGGCTTGCCGTGGCCGGGAGTTCATCCGCGCTGGTCTGGGTATTGGTGGACGAGGCCGTGCTCGACGTCGCCGGGCTGGAGGGCGTCGTCGTGGACGAGCCGTACGTCGAGGAGCCGTAGGTCCCGGTGCTTCCCGTGGTCCCTGTCGTGCTCGACGTGCCGTAGGTGGTGGACCCGGTGGTCGTGGTGCTCGAGGTCGACCCCGTGGTTGCCGTGTCCCGTTCCGGCTTCTGGCCGAGCACCGGTCGATCCGTGCTCACGGTCCGACCGGTGGTGGACCCTGCGCTGGAGGGCATGGCGTCGCGGTCCTCGCCGGCATCGGCGGACTCGCCGAGGACGGGGCGCTCGGTGCTGACCGTGCGCTGCGCGCTGCCGGTCCGGTCCGACGAGGTGGCGCCCATGGCGCTGCCGCTGCCCGGCTGGGTGCCCGTTTCCATCGACGGGGACTCGGCGCCGTAGGTGCTCCCGGTGGATCCCTGGATGGAACCGGCGCCGAGGACCTCGAGCCGGGAAGCGGTGCGGGTGGGCTCGTCGGTTCCGGCTCCTGGCGTGGGCTCGATGCGGACGCGGTCGCCGACCTTCAGCTCGTTGATCGAGATGTCCTTGCCGGCCGAGCGCATCCAGATGGGATCGGACAGCAGGAAGGCCTGTGTGGAGCCCGCGTCGGTCTTCACCGTGACCGACTTGGCCTGCGGATCGACGGACATCACCGTGCCGGTGACCGCGGAAGTCGTCCACGAAGAGGTGGTCGACGAGGGGGTCGAGCTCGTGGTGGAGGTCTGGGCGTGGGCAACCCCGACCAGGGTGACGAGCGCGAGGATGATGAGTGCAACGCCGAGACGATGGGCTCTCTCGTGCATGGGACTCCTCCGAAGGACCGGACGCGTGGAGGGTGGTGTGCGTTCCCGTTTTGCAGGGGACGTGCCATCTCGAAAACGCGCATCCCGCTGCCTTTGCCACGGGCGCGAGGCACCACCTTCTCCTCTTCCGCGTGTAAGAAGGGCCGGCCGTCTTGACCTTCGAGGGACGCGCTGGGTAGAGTGGCGTCAATCCCCGCCGCTGCGTCTCCCGAGCCGCGCGCCGGCGTCGCAACCGGCGGACATCCCACCTCGAGCCCCGAAAGGAGGCCCTCGGAATGGACAGGTATCGGGACCGATCGGTCATGGACCGCAACCGCGACACGGAACGCGACGACAACCGCCCGTACGGGCGAGGCCGCGAGGAACAGCGGAACTGGGGGGAAGACTTCGACCGCGAAGGCTACACGCGCGAGAGTCGCCTGCGCGGCCGCGAGCCCGAGTGGGAACGCGACCGCTACGGACGCGGCGGTGGCTACGGCCAGGGCAGCGCCGGCGGATACAACGAGCAGCACACGTCCGACTACCGCTCAGACCACGGCGGAGAGGACCGGTGGCGCCAGAGCCGGGAGTACGGAGGGAGGCCGGGAAGGAACGAGTGGGGCCGCGAGGACCGCGCCGGCGGGTGGACCGCGTCCCAGTACGACCGCGGTGGATGGGGAAGCGGGAACGCCTCGCAGACGTGGGGCGGTGGCTCCAGGAGCAGCGGTGCCGGTTACGAGGACGGCTACGACCGCGGGCGAGGCCGCGAGTACGGACGCGGCAGCACGGGCGAGGTCCGCGACGAGTGGAACCGTGGCCCGCAGGCTGGACAGCACTCCGGGACCTCCGGCGGGTATGGCGGGTACGGCGGCGTCCGGCCGTCGTCCTCCTGGCAGGGACGCTACGCGCAGGAGAGCTACCGGGAGCAGAACTACGGCCGTGAGCACCCGTCACACAACTGGGATCGCGAGCGGGACCGCGACCGCGAGTGGAACGAGGACACGCGCGACGACCGGGGCGGTCCCGGGATCATGGAGTCGATCGGACGGTTCTTCGGCTTCGGCCCCAAGAACTACCGGCGCTCGGACGAGCGGATCACCGAGGAGGTCAACGATCGGCTCTACCGTCACCCCGACATCGACGCCAGCGACATCGACGTCACCGTGCGGGAAGCCGAGGTGACCCTGTCGGGCACGGTGGACGACCGCCGGGCCAAGTACCTGGCCGAGGACCTCGTCGATCAGGTGATGGGCGTGAAGGAGGTCAACAACCAGCTGCGCGTGCGCAAGCAGGAGAGAGCCGGCAGCTCCCATCGGGGAATGGGGATGGGCGGCTCCACCCTGGGCACCCCGTCCACATCGCCGATGATGGGGACCACGACGACGAACGCCACCGAGGGGACGGGCACCACGGGCACCCTGGGACAGAGCCAGACGGGCACGACCCGGGACCTGGCCGAGACCCCGCGGTCCAGGAACAAGTGACGCAGCGCGGGGCCGGGGCTCGCCGCCCCGGCTCCGCGGCTAGTCGAAGGTGAGGCCGATCTGCAGGCCGCCGACCGTGCGGTCGTCGAACCCTTCCCCCGCCACGAGCTGCCGTCCCACCGCCGCCAGATGCAGGGAGAAGGGCCAGCTCGAAGGCTGCCAGCGCACCCCGGCCCAGACCGCGCCCGTGTAGTCGTAGTAGTCGTGCGCGGGACCGGCGAGCGCTCCCGCGGAGATCCCGATCAGGGGCACCCAAGGCTCCGCGAACTCCCCCAGGAGACCGCTGCGGCGCCCGAAGTGCCACTCCCCGCGCACCTCGCCCACCCACCCGCAGGCGGTGAGGTCGCTCGTGGGATCGTCGAGGCAGGCTCGCTCGAAACCGAAGCCGACGTCGGCCCGTCCTTGCGGCGAGAAGCTGTCCAGGGCGAACCCGCCCCAGTAGTCGTCGAGGGTGCCGGCGCCCAGGAACTCGACCTCGCGGCCCAGGGTGCCCTGGTCGTCGCGCACGGCCTCGGGCCCGAGCGCGCGCCAGGCGTCCGGAGACAGGCGCGCCTGGTGCAGTCCGGCGAAGATCCCGTACCCCGTCCGGTCCGGGAGCCCGCCCGCTCCGGACCACTCGGTCCGGAAGCCTCCCAGGTGGACCGCGTAGCTGGCCGATCCACGCCCGGAGAGGAACCATCGCGCGCCCAGGGTCCCGGTGATCTCGCGGTCCACCACGTCACCGTTCTGGAACGGACGATCCATGCCCACGGTGACCGTGGGCCAGATCCGCCCGACCGCGTGGCTGAGCCCGACGAACCCGCCGACCGATGCGGCGGTCACGTCCAGGCCCGAGAACCGGAGCTGCTCGGCGGAGGCCCGGGCGCCGAACTGCACCAGCCAGTCCTGGCCGACGTTCGGGTACCAGCGGACGGAGGCGGTGGCGCGCGTGGCGTCGTCCGTGAGCGCGAGATCGAATCCGGTCTCGGCCAGGAAGCCGTCGTCCCCACGGGCGGTCCCGGCGCCGGCGAGCAGGGTGCAGGCGAGCAGGGCGCGCGCGGGCCACGAAGCCATCCGGACTCCTCCCCGGGGAAGGTGGGACGCTACCGGCGGCCCCCGGCACTGTCAAGGCATCGTGGACCCGAGCTTGTTGGTGAATCGCTGAAAGGAATGGGACCGCGGAAACGCCGTCCCATTCTTTTTTTGGAGCTAGAAGGCGTGCACGAGGGCGTGACGGGCGTTGGCCCCGAGCTCGGGCGTGGTCCAGTCGCGCCGGTAGAGCCTGGCCCAGCTCGGGTGCAGAGAGAGGTGTGACGGGAAGAGCCGCCGGCCCAGCACG
>DASUFT010000167.1:7500-34045 GCA_036274395.1 Candidatus Polarisedimenticolaceae bacterium | reverse complement strand
GGCGGGTTCCTAGAATCCGGCGTCGCCCTGGGGGCTCTCTTTCGCGGGCTCGCCCGGGGGAGATCCGATGTCCTCGTTCGGTGAAGAGCTCAAGCGGGAGAGAGAACTGCGGCAGATCTCCCTGCGCGAGGTCTCCGAGGCGACGAAGATCAACCTCCGCTACCTGGAGGCCCTGGAGCAGAACGACTTCCGCCACCTTCCCGGCGGCGTCTTCAACAAGGGGTTCGTGCGGGCCTACGCCGAATACATCGGCGTGGATCCCGAGGCGATGGTGAACGCCTATCTCCTGGAGGAGCGGGCTCAAGAAGAGGGGGACGAGGGGAAGCGTGTCCCCGTGCCACGCCACACCGCCCCCGTGGTCGTGGTGGCGGACCCCCTGCCCGCCGGAAAGAAGGCCCGCCTGGTGGTCCTGGTGGCGCTGGTCCTCACGGTGGCGCTGGTGGCGGGCGGGCTCCTCTGGTACTGGCTCGCGCGGCGCGGGCACGAGGGACCGGTCTCCTCCATGCGGGCCGCGGCCTCCTCGAGGACGCGCGGATGAGCACGCCGTCTGTGTCCGACGTGCTTTCCGAGAAGATCCTCAGCGGGGCCGCCCCCCTGCAGCTGCGGGCCGCGGCCGCGCGCGGTGCGCTCCCCCTGCCGCGAGCCAGCCTGGTGCGCCTGTACCTCCATCTCCTGCGCGACGGGGAGGAGCAGGTGAGGCAGGACGCGGCCTCCAGCCTGCAGGTCCTGGGACCGGCCGATCTGCGGGAGATCCTGGCGGACCCCGCGTGCGCCCCCGAGGTCCTGGTCCATTTCGCTGCGCGCGCGGCGCGAGACGAGTCCCTGGCCGAGAAGCTCGCCTTCCACCCGCAGGCCCCCGAGGAGGCGCTCTCCATCCTGGGCGGGCAAGGAAGCGCCGCCGTCATCGACCTCGTGCTGACCAACGAGGAGCGGCTGCTGCGCTGGCCGGGGCTGTTCGATGGCCTCTCCGCCAATCCCGCCCTGCGCCCCCACCAGCGCGGCCGCATCCTCGACCTCCTCGATCGCGTCTCCAGAAGCGGTTCCGACGAGGGCCCCAGTCCGTTGGAGGGCCTGGAGTCCATCGACGCCGAGGAGGCGGCACGCCTCCTCCAGGTGGACGTGGGGGAGCTGTTCGCGGCCAGCGAGATCCTGGACGCGGAGGAGTTCGCCAACTCCGACGATCCCGTGGTGCGCAGCGCCTACAAGCGGATCCTCACCCTGAACACCGCCCAGCGCGCCATCCTGGCCATGAAGGGCGGCCGTGAGGAGCGCCTCATCCTGGTGCGGGACACCAACAAGATCGTGGCCCTCTCCGTGCTCAAGAACCCGCGACTGGGTGAGGAGGAGGCGGCGCGCATCGCCGCCATGCGCTCGGTCTCGGACGAGATCCTGCGCACGGTGGGGAACCACCGGGAGTTCGTGAAGAGCTACTCCGTCATCGCCGCCTTGGTGCGCAACCCGCGCACGCCGCCCGGTATCTCCACGAACTTCGTGGGCCGCCTGGTGACCAAGGACCTGAAGATCCTGGGCTCGGACAAGAACGTGCCCGAGATCATCCGCCGCATGGCCAAGCGCACTCTCGAGCTGCGCACGCAGAAGAGCGCGCCCAGCTTCAGGAAGAAAAACTGATGCGACTGCTGAAGGAAGTCCGGAACCTCATGGCCAACTACCACGTGAAGTCCGGCATCTACCACTACTATCGCAACGAGTTCAAGCAGGCGGTGGAGTTCTTCCGCAAGGCGCTGCGCGACGAGCCCACCTTGACGGACAGCGACCGCCGTATCAGCCGCTACTACCTCACGCAGACCTTCATGAACTCGGCCGAGAAGCTCGTGAAGAAGGGGGACCTGGAGGGAGCGGCCCAGGAGTATGCGCGCGCCGCGGAGGTGAGCCCGGAGTGGCCGGACATCCGCTTCCACCTGGGCAAGGTGCTGGAGCGGCTGGAGCGCTTCGGGGAGGCCATCGAGCAGTACCAGCTCGCGGTGTCCGTGCACGAGAGCTACCTGGACGCCCGCGTCGCCATGGCCTTCGCCCTGCTGCGCTCCGGGCGCGACGAGGAGGCGGGAGAAGCCTTCGCGCAGGCCATGGAGCTCAAGATCCGCAAGATCCGGGAGCCCTACGAGAAGGGGGTGCAGCGGCTGCGCGAAGGGATGCTGTCGGAGGCCGAGGAGTTCTTCCACGAGGCCTTCCGGTCGGACCCGATCCGCTTCGAGGAGCACTACCACACCGCCATCGACCTCCTGAAGGCGGAGGAGTACGAGAAGGCCCTGGACGAGCTGGAGCGCGCGCTCGCCCTCTCTCCCAAGTACGCGGACCTCCACAACTTCCGCGGCGTGGCCCTGTGCGAGCTGGACCGCGTGGAGGAGGGGATCGCCGCCTTCCGCCGCGCCGCCGCCCTGAACCCCGACTATCTCGTTCCCCGCATCAACCTGGCCTTCGCCCAGCTGCGTGCCGGCCAGTTCAAGGAAGCGGAGACGCAGCTCGAGGCCGTCCTCGAGCAGGACCCCACCCAGCCGGCGGCCTCCATCAAGCTCGAGGAGCTGCGGACGGGACGCCTTCCCGAACCCCGGCGCGGCGCGGCACGAGGGACGGCACGATGAGGGCAGAGGCCTATGGCCTCAGCGACGTGGGGCGGCGCCGGGAGAGCAACGAGGACGCCTTCCTGGTGGACGCACGCGCACATCTCTACGTCATCGCCGACGGCATGGGGGGCTACGCGGCGGGAGAGGTCGCCTCCCGCCTCGCCGTCGATTCCCTCAAGGAGTCCCTGGCGGGGCCCCCGGACGGAAAGGCGGCGGTGCGCCTGCAGGACGCGGTGCACGCGGCCAACGCCCGCATCTGCGATTCGCAGGCGCAGGCGGATCAGCGTCAGATGGGCACGACCCTGGTGGCGATGCTGGTGGAGGAGGAGCGCGCCGTCATCGGCCACGTGGGAGACAGCCGAGCCTATCTCTTGCGCGAAGGCGAGCTGCGGCGCCTCACCTCCGATCACTCCTGGGTCAACGAGCAGGTGAAGCTCGGGTTGCTCTCGGACGAGGCCGCGCAACGGCACCCCATGCGCAACATCGTCACGCGTGCGCTGGGGAGCCGCACCGAGGCCACCGCGGAGGTGCGCGAGGAAGGCATGCGCCCCGGCGACGTCTTCCTCCTCTGCTCCGACGGTCTGAACACGATGGTCCCCGACTCCGAGATCGAGGCGATCCTCCGGCGCTCCGGAAAGGACCCGGAGCACGCCTGCCGGGAGCTCGTGTCCCGGGCCAACGAGCGCGGCGGTGAGGACAACACCACCGTGGTGGTCGTCCGCGTCGTTCCCTAGGCGGCCAGGGCGCACTAAAACAAGTCTCCTCAAGCACTTGGTTGACGGGACGGGCGCCTCCCCATATATTCGGGGACGTCGAGCCTCCAGGAGGGGATGTGTCCGTGTCCTTGGCCGCCGTCCGTCGCGCCCTCCCAGGCGCCGCGCTCGCGGCGGGGGTCGCGGGCGCGCTCGCGATCCCCCCGGCGGCGGCAGCCGACACCTTCCCGTCCCCTCGTCCGGGGGGGCGGACCCAGGCGGCCCTCGTCCTCTCCGGCAGCAGTTCCACGACCACGTGTCTCAACCCGCTGCTCGCGCCGGCCCGCGGCGAGTCGGCGCCTCCGGCCCTGCGCCGGGCGGAGCGCGTGCTGCGGACCGACGTCCACGTGGCGGGCGAGCGCACGCTGGTGGCGGGAGATGGCACGTCCATCCGCTACACCCTCGACCGCAACGCCCCCGACCGGATCGAGGACCTGGACCTGGACGGCGACGGCAGGCCCGATGCCCTGCAGGCCGTGCTGCGGGGCCTGGAGGATGTGCACGCGCTCGCGGCGCGGCTGGACCTCCCCGCATCCGGACCGGCGGACGTCCTGCTCGCCCAGCTGTCCGGGACCGCCGGTTACGTGCTGCCCGGGAACGCACGGGCGCGCGCCCTGCTCGTGCTGGACGCGAGCCCCGAGGGTGGCGCCGCGGGCCTGCGCGCGCAGGCCATCCACCAGGAGGCGCACCGGATCCTGGGACCGGGCGCACCTCCCGACTGGGCCGAGGCCTTCGCCAGCTGGGCGGAGCTGGCCCTGCTCGGCGCCGACGACCGCCGGCTCGCCTTCCTGTCGACCCGGCTCGCCCGGATGGGCGAGGGTCTGCCCACCGGTGACCTGGGGTTGATGGCGGGGAATGCCGCATGGTTCGCCTTCGTGCACGACGCCTACGGGTCCACCGGGGTGCGCCTCACGCTCCAGGAGCTGGCGGCATCCCCGACAGATGCGGCGAGCGCGCTCGACCGTGCGCTGCGGCGCGCCGCCGGCGTGGGGCTGACCGCCGCCTTCCGGGAGTTCCAGGTCTGGTCGGCCCTGGTGGGCCGCCGGGATGACGGGCGTCACTTCTCCTTCGCGGCCGGGATCGATGGTCCCCGTGACGCCGCCAGCGCGGACGGGCTCCCAGCCCTCTCGGTGCAGTCCGATCCGCCGGTATCCCCCCTGGGCGCCGCCACGGTGCGGCTGGCACCGGGGGAGACCGGTGGCGGGCTCTCCATCCGCTTCGAGGGCGAAGCCGGGGGGGCATGGGAGGCCGATCTCCTGGTCCACTTCGCCGACGGGCGGCGGCATCTCGTCCCCGTGGAGCTGGACGAGGATGGCGGAGGCGAGACCACCCTGCCCCTGACGGGCCTGGACGAGGTGCTCCTGCTCGTGCGCAACGTGGCCCGCCCCGGAGAGCCCGCGCGGCGCTATACCTGGGCGGCCTACCGCGAGCGGGGCTATCCCTTCGAGCTCCAGAGCTTCGAGGTGACGCAGGACGGCGCGGGCATGCGGCACGTGACGTGGGAGACGGCCGGCGAGCGCGACCTCGTGGGCTTCGACCTCGTGCGCGTCCGGGTGGGCACCCGGGAATCCGTGCGCATCAACCCGGTGTGGATTCCCTCCCTGGGGGCACCCGAGGAAACCGCCGCCTACGCCTTCGACGACCCGGGGGCGGAACCGGGCGCCGCGTACGTGTACCGCATCGAGGGCATCACCTCCACGGGTCTCGTGAGCCCGTCCGAGGGCGTCCTCTCCAAGCCTCTCCCCCGCTGAGCGGAGCCGCTTCGCTCCCGCTGCCTCGCCTCGGTCTATAGTGCCGCGCCTTCCGCGCGCGGCCGGCGGCGCGCGCCCCAGGAGGATCCGTGAACGCGAGCGGCGGGCCGGAGGAGGGTTTCCGGGAGGCGGTGCGCGCGGCCGCGGAGGGTCTCGGCGTCACGCTGGACGACGTGCCGCTCACCTATCCACCGCACCCCGGGCTGGGGGACCTCGCCACGCCGCTCTGCTTCGAGCTGGCCAAGCGCCTGCGCAAGCCGCCCCGGGCCATCGCCGAAGACCTGGTGGCGCGCGTGGGCCGCCCTCCTGGGATCGCACGGGTGGAGGTCGCGGGAGCAGGCTACGTCAACGTCACGTTCGATCGCACCGCCCTCCTGCGCGCCTGGATCTCCGGCGAGCCCCTCCCCCAGCGCACGGACGGGCCGAAGGTGATCGTCGAGCACACGAACATCAATCCCAACAAGGCCGCACACATCGGCCACCTGCGCAACGCCGTGCTGGGCGACACGCTGGTGCGCTGCCTGCGCCGGCTCGGCCACCGGGTCGAGGTGCAGAACTACATCGACGACACCGGGGTGCAGGTGGCGGACCTGGTGGTCGGCCTGGTGCAGCTGCGCGGGCAGACCCTCGCCGACGTGCGCACCACCTATGACGAGGCGGCCCTCGCCGCCCGGGGCGAGCGCTTCGACTATCTGGCCTGGGACCTTTACGCGGAGGTCACCCGCTGGTTCGAGGAGGACGCCGGCCGCCGCCACCACCGGCAGCGGGTGCTCCATGCCATGGAGGCGGACGAGGGGGAGGAGGCCGCGCTGGCCGCGGTGGTGGCCCGGCGCATGGTGCGGCATCACCTGCGCACCATGCACCGCATCGGCGTGCGTTACGACCTCCTTCCCCGGGAGAGCGACATCCTGCGCCTGCGCTTCTGGGAGGACGCCTTCGCGCGCCTCAGGGCTGCCGGTGCCGTCCACCTCGTGGATTCCGGGAAGAACGCCGGCTGCTGGGTCATGGACCTTCCCGGCGTGGAGGCGGGCGCGGGCGAGGACCAGAAGGTGATCGTGCGCAGCGATGGGACCGTGACCTACGTGGGGAAGGACATCGCCTACCAGATGTGGAAGCTCGGCCTCCTCGGACGCGACTTCCGGTACGTGCCCTTTCCCTGGGACCCGGAGCCCGCGCTCTATCCGCTCTGGAGCACGACTGCCGGCGAAGGGGAGCCGGCGCATCCCGCGTTCGGCGGGGCGGGGCGGGTGTACAACGTGATCGACACCAGGCAGTCCTACCTCCAGCGCGTGGTCACGCTGGGCCTGCGGCGCCTCGGGCACGCCAAGGAGGCGGAAGCCTCGGTGCACTTCGCCTACGAGATGGTGGCGCTGACGCCGGCGGCGGTGGAGGCGCTGTTCCCCGAGCACCGGCTCACGGACGAGGAGCGCGCGCGCCCCTACCTGGAGATGTCGGGGCGGAAGGGCCTCGGGGTGCGGGCCGACGATCTCCTGGACGCGCTCCTCCGCCGCGCGGCGGAGGAGGTGCGCCGGCGCAATGCCGGGGCACCGGAGGCGGTGGTCGCCGCCACCGCCCGGATGATCGCCGTGGGGGCGCTGCGCTACTACATGCTCCGCTTCTCGCGGAACCGCGTGGTCGCCTTCGACCTCGACGACGCGCTGTCCTTCGAGGGCGAGACCGGCCCCTACCTCCAGTATTCGGTGGTGCGGGCGCGGAACATCCTGGGAAAGGTGGCGGAGCGCCACGGGGCGGCCGCCGTGGACCGCGGCCACCTGGCGGGAGCGCGCCTGGAGGCGCTCCCGGAGGAAGCCGCCGCCGAGCACTGGGTCGTGCCCTCCCTGCTCGGGCGCGTGGATGGGGTGGTGCGGCAGGCCGTGCACGCCCTCGAGCTTGCCTCGGTGGCCAAGCACGCCTACGTTTTGGCGCAGGCGTTCAATTCCTTCTATCACCGGTGGCCGGTGGCGCAGGAGGAGGACGCCGAGGTGCGCCGGGCCCGGACGGCGATCGTCCACCTGTACCTCGAGGAGATGACCCGGCTCCTCGAGCTGATGGGGGTCGAGGTCCCGGCCCGCATGTGAGGATGTTTGGAGGCCGCGTGCCCCTGCGGATCGTGACCCTGGGACGGGTGGCTCCCGCGCTGCAGGACCTGCTGCGCGAGGCCGCGGCCCCGGACGCGGTGGAGCCCCTGCACGTCCCGGCATCGATCCAGGGAGTGGAAGCCTGCCTCCGTCAGCTCGAGCCCGACCTGGCCGTGGTCGGCGAGGGGACGCCCTGGAGTGGTGCCGACCTGGCGCACGCCGGGCGCGACCCCCGCCTGCTGGTGCCGGTCCTGTCGGCCACCGGGGACCCCGAGGCCGACCTCGACCTTGGCGCCGACGGGCGGGATGTGCGCGCGGTGGTGCGCGCGGCGGTGCGGCTGGCCCGGCTCCGGCGGGTGGCCCGCAACGCCGCGAGCCCGCTGGCCGGCGCGGAGGCGACGCAGGGGCTGCGGCGCCTGGCCGCCGAGTTCACCCGGGCCCTCCGGTACCGGCATCCCCTCTCGGTGGTGGTCCTGGTCCTGGATCGGGCGGATGCCCTGCGGGAGACCTACGGCGGGGAGGCGGTGGAGGGGTTCGCGGCCGCGCTCGCCCAGGCCCTGGCCGACACGCTGCGCACGGCCGACTTCCTGTTCCGCTCCGGCGACCTCCAGTGGGTGATCGGGCTCCCCGAGACCCCGGCCGCCGGTGCGCGCGTGGTGGCCCAGCGCCTGCGCACGCGCACGCGCACCCTCGTCTTCAAGGCCCCGGGAGGACCCGCCGAGGAGGGGCGCCCCGCCCTGCCGCTCAAGGGAACGGCCAGCGTCGGGGTCGCCGATGGACCGGGGCCCGCCGTGGCCTCCGCCGCCGACCTCCTCGCCCGCGCACAGGAGGCGGTGGGCTCGGCCCGGCGCGCCGGCGGCGACCGCATCGTCTTCGCGGGGACGGCACCGGACCTTCCCGTCGCCTAGAGCGGCGCGAAGGCTGCGGGCCCGTTGCCGCAGCGCAGCGCGATCGGCCTCCCTTCCGCGTGCTATCCTCGCGCCTCGCTTTCTCGCGGGGGGCCGTGCGAGGCGTCGTCGCTCCATGAATCTCCGACGTGCGCTCCTCCTCGCCGTGCTGGCGCTCCCGCTCCTCGCGGCACCTGGGCCGGCTTCCGCCGCATCCGTCCCCATCCTCACGTTCGAGGAGGTCGCCCCCGGCATGAAGGGGACGGGGCGCACCGTGTTCCAGGGCACGAAGATCGAGAGCTTCGACGTGGAGATCCTGGGGAAGCTCCCCAACATCGGACCGGACCAGAACCTGATCCTCGCCCGCTGCAGCGGCGGACCACTGGCCACGACCGGTGTCCTGGCAGGGATGAGCGGGAGCCCCGTGTTCGTGGACGGCCGGCTGGTGGGCGCGGTCGCCTACTCCTGGGGGTTCACCAAGGACGCGATCGCCGGCATCACCCCCATCGAGGAGATGCTGGCGGTGGCCGCGCGCAACGAGACCCCCGCACGGAGCCGGGCAGCGGGGCTCCCCCTGGACGCCCTCTCCTGGCTGCGCCATGGGGATCGCCTGGCCTCCTTCTTCCAGGGGCGGCTCTTGAGCCTGGCTGCGAGGCCGGCAGCCGCCTCGCCGACCCTGCCCCTGGCCGTGTCGGGGCTCGGCAGCGCGGGGTTCGCGCGCGTCGCCTCCGACCTGGAGCGTGCCGGGTTCGTCCCCCTTCAAGCGGGAGGTGCTGGGCGCGCTCCCTCCCCCGCGCCGGCGCTGGAGCCGGGCTCGGCGGTGGGGGTCAAGCTCGTGCGCGGGGACGTGGACATGACGGCCACCGGGACCGTGACCTGGGTCGATGGAGACAGGGTGCTCGCGTTCGGGCATCCGCTCTACAGCCTGGGAGCGGTGGACCTTCCCCTGACCGGCGCGCGCGTGGAGGCGCTGCTCCCCAGCCTGCTGCAGTCCATGCGCATCGCCACCCCGCTCGAGGAGATCGGCTCCTTCCGGCAGGACCGCGCCACGGCGATCTTCGGGCGCCTGGGGGGCTCGCCGAAGATGATCCCGGTACGCCTGCAGCTGGGCTCGCGCCTGGAGAGCCCCAAGACGTTCTCCTTCGACGTGGCGGACGACCCTCTCCTGGCCCCGGTGCTCCTCTACGTCGCCATGAACGGCGTGCTCGCCAACCAGGAGCGCGTGGTGGGGAGCATGACGCTGAACGTCCGCGAGGGCTCGGTGATCCGCCTCGAGGGCCAGAACGAGGTCGAGCTCTCGAACGTCTTCGCGGGCTCGACCGCGCCCTACTACGCCACCGGGACCTCCGCCTTCATCCTCCATCTCCTGATGAACAACGACTGGAAGGCGCCGCGGATCACCGGGATCAACCTGATCCTCGAGCACGACGACGAACCGCGCACGGCCCGTGTCCAGCGCGTCACGCTCGACCGGTACCGCGTGCACCCCGGGGAGAGCGTGCGCGTCTCCGTGGTGATCAGCCCCTTCCGCGGCCCCGAGCAGACGCTGGTGGAAGAGGTGCCCATCCCCGCGGAGACCGCGCCGGGACGACTCCTCCTCCACGTGGGGAACGGGCTCGAGGTGATGGACGCGGAAGGCGTGGACGACTCCGTGCGTCCCCGGGACCTCGATCAGCTGATCCAGCTCATCAACTCCATCCGCCGGAACGACCGGGTTCACCTGGTCGCCCTGGCCGAGGACAGCGGCGCGTTCCTCCGCGGCGCGCGCCTCCCCAACCTGCCCCCGTCGGTGGCGGGTGTGCTCACCCGCCCCCGCGGCGCCGCCGGGGGGGACACGCGGTTGCGCTACCGGGGCGTGCTCCAGGACGAGATCCCCACGGACTACGCCGTGGAGGGACTGGTGCGGGTGGCGCTCGAGGTGGAGTCCCGATGAGAAGAGGACCGGTGCTGCTGCTCGCGCTGCTGCCGGTGGCGCACTCCCTGGCCGCGCAGGGGCGGACCCACCTCCCGGCGGTGGAGGAGCTGCGCAAGGGCGCCCAGGACGGGGTGGCGGTGGGCTCCCGTGGACGGCTCTGGCTCGCGCCCGCCCTGGCACGCCTCGGTCGGGCGGAGATTCCCGGGGGAGCGGCGCAGGTCTTCTCGCTCGCCGCCGACGGGGCGGGAAACGTCTATCTCGGCACCGGGCCGGACGGCCGCATCGTGCGCCTCGCCCCCGGGGGCGCGGAGAAGGTCCTGTTCACCGTGGACGACCCCATCGTCACGGCGCTGGCATTCACGTCGGGAGGCGACCTCCTGGCGGGCACGGGACCGCGGGGAAAGATCTGGCGGATCCGCCCGGACGGCACGGGTTCCCTCTGGTGCGAGACCGGGGAGCGCTACGTGTGGGCGCTGCTCCCCGGCGCGGACGGGAGCGTCCTGGCGGGGACGGGTGAAGAGGGAATCGTGCTCCGCATCGACCGCTCGGGGAAGGCGATCCCCCTCTTCGACAGCGAGGAGGCCCACATCGTCCACCTGCTGCGCGCCCCGGACGGTGCGGTGCTGGCGGCCGGGTCCGGGCGCGGCCTCGTCTACCGCCTGGGGACGGACGGATCCGCCTCCGTGCTGTACGACGACGACCTGCCGGAGATCTCCGACCTGGCGGTGCAACCCGATGGCGCGCTGCTCGCGGCCGCCATGGCCCCTCCCCCGGCGGACCCCCGTCCCCCGGCGGTGCGCCTCAATCTCCCGGACGACCTTGCGGCCGGTCCGGACACCATGACCGGCTTCGACGAGACGCCGCGCGCCGTGCTCCAGGGGATCATCGAGGGCCTCCCCCCCGAGGGAGGCGAGGGGGGCCGCACGCGTGGCCGCCTGGTGCGGATCGGCGCGGACGGCGTCGTCACCGAGATCTGGCGCTCGTCGACGGAAGCCCCCTACGCGCTGGCCGCCGAGGCCGGCGGGGGCGCGCTGCTGGGGACCGGGGAGCCGGGACGGCTCTACCGCGTGCAGCCCGACGGGGAGGTCGCGCTCCTCGAGACCCTGCGGGAGGGTCAGGTGACCGGGATCGGCGCCTCCGCCGGTGCGCCGGTGATCGCGACCTCGAACCCCGCCGCCGCCTATCGGCTGGAGCCCTCCGCGGCGCGGGGCAGCTTCACTTCCCCCCCGGTGGATGCCGGAGGCATCGCGCGCTGGGGGCATCTCCGCTGGGACGAGGGCACGGCCGCAGCGGGGATCGAGGTGGCCACCCGTACGGGGAACAGCGCGCAGCCGGACGGCACGTGGTCCCCCTGGGTGCCGGCCACGGGCACCCCGGCCGAGGTGAGGAGCCCGGAGGGCCGCTTCCTCCAGTGGCGGGTGACCCTCCGCGCCGGCGCCGGAGCGCCCTCGTTCTCGGGCGTGTCCGTCAGCTTCGCTCCCCACAACCGGCCCCCGCTGCTGCGCGACTTCCGGATCGACCCCGCGGCCACCCGCGCGGTGGCCAGGGAGGCCGCCTTTCGCTGGTCGGTGACCGACCCGGACGGCGACCCCCTCGAGATGGAGGTGCAGTTCCGACCGATGGGCGGCGATGCCGCCTGGCAGACGGGCGCGCGGGTCCGGGCGGAGGACCCATCCGCCGACGACGAGGGCATGCGCAAGGACGGCCGCCTGGCGTGGGACACGAGCGCGGTCCCCGAAGGGAGCTACGAGGTCCGGGGCCGCGTCTCCGACCAGCCCGCGAACCCGGAAGGCCGCGGCAAGGAGTCCTTCTCCGAGCCCGTGCGGCTCGAGGTGGACCGAACGGCACCGCAGGTGGCGCTGGACCGGGCGGCAGACGGCGCCTGGCGTGTGCGCGTGGTGGACGCCCCTTCCGGCGGGGTCCGGGTCGAGATCGTGGACGGCGGCGTGGTCCGCGCCGCCGCCGCCCCGGAGGACGGCGTCGCCGACTCGGCGCAGGAGAGCTACCTCCTCCCGTCCGGCCCCGGGGGGGCGCGCGTCCTCAAGGTCACCGACGCCGCCGGCAACGCCGTCGAGCGCCCGCTCTCCGAGCCCTGAGCCGATGCGCGCCCGCGCGGCCGCGGCGGCCTTCGTGCTCCTGCTCGGCCTCGCCGCCTGTGCGGCGCCCCGTGAGCAGGCGCGGGCCGTGCCGGTGCGGGCGGCGCTGTGGAAGGACCCTCTCTCGCTCTCCCTGATCGGCAACCCGGACACGAACGCCGAGTTCGTGGCGCGCCTGGTCACGGACAGCCTGGTGACGCTCGACGCCCGCCTCCAGATCGTCCCCCAGCTCGCCACCTCGTGGGAATCGGGAGACGGAGGACGCACGCTCACCTTCCACCTGCGCGACGGCGTGCGCTGGCACGACGGCCGCCCCTTCACCGCCGATGACGTGGTGTTCACGTGGCAGAAGGTGATGGACCCCACCACCCAGGCCAAGTCCTTCGCCGCCGACCTGGAGACCGTGCAGAGCGTGGAGGCGCTCGACGCCCGCACGGTCCGCGTGCGGTACGACGCGCCCGATCCCAGTGCGCTGCTGGCCTGGCGGGTACCCCTCGTGCCCCGGCACGCCGCCGGTTCCGAGCCCGACCTCCTCCGCAGCGCATTCGCGGAGCACCCGGTGGGCTGCGGGCCTTTCCGCTTCGTGGCCTGGGACCATGGCCAGGAGATCCGCCTGGAGGCCTTCCCCGATTACTGGGGAGGCCCACCCCGGATTCCCGGGATCACCTTCGCCATCCTCTCGGACGATCGCACGGCCTGGGAAGCGCTCATGGCGGGCCAGCTCCACCTCCTGTCCATGACGCCGGAGCTGGCCCGGCAGGCGGTCCGGGACCCGCGGGCCCGCGGGTTCCAGCGGAGAAGCTACAGCCCGCTGCGGGTGACCGGGATCTGGTGGAACACACGCTCCTCCTCGGCACCCTTCCTCGGCGACCCCCGCGTGCGCCGTGCCTTCTCGCTGGCCCTGGACCGGCAGGGGTTCATCGAGGGCGTCATCGGCCCGGAGGTGGGCCTCGCCGCAGCCACGGTCTGGCATCCCGGCCTGCCCTATGCCGACCCCACGATCCGCCCTCTCCCCCGGGATGCCGGGACCGCCGGCGCGTTGCTGGACGAGGCGGGGTGGAGGGATACGGACGGCGATGGCGTGCGGGAGCGCCGCGGCAAGCCGCTCGCGTTCACGCTGCTCTCCGTCACCTCGAGCCAGGCCATCACCGAGCGAACCGCGGAGTGGGTCCAGCAGGAGCTGGCCTCGGTGGGTGCGCGCGTGCAGATCAAGCGCATGGAGTTCACCGCCTGCCAGGAGCGCAGGAGATCGGGAGACTTCGAGGCCACGGTGCACAACGTGACCTTCGATCCCAGCCCCAACCTGTCGGTGCTCCTGTCCGCCGACCCCGAGATCGGGCGCATGAACTACGGGCGGTTCTCCGACCCCGACACCGAGCGCCTGCTCGCGGTGGTGCGCACGAGCCCGGATGCGGAAACCCGCAGGCAAGCCTCCGCGCGGATCCAGCACCGCCTGCAGGAGATGGAGCCGATCACCGCGCTCTATCACGCCCGCGCCCTGCTGATGCTGCCGCCATCGCTGCACGGCGTGGAGACCAGCGGGGTGGGGATCTTCAACTTCGCTCCCGGGCCCCGCGCCTGGTACTGGGACGACGGAGCCTCCCCATGAGGCTGCTGCGTGCGGCGGCCTGGCGCGTGCTCATCTCCGCCGCCACGCTGCTGTGCGTCACCGCCGTCGTCTTCGCCCTCCTTCACCTCGCGCCGGGAGATGCGCTCGATGCGGCCGAGGAGAGTCGCGTGCCGCGCGCCCAGGTGGACGCGCTGCGCGCGCAGCTCCATCTCGACGACCCCCCCCTGCGGCGCTATGGGCTGTGGCTGCGCGACCTGCTGCACGGGGACCTCGGCCGCTCGTTCGCCACCGGCCGCCCCGTGCGCGTGGCCATCGGCGAGCGGCTCGGCCTCACCCTGGGCCTGAACGCCGCCGCCTTGGCGCTCGTGCTCGCGTTGGCCGTGCCGCTGGGGGCGGCCGCGGCCTGGAGGCAGGGGTCGGCGCTCGACCGGTGGACAGGCCTTCTCTCCTACGGCCTCTACGCGCTCCCGGTGTTCTGGGCCGCGCTCGTCCTCCAGATCGTCTTCGCCGTCCGCCTGGAGTGGCTCCCCCTGTTCGGACCGGCGCCGAGTGCAGCCCGTGCCGTGGGCGGCTGGACGGCCGTGCGCGCGAGCCTGGCCCACGGCGTCCTGCCCGTGCTCTGCCTCAGCTATCCCGGCCTCGCGTATCTGTCCCGCTTCGTGCGCGGGACGCTGGCCGAGGCCCTGGGCGCGGACGCCGCGCGCGCCGCCCGGGCCCGCGGCGCCGGTGGCCCGGCGGCGGAGCTGGGGCACGCGTTCCGCATCGCGGCGGTGCCCATGCTGACGATGCTCGGCTTCCTGCTTCCCGGTCTGGTGGGCGGCTCCGTCCTGGTGGAGACGATCTTCGCTCTCCCCGGACTGGGGCAGCTCCTGGTGCAGGCGGTGGCGGGACGGGACGTGCCCGTGGTGCTCGGGCTCACCCTCCTCTCCGGCACCGCGGTGCTGGCGGGGGTCCTGCTCTCCGACCTCGCCGCGCTCGCGGTCGACCCGAGATTGCGCCGTGCCTGAGCGCCGCCGGGAGCGCGCTCTCCTGGCGGGGGTGGCGCTGCTCGGGGCGCTCCTCCTCCTCTCCCTGCTGGGACCGTGGTGGTCTGCCGATCCTGCCCGGATCTCCCTGCAGTCCGCGCTCCGTCCTCCCTCGCCGGGGCACCTGCTGGGCACGGATGCGCTGGGCCGCGACCTGGCCGCCCGCCTGCTGGCCGGCGGGCGCATCTCCCTCCTGGTGGGCGTGCTCTCGACCCTGGTCGCGCTTGCCATCGGATTCCCGCTCGGCTCCTGGGCGGGGTACCGGGGAGGACTCGCCGACGCCGCCGTCTCCCGGGCGATCGAGACGGTGCTGGCCGTTCCCCGCCTCGTGCTCGCGCTGGCGCTCCTGGCGGTGGCGCCGGCATGGCTCGAGGCACTCCCCTCGCCCGCGCGCGTGGCCCTGGTTCTGGGACTTGTAGGGTGGACGCGGGTGGCGCGGTACCTGCGGGCGGAGTTCGCACGCCTGCGGGACTCCACGGTGGTGGCGAGCGCCCGTGCCGCCGGAGCCGGTCACTGGCGCATCATGGCCCGGCATCTGCTGCCGGCGTCGCTCGCCCCCGTCCTCGTCACCATGGCATTCAGCATCGCCAACGCCATCACCGGCGAGGCCGCGCTTTCTTTCCTCGGACTCGGGGTCGAGCCCCCGGGGGCGAGCTGGGGCGCTTTGCTGGGAGACGCTCGCTCCCATGTCGGAGAGGCGTGGTGGCTCGCCTTCTTCCCCGGCCTGGCGCTGTTCCTGACCGTGCTCGCCTGCAACTGGATGGGCGAGGGGCTCCGGCGCCGCCTCGACCCCCGGACGGGAGGGTGAGGCGCGCGACGCAGCGACGCACCGTCCTGGCGGTGGGTGCCGTGCTCGCCGGCACGGCGCTCGCCGTCCTGGTGGTGACCCGCTGGGTGGCGATCCCGTGGATGGTGGTCGGGCCGTCCATGGCCCCCACGCTGGAGCACGGCGACCTCGTGCTCGTCGACCGCTGGTCCTATGGGAGACGGGAGCCGAGGCCGGGGGAGATCGCGCTCCTCGCCGGGCCGCGCGGCGTTCCCCTGGTCAAGCGCGTCCTCCGGGGACCGCTTCCTCGCGGCGAGAGGATCGGGGACCTCGTCGACCCCACGAGGCCCCGAGAGCCGCTCTTCTGGGTGGAGGGGGACAACCGGGCACTGTCCGCGGACAGCCGGCAGTTCGGTCCCGTGCCGCGGGGCAGGTTCCGCGGCCGCGTCTTCTTCCGCTACTGGCCGCTGTCCGCCGTGGGCCCGATCCGTACCAGAACGGATCCGGCCACGCTTCCCGTCCGGTAACCCTCGAGATCCAGAGCCACGAAGCGGAAGCCGGCGACCCGCACGGCAGCGCAGGCCGCGGCGCGGAGGTCCGGGTCGCGCAGCAGCGCGAAGCCATGCTCGTCCGTCTCCACCCGTGCGATCTCGCCGTGATGGCGCACCCGTACCTGCCGCAGCCCCAGCCTGCGGAGGCCCGCCTCCGCCTCCCCCACCGCCCGGAGGCGCTCCGGGCTGACGGCCGTCCCGGTGGGAATGCGCGAGGCCAGACAGGCAGCCGCTGGCTTGTCCCGCACCTCCAGACCGGCCTCCGCAGCCAGGAGCCGGACCTCCGCCTTGCCCAGGTCGGCCTCCAGCAAAGGTGCCAGGACGCCGCGGTCCGCCGCCGCCCGCATCCCCGGCCGGTCCTCCCCCAGGTCGTCGGCGATGGCCCCGTAGGCCATGCACGGAAAACCACGCATATCCGCTAATTCAGCCAATACATCAAAAAGCTCTGATCGACAGTGGAAGCAGCGGTCCCCCGCGTTGGCCACGTATCCCGGCCGATCCATCTCCCGCGTGACCACCACCTCGTGGGGGACGCCGAGCAGGGCCGCCACACGCCGGGCGTCCTGCACCTCCGCGTCGGGGACCGCGGGGGACTGGCCGGTGACCGCCAGGACGCGGCCCGCCCCCAGCGCCTCCACCGCCAGTGCCAGGAGAACGGCGCTGTCCACCCCTCCCGACAGGGCGACCAGCACGCGCGGCACCGCGCGCAGGCGCTCGAGCACGGTCTGCCTCTTGGCCGCGAGGGAGGGGACGAGGGGCATGCCGGCGACGATATCACCTGCGGCTGCAGACCCCCCGTCCGCAGCCACACGTCGCGGTTTTCTTGACACTTGAGGGGGGTGGCCGTACATGAACGGGACCCTTTCGGGGGGTGTGTCTCGTCCGTGCGACTGAATAGGGGTACCCATCCGCTTCTCATTTCCGTGCAGGAGGAGGGTTATGCATAGTCGGTCTCTCGCTGGCTGGAAGGGCCTCACCTTGGCCTCAGCCGTCGCGGGGCTCGCCCTGCTGGCCAATCCCTGGGCCCAGACCTTCGCCGCCGCTCCGGACAGGACGTCCGGCAGCGCGGCAGGGCTGGGACAGAGGTCGGCACCGCAGAACGAGGTCCAGCGTCCGCTCCTGTTTCCCCGAACGAACTACGTCTGGCCGTATGCCAGCGGTCCGGTCTACGACGACGTGGCCGGCGCCCGCTGGCAGGAGCCGGGCGTGCTCCACACGCGCGTCGGTTCGTTCGACCTGAAGCGCGGCGCCCCCGCGATCCCCGAGGAGCTTCGCGCCCGCGGGCAGACGCGGTACTACGTCCTCCAGGTGGATCCGTCCTCCTTCGCGGACGGCCGCTTCGACCACGTGCGCGCCATGATCGAGGACCAGGGAGGCGCGCTGCTGGAGGCGATGTCGGTGGGTGGCTACATCACCCGCCTCGCCCCCGGCACCCAGGGCCTCCTCAAATCCCAGCAGGGCGTGCTCGCGGTGGAGCCCTACCACCCCGCGTTCAAGCTCTCCCCCACGATCGGACGCGTCCCTCTGCCGGATCCCGCCCGCGCGGTCTCCGAGGTGTACGCGCTCGAGGCGCAGCTCCACCCCGGTGAGGACGCCCAGACCGTGGCCCGCGCGCTGGCCGACATGGGGGCGAACGTCACCAAGGTGGATCCCGACGTCGTCTACTTCGAGATCCACCGGGGCAAGCTGGCCCAGGTGGCCCAGGTCGATGGCGTGAAGGCGGTCTTCGAGAGCCTTCCCACCCTCGCCCTCGGCGAGGAGACCACGATCGCCATGCAGACCGGCCGCTACGGCGGCGGCGCCACCCCCTATCACGATGCGGGTGTGCGCGGCGACGGCGGCGGCATCGCCGGCGCCTCCGCCCAGATCCTGATGGTCCTGGACACCGGCATCCAGCTGGACGCCGGCGACCTCTCGGACACCCGGACCAATGCCGGTGCGGCCGGCGCTGGCCACCGCAAGGTGCGCCTGTACACGACCGCGGTGGGCGGCACCGGGGACAGCCTCGGCTGCGACGCCGGCCCCCAGGGCGGCTTCACCCACGGGCACACCGTCTCCGCCACCGCCCTCGGCAATGCCAGCAACGTGCCTGGCAGCTACGGCGGCGGCTGGACCGTGTCGGACTTCCGCGGCAACCAGTGGAAGGTGGACGGCGTCGCGCCGCGCGCCCTCCTGCTGGCCTACGACGCGCAGGTCACTCCCAGCACCCTCTCCTGCGCCGATCCCACCGTCAGCGGTCTTGCGGTGGGCACGATCTACACCGACAACACCCCGGGCTCCGGCTCCCTGGGCGACGGCTACAACCGTGGCGCGCGCGTCTTCAACTTCTCCTGGGGCTCCACGAACAACAACACGTACGCCACCAACGCCACCCGCACGGACGCCTTCCTGTTCGACAACCCGGATGCCATGGTCTTCCTCTCCGCCGGGAACGACGGCACCGACGCGGACGACGACCATGAGCCCGATCCTCTGTCCATCTCCGATCCGGCCACCTGCAAGAGCTGCATCGTGGTGGGTGCGTCCGGCAACATCGACGAGCCCAACGACGGCAGCAACGAGCAGGACCGGGCGGCCTTCTCCAGCGTGGGCCCCACCACCGTCACCGGCCGCATCCAGCCCGTGCTGATGGCCCCCGGCACCGACTTCGGCGCCGCCGGCGCCAACATGGGCGTCGACTCCGAGTACAGCTGCCGCACCAACGACAACGACCAGGCCAATCCCGTGGAGTGCGACCTGGTGGACTCGATCGTGGGAACCAGCTTCTCCTCTCCGGCTGCGGCCGGCTCGGCGCTGCTGGTCCGCGACTGGTTCGCCCAGGGCTTCTACCCCGACGGGACCTCCAGCAACCCCGCCAACGCCGGCGATCAGGTGGCCAACATCTCGGGCGCGCTGCTCAAGGCCGTCCTGGTGACCTCCGCCGACTGGATGGAGGGGGGCGACGCGGTGGGCGGCAACACCAGCCTCGCCTACCGGTTCAACCGGGAGCAGGGCTACGGGCGCATCACCCTGAGCAATGCCCTGCCCCTGAGCTCCTACGCCGCCAGCCCCACCGGGATGATCGTCTCGGATGGTGGCCTGAACGCCGGTGGCCGCGTGGACATCAGCGGCGTCACCGGGACCACCGGCGCCGCCGGCACGTTCCAGACCGGGACCATCGCCATCAACAGCAACCAGAGCGAGCTGCGCTGCGCCCTGGCCTGGACCGAGGACGCGGGCGACGCGCTCGCCCACGACCTCAACCTGGAAATGGTCTCCCCCTCGGGCAAGGTCTACTTCGGCAACTTCTACACCGAGGACGTGAACCGCAATGGCGCCCTGGACGCAGGGGAGAACTGCGTCGACCGCGGCGCCGTCGCCAACCAGCTCGACGAGACGATCTGGAGCATCGAGACCAACAGCTGCGGCGCCATCGCCGGCAACCGGCGGGACACCGCGAACCCGGTGGAGGGGATCTTCCTCTCCCCCGACTACCTGGGGAACGGGGTCAACGACAACCCCGCCACCGCCAGCATCAACGAGGGGGCGGACAACCAGATCGAGACGGGGAACTGGTCCCTGATCGTCCGCTACGCCACCGGCGCCGGCACCCAGAAGTACGCCGTGAGCTGCTCCGGGCCGATCGCCACCGGCTCCTCGGTCCGCCTCGACCGGGGCGAGTACGTCTGCTCCGACACTGCTCGCGTGACCGTGAACGAGGCCACCGACGGCACCGATCCCTCGCCGTCCACGGCCGAGGTCTCGTCCCGGACCACGGTGCAGGTCATCGACGTGGGCGTCAATGGCGTCTACGAGAACGGCGGCGGGGACGACATCGTCCGCGACACCGAGACCGGCATCGCCTTCACCGCCACCGGGCAGCGGTACGACAGCGCCGCCATCACGATCACGGACGGCACCGCCTACGACCCGGGCAACGGCGTCCTGGACGTGCGCAACGGCAACCGCATCAAGGTGACCTACGCCGACAAGACCAGCGGCGCGCCCGATGCCAACAAGCTGCGCTTCAACAGCGGCAGCATCAACTGTCAGTCCCGCGTCTCCATCGGCGGCGTGGTCTGGGCCACCTTCGGCAAGGACTCCGCCACCCTGGTGAACGGCGGCTGCGAGCGTGACGCCCGCAACCTGTTCACCTTCGGCTTCCCCGACAAGTACATGGACGCGGGCGAGCTGATCAACTACCGCATCGACTTCCAGTCGCTGGAGACGGTATCCAATCCCAGCGATCCCAACTCCGGCGCCCTCGTCGACGCCGTGGTGACGCTGCGCTGCGTCAAGGCGGACCTCGACAGCCCGGCCACCTGTGCGCCGGGGTCCAACGCGTGCCCGGATCCCAACCGGACCAACAACCCGCCGTGCACTGAGATGACGATCCTCGATTCGCCCATCTTGATCAGCCGGATCCCGGCGGGCGAGGACGTCTCCGCCAACTTCAACATCCAGATGTCCGGTGCCATCACCGGCACGCCCAAGGTGGACATGCTCCTGGGCGTCACCGCCAAGAAGGCGGGCAAGTCGGTGGAGAGCCTGATCGCCTCCCGCCACGTCCTGGACGTGGACGAGGCGAGCATCTTCTACTCCACGGACTTCCCTGCGGGCGGCAGCGAGACCCGCGACTTCAACGAGAACGAGACCGTGCAGGTGGTGACCACCAACACGGGCAACTTCGACAAGGACTACCTGTTCGAGTCGCGGACCTACGGCGACCTCACCGCGGGCGGCACCAGGAACGCCGGCCTGCAGGCCCCGTGGAACTTCGACTCCAACAACGGTGGGTTCCGGGTGGGCCTCAACCCGGTGAGCACCGACCTGGGCGGCCAGATCGTGGCCAACTGGGGCGAGGACAAGAACTTCAACAACCTGCTGGACGCCGGCGAGGACCGTGAGCCTGCGCCGTTCGGCAGCGCCGGAACGCTGGACTCCGGCTGGAGCACCCGTGGCGGCTGCGGCTGGCAGACCCGTGGCGCCAACCCGACGGGCGGCATCTGGCACACCGGCGGCATCGACCTCACCACCCTCGCCTGCGGCAACCAGTGCGAGCTGGTGGACACGATCGTGGGCACCAACGGCGTCCTCGGTCAGTGGGAGATGCTGGTCACGCCCGTGATCCAGAAGGTCAACATCGGCCTGGACGCCGAGGGCGCCCCCACCCACGAGGTGCAGTTCACCAACTGGGCCTGGAACATGGAGATGGACCTCAAGACAGAGCTGGACTTCCTGCTCTGGGAGCTGGACACCGACACCCAGTCCATCACCCGCGCCGACCTGTTCAACGACCAGACGATCCTGAACTTCCTCAATGGCAATCAGGGTGCCCTCTCCGGAGGCAACGCCCCTCTCACCAACGGGTTCCAGGTGTTCGCGCCCTTCAGCAACAACACCTCCGTGAACGGCACGGCGGGCAACAATCGCGTGGGCAAGAACGCCTGCATCTTCGAGGTTGCGGGGACCGCCGGCCGCCAGCCCGACAACACCCTGGGTTTCGCCAAGCCGGAGGATCGCTCCGACGGCGACCCTGACAACGGCCTGGGCGACGCGGACGACGACCTGGACGGGCTCATCGACGAGTTCGTGACCGCCAACGGGCCCATCCGCAACTTCGACATCGTCCAGGTGAACGGACCCGACCTGCGGTTCTCCACCCTCGAGGACATCTACGGGGACGCCGGCAACTCCTTCCAGGGCGCTCTGGGCTTCTGGGAGCAGGAAGGCATCACCGGGACCCAGCCCAGCGCCGGGTACGGCGTGGGCGTGGACGACATGGTCGTCGAGTGGCGCGAGTTCTCCCTGGCCAAGGACAGCACCAGCTGTGCCACGGGCGTGTGCGCGACCCTGACCGTCGCGGTCACGAACATGTTCGAGGGCAGCGGAGTGGTGACGATCACCGTGCTCGACGCCTCGCCGTACGACGCGGTGAATGCGAAGAACGACTGCAACCAGGACGGCGACTACATCGACGCCGGGGACGACACCGACTGCGACAACAACGGGGTGCAGGACGTGGTGGTGAAGGCCTTCTCCGACGCCGAGGTGGCCGGAGAGGTCGTGGCGCTGAACCGTGTGGGCGCCAGTTCCCAGTGGAGGGGCGAGGTCGCCTTCTCCAGCGCCATCGACGTCCCCAACGTCGTCTACATCGTGCGCTCGGGTGTGGACAACCCCACCATCAACGTCCGCTACGTGGACCGCAACGACGGGACGGGCAGCGTCTGTGCCAATGACGCCGACCCCACCCGCCGTGGCTCCATCGACACCACCACCAGCGTGTCGGTGGACGTGGCGCGGATCATCGTCAAGGGGACCCGCATCGACAACGCCGTCGGCAATGGCGACGGTGACGGCTTCGCGGATACCAACGAGACGGTGCGCATGTACGTGACCCTGTCCAACCGCAGCGGTGCCCCGCGCACCGGGCTGGTGGCCCGTCTGTCCTCGAACGACCCGAAGATCGACTGCATCACCGACCCGGTGATCTCGTTCGGTGACCTTGCCGACAAGCAGACCCGGGAGGAGGGCGGCGACTTCTTCGTGTTCAAGGTCAAGGACTCGACGCTGGTCAACCGCACCGATCCCAACGCCGATCTCACCGCCGAGTTCAGCGTCACCGTCTCGGGAGACGACTTCGACACCGTCACGCGCTCCCAGAAGGTGATCATCGATCTCGACCTGAACGTAAGCGGCGGCCTCCTGCCCACCAGCTACGCGGAAGGGTTCGAGGGCGCGGGGTTCGGCTCGTTCACCACGCAGTCGCTCGACGCCGGCAAGGAATCCCTCGCCGCTTCGAACGGCATGCGCTGCCAGTACAACGACCCCGACTTCGTCAACTCCAACTCGTACGGGAACACCTTCTGCTACACGGGTCAGTTCCCGGCCATCAACAACGCCTACGACTGGCACATCCATGGCCTGTCCTCCCCGGACGGCGGCCGCGCCTACCTGGGGAACAACTCGCTGCACTGGGGTCGTCACCCCGGTGCGGCCAGCGTCGACACCACTTCCCTGAAGCAGCTCGACGCCATCCGCCTGAACAACACGGTCAACCTGGGCTGGAACGGAGTGGTGTCCGACCTCTCCTTCAAGCACGAGGTCGGTCTGGTCGACTGCGACTACGTCAACTGCCCCGACGGTTTCGGCGTGGACCGCGGTGTCGTGCAGGTGCAGCTGGCCAACTCGGCAGGTACGGCCGTCGGCAACTGGCGGAAGATCGAGCCCTACGAGAACCTGTACGACAGCCAGACCGTCGACAACTACACGAACTGCCTGTTCGACCCCACGGACGACGGGAACACCGAGGACGATTACTTCGACCCCACCGACCCCAACCGGCGGCTGGGTCCATCCTCGACCTGTAACCCCGAGTTCGCGTTCACCCGTCACGGCGCCATCTCCTTCAACGCGCCGTTCAACGTCAACTCCCTCGGTCATGCCAGCGATGGCCCCGGTCTCCAGGGCGTCCGCGGCCCCGGGACCTGGGTCCAGACCAAGTTCAGCCTCGACCGTTACCGCGGCCGGAGAATCCGCTTCCGCTTCGTGACCACCTCCATCGAAGTCTCCGACGTCGCCACCATCCAGCAGGTGTTCCAGTGGAACCCCATCGAGGCAGACGACGGCTGGTACATCGACGATATCCAGATCTCGAACACCCTCACCTCGGCGGCCACGGTGACCGCCGACACGGCAGCCAACGGAGGGCTGCCGGCTTGTCCGGCCCAGGCCTGCACGTCGGTGACCGCCACTCTGGGGGCTTCGCCGACGACGACAGGAGCGCCCGGGCAGCTCACCACCCTCGACGCCTCCGGCTCTTCGGGAGCCTGCGTCAACGGCGTGCTGCAGTACCGGTTCTGGACCACGAACAACAACACCACGGTGGGTGACGCCGGGGACGTCCTGCTCCGCACCTGGACAGACAACCCGACGATCTCCGACGCGCCCTCCAACACCACCCGGTACGGCGTGGAGGTCAGGTGCTCGGCCCTGACCACCTGCCAGAACAGCGCCACCACCAGCGTCACGGTCACCTGCCCCGCGACGGGCAACGCCGTGGCTCCGTTTGGCGAATCCATCGCGTTCAGCAGCAAGACCGCCTTGGGCTGGCCCACCACGCAGCTGGTGGACGTCATCCGGGGCAGCCTCGACGCGCTGCGCGCGGCGGCCGGCCAGTTCAACACCACCGTCCAGGCCTGCCTCGGCAACAACTCCAACACCAACTCGGTGGTGGATGCGACCACGCCGGCGGCGGGCTCGGCCAACTACTACCTGGTGCGTGGGGCTGCCCCGGCGTTCTGCAACGCGGGGAACTCCTGGCGGACGCTCTCTCCTGCGGAGAGAAACGGTGCGGGCGGCGATCGTGACGCCGACCTCACCGGTGCCGCCAACGTCTGTCCGTAGCCGACCAGGACGAGCGTTCGCTCGCAAGGAGGGGAGGGACTTCGGTCCCTCCCCTTTTTTTTCTTCTCTTAGAAGAGGCGGGGGCGGTCCGGCGCGGAATCCCCGGCGTACTCCCGTCCCAGGCGGGTGAGCCGGCGCCCCCGGGAGGTACGGTCCAGGAACCCGATCTGAAGGAGGTAGGGCTCGTAGATCTCCTCGAGCGTCTCGGGGTCCTCCCCCACCGCAGCCGCGAGCGTGGAAAGCCCGGCGGGCCCGCCGTCGAACACCCGCAGCAGCGTGCTCAGGATCCGGCGATCCACCTCGTCCAGCCCGAGCCGGTCCACCTCCAGCCGCTCCAGGGCGTCCGCGGCGGCGCCGGCGGAGATGGCCTCGTGTCCGGCCACCTGCACGAAGTCCCGCACCCGCCGCAGCAGGCGGTTCGCCACCCGGGGGGTGCCACGGGCCCGCCGTGCGATCTCCTCCGCTCCGCTGCCCTCCAGGGCGTATCCCAGGATGCCGGCCGAGCGCACGGCGATCGCCGCCAGCTCGCCGGTGGTGTAGTAGTCGAGGTGCTGCACGATGCCGAAGCGATCCCGGAGCGCAGGGCTGAGGAGACCGACCCGGGTGGTCGCCCCCACCAGACAGAAGCGCGGCAGGTCCAGGCGGACGGTCCGCGCCCCCGGTCCGGTGCCGACCACCAGGTCCAGGGCGAAGTCCTCCATGGCCGGATAGAGGATCTCCTCGAGCGATCTTCCCAGCCGGTGGATCTCGTCCACGAACAGGATCTCGCCTCGCTCCAGGTTGCTGAGGATGGCGGCGAGGTCTCCCGCCTTCTCGATGGAAGGCCCGGAGGTCACCCGCACGGGCACGTCCATCTCCCTGCCGATCACGTGGGCGAGCGTCGTCTTGCCCAGGCCGGGTGGGCCGTAGAGGAGCACGTGGTCGAGCGGCTCCGAGCGCTGCCGCGCCGCGTCCAGGAAGACGCGCAGGTTCCCCTTGAGCCGCTCCTGCCCCACGTACTCGTCCAGGGACCGGGGTCGCAGCGACTGCTCGAACTGCAGGTCCTCACGATCCGCGTTGCGTCTTACCAGCCGATCGTCGCTCACACCGGCCCCTCAGCGCACCAGCCGGCGCAGAGCGGCCCGGAGGAGCCCTCCCAGCTCGCTCCCCTCTGCCTCGGTCGCGGCCTGCTCCACGGCCCGCCGGGCGGCATCCGGGGGGTAGCCCAGGTTCAGGAGAGCGGAGACCGCGTCCGCTCGGATCCCGCTTTCCCCCGCGGGCCCGGCGGACGCGGTGGCGCGCTCGGGCCGGCCTTCGTCTTTCTTGTCCTTGAGCTCGAGGAGAACGCGCTCCGCCGTCTTGCGGCCGATCCCGGGAATCCGCTCCAGGCGGGCCCGGTCCCCTTCCGCCACGGCGCGGGAGAGGTCCTCCACGCCGATGCCCGAGAGCACCGCCAGGGCCATGCGCGGCCCCACTCCCGAGATGGAGATGAGACGCTCGAAGGCCGCCCTCTCCTCGCGGGTGGCGAAGCCGAAGAGGGCCAGGGCATCCTCGCGCACGTGCGTGTGCACGAAGAGCACGGCCGGCTCCGGGCGGGCGGACAGACGGTAATAGGTGCTCAGAGGAATGCGCAGCTCGTAGCCCACGCCTCCCACGTCCAGGACCGCCGATCCGGGCTCGCAGTCCACCAGCCGGCCGGTGAGCCGTCCGATCACCGGGGCTCCGAGGGAGGGCGGGAGACCGCGGCGGCCGCTTCCGCGCGGCGCAGCCCGGAGCCCGTCGCGAACAGGTGGCAGAGCGCGACCGCCAGGGCGTCGGCGCGGTCGCCACAGCTCCTGGCCGCCCCCGGGCCGAGCGTGCGCGCCACCATGAACTCCACCTGTGCCTTGTCCGCCTTCCCGGTCCCGGTCACGCTCTTCTTCACCGCCGCCGGCGCGTATTCCACGATCTCGATCCCGATGCCGGCGAGCACAGCCAGCACCACCCCCCGGGCGTGGGCGAGCTGAAGCGCCGAGCGCGGGTTGATGCCGTGGAAGGGGCTCTCCACGGCGGCGGCGGTCGGCTGCAGCCGTACCAAGAGCCCCTGGAGCTCGTCCTGCAGGCGGAACAGCCTGTGCGAGAAGGCGCCCGAGGCAGCCATCTCGATCACGCCGGAATCGATGAGGGCGGGCCGATGGAAGGACCCTCCCAGGAGACCCCAGCCGGTGC
>DASUFT010000166.1:0-6968 GCA_036274395.1 Candidatus Polarisedimenticolaceae bacterium | reverse complement strand
CGAGTTCAACGCCCACACGGGGTACCTGTTCGTGCCCCTGGCCGTCCTGGCGCTCGCGTTCTGGTTCTTCCGCCGGGAGGACGGGCCTGGCTTCGCCACCTCTCTTCCCGCGCTGCTGGCGGCGTGGTTCCTGACCGGGGCCGTGCTCTACACGCTCACGGACTGGCGGCAGACCAAGCACCTCATGAACCAGCTCACGCCCATGGTGGTGGCGGCGATCGCCCTGCTCGCCCCTCGGGCACCGCGGTGGCTGCGCGCGGTGGCCGCCGCCTGCCTGGTGGTGGCGCTCGGGTTCAACCTCGCCACCGACCTCCGGCTGCTCCGCGACTTCAGGAGCTTCCGCATCTCGGGCGCCAGCGACATCGACGGCTGGTGAGCTACCCCTCCACCTCCCGCACGTCCACCTCCTCGGCCTCGACGACCGCGAGGTAGCGTTCCGCCAGACGTCCCGCCTCCTCCAGCGACTCCGCCCGCACGAGGACGTAGCCCGCGATCAGCTCCTTCGATTCCGCGAAGGGCCCGTCGGTCACGGTGACCCCGTCCTTGGAGTTCTTGTAGCGCCTCCCTCGGGCACTCGGTTTCAGGGTCTCGCCGCCGAGGTACGTCCCCGTTCGCCGAGCCTCCTCCACCACGCCGGCGATGGCCGCTCGCTGCTCCGGTGTCGGCGGCGATCCCTCCTTGCGGAGGACCATGTAGCGCCGCGCCGTCAGCTTCTCCGGCCTGGGCATCATCCCGATGTCCCACGCTTCGGTCACGGGCCGGATGTCGATCTCTCCCTCGCCCAGGATTGCCGCCAGGCGCTGGCCCCACTGGACGGCCTCCTCGCGCGAAGCGACACGCAGGATCGTGAACCCTGCCGTGGACTCGTTCTCCCCCCGGAACGGACCGGGGGTGACGGTGGCTTCGCCGCCGCGGAACCGGAGCCTCACCCCTTCCGCGCTGGCCCGCAGCCCCTCGCCGGCCTCGAGGCGGCCGCTCCTGGCCAGCTCGCCGATCAGTGCACCCACCCGCGCGATCAGCTCGGGGCTGGGAATCTCGCCCGCTTCCCACCGTGGGTTCGTCTTGTGCAGGATCATGAAGCGCATCCGCGTCATCTCCCCAGGAATTCGATCGCCAGCGGAGCGAGCACGTCCGGACGGACGTTGTGCGTCTGTCCCTCCAGCGCCTGGAGCCGTGCTCCGGGGACGGCCTCGGCGACCGCGCGCGTCGCCCGGATCAGCCTGGGATCGGTCTTCGATCCGTGGGCCGCCAGCACGGGAACGCGGATCGAGGCCAGGCGCGCCGCCGGCACCTGGAACCCGCGCATGACGGCCGCGTCGTAGGGGAGCGTGTGCGCCACGCCCTTCATCTTGCGCCAGATCCAGGGCATGAGCTGCATCATCACCACCACCGGTGCGGGGACCCCCACCATCGTGCGCATGAAGTACTTGACGGCAGCGGCGCGATCTCCGGAGGCCACGAGAGCGTGCAGGTGCGCCTCGTGACCATTCGTGCCGCTCCCGTCGTTCACGTACGGCGGCTCGTAGGCCACCACCCGCCCAATGGGCAGGCCGGCAGCCGCCGCCTCCAGGGCCAGGGCTGCTCCCGAGGAAAGACCCAGGAGGGACGCCGTTCCACCCCCCTCCCGGATCAGCGCCTCGAGGTCCTCGATCTCGCGCTCGATGGCGTAAGGGGGCGTGTCCCCGCTCTCGCCGCGGCCGCGCCGGTCGTACGTGTACACCGTGAATCGGCTCGCCAGCTGTGCCGCGAGCTTCGGCATGGGACCGAAGGCGCGGCTGCACAGCGCGCCGTCCACGAGGATCAGCGCCGGGCCGGTTCCCCGTCGGTCGTAGGCGAGGGGCGTCCCGTCCGCGGAGGTGGTCTGCACGGTCATCGTCCCGCCCGGAGGGGGAGCAGCGATCGGAGCCGCGCCTCGCGCAGGAGGAGCCCTCCCCAGACGAAACCGGCCACGTACACCGGGAAGAGGATGTGGCTGAAGAGAGGATTCCCCATCCTGAGGTGCGTGGCGATCGCACCGCCCAGGTATCCGGTGAGCAGCAGGGCACCCAGCACGGCCGTGGGCGGTGCCACATAGGCCACCACGCAGAGCGCCTCCAGGATTCCGATCACGAGAACCGACCCTTCCGGGTAGCCGAGCTGGGTGGTGCCGGCCACGACGGGGGCGAGCCGGAGCAGCTTGGCCATGGCATCCCCCCCCAGGAACAGCACCGCAAGGGCGCTCGAGATTCGACCAAGAACGTTCATCGCCATCTCCTTTCACTTGGGACGACGATGGGCGCCCGTTCCGATCGACCAAATCGCGAGGTCAGTCGATCCAGACCACCGGGTGCCCCGCCTCGGCCCAGGCGTCGAGACCTCCGGCCAGTGGCCGGACGTTCCGGAACCCTCGGGCCTTGAGCGCGCGTGCCACACGGGCCGCCGAGGCCTCGCTCGGTCACGTGCAGTAGAGGACGATCTCGCAGTCCGGAGGCAGGTCGGTGAGCGCGCCCTCCACGGGAACCATCTCCAGGTGGCGGGCGCCCGGAATGGCGCGTGGATCCCGCTGGCGCGCGGCCTGCGAGCGCACGTCGAAGATCTGCGGCGGGTCGTCACCGGAGAGGCGGCCGGCCAGCTCCTCGGGGGCGATGCGCTGCATCGCGAAGGCGCGGCGGAAGCGCCAGCGATCGAGCAGACGCCAGAGGACGTAGAGACCGAGCAGCCCGAGGAGCACGGCCGTCGCCCAGCCGCCCAGCGACGAGAGCGCCGTGAGCGCCTGATCGATCTTGTGATGGAGCAAGGCCCCCATCAGCACGGAGCTTCCCACCCACAGGAGCGACCCCGCGCCGTCCGCGAGCAGGAAGGTGCGCAGCGGCATGCCCGATGCTCCCGCCAGCGGGGTGGAGACGGCGGACAGCCCGGGAACGAACTTGCAGACCAGGAGCGCTCGCGCCCCCAGGCGGGTGAAGAGCGACTCCGTCTGCCGCACGCAGGCATCGGGAGAGAGCGAGAGCCTGCACACGATGCGCAGCGCTCCCCCTCCATACCGGCGCCCGAAGGAGAACCACACCAGGTCGGCCGCCAGGGCCGCCGCCACACCCGAGAGGACCACGAGACCGGCGGAGATGTCCCCGTCCCGGGCGAGCGCTCCCACCACGATCAGCGTGGGCACCGCCGGCACCGGAACCCCCAGGGCTTCCGCGAACACGTTGAGGGCGACGAAGGCCACGCCGTACTCGGCGAGAAAATGGAGCAGCGCCGGCATGACGCGAGTGCTACAGGAGAGCCGCCGCCAGCCCCTTCGCGGCGTCGAGGAAGACGCCTGGGGCGAGGCCCAGCCCCAGCGTGGCCAGGACCGAGAGCGCGACCACGGTGGCGGCGGAGACGCTGATGGGGGGCCCCACCGGCTCCGTCGCCTCGCCCTCGTGCATCCACATGGCGACCAGCACGTTGAGGTAGTAGTAGGCGCCGATCACCGCGTTCACCACGCCGATCACGGCGAGGCCGATGCGGCCGGACTGCACGGCGGCCGTGAAGATCACGTACTTCCCGAGGAAGCCGGCGGTGGGAGGGATGCCTGCCAGGGAGAGCAGGAACACGGTCATGGCCAGCGCCAGCCAGGGCCGCCGCCACCCCAGACCTGCCCAGGAGCGGAGGTCGTAGCCCGCCTCACCCGCGGCGTCGCCGCGCCCCACCGCCGCCGCCACCGCGAACGCCCCCACGGTCATGAAGGCGTAGGCCAGGAGGTAGATGAGCACCGCACGCACCCCCACGTCCGGGATGCACACGAGCGCGATCATCAGGTAGCCGGCATGGCTGATGGAGGAGAAGGCGAGCAGCCGCTTGATGTTGGTCTGCGCCAGCGCCACCAGGTTGGCCACGGTCATGGTGAGGACGGCGAGGATGGAGACCATGGGGTCCCAGTGCACCTGGGTGGCCCCGAATCCGCCCATGAGGAACCGCAGCAGGGCGGCGAAGGCGGCGGTCTTGGTGGCGGCCGCCATGAAGCCGGTGACATTGGTGGGCGCCCCCTCGTAGACGTCCGGGACCCAGTGGTGGAAGGGCACCACCGCGATCTTGAAGGCGAACCCGATGAACACCAGGCCCATCCCCAGCCAGAGCATGGGAGAGGGGTCGTCGGCTGCCATGCGGCCGATCGCCATCAGGTCCAGGGACCCGGAAGCGCCGTAGAGCAGCGCCATCCCGTACACGAAGAAGCCCGAGGAGAAGGCTCCCAGCAGGAAGTACTTCAGCGAGGACTCGACGGAGCGGACCCGGCCGCGGGTGAGGCCGGAAAGGATGTACAGGGAGATGGAGAAGACCTCGAGCCCCACCAGAACCATGATGAGGTGGGTGGTCTGCACCATCATCACCATCCCCGCAGCGGCGATGAGGAGGAGCGGGTAGAACTCGCCGTGATCGGCGTCCTCGCGGGGGAGGAAGCGCATCGAGCCCAGCACGGACAGGGCGGTGATGACGAGCAGGATGGAGGCGGCGAAGAGGCCGAAGCCGTCCACCCGCACCATGCCGTAGCCGCCCTGCATGGGTCCGACCTCCCGCCAGCTCCTCCAGAGTTCCCAGGTGAACCAGCCGGCCATGCCCACGCCGATCAGGGACACCGGGCCCAGGATCCAGCTCTGCCCGCGGAAGGCGGGGGACATCACGAGCGCCAGCAGCGCGTAGGCCACCAGCACCAGCACGGGGAGGACCAGGGGGAAGAAATTGGGATCGGGCATCCGTCCCTCTAGAGCGCCAGGTAGAAGAGGATCGCGACCACCCCCGCCAGGAAGAGCAGCGCGTAGTGCCTCACGTAACCGGTCTGGAAGAGCTTGATCACCTGGCCCGCGAAGTCGGCGGTGAAGCCGGAGGCGTTGACGACCCCGTCGATCACGTAGCGGTCGAAGCGGGCGCTCCACCGGCACAGCACGTAGAAGGGCCGGATGATCAGCAGCTCGTACAGCTCGTCCACCCAGTACAGGTTGCGGGCGAGCCGGTAGATGGGGCCGACCCGGGCCGCGGCACGGTCCGCCAGGCCCTCGCGCCGGCGGTAGAACAACCAGGCCAGGCCGATGCCCACACCGGCGATGGCCACCGCGCCCGCCATGAGCGCCATCTCCATCTTGGCCTCGCCGTGTCCTTCGCCGTGCGCCGGCATGACGATGGCGGGGGCCAGCCAGCGGTGGAAGACGTTGATGTCACGGCCGCCCGCCAGCGCGGCGGGGATGCCGATCCAGCCGCCGGCCACCGAGAGCACGGCCAGCACCACCAGGGGCAGGGTCATGGACGGGGGCGACTCGTGGCCATGGGCGTGCGCGCGCGGCTCCCCGAAGAACACCAGATAGAGCAGGCGGAACATGTAGAAGGCGGTGAGGCCGGCGGAGAGCGCGAGCAGGGACCAGACGGCCAGGTGTCCGGACGACCACGCCGACCAGAGGATCTCGTCCTTGGAGAAGAAGCCGGAGAGGCCGGGAAGGCCGGCGATGGCCAGGCAGCCCACCAGGAAGGTGGCGAAGGTGATGGGCATGAAGCGGCGGACCCCGCCCATCTCACGGATGTCCTGGCGGCCGGAGAGGCCGTGGATGACGCTTCCCGCCCCCAGGAACAGGAGCGCCTTGAAGAAGGCGTGGGTGGTGAGGTGGAACATGCCCGCCACGTAGGCCCCCACGCCGGCGGCCGCGAACATGTACCCGAGCTGGCTCACCGTGGAGTACGCCAGAACCTTCTTGATGTCCGTGGCGGTGACGCCCATGGTGGCGGCGAAGAGCGAGGTTCCCGCCCCCACCACCGCCACCAGGGCCATGGCCTCCGGTGCCGCCGCGTAGAGCGCCGACATCCGCGTGACCATGTACACCCCCGCCGTCACCATGGTGGCGGCGTGGATCAGCGCCGAGACCGGAGTGGGGCCCGCCATGGCGTCGGGAAGCCAGACGTAGAGGGGGATCTGCGCCGACTTCCCGCAGGCACCCAGGAAGAGCAGGATCCCGATCCCCACCAGCAGCGCGTGCTGCCCGCCCCCGCTCACCGCCTGGGCGATCTCGGGGAAGCGGAAGGTGCCGTAGCGCACGGCCAGCAGGATCATGCCCACCAGGAAGGCGAAGTCGCCGATGCGGTTGGTGATGAAGGCCTTGCGCCCGGCGTCGGCGCAGGTGAGCCCGGTCCGCAGATCGAAGGGCTTGTCGTAGAAGAACCCGATGAGGAGATAGGAGCACAGGCCCACCCCCTCCCACCCCACGAACATGACGAGGAGGTTGTCGCCCAGGACCAGCGTCAGCATCATCGCCATGAAGAGGTTCAGATAGGCGAAGAAGCGGGCGACGCCCTCCTCGTGGGCCATGTAGCCGATGCTGTACACGTGGATGAGGAAGCCGATCCCCGTGACCACCAGCACCATCACCGCCGAGATGGGATCGAGCGCGAACGCCCAGTCCACGGAGAGCGCCCGGCCCCCGATCTCTCCCAGCGGGAGCCACGTGCCCAGGGAGGCCTGGAGGTAGCGCGCCCCCTCGGGCAGGCCGGCGAGCTGGGCCACCGCCCTCAGGGAGAGGGCGAACGACCCCAGGACGGTCGCACATCCCAGGAGGCCCACCAGGCGGCGGGGGAGGCGTCGGCCCAGGATGCCGTTGATCGCTGCACCGAGCAGCGGCAGGACGGGGATGAGAGCGATCGCGCGCACGCCGCTCACCATTTGAGGAGGTTGATCTCGTCCACGTCGGTCGTCTCCCGGAGGCGGAAGAGGGCGATGACGATGGCGAGCCCGACGGCGGCTTCCGCCGCCGCCAGGGTCATGACGAAGAACACGTAGACCTGCCCCTCGGCCTCCTGGTAATGCCGGGCGTAGGCGATGAATACGAGGTTCGCCGCGTTCAGCATCAGCTCGATGCACATGAACACGACCAGCGCGTTGCGCCGCACCAGCACGCCGAGCATGCCGATGCAGAACAGGCCCGCGGCAAGCATCAGGTAATAGGGAGTCGGAATCGCTTGGAAGGGCA
>DASUFT010000165.1:0-4186 GCA_036274395.1 Candidatus Polarisedimenticolaceae bacterium | reverse complement strand
CGACTTGGGATCGATCACCGGGGCTTCGCCGCGCACCACGACTTCCTCAACCTGCCCGGGGTTGAGCTGGAAGTCCACGCGGGAGCGCGTGCCCACGTTCACCTGGATGTCTTCCTGGACCACCGTGCCGAAGTTCTGCGCTTCGGCGCGGACCGTGTACATGCCCGGCGGCAGGTTGACCAGGAAGAACCTTCCCTGGGCGTCCGTGGTCGCCGAGACCGGCGCGCGTCCGGCGGCGGCGGTGATCACCGCATCGGCGATCGGACCGCCCTGGGCGTTGGTGACCCGTCCCTCGATGATCCCGGTGGTGGACGTCTGCGCCATCACCGGAACCGAGAGACAGAGGATCGCCAGCGCCATGGCCGCCGTGCGCAGCCAAGATGCCGTTCGACTCATCCCGTCCTCCTCCAAGTTTGGGGGGCCCCCCCCCGATAGAAGCCCTGCTCCGTGTTGCGATTGGCTCGATCCGGCCGGGCAGGAGAGCAAGCCGTCTGCCAGCGCCTGCGCGGCGAAAAACGTCGTACTTTCAATCACTTGCGGACGCCGCCACGCACCGGCCCCCGCAGAATTCGTTCAAGAGTTTGGAGTTGGCGGTTTTTTTGGAGGCGGAGAGGCCGGTTCGCGGGGGTGTTACGATGCCCCCCGGCCATGCCTCGCCCCCCGTGCCTCCGATCTCTGGCCGTCCTCGCCGCGGCCGCAGTCTTGCTCTCCGGCATCCCCTCCCCTGCCCAGGACCGACCGCCTGTCGCTCCCACCGAGACGGTTCGCGTGCAGCTCGCGCAGTTCGACGTCGTGGTGCGGGACAAGCAGGGACGCATCGTGCCCGGCCTGGGCAAGGACGACTTCGAAGTCCTCGAGGACGGGAAACCTCTGGAGGTCGAGGCGGTCGACGCGTGGGGCAAGGAAGTGCCGGAGGCGGCGGTCCCGACGCCGCCCGCGGCCGCACCGCCGCCCTCCGGAGCTCCCGCGCCCCCGTCCAGCACCGCCGCCCCGCCGCGCGAGACCCGCTCCTTCGTCCTCCTCTTCGACGCGCTGACCACCACGAGCGCGCTGCGCTTGCATCAAGCCAAGCGGGCGGCCGCCGCCTTCGTGCGCACGCAGCTCACGCCCGAGGACCTGGTGTCGGTGTACAAGCTCGACTCCACGTTGCGGCCGCAGTCCGGCTTCTCCCGCGACCGTGCCGCCACCGCCGCCGCCATCGAGGCGATCGGGTGGATGCCCAACGAGGGATTCGAGGACGAGATCGCCGAGTCCGTGCTCGCCTACCGCTCGAAGGCGGGCGCGGGAGTGATGCCGGAGAGGCTGACCCGGGGCGCCATCCTCAACCACCAGGCGCTGGACTGGACGCGGGATTCCTTCTACCGGATGCTCCAGAGCGTCGCCGGTGCCTTCGAGGGCCTGCCCGGCCGGCACGTGCTGGTGCTTCTATCCCCCGGCCTCCCCATGACGACCGCCGGCGACTTCAACAAGGAGACCGGCGGGTTCACCGCCCTGTTTCGCGACGTCCTCAAGGAGCTGGCCCGTCAGGGCGTCACCGTCTACAGCATCGACATCGGCGACGACCTCGCCATCGGAGACGCCTCCAAGAACATCGACTGGCGCGTGGCCGCGGGGAAGATCGGCATCGACGAGTCGGCGATCGCCGACCTGGGGCTCGATCGCGCGCTGGGATCGGGATCGGCGAGCCAGCGGCGGCAGGTGCTGGGCGTCCTCGCCGCGGAGACCGGGGGGCGGCTGCTCACGCAGTCCGATCTCGGACAGGCTTTCGCTCTCGTCGACGAGGAGTCGTCCCGCTTCTACCGGATCTCGTGCAAGGTCCCGGATCGCACGGACACCGGCAAGTACCACGGCATCGTGATCCGGGTGAAGCGCCCGGAGATGACGGTGGCCTCGCGCCGCGGCCGCTACGGGGACGTGGTTCCCGGGAGCGCGGGGCGCGGGGGCGAGGGCGGACGCCAGGTGGCCGACTCCCTCACCCGGTACCGGAGTCTCCCCCTGCGAGGATCGGTGGCAGTGCTCCCCTCCCCGGACGGCGGCCCGGCCCGCGTGGGGGTGGTCGTGGAGGCGCTGGGGCCGGTCGAGCTTTCGCCGGGGGAGGGCGGCGGTGCCACACTCGATCTCGACTTCATCGTGGTGGCGCGCGCCGGGGGCGAGATCGTGGCGCGCGCGGACCGGCCCCTGAGCGCGACGGTCAAGCCCCAGGGTGTGGCGGCGGTGGAGAAGGGGTTCCGCCTGGAGGCGGCCCTGGCGCTCCCACCGGGGCCCTACGAGATCCAGGCCAACGTGAGGATGGACCGGCCGGCCCAGTTCGCGAGCTGGACCGCGCCCGTCGTCGTGCCCTCCCCGAGCGACGAGGCCGGCCTTCGCTTCGAGGAGGTGGTGCTGGCGCCGCCACCCGATGCGGCACCGCTCCTGGTGCAGGCGCGGGACGAGAAGGACCCGTTCTCTCTGGGACCGCAGGTGCGCCTGCTCCCCGCCACGGCTCCCAGCTACCCGGTGCCCGGCGTGCTGAGCGCCATGTTCTGGATCCGAGGGCTGACCGCACCGGAGGGAGCGTCGCCCAGGCTCCACCTCGTGGTGGAGGTGGCGGACGGGACGGGGAAGACGCGCACCCTCCCCGCGAAGCTGGCCATGTTCCAGCCCGACGGACGAGGCGGACACCGGGGGCTCGTGGAGATCGATCTCGCCGGGCTGCAGCCGGGCGGCTACGCGCTCACCCTGCGCGCCGCCGATCAGCGCCAGGAAGCGGCTCCCGCGGCGGTCACCCGCCGCGGGTTCGAGATCCGCTGAGCTACTTCTTCTTGGGGGCGGCCGTCTTCGGCTTCCCCTGCTCCTGCAGCGCCGCCAGGATCTGCTTGTTCTCCTCCGCCATGGAGCCGCTGGGGTCGAGCTCGATCGCCTTCTGGAGCGAGGCCATCCCCTCGTCCATCTCGTTGGCGTTGAGCTGGCAGCGGCCGAGCAGCCCCCATGCCGTGGCCAGATCGGCCGCCGGCACGTCCGGGCTGTCGATGATGCGGCGGAACACCTCCACGGCCTCCGGGTACTTCCCGGAGTTCATGTGGCCGATCCCGACGTTGAGCATGGCCGCAGGATCGACGGAGGCCCCGGCCTGCTTGGCCCGCTCCAGCGCTTCCGCCTGCTTGGCTCGGTCGCCCTTCTTCCCGTACAGGGCGGAGAGCTCGGTGTAGGCCTCGCCCTTCTGGGGCTGCAGCTCGACGATCTTCTCGAAGGCGGCGATGGCGTCGTCGGTGCGCCCCGCGTCCTTGTAGAGCACCGCCAGGGCACCCCAGGCGTCGTTCCGCACGCTGTCGTGCTGGGTGGTCTCGATCTCCTTCTTGAAGGCGGCCTCCGCCTCCTCCGTGCGGTTCATGGCCCGGAGCACGCGGCCCCGGAGCAGGGAGCCGCCCGCGAACTCGGGCTGGACCTGCAGCGTCTGATCGATCGCCGCCAGCGCCTTCTCGTGGTCGCCGGTGCGCTCGAGACAGAAGGCAGCGAGGTAGTGGGCGCGCGCGTTCTCGGGGCTCGCCGTGCGCGCAGCCTCGATGTCGGGGAGTGCGCCTGCGCAGTCCCCGCCCTGCACCTTCTGGACCACCGCTGCCAGGGGATCGCCTCCCTGAGGCGGCGCTGCGGCCGCCGCCTGCGGAGATCCCACCACGAACTCGGCCGTGATCTCGTGCCCGTCCTTGAACTCCAGGGCGACGGGAGCGCCGGGTCCGACCTTCTGATCGACGGTCCAGTCGGGCTCCTTGTTCCGTGCGTCCGGGCCGGTCTCCCTGGAGACGGCCTTGATGGCGGTGATCACCTGGCCGCCGGGGGCATCGATGGTGACCTTGTAGTTCCCGGGGCGCACGAGGCCAAGGATGAAGTCGCCCTTCTTACGGGTGGTGGCTTCTGTCTTGTTGCCCGTCCCCTCGGCGGGCTCGAGGTGGATGGTCGCGCCCGCCACCGGCTGGCCGGAGGTGTCGGTGACCTTCCCCTGGAAGCGGGCCTGCTGGGCTCGGGCAGCCGGCGCGGCGAGGGCCAGGGCCATCAGCACCGCAGCCAGTCCGAGCGTGCGCGCACGTGTCATGGAACCTCCATCCTCTGTGGGCAGCGGCCCATGACGTCCCTCAACCGCTCCCGGCCGCATTGTAGCGTGGCCGCTACAATGCCGACGTGCGCCGCCGCTCCATTTGGGTCGCGTTTT
>DASUFT010000164.1:0-38519 GCA_036274395.1 Candidatus Polarisedimenticolaceae bacterium | reverse complement strand
CGCTTCCGTGAGGAAGCGGCCGCCCGGCTCGGGGATCCGTGAGCGCTCGAGCTCCTGCGCCGCCAGATAGCGCTGCCGCAGGTCCCCCGTGAAGCCGAGGTCGATCTGCCCCGTGTCCGGGGCGAAGACGATCCGTCCCTGCGTGTCCACGATCCAGACGCCGGAGATGCTCCCGATCCCCTTCAGGATGGCGCGCAGCCCGTCCGAGATCTGCTGCTGGATCGCCTCGCGCGATTCGGGCACCTGGTTCTCCAGGCGGAGGAGCAGCGAGCGCGCGACCTCGTGCGCCAGGGGCTGGAAGACCGTTTCCGGGGGGACCGTGGCCAGCTCGCTCGCCCATTGCTGCCGGTAGGCCTGGAACTGCTGCCGGACCAGCACCACCGCCGCCGCCGCGGCGCCCAGGGAGAAGATGAGGTGGACGAGGACGATGCGCAGAGGCAGCGAGAGTCTCACAGCCCGTATTTCTTCACCTTGTTGTGCATCGTCTTGAGCGAGATCCCGAGGATCTTGGCGGCCCGTGTCTTGTTGCCGCCGGTGTGGCCGAGGGTGGAGCGGATGAGCTCCTTCTCCGCGTCCTCCACGCTGACCCCCACCCGCAGCACCACCGCCGGTCCCCGGTCCCCGTTCCCGGAGCTCCCGGACTGGGGGGCGGGGACGATCGTGGTCTGCGCCTGCGCCTCCGCCACCTCGGGCGGGAGGTGGATGGGGAGGATGGTGCCGCCGCCGGCCAGCAGCGCCGCGCGCTCGATGGCGTTCTTCAGCTCGCGCACGTTCCCGGGCCAGGTGTGGGCGAGCAGGTGCTCCATGGCCGCCTGATCGACGGCGGGAACCGGCCCGCCGTTGCGGGCCGCGTACTCCTCGGCGAAGTGGCGCGTGAGCACGGGAACGTCCTCGGGGCGCTCGCGCAGCGTGGGCAGCACGATCGAGAACACGTTCAGCCGGTAGTAGAGGTCCTCGCGGAGCTTCCCGTCGGCGATCGCCTTCATGGGCTCGCGGTTGGTGGCGGCGAGAATGCGCACGTCGGCGTCGATCACCTCGCGTCCCCCCACCCGGCGGAACTTCTGCTCCTGGAGGACGCGCAGCAGCTTGGCCTGGAGGAGCTCGTCCATCTCCGAGATCTCGTCCAGGAAGAGCGTGCCCCGGTGCGCCATCTCGAAGCAGCCGATCTTCCGCTGCAGGGCCCCCGTGAACGACCCGCGCTCGTGCCCGAAGATCTCGGACTCGAGCAGGGTGGGGGGGATGGCCGCGCAGTTCAAGGCCACGAACTCGTTCCGGCGCCGGGGGGAGAGGTCGTGGAGCGTCTGCGCCACCAGCTCCTTGCCGGTGCCGCTCTCCCCCACGATGAGGACGGACAGGGTGCTGGGCGCCACCTGCTCGATCTGCCGGTAGACCGCCCGCATCTTCTCGGAGATCCCGCGCAGGCGCCCGAAGGCGCCCCGCTCGCGCAGCTCGGCCCGCAGGCGCCGGTTCTCCGCCAGCAGCTCCTTGGTGCCGGCGAGGCGCTCCAGCAGGATCTTGAGCTTCGCCGGCTCCACCGGCTTCTCCAGGAAGTCCTGGGCCCCGAGCTTCACGGCTTCCACCGCTTGCTCGATCGTCCCCTGCCCGGTCAGGACGATGACGGGAACCGGATAGTCGGACTGCAGCTTCTGGAGGAGCTGCAGCCCGTCCATGCCGGGCATGACGAGGTCGGTGATGACCGCGCTCGGACCCACGCTGTCGATCCGGGCCAGGGCCTCCTCGCCGGAGGCGGCCGTCTCGGCCTCGAAACCCCAAGCCTGGAGCAGACGGCGCAGCCCCTCACGCGACCCCGGCTCGTCGTCGACGACGAGGATATGGTCACTCATGGCCTTGGTCGGATTGGAGCGGACGTCGGCCCCCTTATACCACGGGAGCATCGGCTGGACCTCGAATTGACACGATCAGCGTAATTTCGACATTACGCGGAGGAAGAGGGTCAGGACCACCGAGGCGGTCGCCAGCGCCGCCCCCAGGCTCAGCAGAACCGCACCGACGAGGAGCAACGTCTGCATCGGGAACCTCTTGGGGAGCTCCGGCCCCCCGAGATCCGGCCACGCCCACGAGCCAGCCACAAGGTAATTGCAAGACACTTGCCGGACAAGAGAGTCCGGAAAGCGTATGCTTCCGGCTCCTTTCGAGGGCCGTCTTGCATCTCTGCCGCCACACGTACGCCTATCGACCTCCTCTTCTTTGCCTGGGCATCCTGACGCTGGCCGTCGTCGTCGTTGCCGTGGGCTGCCAGGACCCGCCGGCCGCCCCTGCCCCCGCCCAGGAGGCAGCGGTCGGGACGCCCGAAGGGCGATTCCTCGGGTCCGACGCCTGCCGCGCCTGCCATGCCGACGTGTTCCGCGCGTGGGAGGGAAGCCGCCACCACGCCGCTCTCACCGCTGCCGCCGCGGGCGGGCCGATCGAGCCCCCCGCCGACGGGTCCCCCGCTTATCGCGTCGGGGGCCGCCATCGCGAGGACCTCTGGGTCCGTCTCGCCGACGGCCGGCTCCAGGTCGCCCCCACCTCGTTCGACGTGGACGCCAAGCGCACGTTCGAACCGGTTGCCGCGCTGCAGGGGGGTCCCCCGCCCGAGGACACCGTGGACTTCTGGACACGGGCGGGGCGGAACGCGGACCTCACCTGCTACGGCTGCCACGCGACCGCCCAGGTGCTCACGGCCGACCGCCAGGATCCGCGCGGGTTCCCCCTTCCCGGCTCCCGCTGGATCGAGCCCGGGGTCGGCTGCGAGGCCTGCCACGGACCGGGCGGACCTCACGCGGACTCCGCGCGCTCGGGAACGCGCCCTCCGGCGCGCACGCTCGGCGCCACCGGAGCGCCCGCGGACGCGGCCGCGCGCGTCGCGGCCTGTGGCGGCTGCCACGCCCTTCAGGAGATCCTGCGCTCGCCCTTCTCCGATGTCCCCGCCCACGGTTACGGCGTGCCCTCCTGGGAGTGGGCCGACCCGCTGCTGGCCCGCTCCGACAGCGCGGAGTTCCGGGAGGCCGTGTTCCCCGATCTCCGGCCCGCCACCTTCCAGCAGGAGGCGGCGGCGCTCGCGCAGAGCGGGTGCGCGCGCAAGGGATCGCTCACCTGCGCCGGCTGCCACGACCCGCACTCCGGTGCGCTGCGCGCGGAGTCCGCGGGGGACGGCGCCTGCCTCCCCTGCCACGCCGGCGTGAAGGCACGCGGGGAGGCGCACACGCACCATGCTCCGGGGACGCCGGGGAGCGCCTGCGTCGCCTGCCACATGGCGCCCATCCTGCGCGGCCCGGCCAGCGTGCCGGCGCACGACCACAGCATGGCCCCGCCGGTGGCCGGGGAAAACGAGATCCCCGCCGCATGCGTGCCGTGCCACGCCACGGAAAAGGACCTCCTGGTCCGCGGGTGGGCGTCGTTTCCGAAGGACGGTGCGGCCTCGCGGCGCCGGGCGCGCCTGGCGGAGGCGTTCGCGCCGGGTGCCGGAAACGACGCCCTGGCTGCCCTCGCGGCCGACCCGGGCGAGGCGTGGACCGTGCGCGTGGCCGCGCTCGACCGCCTGAGCGGGCCGCGCCGGCCGCAGCTCGCGCCGCGCCTGCGTGGTCTCCTCCAGGATGGAAATCCCGCGGTGCGGCGGGGGGCGCTGCGCAGCTTTCCATTCTGGGCCGCCGACGAAGATCGAAGGACCTTGGACCGCCTCACCCTGGACGCCGATCCGTTCGTGGCGCTCGCGGCCGTCCAGGCCTACGGAGCGCTGGGCTCGCCGGATTTCGGAGCCCGCCTGTCCGACGCAGCGCGCCGTCCCGATCTCGCCTCGGAATACCGCGCGCAGCTCGCGCTGGGACGTGCGGCACTCCTCGCCGAGGACTTCCCCCGGGCGGAGACGGCCCTCGCGCGTGCCCTGCAGCTACGGCCCCTCCAGGTGCACGCCCTGAACGATCTCGGGATCGCCCTGCTGCGTCAGGGGAAATCGACGGACGCGCAGCGCGCGTGGCTGCAGGCGCTTCAGATCAACCCCCGCTTCGAGGCCGCCAAGCGCAACCTCGAGGCGAGTAGGGAGTAAGGGGACAGGCACCAAGAAGATTGGAGAGAGGGACCCTGCTCCGCTCTTGAATTTCTTCTTGGTGCCTGTCCCCTCAGTCCGGTCCGATCCGGATGGACGCGAGGTCGCCGAGCTCCTCCTGGAGGAAGGTCTTCAGACGCGCCATCAGCCGGGCCTCCGCCTGACGGGCGGCCTCCCGGGTGGTGCCGAAGCGGTCCCCCAGGGCCTGCAGCGTGCGCGGCTCCTCCGCCAGGATGCGCTCGTCGAGGATGGCGCGGTCGCGCTCTCCCAGCTCCTTGCGGAAACGCGCGAGCGCAGCTTCGGCACGCTGCTGCAGCTCGCGGCGGGCGACCTCCTGCTCCACGTCCGGAGCGTCGGAGGGGAACACGTCGGCGCGCGTGCGCGCGTCGTCGTCCCCCACAGGCGCGTCGAGCGGCACGTCGTGGGCGGCGAGCGCGTTCCCCACGTCGCGCACGTCCTCCTCGGAGACACCGAAGCGCTCCGCCAGCAGCTTGGGCCCGACCTCGAACCCCTGCTCCTCCAGGCGCCGCTTCTCCTGCCGCAGGTTGTGGAGCAGCCGCCGCCGCGCGTTGGTCGTGCCCACCCGCACCTGGCGCACGTTGTCGAGGAGGAACTTGAGCATGTACGCGCGCACCCACCAGGTGGCGTAGGTGGGCAGGCGCACACCCAGCTCGGGATCGAAGCGCTCGATCGCCTGGAGGAGGCCCACGTTCCCCTCCTGGACCAGGTCGAGGAGGTTGCGCGCCGCCCGCCGGAACGAGAGCGCCACCCGCACCACGAGCATGAGGTTGGCGGTGACGAGCCGGAACAGGGCCTCCCTGTCTCCGGTGTCCCGGTACCGCCGGGCGAGATGCAGCTCCTCCTCGCGGCTGAGCGACGGATACTTCCCGGCCTCGGCGAGATACCGCCGGAAGGGATCGGCCGGGGCCAGAGCTCGGTCACGCGGGGGAGCTTGTGCCGGGACCTCCGGTTCGAGGTCGTCCGGGTCGTCGCTCATGACGGAGAAGGTAGCACCGCCGGGTAGCGGGTTGGCCTCAGTCCTGCGCGTTGGGGAGGTAGCGGCGCGGGTTCACCTGCCGGCCTTCCTTGAAGACCTCGTAGTGGAGGTGCGGTCCCGTGGAGCGGCCGGTGGAGCCGACGCGCCCGATGACGTCCCCGCGCTTCACCTTGTCCCCCGGCCGGACGAGGATGGCGGAGAGGTGCCCGAAGCGCGACGCCAGCCCGTATCCATGGGACAGGTCCACTGCCTTGCCGTAGGAGCTGTTCCGTCCTGCCGCCACCACGATCCCGTCCGCGGGGGCGCGCACCGGGCTGCCGGTCTCGGCCACGATGTCCATCCCCTCGTGGAAGGCCCGCTGCCCCGTGATCGGGTCCTTCCGCCAGCCAAAGCCGTCGGAGAAGAAGCCGGAGACCGGGAGGAGGCTCGGCGTGCACGCGAGCACCTTCGCCCGCTCCTGCCAGGCCTGATCGATGGTGTCGAACGAGAGGTCCAGGGCCTGCAGGCGGTTCCCCAGGGCCTGGATCTCCTCGTCCACCACCCGGGGGTCGTTTTCCTTGTACGTCACGAGCGCCCCGCCCGCGGCCGGCCGAGCCGTGGGCAGGTCCTTCACGCCCAGCTCGCGCGCCAGACGCGAAGCCTCGGACTCCACCTGGTCGAGGCGCTGCGCCATCTGCTCGAGCGCCGTGTCGAACCGGTCCCTGTGGTCGCGGAGGGCCCGGTTCTCCGCCTCGAGGTCGGAGAGCACGACCGACTGGGCCTGCACCTTGAACAGGAGGTGGGGGGCCAGCCCCCCGCCGATCAGGCCCAGGGCAAGGACGCCGAACGAGACCGCCACGAAGTTGCGTGAGAGGTGGAGCTTGCGAAAACGGGCGTGTGCGTGGGGCAGGATGAAGATCGTGTAGAAGCGACGCCGCATGCTCGTCCTTTTGGCTATGGGACTCCCGCCAGGTCCCATGGGCGTTTCGTACGGGGCCACGTGAAAGCCTGTGAAACCTATCACCCGGATTCCAGCCGGTCAACCCGAGAAAACCTACAATTCCCGGTGTATCTCGGGCGTCTTGGGCCAAGAAACGCGGCAGTGGCACCACTCCGCCCGGAGGGTGGCAGACGAAATTGGAATCTCCCCCCGGCAGGAGTAACGGCTCCCCGAAAGCGAGGCAAGAAGCTATGTTGTGGCGGATGAACGAGGCGGGGCGCGTGCTGATGGTGGGCTTCGCGGCCAGCCGCCCGGAGCGCCCGCTGCTCGACCGGCTGCAGGCCCTTCGCCCGGGTGGCGTGATTCTCTTCCGTCGGAACCTGGAAAGTCCCGAAGCCTTGGAAGAACTCATCCTCGCGCTGCGCGAGGTACTGCCCGCGCACCCCCTGCTCGCGGTCGACCAGGAGGGAGGCCGCGTGAGCCGCCTGGAGCCCTGGCTCGGGCCCACGCCGACCGCGGAGCGCTGGTCGCACCAGGGGGAGGAGGCGGTCCGCCGCTTCGGCACCGCCACCGGGGAGGTCCTGCGCGGCCTGGGGTTCAACCTGGACTTCGCCCCGGTCGTGGATCTGTGCCCTCCGGGGACCCCGAACGGCATCGGGGACCGCTCCTTCGGGACCGACCCCGAGGCGGTGGCGGCCCAGGCCGGCGCCTTCCTGGACGGCCTCCAGTCCGCGGGAGTCGCGGGCTGCCTCAAGCACTTCCCCGGTCTCGGGGACACGCACGTCGACTCCCACCGGGAGCTTCCCACCGTGACCCGGGCGCGGGAGCGCCTCGTGGCCGAGGACCTCCTCCCCTACCGGCGGCTCCACGACCGCGCGGCCGCCGTGATGACGGGGCACGCGCTCTACCCGACGCTGGTGCCCGGCGTGCGTCTCCCCGCCTGCCTCTCCCCCGACATCGTGGGAGGCTGGCTGCGGGAGCGTCTGGGGTTCGCCGGCCTGGCGGTGAGCGACGACCTCGAAATGGGGGCGGTGGACGCCTTCGAGGCGGAGCGGCCGGCGGGGCTGACCGCGCTCGAGGCGGGATGCGACCTCGTCCTCTACTGCCACACGCTGGCGCGGGCGGAACGGGCGCGGGATGCGCTGCTCGCGCGCGCGGAGGAGGACCCTTCCTTCGCGGCACGCCTGCGCGATGCCGCCGCCGGGGTGGAGCGCACCGGCAGGCGCTGGCCGGCCCGGGCGCCCGACCCCGCCGCGTGGGCGGAGGCGCGCCGCTCCGTGCAAGAGCTCTCCGCGCTCGCCTAGCTCCCGTGCTCTGCCAGGTGGCGTGCCAGGTGCCGCCGCACGCCCGGCCACTCGTGGCGGAGGATGCAGTACATCACCGTGTCCCGCGGCCGTGCCGTCCTTGCGGGGAGCGTGGTGGAGACGTGGGCACGGCCTCAGACGGCAAGATAGCCCCCGTCCACGGCGTAGTAGGCGCCAGTGACGAAGGAGGCGGCGGGAGTGCTCAGCCAGAGCGCCAGCTCCGCCACCTCCTCCGGCCGCCCCAGCCGCCCCATCGGATGCTTGCTCACCAGCATGGCCCGGGCCTGGGGATCGGCCTCCAGCTTCTCGATGAGGGGGGTGTGGATGAAGGCCGGTCCGATCGCGTTCACGCGGATGCCGCGGGCGGCGTACTCCACCGCCGCCGTGCGCGTGAGCCCGAGCATCCCGTGCTTGGCCGCCACGTAGGCGGGAGCGCCCGCAAAGGCGACGCGGCTGAGGATGGAGCCGATGTTGACGATGCACCCCACGCCGGCGCCGAGCATGGCGCCGAGCTCGTACTTCATGCAGTAGAAGACACCGGAGAGGTTGACCGCGAGGACCTTCTCCCAGCCCTCCAGGCTGTAGTCGGCCGTCAGGTTCGCCTCCCCTCCGATCCCCGCGTTGTTGCAGGCGATGTCCAGCCGGCCGAAGCGCGCGAGGGCCGCCGCCACCAGCCGCTCGCAGTCGCCCGGCCGGGCGACGTCGGCGCGGACGAACAGGCCCCGGGCGCCGAACCCCTCCGCGACCGAGCGCCCGGCGGCCTCCGTGACATCGGAGACCACCACCGCGGCCCCCGCTCCCGCATAGGCCTCGGCGATGGCCTTTCCGATCCCGGAAGCAGCACCGGTCACCAGGGCGACGCGGCCGGCGAGCAGGGACGCGGCTTCCGTCACTTCCTTTCCTCCACCGTAGGCCTGATCCCGACTCCCGCGACCGCCGCACCGGTTCCGGCGAGCTGGCTGCTCAGCGTGGCCAGGAGGAGGTCGCCAGGCTTCAACTCGGAGGCGATCTTCTGCAGGAGGGGAGGCTGCTCCTCGAGCGGCACGTGGATGATGGCATACCTGACGCGCTCGAGGGCAGATCGGCGTGTCGCACTCCCCCGCGCAGTCGGGTGAAGGTGTCGTGGTCGAGGTCGGCCATGCTGCACGACGCCACGAAACCATCGCTGAGGACTCGCCTAGCTCCCGTGCTCTGCCAGGCGGCGTGCCAGGTGCCGCCGCACGTCCGGCCACTCGTGGCGGAGGATGCTGTACATCACCGTGTCCCGCGCCGTGCCGTCCTTGCGGGGAGCGTGGTGGCGGAGGATCCCGTCCTTCTTCGCGCCCAGCGCCTCGATGGCGCGCTGGGAGGCGACGTTGAAGCCGTCCGTGCGCAGGCCCACCACCGCGCATCCGAGATCCTCGAAGGCGTGCGCGAGGAGCAGCAGCTTGCAGGCGGTGTTCACGTGCGTGCGCTGCCAGCGCGCCGCGTACCAGGTGTAGCCGATCTCCACCCGGCCGATGGCGGCCTCGATGTCGTGGTAGCGCGTGCTCCCCGCCACCTCGCCGCTCCCGAGCTCGCGCACGGCCCAGGGGAGCATGCGGCCGGCCGCCTGCCCCGCCGCGGCTTCGGCGAGGTAGCGCGCCACCTCGGCGGGCGCGGGCACCTGCGTGAACCACAGCTCCCAGAGCTTGCCGTCGGCGGCCGCCCCGGCGAGCCCTGCCGCATGCTCAGGCGAGAGCGGCTCCAGGCGCACGCCGTGCCCTTCCAGGACGACCGGGCGGGGCACGATCACGGGATCCTCGCCGACGCGTCCGCGGAGGAGAGGACGGGCAGCACCTCGAACTCCACGAGATCGCTCCAGCGCTGCATCCAGGCGTCGAGCAGCGCCCGGTCGTCGCACTCCATGACCTGGTAGCAGCGCCGCAGGTCCTCCGTGACCCAGCTCCCCACGTGGTGGAGGCCCTCGGGCGCGAGGCGCCCCTGGGCGCGGAAGCGCCCGTACACCGCCGCCGGGTCCTTGAAGGTCTCGAGCACCATGAAGAGCACGCTACCGGCTCCGGTACAGGCCGGTGCTCAGGTACTTGAGCCCCGAGTCCACCAGGAGGGTGACCACCGTCGCCCCCGGTCCCAGCTCTCCGGCCAGGCGCAGGGCGGCGGCCACGTTTCCCCCGGACGAGGTGCCGGCCAGCAGGCCCTCCTCGCGCGCCAGGCGCTGGGCCATGTCCTCGGCGGCGTCGCTGCTCACCGGGAGCACCGCATCCACGAGCGCCGCATCCCACAGGGGAGGGATGCGCCCGGTGCCGATCCCCTCGATGCGGTGGCCTCCCGCCGGTCCGCCGGAGAGCACCGCGGATTCCGCCGGCTCCATCACCGCGACGCGGATGCCGGGACGGTGGCGCTTCAGGACCTCGCCCACGCCGCGCAGGGAGGCGGCCGACCCCGCGCCGTGGACGAACGCGTCGACGCGGCCGCCGGTCTGCTCCCAGATCTCCTCGCCCAGGCCGTGGTAGCCGGGAGGGATGTCACGGTTTTCGAGCTGGTCGAACCAGAAGGTGTGCGCCTCCCGGCTCATCTCCCGCGCCGTCGCGATCATGGCGTCGAAGAGCGGGCGTGTGGCCAGGCCTCCCTCGCTCCAGAGCACGACCAGCTCGGCCCCGAGCGCCGCCATGTGATCGCGCTTCTCCTGGCTGAAGGCGTCCGAGGTCACGATGCGGAGGCGGTACCCCTTGGCCGCGCAGACCAGGGCGAGAGAGGCCCCCGTGCTGCCGCCGGAATACTCGACGACGGTATCCCCCGGACGCAGGCGCCCGTCGGCCTCGGCCTTGGCGAGGGCCGCCAGGGCCATCCTGTCCTTCATGCTGCCGGTGGGGTTCTCCCACTCGAGCTTGACGCACACCGCCGCCGAGCCCGGCGGCACGACCTTGCGCAGGCGCACCATCGAGGTGTTCCCGATGGCGGAGAGGACGCTCAGGCCGCCGCCTGCCCGACCCGGCGCTGCCGGCTCCAGCTCCAGAGGAAGAGGACCCCGACCAGGAGCAGTGGCCCGGACACGGTCAGCACCCAGTCCAGGCGATGCCGGGCGGAGTAGCCGTAGACGAGCGCCAGCACGGTGAAGACCGCTCCCCCCAGCCAGGGCTGCCTCCAGGAGACGAGCACGATCGCCAGCAGCAGGACCATGGGGCCGAGGTGGAAGAGGAACTCCCGCGCCCCCACCGCGTCCAGCGCGAACAGGGCGAGGAACAGGCAGACGGCGATGCCGAGCCAGCGGGGCGCCCAGAGGAGCAGCGTGTCTCCCGTGGATCTCATGGTTCGCGCAGGATACCCGAAGTCTGCACGGCGTATTCGCTCTGCACGGCGCCGCCGGGGAGGACGCGCGTGCCGGTGTGGCGCAGCAGGACGTCCGCCTCCACCGCCCCGAACAATGGAATCCCCTCCCCGATGAGCACCGGCACGCGCGTGACGACGATGCGGTCCACCAGACCGGCGCGCAGGAACTGCTGGATCGTGAGGCCGCCGTCCACGTACACGTGGCCGAGCCCGCGCGCGGCCAGTGCCTCCAGCACCTGGGCGGGCGGTCCCGCCAGGGGCTCCACCACGGCGTCGTTCCGGGACGGCGGCAGCGCCCGGCGCGTGAGCACGAAGACGGGCTTGCTCCCGTAGGGCCACACCGGGAAGGGACGCACGACCTCGTACGTGTTCCGGCCCATGAGCACGGCGTCCACGCTCGCCAGGAAGGCGTCGAAGCCGTTGGCGGCGCCGTCGCCATCCCCACCGGCAGTGAGGAAGTCGAACGTTCCGTCCCGGCGGGCCAGGAAGCCGTCCAGGCTCGTGCCCACGAAGACGGAGGTGCGGGGGCGGGCTACCGCTGGGGAGGCCATTCCACCGGCAGTGCGTACGCCTCGGCGAGCACGCGGACGTACTCCTCCATGGGGGGAAGGCCCACGGCGGCGCGCCGCGCGTCCAGGTGGTCCCGATCCTCGATGGGGTCCGCGACCATCTTGCCCTCCCTGAGGGAGAACGAGCAGCCGTAGCGCTGCGGCTTGCCGGCGCGGACGAGGACACGGTCCGTCAGTGTGGCCACGTCCTGCAGCCTCACCTCCCCGGCCGCCGCCGCCCGCTCCACGGCGGGGAGCATGCTCGCCTGCCAGGCCACGTCCTCGGTGTGCTGGAGGAGGAGCCAGGCCGCGTTCACGCCGTCCTTTCCCACCAGTTCCACGGTGGGCCAGCCGTGCTCCGCCACGATCGCCTTCAGCCTCGCCGTGCGCGCCGCATCGTGCTCGCTCATGCGCTTCATGTAGGCCGCGTCCCCCGCCTCGAGGGCGTCGCCCACCTCTTCCCTGTCCGCCTGGTCCTCGCGGGCCAGCCGGAGCAGCTCCTGACGCAGCGCATCGGAGAGGGGTTCCGCCGCCAGGAGCAGAAGCGCAGCGCCCAGCGCCCAGACCTTCATTTCTTCTTCTCCGATCGAGGGCGGACCCGGAGCCGGACCACCGGCCGCGCCGGCTTCCGCCGCGCCACCACCTCGAACCCCGCGCGGTCGTACATGGACTTCGGCCCGAACCACAGGGTCTCGTCACCCAGCCGGCCCGGCCGGTCCACGGGATACGCCTCCAGAAGAGTGGCGCCCCGCGAGCGGGCGTAGTCGATGGCGCCGCGCAGCAGCGCGTGGGCCACGCCCTGCTTGCGGTACAGCGGCGGCACGACGAAGCAGATGATGGACCAGACCGGCCGGTCGTCCACCGGCTTCATCACCGGCGAGCGCTGCAGCTTCGCGAACTCCTCCCGTGGCCCCAGCGACACCCAGCCCACGGGGACGTCCTCGCGGTAGGCCAGGAGGCCGGGTGGAGTTCCAGCATCGACCATGCGCTTCAGGGCGGTGCGGTTGACCTGGGAGCGCGGCTGTCCCGGTCGCAGAGGCTTCCGATCTCCGGTCACCCGGTAGGCCATGCACCAGCAGCTCCGGGCGATCGAGCAGCCGCGCGCGCCGAAGACGGCCTCGAGGTCCGGCCACCGCTCGGGGGTGAGCGGGTGGATGGTCAGCTCCTGCTTCTCCATGCGTGGCAAGTCTACCCATCCGGAGGAGAAAGCACCGGAATCAGCACCGTGGCCCCATCCATGAGGGCGTGCGCCACGGCGAAGGGGAGCAGCCGGCGCAGCCGCAGGTAGAGGAGCGTTTCGAAAACGGAGAATGGCGGGGACGCCAGCAGCCGGAAGGCCATGAACTTCGCGTCGAAGGTCCACGGCATGAAGGAATGCTGCATGGACCAGACGAACACCACGAGGGCGGCGGCCAGGCTCGTGCTGCGGCAGAGGACCTGCAAGCGGGGCAGCAGATAGCCGTTGTAGGTCATCTGCTCGGTGAGGCCCCAGAGGAACGGCCACACCAGCAGGCCGTAGAGCACGGCGGGCCACGGCAGGCCGCCCAGGAAGATGGGCTGCCGCACGGTCCCGTACACGATCCAGCTCGCCGCATACGTCCCCGCGAAGATGAGGACGAGGCTCACCGGGATGAGCGCCACTCCCAGCAGCACGTCCCGGCCGAGCCGTGCCCGCTGAAAGCCCACGAGATCGAAGAGGCCGATGCCCTCGCGGCGCGTGAGGCGCCACAGCAGCGCCAGGCACCCGGCATCGATCAGCGTGCCGTACACCGGCAGCCAAGGCTCGCTGTCGTGCCACGGTGTCGGCGAGCCCAGGAGGGCGAAGATGCCCGCCACCACGGCCTGCGCCGCCACGCCGAGCGCTGCCCGCGCCAGGAGCATCCCCGCCGGACCGCCCCAGCGTAGCCTTCCCGCCTCGCGGCGGCGGAGGAGGGCGTCGCGGGAATTCGGTGGATCCATCAGATCCCGGCCAGGCACGCGTCCGCGCGCTCGCTACTCTTGCGTGACGATGTCGACCGAGATCTCGACCGCCGGGACCGTCCCTCTGTTCTCCAGCCAGTGGACGGTGTTCCTGTCCTCGGGCCAGCCCAATCCCGGCCCGTAGTCGGTCGCCACCCCGTTCCGGTGGTCTGTGATCGTCCCTTGCAGGATGTACACGAGACCGGGCCGGCCCTTGTGGTCGTGCATCGGCCCGAAGACACCGCCCGGCTCGATCGTGAACAGGCGCATCCGGAGCTGGCGGCCCGCCATACCCTCGATCTCGGGACCGAGGTCGAGCGCCGTCAGCAGCTGCGCCGTGACGCCTCGCGTCTCGGGGGCTGCCTGATCATTGCTCAAGGGAGGCTCCTTCCAGGGAGATTTGCTGCCAACGGTGCCCGCGCACCGGGTATGACGCCGGCCTCACCACCGTGATCGCGTGCGCCGGGTCCACCACCTGCCGAGCAGGCCTCCGGCGAGCGCGAGGAGGGGTGGGAGGACGAGCGAGAGAAGAAAGAAGCGGAGGGAAGGCATGGTCGTGTCGTGGCGGAGCTTGACGTAGAGGCCCACCCCTCCGAGGAGGAGCGGTCCCCAGGCCGTGAGGACGGCAAGGATCCACCACCGCGGCACCAGCCATCCCACGAGTGCAGCGCCCAGGACCTGCACGAGCACCAGGAGCGCAAAGCGCAGGACCACCGATTCTCCCGGGGACTGGTCCGTGAAGAGGCCGGCCAGGCCGCATGCGCCGGTGGCCAGGATGACGAGCGTGACCGAAGCGCCGCGCACCATCGCGGCCGCGATCGATGGCTTCGTCAGGACCGAGCCAGGCTGCCGGGAGTGCACGAACGGCCTTCCTCTCTCCTTGCCCCAGCGAGCATACGCCGGTTGCTCGTGGCGAAAGAGGATGTCGGGATCCCTAGCCCAGCGCGCGCCCCGTCAGGATCGTGAAGATCTCCAGGTAACGCTTGCGCGTGCCCTCCACCACCTCCCGGGGGAGCGTGGGTACGGGGGGCTGCTTGTTCCAGCCGATGGACTCGAGCCAGTCCCGCACGAACTGCTTGTCGTACGAGGGCTGGACCCGCCCGGGGGTGTAGCCCTCGGCCGGCCAGAACCTCGAGGAGTCGGGTGTCAGAACCTCGTCCGCCAGGGTGAGGGTGCCGTTCTCGTCCAGGCCGAACTCGAGCTTGGTGTCGGCGATGAGGATGCCGCGCGTGGCCGCGTAGGCGCTGGCCTCCTGGTAGATCGAGAGCGTGGTGTCGCGGAGCGCTTCCGCGTGCTCCCTCCCCACGATCTGCACGACGCGCTGGAAGGAGATGTTCTCGTCGTGGCCCGTCTCCTCCTTCGTGGCCGGCGTGAAGATGGGCTGGGGGAGCTTCGACGACTCCTTCAAGCCCGGTGGCAGCGGGATGCCGCACACGCTCTGCGTGGCCTGGTACTCCTTCCATCCCGAGCCCGCGAGATAGCCGCGGGCCACGCACTCCACGGGGAACATGGTCAGCTTCTTCACCAACATGGAGCGGCCGGAGAGGATGGATGCGTGCGGCCGCAGTGCAGGGGGGAAGTCGTTCACGTCCGTGGCCAGCACGTGGTTCGGCACCGTGCCCTGGGTGCGGGCGAACCAGAAGGCGCTGATCTGGTTCAGCACCTTTCCCTTGTCCGGGATGGAGTTGGGGAGCACGTGGTCGAAGGCGGACAGGCGGTCGGTCGCCACCAGCAGCAGCTCCCTCCCCAGGTCGTAGACGTCGCGCACCTTGCCGCGGGAGAGGAGGTTCAGGCCGGGAAGCTCGGTGGTGGCGACGGGGACCGACTCAGCGCGCGTCATGGATCACCTTCCCCCCCACCATGGTGAGGACGGGGGCGCCCTTGAGGGTGAGGCCCTCGAACGGGGTGTTGTGGCTCTTGGATTTGAATTCCTTGGGCTCCACGGTGACGGTGCGCTCCAGGTCGAGCACGGTGACGTCCGCGTCCTTCCCGGGGGCGAGCGTCCCCTTGTCCAGGTGGAGCACACCCGCGGGACCGGTGGTGAACAGGGCCACCATGCGGGACAGCGGGAGCACGTTCCCGTGCACCAGGCGGTCCAGGCACAGGGACACCGCCGTCTCCAGCCCCACGATGCCGAAGGGCGCCATGGAGAACTCCACGCACTTCTCGTCCGCGTGATGGGGGGCGTGGTCGGTGGCGATGGCATCCACCGTGCCCTCGGAGAGCGCCTGCAGCAGGCGCTCGCGGTCCTCCTCCGTGCGCAGCGGCGGGTTCATCTTGGCGTCGGTGTCGTACCCCACCACCGCCTCGTGCGTGAGGAACAGGTGGTGCGGCGTCACCTCGCAGGTCACCCGGATCCCCCGCTTCTTGCCTTCCCTGACGAACAAGGCGGACCGGCCCGTGGACATGTGGGCGATGTGGACGTGCCCGCCCGTGTACTCGGCGAGCAGGATGTCCCGCATCACCATCACGTCCTCGGCCACCCCCGGCCATCCCTTGAGCCCCAGGCGCATGGAGACCGGCCCCTCGTGCACCACGCCCCCGTCCACCAGGGTGGGCTCCTCGCAGTGGTCGATGATGGGGACGCCGAAGATCTTCGAGTACTCGAGGGCCCGGCGCATCATCTGGGCGGTGGCCACCGGCCTGCCGTCGTCCGAGAAGGCGACGGCCCCCGCGTCCACCATGTCCCCCATCTCCGCCAGTTCCTTCCCCTCCTGGCCCTTGCTCACGCAGCCGATGGGGTGCACGGCCACGGCACCCCGCAGGCGGGCCTGGGCCACGATCAGCTCGGTCACGGAGCGGTTGTCGTTCACGGGGTGCGTGTTGGGCATGCAGGCCACGCCGGTGAAGCCGCCGGCGGCGGCGGCGCGGGTCCCCGTCTCCACCGTCTCCTTCCACTCCTGCCCCGGCTCCCGCAGGTGGACGTGCATGTCCAGGAAGCCGGGACACACCACCTTTCCGGTGAGGTCGAGGACCTCTTCCTTCTCCTTCGCCTTCAGGTTCTCGCCGATCTCGGCGATCTTCCCCTCCGCGATGCGGAGGTCGAAGGTCCCGTCCCGCCCGGAGGCGGGATCCACGAGGCGGCCTCCCTTAAGCAGCATCCTCGCCTCCTCCCGCCAGCAGGTAGAGCACCGCCATCCGCACCGCCACCCCGTTGCTGACCTGCTCCAGGATCACCGAGGCCGCCCCGTCGGCGACGTCCCCCATGATCTCGATCCCCCGGTTGATGGGGCCAGGGTGCATCACGATGGCGTCCTTGGCCGCCCGTCCCAGGCGCCGGGCGTCCAGACCGTAGAGCTGCGCGTACTCGCGCAGGCTGGGGAAGAAGCCCGACTGCATCCGCTCCATCTGGATGCGCAGCATCATGATCACGTCGGCGCCTTCCACCGCCTCGTCCGTGTGGTAGGTGGTGCGCGCGCCGAAGGCCTCCACGTCCCGCGGCATCAGGGTGGGCGGCGCGCAGAGGGTCACCTCCGCCCCCATGGTGCGCAGCAGCAGCACGTTCGAGCGCGCCACCCGGCTGTGCAGGATGTCCCCCACGATGGCCACGTTCAGCCCTTCCAGGCGCTTCTTGTGCTGGCGGATGGTGAAGGCATCCAGCAAGGCCTGGGTGGGGTGCTCGTGGGCGCCGTCCCCGGCGTTGACGATGGCGGAGCGGCAGTGGCGGGAGAGGAAGTGCGGCGCCCCGGGCTGGCTGTGGCGGATCACGATGAAGTCGGGGGCCATGGCCTCCAGGTTGCGCGCCGTGTCCAGGAGCGTCTCCCCCTTGACCAGGCTGCTCGCGGAGGCCGCGAAGTTCAGGGAGTCCGCGGAGAGGCGCTTCTCCGCCACCTCGAACGAGGAGCGGGTGCGCGTGGAGGGCTCCACGAAGAAGTTGATCACCGTCTTCCCGCGCAGGGTGGGGACGCGCTTGATCTCGCGGGTGGCGATCTGGGCGAAGGCCTCGGCGGTGTCCAGGATGAGCGTGATCTCCTCGGGCAGGAGACCGGCGATCCCCAGGAGGTGGCGGCTCTTGAGGTTCACGCCTTCCCTCCCACGAGCACGACCTCGTCCTCTCCCCGGTCGGTCTCCTGGAGCAGGACCTCCACCTGCTCGTCCACCGCGGTGGGGACGTTCTTCCCCACGTAGTCGGCGCGGATGGGCAGCTCGCGGTGGCCCCGGTCCACCAGGACCGCGAGCTGGATCATGCGGGGACGTCCCAGGTCCATCACCCCGTCCAGGGCGGCGCGGATGGTGCGCCCGGTGAAGAGCACATCGTCCACCAGGACCAGGACCGCCCCGTCCACCTCGAAGGGGATCTCCGTGCGGCGGAGCACCGGGTGGTCGCCCACGCGCGACAGGTCGTCGCGGTAGAGGTTGATGTCGAGCGCGCCCACGGCCACCGCCCGCCCCTCCAGGGCCTCGAGCTTGGCCGCCAGCCGCCGTGCCAGGGGGACGCCGCGGGAGCGGATCCCCACCAGGCCGGGGGCGGTCTTGTTCTTCTCCAGGATCTCGTGGGCGATGCGGGACAGCGCGCGATCGATCGCAGTGGCGTCCATGATCTGGACGCGTCGCGGACGCGAAGAGGCGGGCATCGACGCTCCTCTTGCGGCCTCGCTGGGCCGGCTTAAAGCGGAAGCGGTTCTCGCGGGTCGGGGGAGGATATCACCGCGTTGACCCCTTTGGTACGCTTGTCTATCCTTCGCCTTCCCCCGGGGAGCGCATGCCGCAAGACCTTCCGGCCCCCGTCCGCCGCAACCTCGACCTCGGCCACGGCAACTTCCTTCTCGAGCTCTCGGCGCCCGCCCTCGCCGCCTCGGTCGAGCCTGGCCAGTTCTTCATGCTGGGGGTGCCCGGGGCGGAGATCCTGCTGCGGCGCCCCTTCAGCGTGTGCGGCGCCCGCGACACGTTCGCCGATGCACCCGAGGACGCGCTGCAGATCCTCTACCGGGTGGTGGGGAAGGGAACGGCCCTGATGGCGGCGCTGCGTGCGGGGGCCGTGGTCCAGGCGCTGGGTCCGCTGGGGCACGGCTTCCACGCCCCCGCCCCCGACGCGCTGCCCGTCTTCGTCGCCGGCGGCATCGGCTCCGCCCCCTTCCCCGCCCTGGCCCGGGCGCTGGCCGGCAAGGTCCGCACCCCCTGGATGGTGTACGGCGCGCGCACCGCCGGAGACCTGCCCCTGCTCGACTGGTTCCGCGAGCACTGCGCGCGGGTGGAGGTCACGACCGAGGACGGCTCGGCGGGCCGGAAGGGACGGGTCACGGTCCCACTGGAGGAGATCCTGGCCGCGGCCGCCCCGGGGAGCCTGCAGCTCTACGCCTGCGGCCCCAACCCCATGCTGGCGGCGGTGGCGCAGCTGGCGCGCGCGTATGGAATGCCGTGTGACCTCTCGCTGGAGGCCCCCATGGCCTGCGGCTTCGGGGTCTGCCTGGGCTGCGTCGTCCCCTGTCACGCCCCCGAGGGGGGGACGCGCTTCGAGCGGGTGTGCGTCGAGGGACCGATCCTGCGCGCGGAGCGTCTGGCGTGGTGACCGACCTCTCCGTCGACGTGGGGCGCCTCCGCCTCAAGAACCCGGTGCTCACCGCGTCCGGCACCTTCGGCTATGGCCTGGAGTTCCGCCCCTTTCTCGACCTGAACGCCCTGGGAGGCCTGGTCACCAAGGGCCTCTCCCCGCGCCCACGCCCGGGCACGCGCCCCCCCCGCATCGCGGAAACGCCCTCCGGCATGCTGAACGCCATCGGCCTGCAGAACGTCGGGGTCGACGCCTTCCTGCGCGAGAAGCTCCCCGAGCTGCGCGCCTACGACACGGCGGTGGTGGCGAACGTCTTCGGGGAGACGGTGGCCGAATACGTCGAGGTCTGCGCCAAGCTCGACGGCGCGCCCGGCCTGGCCGCCGTGGAGCTGAACGTCTCCTGCCCCAACGTGGAGTGCGGCGGCATGGTCTTCGGCCAGGACCCGGCGGCCCTGGCCGAGGTCACGCGCGCGTGCCGGCGCGCCACCGAGCTCCCGTTGTGGGTGAAGCTCTCCCCCAACGTCACCGATATCCGCGAGTTCGCTCGCGCCGCCGAGGGCGAGGGCGCCGACGCCCTCTCCCTCGTGAATACCTTCGTGGGGATGGCCGTGGACGTGGAGCGGCGGCGGCCCTTGCTGGCCAACGTCTCCGGCGGCCTGTCCGGTCCCGCCATCCGGCCGCTGGCGGTCTGGATGACCTGGCAGGTGTACCGGACGGTGAAGGTCCCCATCGTGGGGATGGGCGGCATCCTCACCGGACGTGACGCCCTGGAGTTCCTGCTGGCGGGCGCGACCGCCGTGCAGGTGGGGACCGCGAACTTCATCCACCCCGACGCCGCCATCCAGGTGGCGCGCGAGATCGAGGCGTATCTGGTGGCGCACGGCATCCCCTCCGTGCGGGAGCTGACGGGGACGCTGCAGGCCGGGGTGGCACGGTGAGCGGCCTCGCCTACACCTGCCGCACCTGCGGGGCCAAGCCCCCGCTCACCGTCTCCCGCTGGCGCTGCGACTGCGGCTCGCCGCTCGACCTCGAGTTCGAGTGCGAGCCGGTGGACCGGCGCGCCCTGTCCCTGCGCCCCACGAGCCTGTGGCGCTACCACGAGTGCCTTCCCATGGGCGATCGCCTGGGCGCCTACTGCCTGGGCGAGGGCGTCACCCCGGTGGTGGACGACGTCCTGGGGGACACGCCGGTGCACCTGGCGCTGGAGTACGTCTCGCCCACCGGGTCCTACAAGGACCGGGGCGTGGCGCTGCTGGTGGCCGCCGCGGCGGCGCTGGGCGCGGCCGAGGTGGTGGACGACAGCAGCGGCAACGCCGCCATCGCGCTCGCCGCCCACGCCGGGCGGGCCGGCCTCTCCGTGCGCGTGCTCGTCCCCGACGATGCGGCCCCGAGCAAGCCACGGCTGGCGGAGGCACTCGGCGCCGAGGTGGTGCGGGTGGGCGGCGGGCGCGCCGGTGCGGCGGCCGCCGCGGTGCGCGAGGCCCGGGCCGGCGCCTTCTACGCCAGCCACGCCTGGAGCCCGTTCTTCCTCCACGGCACGAAGACCTTCGCCTACTCGCTGTGCGAGGCACTGCGCTGGTCCGCACCCGGCGCCATCCTGGTGCCGGTGGGAAACGGCGGCCTGCTGCTCGGCCTCGACCTCGGCCTGCGCGAGCTGCGGCGGCACGGCCTCATCGAGCACCGCCCCGCTCTCATCGGCGTGCAGGCCGCCGCCTGCGCCCCCCTGGCGCGCGCCTGGGAGCGCAACCAGTCGACGCCCGTCCCCGTGCGCGAGGAGGCCACGGTGGCGGACGGCGTCCGCGTGGCCACCCCTCCCCGCGGAGCCGAGGTCCTGGAGGTGATCCGGCAGGGCGGCCGCCTGGACATGGTCACCGAGGACGAGATCGAGGAGGCCAAGCGCGCTCTCTGGAAGCGCGGCTACATGGTGGAGAGCACGGGGGCTGTGGCGGCGGCGTATGCGCTGCGCGAGGGGGCCGCCCTCCGGCACCGGTACGGCGACCTCGTGGTGGTGCTCACCGGCTCCGGCCTGAAGCTGTAGCCGCGATGCGCGTGACCTTCCTGGGGACGGGGACCTCCACCGGGGTGCCGGTGCTGACCTGCTCCTGCGAGGTCTGCCGGTCCCCGGACCCTCGAGACCGCCGTCTGAGACCCTCGGTGCTCCTGGAGTGGGACGGGGCCAGCGTCCTCATCGATACCTCCACCGACCTGCGCCAGCAGGCGCTCTCCCTGCCGCTCAGACGCGTGGACGCCGTGCTCTACACGCACCACCACGCCGACCACATCCTCGGTCTGGACGAGCTGCGCCTGTACAACTGGCGGCAGAAGGGGGCCGTTCCCGTGTACGGCACCCCCGACACGCTGGCCGCGCTGCAGCGCACGTTCTGGTACGTGTTCGAGGACGTGCAGGAAGGAGGCGCCAAGCCCGCCGTCGAGCTGCACGCGGTGGACGGTGCCTTCAGCCTCTGGGGTCGCCGCGTCGTCCCCGTCCCCGTGATGCACGGCACGCTCTCCATCCTCGGCTTCCGCGTGGAGGGCTTCGCGTACCTGACCGACGTCAGCGCCGTCCCGGAGAGATCCTATCCCCTGCTCACCGGGCTCGACGTCCTGGTGCTGAACGCCCTCCGCCCGCGCCCCCACCCCACGCACCTCCACCTGGAAAGCGCCATCGCCGAGGCCCGCCGCATCGGCGCCCGCCGCACCCTGTTCACCCACCTCGGGCACGAGATGCCGCACGCCGCGATCTCCGCCACCCTCCCCGAAGGGATCGAGCTGGCCTACGACGGCCAGGTGCTGGAGCTCGCCGACTTCGGAGAGATCACGTGATCCTCGCCGCCCTGCTCCTCGCGGCCGCCCTGGCCGCCGCCGATCCCCCCATGACCGACGACGAGGTCGTCCGCCGCCTGGCGGCGGGGGAATCCGCGGAGGCCATCCTCGCGGACGTGCAGCGCCGGCCCCCCGCCTTCGACGTCTCGGAGGACATGCTCGCGGAGCTGCGCGCGGCCGGCGTCCCCGACACGCTGCTGCAGGCGATGATCGCTCGCGCCGCACAGGCGCCGGCGGCGCCGCCGGCCGCCACCCCCGCCACGGCGCCCCCCATGGCCGAGCTGCGCCTGACCCCGGTCGACCTGGCGGTGACGGTCGCGCGCCGCCTGGATCCCCAGGTCCTCGCCGAGCTGGAGCTGCCGGCGGGAGCGCTGGAGGCCGACTCCCTCGCGCTCGCCGTGTTCTGCACCGCCCACGACCACGACGACCCGGGCGTCCTGCGCTGGCCGGAGGGCCGCATGCCCAAGGGACTGGCGGACGGCCGCCTGCTCGCCTTCTTCCCCGCCACGGAGGGGGACAGCTCCGGCTCGAAACTCCGCGTGACCCTCCCCAATCCCATGGTGGTGCCCCTGCTCGCCGGCGTCTCCCACGACATCCTGGTGGCGGCCGTCCTGCGCGCGGGCGGCGTCTGGGTGGTCCTCACCCGGGACGCGCTGCACGGCGCGCGCGCGCCCGCGGGCGGCTCCACCCCGGCCGACCTGCGCGTGAAGAGGGTGAACGGGTTCCCCCACCTCACCGTGCGCCGCCCCGTCGATCCCTCGGTTCCCGAGCTTCCGCGCGGCACCGGCTGGGCCAAGGAGGGACGGTTCCACGCGAAGCGCGAGGCGGGGACCTGGGGCGCGTTCTCGCCGGACGGGAGGAAGCAGGTGCGGATCGGCCGCGAGGGTGTGACGCTCGAGATCGAGGGGGAGCCGGCCCCCGGCCTCGCCTTCTCCCCTCCCGGGGACGCCGAGGTCCTGTGGTCGCCGGACTCCCGCGTCGTCGCCCTCACGTACGCGAGTGCCCTGGGGTCCTCCGTGACGGCCTGGAGGATCGAGCCGGACGACGCGGTGCATGCGATCCCGCTGGCGGAGAGCCTGCGCACGGTACCCGCGCTGGCGGCGGTCACCTTCCTTGGAGAAGGGAGCCGCCTCCTGGCGGTGAGCCGCGAAGGGGGGCGCCTGACCGGATTCCTCGTGAACACCTCGGACGGGACGATCGCCTCGCGCTCCACCGAGCTCGAGGTGCGCGCGCGCTGGAAGGACCGGCTGGGCCCCCGCCTGCGCTAGGCGCCCTCGGTGGCGGCGGCGAGCTTGCGGCGCACGAAGGCGCTCGCGCACAGGAGCAGGAGGGCCGCGCCGAAGGGGAGCACGGACTCCAGCGTGAGCAGCTCGGTGAGGCGGGCGCCCGGCCTGCGGAGGACGGCACCGGCGCGCGCGAAGAGCCAGGTGTAGACGAGCGTCATGGGGACCGACCCCGCCAGGGTTCCCCAGAGGAAGGCGCGGAAGCGGACGCGGGTCAGCCCCAGCGCGAAGCTCGTGGGCGCGTAGGGAAAGAAGGGAAGCACGCGCAGCACGAAGACCGCATAGGTGGGCTGGCGCTCCAGGAGGCGTTCGAGCCTCTCGTCCCAGCCGCGGGGCAGCGTCCGCTGCAGGAGGCCGGACCCGACGACACGGGCCGCCGCATAGGCCAGGCTGGCGCCGAGCGCCGTCCCGGCCACGTTCACGGCGGTCCCGCCCCACAGGCCGTAGGTGACCGCCCCCACGAACACGAACGGCAGCACGGGGAAGAAGGCCGCCACGGCCAGCGCGAAGACGCCCACGAAGAGCGCCGGCCCCGAGCTCCCCAGCCCGTCCAGGAGCGAGGGGAGCGCGGAGACCAGCGCGGCGCGGCCCCGCTCCGTGCAGAAGATCGCCGCCACCGCCAGGGCGGCCAGGATCCCCAGCCAGCGCAGGGGGTCGGCTTTGGGCGAGGCGAGGCGGTCACGCAGGGGGGGCGTCACGGGGGCCACCTTAGCAGCAGCCTAGGAGAGCTGCAGGGAGACCAGCTTGGAGACGCCCGGCTCCTCCATCGTGACGCCGTAGAGCACGTTCGCCGACTCCATGGAGCGCTTGTTGTGGGTGATGAGAACGAACTGGGTGGATCCCGCGTACTCGCGCAGCATCCGGGTGAAGCGCCCCACGTTCACGTCGTCCAGGGCGGCGTCGACCTCGTCCAGGAGACAGAAGGGCGAGGGCTGGAAGCGGAAGATGGCGAAGAGGAGGGCGATGGCGGACATCGCCTTCTCCCCTCCGGACATCAGGCTCACGCTGGTCAGACGCTTCCCCGGCGGCTGGGCCAGGATCTCGATCCCGCACTCCAGGACGTCCTCGCCTTCCTCGAGCTTGAGGTCGGCGCGCCCGCCGTTGAAGAGGGACTTGAAGATCTCCTGGTAGGAGACGCGGATGGCCTCGAAGGCCTCCACGAAGCGCTCCCGGGAGGAGCGGTTGATCCTGCGGATGGTCTCGCGCAGGGACTCCATCGCCTGGTTCAGGTCGTCCCGCTGGGCGGTGAGGAACCTGTGCCGCTCCTCGAGCTCGCCGAACTCGTCGATGGCCATCATGTTGACCGGTCCGATCTCCTCGATCTTGGCCCGTAGCTCGGCGATCGCCGCTTCCAGCGCTTCCGGCAGCTCCTCGGGGAGCCCCGCCGCGGCGGCCTCCGCCGCCGCCTGGGCGGCGTCCATCCCCAGCTCCTGCTGGCAGAGGGCGTCCAGATGGCGGCGCTCCCCCTCCACCGAGATGCGCGACAGCTCGATCGCGCGCACCGCCTCCCGCGCCCGCTCGTGCCCGCCGCGGAGGTCCCGCAGGCCCGCCTCGCGCTCGGCCTGGGTGCGCCTTCGCGCGTCCAGGACTTCCTCGGAGATCGACAGTGCGGCGCGGCTCTCGTCGCGCTGCGCCAGCTCGACGACGAGCAGACCTTCCGTTTCCCGGATCTGCGCCTGGGCGTCGTCTCCGCGCGCACGCGCGGCCGCCTCCTCGCGCCGGTCGGCGGCCAGGCGGGCGGCGAGCTCCGCGGCGGCCTCGCGCAGGCGGTCCCGTTCCCGCACCGCCGACTCCTGGCGCTCGCCGTGCGCCGCCAGCTCGGCCCGCAGCGCCGCCGCGCTCTCCGCGTGCTCGCGCACCCGGGCCTCCGCCATCTCCAGGCGGGCGGCGGCATCGGCCACGTCCGTCTCCGCCCGGGCATGGCGGGCCTCCGCCTCCTGGGAGAGACCGCGGGCCGCGGCCTCCTCCTCGGCCAGGTGCGCGCGCTGCTCGGCGAGGGCGGCAAGCTCGTCCTCGAGCACGCGCGCGCGCCGGTCGGTGCGCGTGCGCTCCTCGCTCGCCTGCCGGGCGCGCAGGTCGAGCTCCACCGCCCGGTGACGCGCCTGCTCCAGCGCCCCCCGGCAGGCGGCGAGCGCCGTCTCCGCCTCGTCGACCCCCCGGCGGGCCTCCAGGGACTCCGCCCCGCGCAGCGCCGCGGCGGCCGCAGCGGCCTCCAGGTCGGCCCGTGCCGCGTGCAGCTTGCGGGTGTGGGCGAGCAGGCCGGCGTCCGTGGGCTTCCGTCCGCCCGAGACGAGCACGCCGGAGGCGTAGAGCACGTCCCCGTCCGGCGTCAGGTAATCGGTCCCCGGGAACTCGCGGTGCAGCGCCAGCGCCGCCGGCAAGCCGTCCACGAGAATGGCGTCGCCGATCCTGCCCGCCATGAGGTCCGAGGCCCGGGGGTCGAGCTGCAGATGGTCGCGCAGGCGGCCGCGCACGCGCGCGTCGGACAGGCGCTCGTCCGGAAAGGGCGTGTGGCCGTTCCGGACCGAGCCGATGGCGGGGGCGCCCGCCGGCTGCTGCCGGCACAGCATCGCCGTCCGTCCCGCCCCCTCGGCTCGCAGGAGATCGACCGCGTGCCCCGCCTCCACGTCGTCGTCGAGCACGACGGCGGGAAGGAGCGCTTCCAGATACAGGTCGGCCACCCCCTCCACCGCGGGCGAGGCGGTGACGAAATCGGCCAGCACGCCGCGCCCGGGGGTGGCGGTGAGGAGGATGCGCACGCCGTCCGACACACCGGCGAAGCGCGTGGCGACGTCCTCCAGGGTGTCGCGCCGGCCCCGGGCCTCGCGCTCCCGCTCCCGCGCCTCGGAGGCCTGCGCCCTCGCCTGCCCCTCCGCCTCCTTGCCCCGCCGCAGGGCCTCCTCGTGCGCGGCCAGATCCTCCGTCAGGCTCGTGCAGCGGGCGCGGCATGCCTCGGCGTCCCGGGCCAGCGCCTCTCCCTCGTCGGCCAGCCGCCGCACGTCCCCCTCGGCGGTCGTGCGGTCCTCGCGCAGGCGCGCCTCGGTGCGCGTGTTGCGCTCCCGGTCCTCCTCGAGGGCGCGCACCCGGTTCCGTCTCTCCGCCAGATCGTGCACGGCGTGGAGCAACGCCCGCCGCGCCCCCTCCGCCTCACCGCGGGCGGCGTCACACACCGCGTTGGCGGCATCGAGATCCCGCTGGGCCGCCGCGAGCCTCTCCTCGGCCTGGGCGAGCGCCGACGCACCGGCGGACACCACCGATTCCCGCTCCTCGAGCTCGGAGGCGAGGGTGGCGCCCCGCACGTCCAGGGAGGCCGCCTCCGCCGCCAGGCGCGCGGCGGCGTCCGCCGCCTCCGCCACCCGCTCCCGGCAGACGCGCAGGCGCTCCTCCTTGCGCTCGATCGCCCCGTTCAGGGCGGCCAGAGCAGCCCCCGCCTCGCGCACCCGGCGGTCCTCGTCCTCCAGGGAAGCGCGCTCGGCGGCGATCTCCGCCTCCCGGGAGGCGAGCGCGGCCGAGGCGGCCGCCTCGGCGTCCCGCCCCGCCTGCTCCTCCCCGGCCAGGCGCTGCAGGCTGGCGTCGAGCCCCGCCGCCAGGGCGGCGAAGCGCACCCGCTCCTTGCCGCGCAGCTCCTCGCGCAGCCGCCCGTAGCGGCGGGCCCGCGCCGCCTGGCGCTTGAGCACGTTGATCTGCCGCTGCACCTCGCCGATGACGTCCTGGACGCGGAGGAGGTTGGCCTGGGTGGCCTCGAGCTTCAGCTCGGCGAGGCGCCGCTTGTGCTTGAACCCGGAGACGCCGGCCGCTTCCTCGATGATGAGCCGGCGGTCCTTGGGCTTGGCGTTCAGGATCTGGTCGATGCGCCCCTGCTCGATGGTGGCGTAGGTCTTGGCCCCCACCCGCGCTTCCCGCAGCAGGTCCTGGATGTCCTTGAGGCGCGACCTCTCCCCGTTCAGGAGGTACTCGCTCTCGCCGTCACGGAAGAGCCTGCGGGTGACGACCACCGGACCGCGGCTCGCGTCCCCGTTCACGCCGCGCAGGTGGAGCGAGACCTCGGCCAGGCCGACGGGCTTCCGCCCCTCGCTGCCATTGAAGATCACGTCCTGCATGGACGAGCCGCGCAGCATCTTCGCGCTCTGCTCGCCCAGCACCCAGTTGATCGCGTCCCCGATGTTCGACTTGCCGCACCCGTTGGGCCCCACCACGGCGGTGATCCCGTCGGGGAACTGCAGCTCGGTGCGGTCGCTGAAGGACTTGAAGCCCGACAGCTGCATCTTCTCCAGCTTGAGCATGCCGTGGAGTGTACCTTCGCCCGCCTGGGGGAACAAGCAGGGAGCACCACTCCATCTGGGGTTTTCTGCTGAAGGATGCCCTTGATGTGGGGGCTAGCGGTCGCGCGTGAGGAGGAAGTCGGGCACCGTGGCCAGCGCGCGCCTGGCCGGACCGTCCGGGAAGGACCCAAGCTCCGCCACGGCCTGGGAGGCATGCTGCTGCGCGCGCAGCTGCGCACGCTTGAGCGCCCCGCTCTCCCGCAGCAGCCCGGTGAGCTCCGCCCCCTCCGGCGCGTCCGGCCGGCCTTCGTCCATGATCCGCCGGGCCAGGGTCCGGGCCCGCGCCGCCGCGGGGGTGGAGGAGCCGAGCAGGTCGATGAGGGCGAGCGTGACCTTCCCCTCCCGCAGGTCGCTCCCCGCCGGCTTCCCCAGGCGCTCCGCGTCGCCGGTGACGTCCAGGAGATCGTCCACGATCTGGAACGCCATGCCCACGTGACGCCCGTAGCGCCGCAGCGCCCGCTCCCCCCCGGCATCCGCACCCGCCAGGATCCCCGCCGTCTCGCAGCAGCAGGCGAACAGGGCGGCCGTCTTCCGCTCCACCAGGTCCACGTACTCGGCCTCGGTGAGGTCGAGGTTCCCGGCGTAGCGGGTCTGGAGCATCTCTCCCTCGGCCATGCGGAGCGTGACCTCGGCCAGGCGCTCCATGATGCGGAGGCTGCCGGCCTGGAGCGCCATCTCCATGGCCTTCGCGAACAGGTAGTCCCCGAAGAGGACCGTGAGGTTGTTTCCCCAGCGCCGGTTCACGGACGGACGTCCCCGCCGGGTGGCCGCCTCGTCGATGATGTCGTCGTGGATCAGGGTGGCGGAGTGGATGTACTCGAGCACCGCCGCCAGCAGCACGGCGTGGGGGCCCCGGTACCCGACGAGGTCGGCGGCGAGCAGGTGCAGGGTGGGCCGGACGCGTTTGCCGCCCCCCTCCGCCAGGAAGCTCCCGATCTCGCGGACGATGCGCACGGGGGAGGCGAGGTTGTCCCGGAACAGCGCCTCCACCGCCTGGAGCCGCTCGGACACGAGCTCGTGGATCTCGGCGGAGGTCGGAGCCGGGTCCTGCAGCAGACGCTCGGCTCGGCCCGGAGCGCTCAAACTCCATCCTCCGCAAGGCAAGGGCGGAGTCTACAACCGGGCCGGGGGCGGCAGCAACGGCGCGACAGCGCCTAGAGCCCCTCCACGACCTCGGTGCCGCGGGGCGGATCCAGGCGGAAGAGGGCGTCCGCGACCCCTGCGTTCCGCTTCAGGGCGGAGAACGTGTACCCCATGCGGTTCCCCCCCTGGTCGAGAACCTCCACCCGGAGCACCGCGGAGGTCCTGGGATCGAGGCCGAGCACGATCTCCTGGACACCGGACGTGGCGCTCCTGGGGAGCAGCTTCAGGCGGGTCCTCCCCTCCTCCGGGGGAAGCGGCGTGGCGAGGAACACGGCGGACAGCGGCTGCGTCCCCGCCAGGAGCGCGGCCAGCGGCGCGTCGTCCCGGGAAAGCTGCGCCACGTGCAGGCGCTTCTCCGCGGCCAGGTAGAGCTCCGTGCGGTCGCCGACCAGGATGGCCACCTTGCTCTCGGGCGCGGTGTACTCCCACCGCATGCGTCCGGGACGGCGGAGGTAGAGCCGGCCCGACTCGGACGGTCCCGCCCCCAGCGCGGACGACAGCAGCGTCTGCTCGAACCTGCCCTGCAGGTCCTTGGTGCCGTCGAGCCAGCCCTGCAGCCCCGACAGCGCGGCGGCGTCCTCCGCGGCGGGGGCCGGGGCGAAGGCGGCGCTCAGGGCGCACAGGCCGAGGGCGACGAGGATCTTCCTCACGTGCACCTCCTCGCCCGAGGCTACCAGAGGCTTGCCGGGCGCGCCCTCTGGTAAGCTTTGCGGCTCCATGCTGCTCGCGACCCTCCTCCTGGCCGTGGCCGCCGCCGCTTCCCCGGCGCAGGAGGCGCTGCGGCTGTACGAGGCGGAGAAGTACGCCGAGGCGCGGCCCCTGCTGGAGGGCCTGGCCGCCCGCGGGGAGGCGGACGGCCCCATGCTCTACCGCCTGGCCTTCACCCTGCGAAACGCGCGTGATCCGGGGGACCGCGCCGCCTTCGAGCGCGCCGCAGCCAAGCTGCAGGAGGAAGCCGCGGGGAGTGCGCGCCTGGAGCCCGCCTTCTATCTCTCGAACGCCTACCGCAATCTCGACCGCCCCGCGGACTCGCGGGCGGCGGCGGCGGCGGCCGCCCAGCGGGTCGAGTCGGGCGCCATGCCGGAGCCGGTGGAGCCGCTGGAGCGGTTCCGCCTGGGGAAGCTCTACGAGGACCTGGCGCGCGAGCAGGACGCCGCGCGCTGGTACGCGCTGGCGCTGGACGGGCTCTCGGCCAAGGACTCCCCGGCGTACGTGCGCTGGGCGGCGCGGTATACCGCCGCCACCGCCACCGCGCGCGGCGCGTGGAAGGAGGCCGAGAGGGCCCTGCGCCATCTGCAGGACGCGGGGATTGCCACCGTGGACGACCTCGACCGCCTGGCGCGCGCCTGCGGGCGGCAGGGGCGCTGGGCGGAGGCGGCGGAGGCCTGGCGCGGGGCGGAGAACCTCGACCGCGTGAACGCCGACCGCCCGCGCTACGCGGCCCGCGTGGCCTCGCTGGCGGCGCAGGTGGGGATCCTGCCGCTGGTCTCCCCCGACGGCCGGTCCTGGGAGGCGCTCGGCCGCGAAGAGCTGGAGACGCTGATGGGTGCGCAGGCCACCGCCGTGCGCGCGGCAAAGGATGCGGTGGCCGCAGCACCCGGCGATGGCGCCCTGCGGAGCAAGCAGAGCGAGGCGATCGCCTCGGCGAAATCCCTGCTGGCCTCGGCGGCGGTGGAGTACGTCCTGCGCGACCTGCCTCTCCGGGAGACGGCGTTCTCCGGAGGGTGGGCGCCCCTGCTGTTCCAGCCTTCCGAGTGGGAGCTGCCGCCCGCCCCCTAGCGCTCCCTCAGATCCGGTCGGCGAGATCGCCCAGGCCCGGCACCTTGAAGCGCTCCCCCTCGAGCGCGCGCACCACGCAGAGCAGGAGCAGGACCCCCAGGCCCAGGCTGGTGAGGGCCACCAGGGTCCAGAACAGCTCCCCCACGAAGCGCACGAACCAGGGGCCCTGGAGCAAGAGCAGGTGCACCGACTTCAGCACCAGGTAGAGCGCCGCCCCCGCGAAGGCCAGGAGCAGACCCTGCTTGGCGTGCCACTTCACGAACTCCTTGCGGCTCGCCACCAGGGAGACCACCGCCAGCGGCCCCAGGTAGGCGAACAGCAGGAGGATGCGATCCTCGTCGGAGAGCTCGGAGGTGAGGCGCTCTTCCATCGGACCCGGGATTGTAGACTCTTCCGGATGCTCGAGTCCTCCTCCCCCGCCGGCCCCTCCCCCACGCCGATGTTCCGGCAGTACCACGCGCTCAAGCGCGATCACCCGGGCGCCATCCTGCTCTTCCGCATGGGAGACTTCTACGAGATGTTCTTCGAGGACGCGCAGGAGGCCAGCCGCCTGCTCGACCTCACGCTGACCGCGCGGGGGAAGGGGACGGACAACGTCGCCCCCATGTGCGGCTTCCCCCACCACCAGCTCGACGCCTACACGGCCAAGCTCGTCACCCGGGGACGGCGCGTGGCCGTGTGCGAGCAGACGGAGGATCCGCGCAAGGCCAAGGGGCTGGTGCGCCGCGAGGTGGTGCGCATCGTCACGCCGGGGACGGTGCTCGATCCCGGGCAGCTCGATCCCAAGGACAACGCGTGGATCGCCGGGGTGGCGGTGGCGGGAGGGGTCCTCGGTGCTGCGTTCCTGGACGCCTCCACGGGCGACTTCCTGGCCTGGCAGGCCCCCCAGGACATGGACGGCTGGGAGGCGCTGTGCGACCGCCTCGCCGCCTTCGCCCCCCGCGAGATCGTCTTCCCGGAGGGCTTCCCCTGGAGCGAGGACTTCCGGGCCGCGCGCGCCGGAGAAGCCCTGCTGACCGAGTGCGAGCCCTTCGGGTTCACGCCGGCATCCGCGGGGGAGCGTCTGGGCAGGCAGTTCGGCGTGCTCTCCCTGGACGGCTTCGGCCTGCGCGAGCGGCCGGCGGCGGTGGCGGCCGCAGGCGGCCTGCTCGGGTACGCGCAGGACACCCAGCGCAGCGCGCTCCAGCACGTCGAGCAGGTGGTGACGCACGAGCCCTCGCGGGCGCTGCTGCTCGATCCCGCCACCCGGCGCAACCTGGAGATCGAGCGCTCCCTCCGTCACGGAGGGGTCGAAGGGTCGCTGTTCGCGGCCATGGACGAGACGGTGACCGCCCCGGGAGGCCGGCTGCTGCGGCGCTGGCTCCTGGCGCCCCTCACCGAGCCTGCGGACATCGCGGCGCGGCACGATGCGGTGGAGGAGCTCCTGGCCGGGGAGCGCGTCCGGCCGGCGATGCGGGAGGCGCTGCGCGCCGTGCACGACGTGGAGCGCCTGTCGGCGCGGGCGGTGGCGGGAACCGCACATCCTCGGGACCTGGCGGCGCTGCGGGCGTCCCTCCGTGCGCTGCCGGACCTGGCGGCGTCGCTTGGCGCCTGCCGGGGGGCGCTTCTCCGGGAAACCGTCGCCGGCCTCGATCCCCTGGAGGACCTCGCCGCCGTCCTGGAGCGCGGCCTGGCCGACGATCCCCCCGCGGGCGCACGCGAAGGAGGGGTGATCCGCGACGGCTTCCACGAGGAGCTGGACCAGCTCCGCGTGCTTCGCGGCGACGGGCGCGCCACCATCGCCGGCATCGAGGGACGGGAGCGCGCCGATACCGGCATCGCTTCCCTCAAGGTCCGCTACAACAAGGTGTTCGGCTATTACATCGAGGTCAGCAAGCCCAACCTGCACCTGGTGCCGGACCGCTTCCGGCGCAAGCAGACGATCGCCGGCGGCGAGCGCTACGTCACCGACGAGCTGCAGGACTACCAGGACAAGGTCCTGCACGCCCAGGAGCGGATCGAGGCGCTGGAATACGAGCTGTTCCAGACCCTGCGCGGCGAGGTGGCCGCGCGCGCGGCACGGGTGAAGCGCACCGCCCGCGCCATCGCCCAGCTCGACGTGCTGGCCTCCTACGCCGAGACGGCGGCGCGCCACGGCTACCGGCGGCCCCGAGTGGACGGGGGGACCGCGCTTCGCCTGCGCGGCGCCCGTCACCCCGTGGTGGAGCGCACGCTGCCCGCCCGCGCCTTCGTCCCCAACGACACCGCACTGGACGCGCAGGGAAAGGCGATCGCCATCCTCACCGGCCCCAACATGGGCGGGAAGTCTACCTACCTGCGCCAGGTGGCGCTGCTCACGCTGCTGGCGCAGGCCGGCAGCTTCGTCCCCGCCGAGGAAGCGGTGGTGGGGGTGGCCGACCGCATCTTCTGCCGCGTGGGCGCCTCGGACAGCCTGGCCGAGGGCCAGAGCACCTTCATGGTGGAGATGACGGAGACCGCCAACATCCTCCACCACGCCACCGCCAGGAGCCTCGTCCTCCTGGACGAGATCGGCCGGGGCACCTCGACCTTCGACGGCCTCTCCATCGCCTGGGCGGTGGTGGAGCACCTGCACGGCCGCCCGGGAGGGGCGCCGCGCACCCTCTTCGCGACCCACTACCACGAGCTGACCGAGCTCGCGGTGCAGCTCCAGGGAGTGGCCAACTGCCGCATGGCCGTGCGCGAGCGCGGGGACCAGGTGGTCTTCCTGCACCGCGTGGAGGACGGCGCCGCCGATCGCTCCTACGGGATCCACGTGGCGCGCCTGGCCGGCGTCCCCGCCGCCGTGGTGGCGCGCGCGGGGGAGATCCTGCTCAACCTGGAGAGGGACGAGTTCGGGGGGGACGGGCTGCCGCGCCGGGCGAGGAAGCGCGGACAGGCCCAGAAGGGTCAGTACGCGCTCTTCCCCGCCGAGGCCCAGGACGCGGACGCGGCCGAGGTGCTGGCCGAGCTGCGCGCGGCCGATCCCGCCCGGCTGACCCCGCTGGAGGCGCTCACCCTGCTCGACGCCTGGCGCCGGCGCCTCCGTGGCGACGCCTGATCAGAAGGAGCCCACGGCCTCCTGCTCCTGGCGGTAGGTCTCGAACACTTCCTCGAGCTTGGTCAGCGTGAGGAGGTCCAGCACCTTGCCGGAAGGGTTGAGCAGCTTGACCGTGCCGCCCTTCTCCTTGGCCCGCTTGTAGCAAGCCACCAGCTCGCCGATCCCGGCCGAGTCCATGTAGGTGACCTTCTCCAGGTTGAGCACGATCTGGTGGTTGCCCTTGTCGAGCAGGTCGACCACACGGTCGCGGAGGACCATGTCGCCCTCGCCTATCGTGATCTTCCCCTCGATGTCCACGACCGCGACCTGGCCGACCTGCCGCACCCTCGCCTTCATCTTCGCGTCCCTCCAGCGTCGGCCGCCGCCGCGGCCTTCTTCTTGAGCTTCAGGAGCGTGACCTCCATGCCACGCCCGGGCCGATAGCGGAAATCGACCTCGTCCACGAACGCACGGATCATCAGCAGTCCCCGCCCGCTCACCTGCAGCAGGTTCGCGGGGTCGCGGGGGTCCCTGGTCTTCTTGGGATCGAACCCGAGGCCGCGGTCGCGCACACGCGCGGTCACGGTCCCTTCCCCCGCCAGCAGCACCACGTCCACGGTGCGGGCCGGGTCCAGGCCGTTCCCGTGGGTCATGGCGTTCACCACCGCTTCCCTCACCGCCAGGCCCATGTCGAGCGCGGCCTCCTCCTCGAACCCCGCGGCCACCGCCGCTCGCTCGGCCGCGCCGTGGGCGAGATCGAGGAATGGGATGCGGCTGGGCAGGACGAGCTTCACGTAGGCGGTGGTCGGGTCTTGCACCTCACCCCGTCCCTGCCGAAGGTGGCGATCAGCCGCAAGTTGAGACGGCAGAGGATAAAGGTGGGTAAGGGGGGGTGTCAACGCGGGGGGGCGGTCTCCTCCGCGGGAAAGCGGTGCCGGTACTGCACGGCCTCGGCCACGTGCTCCTCCGTGATCCGCGCCGCCCCGGCCAGGTCCCGCAGGGTGGCGGCCAGGCGGCGCACGCGGTCGAACCCCCGGGCCGAGAGGCGGAGGCGCGCGCAGGCGGCGACCAGGAGCGTGCGCGGCCCTTCGCCGAGACAGGCGTACCGGTCGAGGTCGCGCGGGCGCATCTGGGCGTTGCAGGACGGGCCGGCGGGCCCGAAGCGCCCGCGCTGGCGCGCACGCGCGGCCAGCACCCGCTCCCGGACCCGTGACGAGGGCTCTCCCTCGCGTCCCTGCGCGAGCGCTCCCAGATCCACGGGCGGAACCTCGATCGTCAGGTCGATGCGGTCCAAGAGAGGTCCGGAGACTCTCGCCAGATATCCCGCAACCTGCAGCGGCGAGCAGCGGCAGCGCGCACCGGGCTGTCCGTGCCAGCCACAGGGACACGGGTTCATGGACGCGACCCAGGTGAACCGCGCGGGCAGGACCGCGGTCTGCCGGACGCGCGTGACGTGCACCTCTCCGTCCTCGAGCGGCTGGCGCAAGGCTTCGAGCGCGTCGCGCCGGAACTCCGGCAGCTCGTCGAGATAGAGCACCCCGTGATGCGCGAGCGTCACCTCCCCCGGCCGCAGCGGGGCGCCGCCGCCGACGAGACCCGCCGGCGACGTCCCGTGGTGCGGCGCGCGGAAGGGCCTCCGGCGCACCAGGCCGGAGCTGAGCCCCGAGGCACTCCAGATGCGCGTCACCTCCAGCGCCTCCTCGGGCGCGAGCGGCGGCAGGATCGAGGGGAGCCGGCGCGCCAGCATCGTCTTGCCGGCCCCGGGCGGCCCCACGAGCAGGAGGTGGTGCCCGCCCGCGGCGGCGATCTCGAGCGCCCGGCGCGCCGCTGTCTGCCCGCGGATCTCCCGCAGGTCGGGAACATCCTCTGACGGGCCGGTATCGGGTAGGACGGTGTCGAGGTCCGCTCGCGTCGCGGGCGGAAGGCTTCCCCATACGCGCAGCTCGGCCAGCGAGCGCAGGGGAACGACGTCGATCCCCGTGACGAGCGCGGCCTCGGCCGCGTTCTCCTCGGCCACGAGGAGGCGCCGCCTCCCCGCCGCGCGCACCGCCAGCGCGATGGGCAGGCTCCCGCGGATGGGGCGCAGCGCGCCGTCCAGGCCCAGCTCTCCGGCGAGCGCCGTGCTCGCGGCGTCGAGCGGCGGGATCTGCCCGTCCGCGGAGAGGAGTGCCGCCGCGATGGGGAGGTCGAGACCGGTGCCGTGCTTGCGCAGGTCCGCCGGGGCCAGGTTCACGATCACCCGCCGCTGCGGCAGGCGGAAGCCCGCGTGCGGCAGCGCCGCCCGGATCCGGTCGATGCCCTCGCGCACGGCGCCGTCCGCGAGCCCCACGGCGGCGATGGTGGGAAGACCGCCGCCGAGGTCCACCTCGACCTCGACGGGACGCGCCTCGATCCCCACGAGCACGGCGCCGAGCGCCCGGCCCAGCATGGGACGGCTCCGATCGGGGAGGCGTGGACGGGACGGGCGGCTAGCGGCTGACGGTCAGGCGCATCCCGGGGATCAGGGGCGAGCCGACCGAGAGGTCGTTCAGCTCGCACAGCTCACCCACGGAGACGCGGTACTTGGTGGCGATCTTCCACAGCGTGTCGCCGGAGCGCACCGTGTGCACGGATGCCTTCACGGTCGGCGCCGGCTTCCCTCCGCTGGGGCGCTTGGACGCGCGGCGCGCCACCTCGGCCGAGCGGGCGCCGGGGACCACGCGGATGCGCTCGCCCGCCCGCAGCTCGCGCCTGGCCGAGAACCCGTTGGCTGCGGCGATGGCGGTGGTGGTGGTGCCGTAGCGCGAGGCCACGTGCGTCAGCGTGTCCCCGCGGCGCACGCGATAGAGGATCGTGCCCCCCGTGGTCCGGGGCTTCGACCGGGAAGACGCGACCGGTTCCTCGGACCAGGTGCCGGGCGCGCCCACCCCACCGGTGGGGACGCGGAGGGTCTGCCCCGCGTGCAGCACGGTCTTCTTCCCCATCTTGTTCTCGCGCTGCAGCGAGGCCACGGAGACGCCATAGCGCGAGGCGATCCGGGACAGGGTGTCGCCGCGGCGCACGTGGTGGTAGACGACGATGACGCGCTCGCTCGCAGGCAGCTCCATCAGCGCGGCCAGCGTGGAGACTCCCGTCCCCTTGGGGACGCGGATGGCGGTGACGCGATCGGGCGGCGTCTGGTGCCGGCGCAGGGCGGGATTGAGGGAATGGAGCGTGTCGCCGTCGCTGCCGGCCAGGCGCGCCAGGACCCGCAGGTCGACGGCCCCGTCCACGTCGATCGTGTCGTACTCGAGAGGAGGCTCGGGCACGAAGGTGAAGCCGTACTTCTGCGGGTTCTTCGAGATCAGCGTCACGGCCAGGATGGCGGGAACGTAGTTCTTCGTCTCCTTGCGGATCCTGGAGGTGAGCGCGAGCGACCAGAAGTCGGTGGCGCGCGTCTGGGCCATGGCACGGGAGACGCGGCCGGGACCGCCGTTGTACGCGGCCATGGCCAGGTGCCAGTCGCCGAACATCGCGTAGAGGTCCTTCAGGTAGCGCGCGGCCGCCCGCGTGCACTTCTCCGGGTCCGAGCGCTCGTCGATCCAGTAGTCCTGGCGCAGGCCGTACTCGCGGCCGGTGCGTGCCATGAACTGGAACATGCCCTTGGCATGCGCCCGGGAGAGCGCGTTCGGCTTGAAGGCGCTCTCCACGTGCGCGAGGTAGGCGAGGTCTAGCGGGATCCCCTCTTCCTCGAAGATGCGCCGGATCATGGGCAGGTAGCGCCCGGAGCGCTCGAGTCCGGGGACGAACCGGTCCCGGTGGCGGTTGGAGTAGAAGTCCACCCAGGCCAGGACCTTGTCGTTGTAGACCATCGGGATGTCGTAGGTGATCTCCGGCTCCTCGGCGACGCTCCGCTCCTTACGGATCTCGTCCGGGGACAGCTCCGGGTCCTGGACCGCCAGGTCCTGGACGGGGGCCTGGGTCGGCTCCGCGCTCTCGTCGGGCTCGACCTCCTCGGCCTGGACCGTGCTGTCGTCGGCGGGCGCCTCCCCCTCCTCGGCCGCCTGGTCCGGGTCGTCGGCGTCCTGCGCGTCGTCGGCATCCCCGGCCTGAGCCGTTCCGGCCTCTCCCTCTTCTGCGGGATCCCAGGCGAAGTCCGGATCCGACGGGGTTGCCGCCTTGTCCTTGGCCGCCGCCGAGGTGGATTTCGTGGGGGAGGTCCAGGAGGGGCCCTTCGCCTTGGTGGCGGGTTCTTGATGGGCCGAGGCGCAGGCGCCGAGCACGGCCATGAGAACCACCACCATCACGAGCAGGAACGGGCGGGCCGGGGGGACCTGGGCGCGAGGGGGCATCGTTCCTCCTTCACGTCGTCCGAGGGCCCGCCTCAGGCAAGCGCTCCGACCCGGCCAATATAAAGGCCGGGGTGGGACCCGTCAATCTATCGAACGACGTATCTCCTTGATTTCCGACTACATGGATATGCCTTGCGGGCATGCAACCGAGGTGCGTCGAGGTGCTTTCCGCCGCTTGACAGGGTCGAGGAGTTTCGCCTAACCTTCGTCCGCCGCGAAACCGCCCCGCCTCCCGAGGAGTTCCCGCGATGTTCGATCCCAAGGACCCCAAGGACATGCCCAAGGACATGAAGGAGAAGCTGAAGGCCGTCGACCTCGCCGTCTCGCAGATCGAGCGGCAGTTCGGCAAGGGCTCGATCATGAAGCTGGGCTCCCGGGAGGGGCAGGAGATCGCCGTCGTCTCCACCACCTCTCTCTCCGTGGACTATGCCCTCGGGGTCGGAGGGGTCCCCCGGGGCCGGGTGATCGAGGTGTTCGGCCCCGAGTCGTCGGGGAAGACCACCCTGGCGCTCCACATCGTGGCCGAGGCCCAGCGCCAGGGAGGGGTCGCCGCCTTCATCGACGCCGAGCACGCCCTCGATCCCGAGTACGCCCGGAAGCTCGGGGTGGATGTGGACAACCTGATGGTCAGCCAGCCGGACAACGGCGAGCAGGCCCTGGAGATCACCGAGATCCTGATCCGCTCCGGGGCGGTGGACGTCCTGGTGCTGGACTCGGTGGCGGCCCTGGTTCCCAAGGCGGAGCTGGACGGCGAGATGGGGGACAGCCACGTCGGCCTCCAGGCGCGCCTGATGTCCCAGGCGCTCCGCAAGCTCACGGGGGTGGTGTCCAAGAGCAAGACGGCCCTCATCTTCATCAACCAGATCCGGGAGAAGATCGGCGTCATGTTCGGCAACCCCGAGACCACGACCGGAGGCCGGGCCCTGAAGTTCTACTCCTCCATGCGCATCGACATCCGCCGCGTGGGCGCCATCAAGGAAGGTGAGGAGACGACGGGGAGCCGGACCAAGCTGCGGGTCGTGAAGAACAAGGTGGCGCCGCCCTTCCGCAGCGCCGAGTTCGACATCCTCTACGGCGAGGGGATCTCGCGCGAGGGGGACCTCCTCGATCTCGGGATCGCCCACCGCATCGTGGACAAGTCGGGCTCCTGGTTCTCCTACGGCGACCTGCGCCTGGGTCAGGGCCGCGAGAACGCCCGCTCCTTCCTCAAGGACAACCCCGACCTGGCCCTCGAGATCGACCGCAAGCTG
>DASUFT010000163.1:0-5103 GCA_036274395.1 Candidatus Polarisedimenticolaceae bacterium | reverse complement strand
GATCTGCAGCCAACCGGTGAGGAGGGAGGTGAGGCTCCTCCCGTAAGGCGGAGCGGACGGGGCTCGTACGGGCGGGCGTCCGCGCCCGGTCTGCAGGAGCTTTCGCGCGCGCGTTGTCTCGGAGGTCGCTGTCTGACGTGGGTTTCTACTGGCGGAGCCGACGGGGCTCGAACCCGCGACCTCCGGAGTGACAGTCCGGTGTGCTAACCATCTGCACCACGGCTCCGCACGCAAACCCAGGCGGGGCGGGACCCAGCCCGTCTCGGGACGCGTCACTCCAGAAAACGATGACCCGAGCCGCGGGAGGATAGCACAGGGGCCCTCCCGTCTCCCGCATCCCTTCTTCCGAAGCGATTGGCCGGATCGGCTTCTTCTGCGTATAAGAGACTGTGACGGATCACTCGACTTAACTTTCTCGATCCCGCAACGGAGGGGGCATGTCCAAAAGAATGAGGTTCGGCGTGGCCGCGGCCGGCGTTCTGGCCGCAGGTTTTTTCGCTGAGGTTGCGTTCGCGAAGAGCGCCACGGTGGGTGACTTTCTCGTCGCGATTGCCAGGGCGAAAAGCCTGTCGGTTGCCGATTCGGCTTCGGCGCGGGCCTCGCTGATGGCGTCCGGGGTGGTCCTGCCGCCGCTTGCGCTCGACAAGGGGCTGACCGAGGGCGATGTCGTGAGCATCGGCGGGGCGGTGGGCGTGCCCGTGACGACGCAGAACCCCTCGGCGACCTTCGACACGGCAAACATCGACAGCTTCATCTCGACCTTTGGCAAGAAACTCGCGAGCTCCGGCGGCGACACCCAGAGCCCTCTCGGGTTTCCGAACCCCGGCACCGAAAAGGGTAGAGGGAAGAAGAAGGGGCACCACAAATCCCCTGCCGATCCCATCTGATCTCCGTCTTCTTCGAGCCTGGAGATGGGCCGCCCCCGAAAAGGAGAGCGGCCTCGCGCTCGGGGCTCCGAGACAGGTGGTGGGCGGTACCGGACTCGAACCAGTGACATCCTGCGTGTAAAGCAGGCGCTCTACCAACTGAGCTAACCGCCCGTGCGGCATGGTAAGCGGCGGCGGGGGCGGCGGCAATTGCGGCGCCTGCTCCGTAGAATGGGGGGACTGCGGAGGCCCCGTTGAGCCGTTGCCGCCCCCTGACCTGGTGTTTGGCCGCCCTGGCGGCGCTGCCCGCGCTCGCGCAGGCTCCGCCGCCGGCCGCCGTCGCTCCCGCACCGCCGACCACCGACCAAGGCGCGGCCCGCGTGAGCCGGATCCAGGGCACGGTCATCCTCTCCCGCCGGAACCCGGTGGTGGGGGCCACGGTGCTGCTGACGGCGCTCGATCCCCCACGGCGGATCTGGGTGACCTCCACCGACGATCGCGGGGAGTTCAAGATGGACGCCGTTCCCGCCGGGAGCTACCGGCTGGAGGCGCGGCGGCAGGATCTCGCCACGGTGGTCCGTGACCGCATCGCCCTCAACCCCCCGTTCCGCGCCGTGATCGAGCTGACGATGCGCCCCGTGGAGGGTGGGGCGACGCCGGCCACCACGGCGGCTCCCGGCTCCGACGCGGCGGCCGGCCTCCACGTCACCGGGAGGACCGTGGATCGGGCGGGCACGCCGGTGCCGGACGCGCGCCTCAAGTGGGTGGACGCTGCCGGGCGGCGCGACCCCGCGAACCTGCAGAGCGGGGAAGACGGCGCCTTCACGCTCGACGGGCTGCCGCCGGGCACCTGGCGCCTGGAGGTGCTGGGAGTGGGCTTCCTGCCGGTGCGGGTGGATCTGCCCGTCTCGGAGGACACGGCGGTCACCGCCGTGCTCGTGAAGCAGTCCGCCGGCCACGAGCCGCTGCCGCTCGACCTCATCCCGCCCGAGGAGCCGATCCCGCCGCCGGCCGCCCCCAAGGCCACGGCCGCCGCGCCCGCGCCTCCGCCCCCGCCGGGCGGAACGCCGGAATAAGCACAGAGCTTATTGGTGCCTGTCCCCTAAGAGTCCCCTAAGACGGCGTCTGGCCCTTCACGGCGAAGAAGCCGCGGCGCGCGCGCACCTTCACCCCGGGCTGGTTGGCCTTCACCTCGACGTTGATCCAGCGGCCGTTCCAGTCCGTGATGTCCGTCTCGTAGGTGAGCACGTACTGGCGCCGCAGCTCGTCCGCGATCTGCTGGTAGACGCTCCCCAGCTCGGCGGCCTTCCCCACGAAGAACGCGCGCCCGCCGGTGGTCTCCGCGAACTCTCGGAGCACGTTCTTCTTCGGCCCGTCCCCGAAGCCGCCTCCCAGGCCGATCCCGTAGATGAGCACGTTGTTGCGCTTGGACTGGTCCACCACCCGCTCGAACTTGACGTCGCTCGAGGTGTCCTGCCCGTCCGAGAGCAGCACCATGGCCTTGCGCCCCTCCACCTTCCGGAGCTTCCGGTAGGTCGCGTGCAGGGCGTCGTAGATGGCGGTGGGTCCCAGAGGCTCCGTGCTGGTGATCGCCTCCTTCAGCGCCGCGTGGTCGTTCGTCAGGTCCTGGATCAGGAACACGGTCTCGTTGAAGTCGATGACCATGGCCTTGTCTTCGGGCCGCAGGGTGTCCACGAACGCGCCCGCCGCCTGGTGCACCTCCGCGATCTGGTCCCGCATGGAGCCCGAGGTGTCGAGCAGGATGGCCATGGTGATGGGCCGGTTCTCCGCCGAGAACTCCCTGATCTTCTGGGGCCGCCCCCCCTCGAGCACCGTGAAGTCGCCTGCCTGCATGTCGGCCACCGGCCGGTCGTCCCTGTCGGTGGCGGTGGCCCAGAGGACGACCCGGTTCACCTCCGCCGTCGTTCCCAGCACGATGCGGCGGGTGACGATGGAGCTGGAGACGGACAGGCCCTCCCGGTGCCAGGCCACCGCCTTGACGATGAAGGACAGCGGCTGCTCGCCGAAGTCGTACACCGCCTCGTACGGTGCCTCCCGGTCCACCAGCACCAGCTTGTCGTTGACGAAGAACTCCACGCGCTCCACCACGGTGGGATCGTCGGCGGAGACGGTGGCGGCGATGCGCGTCCTCCCCACCACGATGTCGTCGTTCACGGGCTCGGTCACCTTCACGGAGAAGCCGCGGCGGCGCACCTCCTGCTGGGCCGAGCTGACCGAGGCGAGCAGGAGGGCGAGGACGCCCGCCACCAGGCCGATCTTGCGCGCGCTCACGAGGGGTTCCCCGCGGCCGGTGCCGGCGGTGTGGTGGGCGCGATGGGGAGGTTGGGCGGCGGGGGCGCCTTGTCCGGCGCGATCCGCTGCAGCACGCGGCGGACACGCTCCGCGCGCTGCCCGTTGGGGTCCAGGGCGAGGAAGGTCACGTAGGCGTCGGCCGCCTCGCTGGCCTTTCCCTGCCGCAGCAGCGCGTTCCCCAGGTAGAGCCGGGCGGGCGCGAACCGGTCGTCCAGGACCAGGGCGCGGCGGAAGCGGGCCTCGGCCGCCTCGTGGTCTCCCAGGCCGGTGAGCGCGATCCCGTCGTTCACCGCCAGGTCGGGCCGTCCCGCGTCGTCAAGCGCGCCGTAGATCACGTGCGCGTCGCGGAAGCGGCTGGCGCGCAGCGCGTAGTAGGCGAGGCGCTCGCGCTCGACCCCCTCCGGAGCGCTCTGGCCCTGCAGATCGGCGGCCCGCTCCCAGCGGCTGCGGCCGGCCTCGATGGCGGCCAGCGCGCGCAGGTCCTCGGGGGAGGCCGTGCCGGCCGCGACGCCCTCCTCCAGGCGGGCCACCGTCCTCTCCTCGTTCTGGAGCGCGGTGCGGCGCTCGACCAGCCGGTCGTGGGCACGCTCGTCCAGGCGCGGCAGCGCCAGCGCCCTGTCCACCTGGGCGACCGCGCCCTGGTAGTCGCCGCGGCGGCGGGCGGCCTCCGCCAGCCCCTCGTACACGGCGGGAAGCTCGGGATCGCGGGCCATCGCCTCCTGCAGCGACTGCTCCGCCTGACCGAGCAGGCCCAGCTCGAGCTGGATCTGCCCCAGCGTGGCCCGGTGCTCCGCCGCCTTCGGCTCGAGCTCGATGGCGCGGTTGATCGTGGCCACCGCCTCGTTGTACAGCCCGAGGCGGCCGTAGGCCGAGGCCAGCCGGTTCAGTCCCGGCCCGTAGTCGGGACGGACCCGCACCGCCTCCCGCAGGAGCTGGACGGCCTCGTCCAGGCGACCCTGCCTCATGTACAGGTCCCCCAGGTGGAGGTAAGGGTCGGGGTACCCCTTGTTGGCGGCGATCGCCTGCTCGAACTGGGCGATCGCCTTGGGGTCGTCGCCGCGCGACTCCGCCACGCGCCCCAGGCCGTCGAGCGCGGGAGAGAAGTCGGGCCGGAGCCCGAGCGCCCGCGTGTACCCGGCCGCCGCCTCGTCCAGGTCCCCTTGCCCGAGGAGCGCGTTCGCCCGGGCCACGTGCGCGCCGAGGTCGTCGGGCTCGAGGTCCAGGGCGACGTCCAGCGCCTCCACCGCCTCGGGAAACCGGCGCGCGGCGGTGTACGCCTGACCCAGGTAGAGGTAGCCGCGGAAGCTGTTCAGCGCGACTGCCGTCACCGCCTGGAGCTTCTCCACGGCGAGGGCGTACTCCCCCCGGTTGTAGGCGGCGACGCCGTCGTTCAGGTCCTGGAAGGCACGCTTGCGCATCTCGGGGGCCCTCCCCGCGAAGACGGCGGGGGGGAGCACGAGTGCGATGGAGAGCAGGAGGACGGCACGAGACGGGCGGATGGCCATGGATGCTCTGTGGTCCCTCGGGTGGTGTCCGGAAGTCTAGCGCCAACCCGGCACGCGGGCACCCCGCCACGTCCCGGAGCCGGTCGTGGGACAATGCCGGCCGGGAGTCGCGCATCGTTACACGGCGGTACCAGATCCTGATCCTGGCGATGCTCGGGCTCCTCCCGCTCCCCGCCCGCGCCGCCGACTGGCTGCCTCCCCCGGAGGTCCTGGAGAAGATCGACGCCGCGCTCGCGCCCACGTTCGAGCGGGACCTGGCCGACGCCCAGGTGGACGAGGACCAGGAGGACCCGCAGGCCGCCGCCTCGCCGGAGGCGGAGCCGGCGCCCGAGGAGGAGACGGAAGCGGAGGGCCCCGCCCGCGAGCCCCGCACGGCGGGCCGCCGCCGCCTGGAGCGCCTGGTCCGCGGCTACTCCCTC
>DASUFT010000162.1:0-9394 GCA_036274395.1 Candidatus Polarisedimenticolaceae bacterium | reverse complement strand
GGCTCACCCAGGAGATCTGCACCAGGTGCGAGTTCCGCACCGGGGAGACCTCGAGCCCTCCCAGCAGGCGCTGGGCGGCCAGGTCCTCGGCGCTCTGCGGGACCCTCACGCCGCGGGAGGGGAAGAGGCCGCGCACGCGGGCGTAGAGGGAGGGCTTGGCCGTCCCCACCTGGAAGTCGGGGTGGGACGTGAGCCCGAGCCGCTTGACGGCCTTCCTCGCCACCGCCTCGCTGGAAAGGATCCGGTACTGCGTCTGGTAGAAGTCGGCGTAGGCGGACCAGGAGGCATCCATGCTCGCCACGTCGCGGAACGTGAAGATCTCCGGGTTCTGCCGCTCGATCTGGAGCGTGGTGGTGCCGCGGTACATCGGGGTCACCAGGAAGGACCCCATGAGCGCGACGATGGTCACCGCTCCCATTGCCAGATAGACGACGAAGCGTCGGCGCTGCAGCACCTGCCAGTAGTCGAGCAGGTGGCGTCCTGTGCGCTCGGAGCGTTGAAGCATCAGAAGAAGGCCTCGGGGACGAGCACCAGGTCGTCCCGCTCCAGCACCGGGTCCTCGGCCTTCCCCTGCTTCACCTTCCTCAGATTCACAGGGAGGATCAGCCGCGATCCGTCGGGACGGGTGCGGATGACCTGGACCTTCTTGTCGGCGGCGCGGTCCGTGGTGCCGCCTGCCAGCGTCACCGCCTTGAGCACGGTGACCGGCTCGTCGCGCGGGACCTCGTAGAGGTTGGGGTTGCGCACGGCGCCGGAGACGAAGATCCGGACCTTCTCGATCGCCGGCACGTAGACGATGTCGCCGGGGGCGAGCGCCACGTTCAGGGCGGCGTCGGCGCGATAGACGAGACGATCGAGGTCCACTGCCAGGCGCTGCGCCTCTCCGCCGTCGTTGTCCTGGCGGAAGATATAGATCTGCTTCCCGGGCTCGGCGTCCAGGCCGCCGGCCTGGCTGATCATCTCCAGGAGCGTCTTCTCGCCGAGCATCTCGTAGGTGCCCGGCTTCTTCACGGCGCCGCTCACCGCGACCTTCTTCGACTCGTACTCCTTGACGAAGATCGTGACCTGCGGGTCGCGGACGAATCTCTCCTCGAGAAGCCGCGCGATCAGCCCCTCCAGCTCGCCCTTCGTGAGCCCGGCCACCTGCAGCCTTCCCAGGAGCGGCACGGTGATGGATCCGTCGTCGGCGACGCGCACGGTCTGATTCAGTTCGTCCAGGTCGAAGACCTTGATCTCCAGGAGGTCCTGCCGCCCGACCTTGTAGTCGGACCCGCCGCGCTGGAGCACGGCGCCGGCCGCGGGAGGGATCTGGCCGGAGGGCACCGGCCGGGCCTCGAGCACCTCCTCACCCCCGGCCGGGGAGGGAGGGGGGACCGTGTCCATCGGGGTCTGTGCCAGCACCTGCCTGGAGAGCAGGAGCGCTAGGGTCAGGAGGATCGCCTTGCGGGCCACGTTGCATCTCCGTCGCGGGGAAGCGGTTGAGTATAGGGCATTCACGTCAGTAGCCGAGGACGGCGCCGAAGCCGATGGAGGACCGGGACTGGTCCAGGGCATCATCGGGAGCGGAGTCCCGGCGGAAGCGGCGGGCCAGCAGGTTGTACTCGATGCGGCGCCCCAGGGAGTTCTCGCCCAGGCGGAAGCGAATGCCCGCCTCGTACTGGTTCACGGAGTCGACGCGGTTGTCGTCCGAGAAGCGGAGCCGGCCCGTCAACGCAGCTCCCTCCAGGCCGAAGGACCGGGTCATCCAGTGCACTCCTCGTAGTTCTCCTTGCCAGTTCACATAGAACTGATTGCCGCTCCATGCGGCGAAGCTGACGTCGCGGTCCCCCTTGAACGTGAAGCGTGTGCGTCCCGCTGGAAGCCACGCTGCTTCCAGGTTTCCCACCAGCCCCCGGAAGTCCGCCAGCCGTGTGTCGATGGAGTCCACGTGCGCCTGACCCGCCCGCAGCTTTCCCTGGAGCCCCCCTCCCTGCCCGAGCTCGATGCCGGGAAGGACACGGAACTGGCGCGAGTCACGGGCGGACTGCTCCTCGAACTCGACGTCTCGTGTGGAGGCGTCCAGGGTGAGCGTCGTGCGGCCCCGGAGAAGGTACGCGGCCTTGAGATCTCTCCCGGTCTCCTTGCGATCGAGAAGGAAGTCGATGGGGACACAGCTCCCTCCCGTGGGGCACTGGGTGAGATCGTCCCGGTACGTCCAGTTGCTCCCCGTCTGGGACAGCTCGAGCCGGGTGCGCCAGCCCAGGGGAAGGAGGACGCCCAGGGCGAGGCGATGCTCGTTGCGCTGGGGACGGGCATCCAGCTCGGAGGTGCTGCGCTCGTGCACGTTGTTGATGGTGGCCTCGGTGAAGAGACCGACGTGCGAGAACGGTACGGTGAAACGAGCAGTGCCCCGATGGTCGAGGTAGCTGATCTCCGTGTATTTCGCGAAGAGGACACCGTCGATCTGCTCGCGAAAGGTCAGGAAGGCACGGTGCCCGAAAAGTACGAGGCCGTCGGCGCGAGGGGAAACGGTGGCCGTCCAGTCGCCCACCAAGGGCTCGTTCCCGGTGCGGTAGAAGACATTGGTGTCGTAGCCGATGTTGGAGAAATGGACGCTGGGTCGCACCCGCACCGGACCCCATCGCAGGTACCGGGTGAGGTCGGGGGGCTGCAACGGATCGGGAGCAGCCGTGCTCGCGGGGACGGCGGCCATGGCGAGGAGGATTCCGACCCCGGCAGCGCGACGTCTCATTGCGGAGGAGAAGGTACCGTCAGGCCTGCAGCCGCGCGCATCGCCTCCAGGCGCTGTCGAGAGGTTCTGCGGTTCGGGTCCAGCGCCAGCGCTCTGGTGTAGGCGTCGTGGGCGGCGTCGAGATGGCCCCGCCGCTCCTCCGCGCGCGCGGAAAGCTCATAGATGCGGGCACGGGATGTGGAGCTTCCGCCCGACCGGGCGAACAGCGTCAGGGCCTCGCGGCAGAAGCGCAGGGCGGCGTCGGGATCCCCGCCGGCCAGAGCGGCATGCGCAGACTGCTCCAGCGCCCGGGGATCCCGCGGGCTGGCGGTTCGCGCGCGCGCCGCCCAGGAGACCGCCGACGGAGCATTCCCCAGGGCCATCTGCGCACGCGAGATCTGGACGCACCGCGCGGCCTCACGGTCGGGAGGAGTGAAGGGAGGAAGAGCCTCCAGCCGGAGGCAGACACGGTCGGCCTGCTTGCTGGCGAGACGCGCATCGGCCCAGGCCACCAGCAGTTCCGGGGATGCCGTGGCCAGATCAGGTTCCAGCAGATCGGCGTAGTCGGACTGACGCTCGGCACCGTAGAGCTGACGCATGGCAAGGAGCAAGGGGGCCGTCCTGGGAAGTGCCGCCATGGCTCGTTCGGGAGCGATGCCGAAAGTGCCGAGGACCGGCACCACGCGGCGCGCCAGGGACGGATCCAGGGAAAGGGCACGGGCGTAGGCGGCCAGCCCTTCCTGAGGCCGACCCATGCGCACCAGCAGCTCTCCCAGGGCGGCCTGGACGGAGGCATTCCGCGGCGCCATCCCTCCGGCGAGATCCAGCGTCAGCGCCCAGTCTTGCCAGGCATCGTCCGTCAGGGGCGGGTACTCCTCGAAGCGGAGCGCAGCCAGCCGGGCCACGGTGAGCGGCTGGTACGCGCGGCCCTGGAGGCTGGCCGTGTAGAGGTCGCGCGCCCCGGCCGCTTCGCGAGAATAGCGGTCGATACGCTCGGTGGCGGGAAGCGAGGCATCCTGCAGGATGCGCACGGCGGCCAGGACGTGCCTGTCGGCGGCCTCGCGGAAGTCCTCGGGGAAGGGCCGGGTGAGGACGGATCGATCCGTATCCGCGGGTACGGGAGCGCGGTGGGCACGGTAGGCGGAAAAGCACAGAGCCCCCCAGCCGGCACAGGCGGCCGTGACGGCACAGGCATGGAGCGCTGCCCATGGACCGGACCGGGCTGACCGCGCGCTTTTCCAGGCGGGATGCACGGATCCTACTGCGCGCCCTTGGCAAGAAGAACCACGGGGACGGTCTGGAGGAGGATCTTGAGGTCGAGCTTGAGGGACCAGGTATCGATGTAGCGCAGGTCCAGGCGCATCCACTCCTCGAAATTCGTGATCTGGTTGCGGCCGTTGATCTGCCACAGGCAGGTGAGCCCGGGCTTCATGGACAGCCGGCGTCGCTGCCAGCGCTCGTAACGGTGCACCTCTGCCGGGATGGGCGGCCTGGGCCCGACCAGGCTCATGTCCCCGTTGAGCACGTTCCACAGCTGGGGAAGCTCGTCCAGACTGTACCTGCGCATGATGCGACCGACGGGTGTGACCCGAGGGTCGTTCTTCATCTTGAACACCGGTCCGCCCATCTCGTTGCTCGATTGCAGGTGCGGCTTCCGGTCCTCGGCATCCCGGTACATGGAGCGGAACTTGTAGAGCCTGAACAGGCGGCCGTTTAGACCGACGCGCTCCTGCGTGAACAGGACCGGTCCCTTGCTCGTCAGCTTGACGATGGCGCCGCAGAGGACGAGCAGGGGCAGCGCAGTCAGCAGTCCTGCCAGCGCTCCCACGAGATCGATGGCCCGCTTGACGATGAGGCTGGGAGTGTCGTGGGGGATGGAGGAGAACGTGAGCATGGGGATGCCGTCCAGGCTCGAGGGATACGTGCGCGCGAAGAGGGTGCGCACGAAGTCCACCTTGAGGTGCACGGAGACGCCCACTTCCTCGCACCAGGCGATTGCCTGCTCGTATTCCCGAAGCTGTTCGAAGGGAAGCGCCACCACCACGTCGTCCACGACCCGCTGCTCCACGATTCTCTTGAGATCTGTGGCCGTACCCAGGGCTTCTTCCAGCCGCTCCTCGCCCGGCCCGGAGAGCTGCCCGACCACCGTCAGTCCCAGGTGCGCCTGGCATTCGATCTTGCTGCGAATGCGGGTGGCCTCCTCGTTGATTCCCACGATGAGGATGTTCCGGCGATAGATGCCGCTGCGGGAACGGTGGCTGATGACCCTGAGGAGCAGCTTGCCGGAAACCACGAAGACGGCGGTGAAGAGGAGGAACAGGAAGAACACGGCGCGGGAGAAGGTCTTCGCCTGGAAAAGGAAGATGGCGGTACCGGAGGCCAGCGCCAGGTAGACGAGGGGGCGGGAGATCGCCAGCAGGAGCGCGAAATATCCATCCGGACGTGGCTCGGAATAGAGCTTCGCCTGGGCGGACAGCAGCCAGAACAGGGGGACGCTCATGAACAGGAGCCACACGTGGGAGATCAGGTCGATGGCCGATTCGGGGGCGTTGAAGAAGGGAAGATGCAGATTGCTCCGGACGACGTAGGCCAGGGTGAAGGCGAGGCACAGGAGAAGAGCGTCGGCGATGCCTTCCAGAAGCGCACGTTCCCTGGCCCTCTGGTTCAGCACGGCCGCGTTGTCCTTTCGTTGGCAAGGCTGACGGCGAGAAAACCGAAGATGAAGAAGGCAGAGAGCGTGGTCTCGAACACCGATTGAGCGGTGGACTCCACCAGTGCCTCGGCGAAGCCCAGGACACAAACGAATGCCAGGATGCGGCGGGCCGTGGATCCTGGCTGTCGCATGACCCGGAGCACGGGGATCCACAGCAATGCCAGCAGGGCCAGGTAGGCGGCAAGACCGATAAAGCCGAACTGACCGAGCACGTGGGGCCAGAACGCATCCATGATGAAATGATCGTTCTCGGGAGAAAGACCCCAGACCTTGGACAGGCCGTACTCGTAGTACACCGGGCTGTAGAACAGCCGCGACGTGTAGCCTCCGAAGACGCCGAACCCCGCTCCCAGCGGGAAGGTGTCGCAAGCGATGCGGAAACTGGTGAGGTACATGGCGTTGCGTGCGACCTTCATGGGATCGGGGCCACCGAGGTACTGCTGGTATCCGTCGATGAAGACGCCGACCAGCGTGTCCCCGAAGAACACGGCTCCTGCCAGCAGCATGACCAGCAAGAGGGTGGCGGCACGCACGCGCTGATTGGTCCGCCGGCCGAGCAGGACGAAGACCAGAACCATCACCACCAGCCCCACGATGGGCTTCCGTCTGAGTGTGAGCACCGAGCACAGCGACAGGAAGAGGAAGGTGGCGAGGAAGAGAGGTCTGCGGGTGACGACGTAGCTGGAGAATGCCACGGTGGCCACGAAGGCGAAGAACCACCCGGCCTGACCCTCGTGCTCGAAGATCGACACGATGCAGGTCTGGCCGCCCCGAGAGCCCTGAGCGGTGAGGGGCAGGAGGTCACGTACAAGCGCCGGCGCCACCATCTCGATCATCCCGATCACGCCCGCGGTGACGCCGAAGACGAGCACGGCGTTGAGCAGCGCGGCGGTGGCACGCATGGAGGGGGCGAAGGCATAAGCGATGACGAAGATGGTGAGGCCCTTGAACAGCAGAAAGGCATCGAGCAGGACCACCGTGGTGGGCGTCTCACGCATTGCTGCCGCCACCAAGCCGATGGCGGTGATGGTGCCGATGCAGAGAAGCGTGGCCCTGCCCAGGGGGACACGACCCCGGATGAGAAGACGGATGATGGCCACGGGGAGGAGGACGGCCAGGACTAGTTCGTCGGCGCGCCTGATCCAGAGCCAGTAGTCGACGGAATCAGGGATCAGGCGCAGCAACAGCGGCTGCAGGAACGAGAGTGTGAGGAGAACGGGGAAGACGGCCGTGGGCTGGCGGAGGATGAGAAGGGAAATGAAGCCGCTGAGCCCGACGGCGATTGCCGCCGCAGGGGCGAGGGCAATGAGAACCCCCAGCAACACAGCGACCAGGAGACACAGCGCGGCGACCACGGGCGCGGGATAGCCCGCTCGACCGGCTGCGGAAAGAACGCTCATCGACTGCGCGCCCTTGCCCGCAGGGGACCGACGGAATTCGAGGAGTCGGCGGTTCCATCCTGCGCGCGGTAGTAGGAGTACTTGCGATAGTAGTAGTGACCGGCGCGGTCCGAGACACCGTTCAAGATGGCGCCCACCGTGCGGGGCCGCGCCTTCTGCAGACGGGAGGCGGCCTCGCGGAGACCCTCACGGATCGTCTTGCCCGCACGCACCACGATCAGGCAGACCTCGGACCGCGATGCCAGCACGATGGGATCGGTGACGGAGAGCATGGGCGGCGAATCCAGGAGAATGTGGTCGTATCCCGTCTTCTCCAGCGCGCGCAGTAGGTTCTCCAGCCCGGGGGAGTCGAGCAGCTCGGAGGGATTGGGGGGGATGGGCCCGCTGGGGAGCAGCCGGAGGCCGGGAACGAAGGTGTCGAACGTGGCCCTCTCGATCTCCGCATTTCCGGTGAGCACGCTGGACAGCCCGACCGCGTCGCTGACGTTGAACGCTCGGTGCAAGCGCGGGCGGCGGAGGTCGGCATCCATGAGGAGCACGGACCTGCCGAGCTGGGCGAGCACGATGGCGAGGTTCATGGAGGCAGTGGATTTGCCGTCCTGGGGTTCGCACGAGGTGATCATGATGCGAACGGGTGGGCGGTCCGGAGTGCTGAGCAGGACGGAGGTGCGCAGAGACTTGAACGCCTCGGCAAGCATGGAACGTGAATCGTTGTGACTGGCGAAATCGAGCTGGGAAGAGGAATTGACGGGAGCACCGTCCTCCGTCACCACCTGCAGGGACTGGAAGAGGGGGATGTGGGCGAGGACGGGAAGGCCGCTGTTCATGGCCACGTCCTGCTCGGACTTGATGCTGTTGTCGACGTGGTCGAGGAAGAGCGCCATTCCCACCCCGGAGATCATGCCCAGGAGCAACGCCACCGCCAGGTTCAGCGTGCGCCTGGGAGAAACCGGGTGTCGAGGGAGTTCCGCCCCGTCCACGATCCGCACGTTGCTGGCGCTGGTCTCCTTGAGCCGCTCGGACGAGGTGGTCTGGGTCTGGCGCGCCACGAGGTCGGCCAGGATCTTCCTCTTGCTGTCGATTTCGGCCTGCAGCCCCGTGTAGTCCACGGCGTCGCGGTTGACCCGCTGTACCTCGCTCTTTTGACTGTTGACCTGAGCTTCCAGGTGGCTCATCTCGGCGCGAGCGCGCTCGTACTCCGCCGTGGTGACGCTCTGCACTTGAGAGGCGATCCCCAGCGTCTCCTGCTGCAGCCGGGCCTGGGCCTGTTGCAGCTCCTGCTTCAGCTGCATCAGGGGAGGCCAGCCCTCCTTGAACCTCTCCGTCATCTGGCTGTACTTGCGCTCGACTTCCGCATACTGCTGCTTGAGATTGGCGATGAGCGGACTGTTCAGCACCTCCGGCAACGAGTCGGGGGGCGCCCCCACGGCGTTTTCGTAGCGGGCCTGAGCCGCCGCCGTCCGCGTCTTGGCCTCGATGTAGCGCCTGTTCAAATCGGCGAGAGCCTGCTCGCTGATGTCCTGGGCCCCGTCGGCGACCGCCAGGATCTTCTTCTTGTCTCCATAATCCTGGAGGCGACGCTGCAGGGTGGCCAGCTCGGCCTGGGCCTGCACCACTTCCTTGGTGAGGAACTCCCGCGCCAGCTCGGTGGTGCCGTACTTGTTCTGATAGTTGAAGGCGACGTAGGCCTCCGCCAATGCGTCGGTAATCTCCCTGGCGAGCTCAGGATTGCGGTCGCGAAAGGCGATAGACACGAGCTGGCTGTTGCGGATGGGACGGACCGACATGCCGCCCTGGACGAAGCGCACCGCCGTCTCCGTGGGATCGACGGACTGGCCGGATGCGCTGCCCGGGCGCAGAAAGGAGAGGACGCTCCCCACTGCTCGGGGGAGCAAGGCCGGCTTGCGGTTGAGGTACTCGGGACGCGTCGCCAGATCCAGCCGTTCCACGGCGATCTTCACGACGCTCTTGCTCTGGAGAATCTTGTACTGCGTCTGGTAGAAGTCCTGGTAGGCGTAGGCCGACGAATCCGACGACACGACGTCCTTGAATGTCAGGATGTCCGGCCCCTGCCGCTCGATCTGGATGGTGGTGACTGCCTCGTAGATGGGGATGGTGAAGAAGGTCAGGATCATCGTGACGCTGACCACGGCGATCAGGCAGGTGTAGATCACCCAGCGCCTCTGCACGAGGACGCGCCAGTAGTCGCGGAGGCTGCGCGCGCCCGTGGGGTCGGCGGCCGGCGGATAGCCGTACGGTGGGCCCTGCGTCTGAGACTCGTTCGGGTCGGCCATCCGGCTCACCTCTCTCGCGAACCCGCCGGCTCGAGGAGCTCGATCGGCGGCAGCCCGCGCTCGGTCAGGAAGCGCGCGAAGGACTCGAGGGGGATGCGCCAGTGACCACCCGGGGTGGTGTAGGCGCGCAGCGCGCCGGCGGCGATCCAGCGCTTGATCGTGTTCGGGGAGACGGACAGATGCCGCGCGGCGTCGCCCGTGGTCAGGCTGCCCACCGGGGGCCGGGGGTCCCTGGGTGCGCTGGGGTCGTACGGTTCGTGCATCTTGGACGCTTTTG
>DASUFT010000161.1:0-2613 GCA_036274395.1 Candidatus Polarisedimenticolaceae bacterium | reverse complement strand
CTGCCGCCACGTGCGGGTCTCGAGCATCCACTGCATCAGCTCCAGCCCATGCAGCCCGAGCGGGTTCTGGAGATCCTGACGGGGGCCGGCGCTGAAGCCATCCAGAGAGACGCCGAAAGCTCTGACGCGAAGTTTGGACATCGGAAAAGGCTAGTTCATCGGCTGGAGAAGCTCGATCCGGTTCCCGAACGGATCGGCGACGTACGCCCGAGCGTACCCCGGAAGCGGCTCGTCCTGAACCACCGTGCAGCCGGCGGCGCGACAGCGCCCGAGCAGGGCCTGCAGATCCTGGACCAGCAGAGCCGGATGCGCCTTCCTCGCGGGGCGGAAGTCGTCTTCCACGCCGAGATGCACCTGCGCCTCCCCCGCCGAGAACCACACGCCGCCCCGCCGCGCCAGGTTTTCAGGCTTCGGCTGCTCCGTCATTCCCAGGACGTCGCGGTAGAACGCCCGGGCGTCCTCTTCCCGGCCAGGAGGCATGGCGAGCTGCACGTGGTGGAGTGCCCGGATCACTCCTTGCACCGCTTCACGCCGCTTCCTCCGGCTCGTTCTTCTTCGCGCCCCGCAGGTTCAGCAAGAACAACCCCAGCTGCAGGGCGATCAGCGAATACGCTCCGTCGTGCCAGCCCCACACCGCCCAGAGCAGGTTGCTCAGGATGAAGATCCAGAAGCCGACGCTGCGGCGGCCGCGACGCCGCGAACCCACGAGCCAGGCGGCGAGCAGGGTGGCGGCCATCGCAGGCCACTGCAGGAGGTCGAGCCAGCCTTCCATGTCCATGGGAGCTCACAGCGCGCCGGCCGCCTTGATGTCGAGGTAGCGGTTCACGAGCGCGATCGGTAGCTCCGAGGGTCGCACGTCGAGCAGGTTGACGCCACGGGAGGCGAGATCCTGGTGGGCGCGGCGGCGCGCCGCCAGGTAGTCGTGGATGGCGGTGACGCGGAGCGCGTCCGGGAGCGAAGCCACCGGCGTCTCCAGCGCCTCCTCCAGCACCGTCTCCCGCAGGCTCGCCAGCAGCACCAGGTGGCGGCGGCCCAGGAGATGCAGGGCGCCACGCATCTCCTCCCCGTCCTCGTCCCTCAAGTTGGCGAGCACGACGACCAGGGCGCGGCGGCGCTGGCGGGCGATCAGATCCGAGGCCGCCTGCGTGTAATCGGGCACCGCCGTGGTCGTCTCCAGGTCGTAGACGGCATGGAGCACCGCGGTCACGGCGCCGGTCCCCTTGGTGGGTGGAAGCCAGCGCATTTGACCGCCGAAGGTGAGCAGGCCCACCGCGTCCCCCTGCCGGAGCGCCACCCAGGAGAGGAGCAGCGCCGCATTCAGGGCATGGTCGAAGTGGGCGCGGCCGGCATCCCGCGCGTGCATCGTGCGCCCGCAATCGAGCAGGAACACGAGCTGCTGGTCCCGCTCCGCCTGGTACTCGCGGGAGATCGGACGCATGCGCCGGGAGGTCGCCTTCCAGTCGATCTGCCGGAGCGAGTCCCCCTCCCGGTACTCGCGGAGCTGGTGCAGCTCGAGCCCTTCCCCCCGGCGCGGGCGGCGCCGCACGCCCAGGGCGCTCGTCTTGTGGTCGATGGCCAGCAGTGCGAACCGGTTCACGGTGCCGAAGTCGGGATAGACGCGCACCGTCTGCGGCGAGCCGGCGAAGCGGCGAACCCCCCAGAGGCCGACCGGGGAGCGCAGGCGCAGCTCCGTGCGCCCGAAGGCGTGTGCACCGCGCTGGGTGGGCCGCAGGCGGTAGCTCGCCTCCGTGGTGCCGCCGGGTCGGAGGTCGAGCTGCAGCGGCAGATCCTCGATCTCCGCCTGGTCCGGGGCATGGTCGAACAGGGCCACCCGCAGGCCTCGGCTCGGGCGCAGGCTCAGGGTCACCAGGTACACCGTGCCCAGCGACAGCGAGCCGGGCAGGCGCCGCTCCACCTCCGGCGTGCGCAGACGCAGGGCCAGGAGCGCGTCCACCCCGGCCACGAGCAGCACCGCCGCCACCACCATGGCCCAGGCCCGGACCCATTCCTGGAACGGCACCGCGGCCACCGCCGCGAGCACCACCGCTCCCAGGCACCACAGCAACCGCCGCTCGGGGACGATCACTGCCGCGGCGCCTCCACGTTCTCCAGCAGGCCGGAGAGCACCTCGTCGGCATCGCGTCCCTCGATCTCCAGATCGGGGGCGAGCGCGATCCGGTGCCGGAGCGCCGGCAGCGTTCCCGCCTTCACGTCGTCGGGGGTGACGAAGTCGCGCCCCGCCATCAGCGCCCGCGCCCGGGCGATCCGCACCAGGGCGATGCCCCCGCGCGGACCGGCGCCCACGCGGATCCCCGGCCAGGTGCGGGAGGCGCGCACGATGCGCAGCGCGTACGCGGTCACCCGCGGGTCCACGGTCAGGCCCCCCGCCGCCCGCTGCACCGCCAGCACCTCCTCGCGCGTGGCCACCTGGCGCACGGCGGACACGTCGAGCCTCTCCCCCACCTGCCCATCGGTGACCGCGGCGAGCATGCGCAGCTCCTCCTCTTCCCCCGGGTAGCCGATGCGGATCTTGAGCAGGAAGCGGTCGAGCTGGGCCTCCGGCAGCGGGTAGGTCCCCTCCAGCTCGATGGGATTCTGGGTGGCGAGCGTCAT
>DASUFT010000160.1:0-6380 GCA_036274395.1 Candidatus Polarisedimenticolaceae bacterium | reverse complement strand
ACGCTTCCCTGCTGTACCGTGCTCGCCGGCTATTCCCTGGAGGTGGAGGAGCCTGCCTTCGACCTCTGGTACCCCGAGGACTCCACGACGATCCAGGTGATCTCGCACGACTCGGCCAAGCGCACGGCGCCGCGCGTCCGCGTGCTCGTGATCCAGGCGCACGCACGCTGGTCGCGCCTGCACCTCGCGCAGCCGGCGGAGAGCTGGGCGGCGGAGCTGCTCCAGGAGGCAGGCCGCCTGGCCGGAGACTGGGTCCGCCGTCCCCTCTGGAGCCAGGCCCACCTGTGGCGCCACGGGCGCTCCGAGACGGCGGGGGACCTGGTGGGCCCCGTCGTCCTTCCCGGGGGCCTGGGGCTGGCCGGCGAGCTGTTCCACGTGGGAGGCGGCGCCCAGGCCGCTTACCTTTCCGGCCGTGCGCTGGCGGAGCGCCTGGCCGACGGAGACCGATGATGGACGAGGTCCAGACGCTCGACGAGCTGGTGGCGCGCGATCGCGATCACGAATGCGAGGGGTTCGGACGGGACCGCGTGTGCGTGAAGGTGGTGGGGGTGGCCGAACTCCCCTCCCGCTTCGGCCGCTTCCGCATCGTGGCCTTCTGGAACAACCGCGACGCCAAGGAGCACGTGGCCATCGTGCACGGGGACGTGCTCGCGGGGAAGGACGTGCTCACGCGCCTTCACTCCGAGTGCCTGACCGGTGACGTGATCGGCTCCCTGCGCTGCGATTGCCGGGACCAGCTCGAGGTGGCGCTGCGGCGCATCGCCGAGGCCGAAGCCGGCCTCGTGCTCTACCTGCGCCAGGAGGGCCGCGGCATCGGCCTCGTCAACAAGATCCGGGCCTACGCCCTCCAGGACGCCGGGCTCGACACCGTGGAGGCCAATTTGGCCCTGGGATTCCGCGACGACGAGCGGGATTACGCCGTGGCCGCGCACATGCTCCACAGCCTCACCGTGCGCTCCGTCCGCCTCATGACGAACAACCCCAACAAGGTGGCGGAGCTGACCCGGCACGGGGTGCAGGTGGCGAGCCGCGTGCCGCACCTGATCCCGCCCAATCCCTTCAACCGCTTCTACCTCGAGACCAAGGCCAATCGCTCCGGCCATTTCATCGACGTGAGCGGGAAGCCTCACCTGGAGGAGCAGGGGGAGGCGGTGGTGGTGGAGGGAGGCTCCGCCTAAGGCTTGGGCACGGTGAAGTGGAAGGTGGCGCCCTGCCCGGGACGGGAGTCCACCCAGATCTTGCCGCCGTAGGACTCGATGATCCGCTTGCAGATGGCCAGGCCCACGCCGGTGCCGCCCACCGCCGCCTCCACGCCACGCTGGAACATGCCGAAGAGGCGCTCGGCATCAGCCGGGTCCATGCCCGTCCCCTCGTCGCGCACCGAGATCCGCCAAAGGTCTCCATCCTCGACCGCCCGCAGGTGCACGCGCGGCTCACGCGTGCCCGCGAACTTGAGGGCGTTGCTGAGGAGGTTCTGCAGGACCTGGCCGTGGAGCAGCGGCTCGCCGCGCACGGTGGGGAGTGGATCGTGGGTGATGCGGGCGCCCGTGGCGCGGATGTGCGCTCTCAGGTCCAGCAGCACCTGGCGCAGGAGCTGCTCGAGATCCGTGCGTGCGTCCGGCTCCCCGACCTGCTGCGTCTTGGCATGACGGAGCAAACCGCGCACGCGTTGCTCCAGACCTTCCGCCCCTTGCGTCACGAAGTGGAGGAACTCGAGGCCTTCGGCGTCGAACCTGCCGCCGTAGCGTTCCTCCAGCAGCTGCGTGAAGCTCTTGATGGTGCGGATCGGCTCCTGCAGGTCGTGGGAGACGACATGGGCGAAGCGCTCGAGCATCTCGTTCGATTCCAGGAGCTGGGCGAGCGTGTGGGCCAGGCGCTCCTCCGCCAGCCGCCGGTGGGTGTGGTCCTGCAGGATCTTCAGATAGCCTCGCGGCTCCCCATCACGGCCGCGGAGCAGCATCATCAGCCCGCTCCCCCAGAGCCGCTCCCCGTCGCGGCGCAGGTGCCACCGTTCATTCTCGTAGACCCCGTCGACCCGGGCGCCCTCGAGCTCCCGCTCCGGGACGCCCACGGCGCGGTCCTCGGGGACGAAGATGACGCGCCCGTGCTCGCCCAGGATCTCCTCCGGGGCATAGCCGAGCAGGTGCTGCGCGCCCGTGTTCCAGGAGGAGATCCGCCCCTCGGGATCGAGCGTGAAGATGGCGAAGTCGGCCGCGCTCTCCACGATGCGGCGGTAGTGCTCCTCGTCCGGGTCCGGCTGCCGCAGGCCGGCCACGAAACCCTTCGCATCCCCCTGCGCGGTGCGCACCGGTGCCAGACAGAGATGCACGTCCCGCTCCTCGCCGCTGCGATGGCGTGCTCTCGTGTCCATTTCCACCGTGCCCTCGGCCAGCGCGCGCTCGAGCAGGCCCGGCGGCGTGCGGACGATCGCCTCCAGGGACTGCCCGGCGACCTCCTCCTGCGCGTAGCCCAGCAGGCGCTGGGCGGCCGGGTTCCAGAAGCGGACGGCCCCTTCCGCCGACAGCCCCACCAGGGCGTGGGGCGCGGCCGCGAGCAAGGCGCGCGCGTCGAGGTCCTGGGGATGCATGGGAGTGCCTCTAGCCTAGACCGGGAACTTCCCCGGGGCACGCCGGTCCTTCTCCGGGCCGCGAGGGGCGGCCGGGAGGCATCCATGAGAGGCGCAGGCGTGCTGGCATCGCTCGTTGTCGTGGGATTCCTGGCGGATGGCGCCCGGGCCGGGTCGGCCGCCGGGTACTCCATGGAGGTCCTGGTGGACGGGCTCCCCGCCGCCGAACTCCCCCACGGAGGACGGACCTACATCGAGGCGTGGCGCGGGCGCGAGTACGCGGTCCGGCTGACCAACCACACGGGAGCCCGGGTGGCGGCCGCGCTGGCGGTGGACGGCCTCAACTCCATCGACGCCAAGAGGACCACCTCCCGCGAGGCGGCGAAATGGATCCTCGAACCGTACGCGTCGATCGTGATCGAGGGGTGGCAGACCAGCGGCGCCACCGCGCGCAAGTTCTTCTTCACCACCGAGGCGCGCTCGTACGGGGCCTGGCTGGGGAAGACCGAGGACCTGGGCGTGATCACGGCCGCTTTCTTCCGCGAGCGCCCGGGCTGCCTCCCCCGTGAATTCGACACGAGGAGACAGAAGAGCGCCGAGGGCCCTGCCGCCCAGGTCGCCCCCAGGGACGAGAACGCCGCCACCGGCATCGGCCGGGAGGTGGACCACCGCGTGCGCCGCGTGGAGTTCGACGAGGAGGACGCTCCGGCCGCGGTGGTGAGCCTCCGCTACGAGTACCGCGACGGCCTGGTGAAGCTCGGCATCCTCCCCCTCTTCCGGGAGGACGATCCCCTGGCCCGCCGGGAGCGCGCCCGCGGCTTCGAGGACACCGGCTGGGCGCCGGATCCCTACCGGCCCCGCCACTGACTTTAGGGGCAGGCTTCCGGTGCCGCGCTCCACGGCCCCAGTCCGCACGCGTTGCGCCCGCGGACCTGGTAGACGAACGCCTCCCCCACCGGGGGAACGGCCCCGTCGGTGGTCGCGGGAACGGCGAGGCCGCAGGCGAAGGAGAGCGCCCCCCGAGCCACGTCGTAGGCGGTGCCGGGTCCGGCGTTGCTCGCCAGGCTCGGCCAGGAAAGGACGGCCGTGGTGCCGCCGGGGAGCTTGTCCACCGCGAGCGCCGTGACCGGACCCGGCACGGCGAAGGCCCCGGGATCGGCGAGGGCGCAATCCTGATTGTTGTCCGTGCCGTCGCCGTCGCCGTCGGCGGGGCCGAGCTGGCCGAGCCCGTAGGTGTAGAGCGAGCGGCCGTAGGTGGCGGCGAAGAGCGTCTGCGTCTCCTGGTGGCGAACGAGATCCATGACCACGACGTGCGGCATGCCCAGGCCCAGGACCGACCACGAGGCTCCACCGTCGTCGCTGACGTAGACGCCGAGGTCCGTCCCCACGAACAGGCGGCCTCGCCAGTCCCGGTCCGCCTTCAGCGCATTGACCGGAGCCTGGGGCAGATCGCCCGCGCGGTCCGCCCAGGATGCTCCGAGATCGCTCGTCTCCCGGATGTGGGGTGCGCGGTCCCCGGTGCGGTTTCCGTTGAGCGCCACGTACGCCCGGCGCGGGTCCACGGGGTCGGGCTCGATGTCGGTGATCCACGCCGCCACGCCGGGAGGGCTGACGTCCGTCCAGCTCCCGCCGCGGGTCTCGCTCACCCAGAGGCGGCCGCTGTCCGTTCCCGCCCACAGCACGTCCCGGTCCACGGGGGAGACGGCGAGGGCGGAGATGGCCAGGCGGATCGGTCCCACGGCGTGGGCCTGCCCGGAGCGGGTGTGGGCGCCGGAGAGTGCGGAGGATGCGGTGAGATCGGGACTGACCGGTGACCAGGACAGGCCGGCGTCCTCGGAACGGTAGACCCGGGTTCGTCCCGTGTAGAGCGTGGAAGGCGCCTGCGGATCCAGGACCAGGGGCGCGTTCCACTGCACCCGCTCGGTGAGGTCGATGCCTGCGGTGGCGGAGACGAAGGTGGCGCCTCCGTCCACGGACCGGTGGAGGTCGCCCGCCTGCATGGAGGCATAGACCCGGCTCCCGTTCCCGGGGTCCACCTCGCACTGCAGACCGTCGTTGGTGAGCACCTCCTCCCAGTCGTCGCTCCCGGCGGTGAGCGTCCGCAGTGTCCCCACGTCCTGCGCCCCGGCGAAGCGCCGGGAGGTGTTCTGCGCGTCGATCCCCAGGTCGTAGATCTGCGTGATGGGAAGGCCCACGGAGTCCGTGAAGGTGCGCCCGTCGTCGTGGCTGACGTGCACGCCTCCGTCGCCCGCGAGCAGCCAGCGCCGGGTGACGGGGTCGATGATGAGGTCGTGGAAGTCGACGTGGACGCCCACCGCCCCGGTGGACACGCTGCGTCCCCCGTTGCCCGAGTGGAGGAGCCGGATGTCGAGCGCATAGATGTCCTGGGCGCTTGCGGGATCGACCCGGATCTCCGCGAAGTAGTACCCGGTGCCCCCGAACCAGTCCTCGACGGCCGAGTTGTTGCGCTTCTCCCAGGTGTTCCCTCCGTCCTGGGAGCGATAGATCCCTTGCAGCGTCCCCGCCACGCCGGTGATCACCGCGTAGACCACGCTGGGAGCGCTCGGTGCGAGGGCAAGCCCGATCTTGCCCATCGCCCCGGTGGGGAGCCCCACGGTGAGGCGGGTCCAGGTGTCGCCCCCGTCCAGCGAGCGCCAGATACCGCTGGCCGCTCCGCCGGGCTCCCAGTGCGTGCCCTCGCTGGAGCGCTGCCAGATGCTGGCGAACACGCGCGAGGGGTTGCCGGCGTCGATCACCACCTCGGCGCCCCCGGCGTCGTTCCCCACGAAGAGCACGCGCTGCCAGGTCTGGCCGCCGTCGAGGGTGCGGTAGATCCCCCGCTCCGGGCCGGGGACGAACCAGTCGCCGCCGGCGGCCGCGAACACGCGGTCTCCGTCGGTCGGATCCACCGCCAGGGAGCCGATGCGGCGGGTTCCCGCGAGGCCCACCTGCGTCCAGGTCTCGCCTCCGTCGGTGGTCTTGAAGACGCCCTCGCCGTCGTACATGTAACCCGCACCCGTGTCCTCCCCCGTCCCCACGTACACGGTGTCCGAGTCGGTGGGGTGGACGGCCAGGCTGCCGATGGCGAGCGCCGTCTGGCCGTCGAACACGGGACGGAAGGTGGCCCCCTCGTCCTCGGTGAGAAAGACGCCCCCCGCGGCGGTGCCCACCCAGATGCGTGCGGGATCGTTGGGATCGACGCCCAGGGACGTCACGCGGCCGCCCACGTTGCGCGGGCCGGCCGCCACCCACGCGCCCGGCGCCTCCCGGACGACGGCGGCGGCGGCGCCTGCCCGCGCTCCCGGCGCGGCCACGCGCTGCCCGGCCAATCCGTCCTCGAGCAGGGCCCGGGTCGGCTCCCGCATCACCGGCCGGCACGCCGGTGCCACCACCAGCAGCAGGAGGAGAGCCGCGCGCATGCCCGAGAACATACCGCGGTCCGCGGCAACGGAACCGCAGGATCGTCACCTTCACCGCGCGCGTGCAGCAGGGAAAGAGATGGCACGGCCGGGATCCCTGAGAGCGGGCATACGGTGGCGTGGACGACACGTCGAAGGAGGGGGCCAATGCCTCGACCCAGCCAGCTCCTCGTACTCGCGTGCTTCCTGGCTGCGTGCAGCGCGCACCAGCCACCCGTCCCGGAAGAACCCACCGGTATCGGCCGGCTCGAGGTGGTGGTCGTGGATGGCGCGGACAAGCAGCCGCTCCCCGCGGCCCGCGTCACCCTCAGCCATGCGCGCGGGTACGTGAAGGACACCACCGTGCAGGCCGATGGGAACGGCATCGCCAGCTTCCCGGTGCTCCGGCCCGGAGA
>DASUFT010000159.1:0-57955 GCA_036274395.1 Candidatus Polarisedimenticolaceae bacterium | reverse complement strand
AGGTAGAGCCACAGCCGCGCCGGCGGAGCGCCCTGGTAGGCGCGGGGACTGCGCACGCCCATCTCCGGCATCTCGTCGCTGAGCATGACCGGGGAATCTCCGATCCGGATCTCGGCGTGCATGATCTTGCCGTCGGGGCCGTTGAACCGAGAGATCTCCTGCGCGCCGAACGCGCGCTTGTAGAACTCGATCGCCTCCGCCGCGTCATGCACGACGATGGCCGGCGTGACGGTGTGGAAACCCGCGGGCACGGCCTTGACCGGGTTGGCCATCAGGAACCTCCTTGGGGTGGTGGGGTGTGCCGAGGATAGGTCAGCGACGACGGCGGCAGCAATGCCCAATGCAGGTGGCGAGGCGTATGCTCGCGGCGCAATGAAGCGCGCGGCCCTGGTCCTCCTCCTGGCCGTGCCACCGGTGCACGCCGCGACCGTCGAGGTGCGTGTCCAGGACGAGCAGGGCACGGCCATGCCGGCGCGGACGGTGCAGCTGAGCTCCGAATCGGAACGCATGGAACGGGCTCGCTTCGAGCGCACGGGGGAGAGCGGAACGGCGACCTTCGCGCACCTGAAGCCGGGCACCTATCGGCTTGCCGCGTTGCCGTCTGCCGGCTTCGTGGTCCCGGGCAGCAACCCCCTCGATCCCCCCAAGGTGGTGACGCTCATCCGAGACGACGACCACGTATCGGTCTTGCTGCAGCTTCGCCGAGGGGTGCGGTTCGTTGCCCGGATGCAGGCGGCACGGAGCGGCGCCCTGGCCGGGTCGCTGACCTTGATGGGAGAGCGCACGGGCTCCACCGCCTCGGCGGCGCTCGAGGACGGAAGGTACACGGAGCTCACGCTTCTACCCGACCGATGGCAGGTGCGGTTCCAGCCGCCCGCGGGATGGACCACCGTCGGCGTGGAGCGGAACGGGGACGACTGGCGGGAGGCCACGATGGAGCTGTCGCCCGACGCGGGGGACACCTTCCTGGATTGGGAGATCGCCGCGGCGGGATCGATCGAGGGCAGGGTCGTGGCGAACCAACCGCCCCTCGTGGGTCTCTCTCTCGAGCTTCTCGGTCCGGGCCCCTGGGCGCAGGCGCAGCAGGCCGCGGGCCGGGACGTGCCCCGCCTGGTGCAGGCCCACACGGACGAGCACGGCGACTGGGGCGTGCTCCTGCCCGACGGAACCTGGCGCGTGCAGCCCGCACCGGACGACGTGAGCGGGGCCACCGTCCACCCCGGAAGCGTGATCGTGGACGTCCCCTCCGGCGGCAGCGCGCGCGCCGATTTCGAGATCACGTTCCCCGAGCGGGAGGGGGACGAAGCCGGCCTGATCGTCGCGGTGGAGGATCCGGAGGGGAACTCCATCGCCGGGGAGGTGGCGGTGTTCCGCGCGGGCACCCGCGAAGCGGTGGCCCGGACCCGGGCCGCTCCCTTCGCGCGGGTCTCCCTCGAGGCGGGCAGCTACACGGTCGAGGCGACCCACCCCGCGTACCTGGCGGGCACCGTCGAGCTGCCGGACTTCGAGCCGGCGCCCGAGCCCCGCCACGTGAAGGTGCGCCTGCGCCAAGGCGCGAGGGTGCGCGTGCGCGCAGCCGACGCCAAGGGAGTTCCCGCCGAAGGGGTGCGCGTCGCGCTGGCGGAGCAGGGAGACGCGGGGGACCGCTCCGGGGCGACCGATGCTTCGGGGTGGGTAACGTTCACGGGGCTGCCCGGAGGGACCTACACGCTCACGGCCGACGAGGATCGCGCGGGCAAGGCACGCTTCGCCTGGGAGGAGAGCCCGGTCGTGGAGCTGGACGATCGGGAGGAGGCCGTGCGGCACCTGCGTGTGTTGCCCGCAGCCACCCTCATCGCCCGTCTGGTGTGTGAGGGAGGAGAGGCGCTTCCGCCCAAGGTGCGCGTGCGCGTCCTGCCCGACCCCGCGTCGGATCCCCTGCTCGAGACCGACGTGCTCCTCCAGCCGGGAGGGCTTCTGGAGGCAGGCCCGCTCGGTGCCGGAAACGTGCACGTCGCCGTGCTTCCCGCGGAGTTCGACCGCGAAACGTGGGCCCTGGGTACGGAGACCCCGGGCGAGAGCGCGCAGGTGCAGATCGAGGACGCGGGCGCCACCGACCTGGGGACGATCCAGATCCACTGCGGCCCCCGAGCGTCGCTGCGGCTTTCTGACCGGTCCCCTCCCGTGGACCTCAGCCGTGGGCCGGCCCGCGTGGAGGGCGCGATGGTCGGAGATCGGCGCGTGCCGCTCCGGACCCTCTCCCTCGCCCGCAGCCGCGACTCCATCGAGGTGTCCGGATTACCCGCGGGCATGGTCGAGCTCGTGGTGACCCTGTGCTCGCCGGACGCTCCGCCCGCGTCGCCGGGGGAGGAAGCCTGCTCTCCCGCGGAGGGGCAGAGGGTCCGCCCCGTGCAGTGGACGGTTCCCGTCCCAGCGGTTTTGGGGAAGATCCATGAGACGAACGTAGACTGGCCCTGGCCGGGAGGGTCCAGACGTGAGCCATGACGTGCCTCCGTGGATCGAGGTCATCCTGATGGTCGGCGCAGCTGCCCTGGCCATCAAGGCGCGGCGCCGTACTCTTGCCGTTCTCGTCCCCCCCGTCGTGTTGGCGGGCCTCTCCGGCCTCATCGAAGGACCGCTCGAGATCATGCTCGTCGTGCTCGCGGCCGTGGCAACGATCTGGTCCTGGCTGTTCGTCGTGCGTCGAGCGCGCGATGCCTGGGGTTCCCCATGAACCCCGTGCGCTGGATCTCGGTGGCACTCTGGATCTCGATGCTGGCCCTCTGGGTCACTTGGTACGTCAAAGGGCGGCAGCGCGTCCGTCTCTGGCGTGTGTTCGGCGTCCTCCTCCTCGCCCAGCTTCTCGGGTCCGTCGATGATTTCTTCCCGAACACCAACCTGGGCAGGGTCCTCCTCGTACTCTCCGTTCCGCTGATGGTGGTGTGCTTCGTCCTGATGGTGCAGGAGGTCCGCACCACCTGGCGCGAGCAGATGGAGCGCGTCAAGCACCTCTGAGCCGTCCTTCCGCGATTTCCTCCTGGTTACCGGACCGCAACCCACCTGCTTCGAAAAGCGGATTCCCGTGCGGCAGCGACCTACATAGAACGTGGGTCGTGTCGCTCGCCTCCCCGCCACGCCCCACGGAGGCGGAGATGGGAAAGCGTTTGATGATGTGGATCGTGCTGTGGGTTGCCAGCGCCGGCGGGGCGCTGGCCGGGGTGGAGCTCCAGCGCACCGGGGGTCCGCTGGCCCTCGGGCGCGGAGGCTCCGGGGCCTCCTGCCACTGCCCATGCGAGATCACCGGCTGCAGCTGCCTGACGCACAGCGAGAGCTGTCATCGCTGCTATGCGATCACGGTCACCGTCGGGCATGACCTTCTGACCGCGATGCTCTCCTCGACGGAAACACCCGTGCTGGAAGCGTCCTACGCGAGCTGGTTCGAAGCTGCCCCACACCCCGAGCTGAACGTGCGTCTCGAGGCGACCATGGCCAGCTCCGGGCAGGTACGGGAGATGAAGATCCGATTCGTGCCGGACCCGGAGGTTCCGTCGCGGTACGTCCCGGACCGTGCCTTCGATGGTCGAGCCTACGCCGTCTGGGCGCGCCAGGTGGACCGGAGCCGGGACGCGGTGCTCTCCGTGGGCACGAAGGACGACCCCTCCACCTGGCGCATCCGGGACGGGAACCTCCAGCACCTGAACGAGAGCCTGGCCAAGTCGTTCCGCCTGGTACGTCGAGACGGGTCGCCGATCGAGGTGTTCCGCAGCGAATCCACCCTGGGATGGGAAGCCAATCTCTACCTCCGCTCCGTGGTCGCGGGGATCCCCCAAGAGGCGCTGGCAGGCGAGGGTGCGGAGGTCCGCAGCGCCCTCAGCTCGCTCGTGGACCTGGTGGACCTGCAGGTGAAGTCCGGCGACGCCATGGGGGCGGTCGCCTCGCTGGACGCGCTGATCGATACGGCGAAGACCCGATGGCTCGATCCCACCAAGGACGAAACCACGAGCGCGCTCTGTGGCTTCAGGAAGATCCGCAATCTTCTGGTGCCCGGCTCGAACTGCTCGTGAACCCCGGCGAGGAGGAGTCGACGATGTCCCGCATCCCGTGGATGGGCGCGACCCTGGTCCTGGCGCTGTCCTGCCGCCACAATGGCGCCGGGAGCGCCGGGTTCCAGGACATCTATCCCCGTGCACGAGCGGAAGCGCGGACCACGGTGAGCGGTGAGGCGGGGAACCTCCCGGTCGTCGTGCACGCGACCCCGCCATTCGACGAAGGTGCGGCGCGTCGATTCCTCCTCGGCCTGGATGCATACCGGCAAGACGTCGAGGCGGACTACGCTCTGCTTCGCGATGCGCTCACGCGCCACCTGGGGGTGGAGCTCATGGCGCGCGTCGATCGCACGGCCGTCCTTCGGGCGCCGGCGTTCCCCACCGAGTGGTACCTGCTGGGAGGCGACTGGCCCGGTGCGAACCTGTGGAGCGGGCCAAGGACGTCGAGCTATCACATCGTCCGCCAACCGGGAGATCCTCTCGCTCCGCGAAGCGCGGTGCGCTACCAGGTGCACACGAAGACGCACTTCATCATCCGGAGTCTCGGGTTGGAGCGGCCGGCCGTCTGGCCGCGGTGGCTGGAGGAAGGACTGGCCGAGTGGAACCGGTTGCAGTTCGGACGGCTGAAGGACGGCAGCTGGGATGGCGACGGCGACGTGCTCGCGCGCCTCACCTGGCAGCGAGCCACGGTCCGAGACCGCCTGATGCGCTGGAGGAACCCCAAGGGAACGGGGTATCTCGATGCCCGATTCGAGCCGGAGTGGGAATCGGACCTCCTCTACAAGGGCGCCCTGGGTGCGGTCCTGGCCCTGGACGAGGAGCTGCCCGGCGGTGCCATCGGGCTCGTCAAGGAGCTGGTCCGGGTGCTCCCCGACGAGCAGGGGGTTCTCCCCGTGGTGGAACGCCAGCTCGGGCGCCCGCTGCATCACGTGGGCGGGCTCACGCCCGCTGCGCGGCGGGCTCTGCGTGAGAGCCTTGTCCGGCGTGCTGGCGCGGCGGACCTCGGGGCGGTGAGCGCGCTCGGTCAGTTCCCCGAGGACCCCTCCGGGGTCGCCGAGCTGCTCGCCGAGGCGACGGAACGAGGGAATCCGGAAGCCGTCATCGCCGGGATCACCGGGCTGCGCTACCTGGGTGACCGGCGACTGCTGGAACGAACCCTGCGCCGCGTGGAGGGCCGGGCGGGAGCGGATCTGAAAGCCACCCTGGCGGGGGACAACCGGTGGGCCATGGCCTGGGCCTACGCCCGCTCGGGCCGCGAGGGCGACTGGTACGCGAGGAGCGCGCCCGTGGTTCACATGGGGACGGGGCCGGGGACGGGCCTGCCCTCGAGCCATCCCAGCACCTCGCCCACCAGGTAGAGGGAGCCGCTCACCAGCACCTCGCGCCCCTCTCTCCGGGCGAGCGTGCGCGCGAGGTCGAGCGCACGGGGAAGGTCGGACTCGAGCAGGGCAGGGGTTCCTGCCGGAAGGGCCGCGGCCAGGGTGGCGGGATCGGCGGCACGGTCGACGCGGGGCCGGGTGAGCACGACGGCGCCGGCCCGCTCGGCCAGCGGCCCCAGGATGGCGGCGAGGTCCTTGTCGCGCATGGCGCCGAAGAGCAGGACGGGCGCGGGTCCATCGCGGCGTCGCAGCTCTGCGGCGAGCGCGGCCGCACCGGAGGCGTTGTGGGCGCCGTCCAGCAGGAGCGGCGGATCGCCCAAGAGGCACTGCAGCCGTCCGGGCCAGCGCACCCCCGCGACTGCATCGCGCACCCGCTCGCCATCGATCTCGAGGGAGAGGTCCTCCGCGACCGTCTCGAACGCCAGCAGCGCCACGCGAAGGTTGTGGACCTGGTGCGTGCCGGCAAGGGCCGGCCGGAGGCCGGAATAGGCCCGCTGCGGCGTGCGCACCGTCCAGCTCCCACCGTCCTCCTGCCGCGCCTCCGTGAGGGCGAGCACGTCGAGCAGGGGAGAGGAGGCCGTGGCACAGGCCCGTTCCAGCACGGCGCGGGCCTCCGGCTGGACCACGCCCGAGATCACAGGCCGACCTGGCTTGACGATCCCCGCCTTCTCGCCGGCGATGGCGGACAGGGTGTTCCCCAGCGTGGTCATGTGGTCGAAGTCCACGCTCACGATCACCGACGCCCGGGCCTCCACCGCGTTGGTCGCGTCGAGGCGCCCCCCCAGCCCCACTTCCAGCACCGCCAGGTCCACCTGGGCGCGCCCGAAGGCCAGGAGCGCCGCCGCGGTGATCACCTCGAAGAAGGAGGGGTGCGCGGCGAGCCGCCCCTCGACCAGGGCCCCATCGATGCGCGCACGCAGCTCCTGGAGGAGCGCCTGCAGGCACGGATCGTCCAGGTCCACGCCCTGGAGGCGGATCCGCTCGTGGGGCCGCACCAGGTGCGGGGACGTGTAGAGGCCGGTGCGCACTCCGTGGGCGAGCAGCAGCGCGTCGAGCGTGGCGGCCGTCGACCCCTTGCCGTTCGTCCCCCCCACCAGCACGCAGGGGTAGGCGCGCTCGGGATGCTCCAGCAGGTCGAGCAGGCCGCGGATCCCGTCCAGTCCGAGCTTGACCCCGGAGTGCTGGAGCCCGTACAGCCAGCCGACGGCATCGCTCGGGGGGAGCATGGGCCCTCTATGATAGGAGGCGTGCAGGCGCAGGAGAGCACGGAGACCCGCGCGGCGCGTGCCCTCGCCGTGGTCGTTTCGGCGGCCGTCCTGCTCCTGCTCCTGGGGAGCCTGCGCGCGCCCCTGATCGATCCCGACGAGGCGCGCTTCGCGCGCACCTCCGTGGAGATGCTGCGCAGCGGCGACCCCGTGGTGCCCACCTTCGAGGGACACCCACGTCTGGTGAAGCCTCCGCTGGTGCACTGGCTGCAGACCGTCCTCTTCCAGACGTTCGGCATCCATCCCTGGCTCGCGCGCCTCCCCGCCATGCTCTCCACGCTGGGATCGCTGCTCCTGGTGGCCTGGGTGGCGCGCCGCCGGTTCGGGAACGAGGGAGCGGCCTGGGCGGCGGCCATCTTCCTCACCTCGCCGCTGGTGGTGGTGACCGGCAAAGTGGGCACGCTGGACGCCCTGCTGGCCGTGCACGTCTTCGCCGCTCTGGCCCTCGACATGGCGGAGCCGAACGAGGCCGGCCCCTACCGGGGCGCCGCGGTGGGCGCGCTGCTCGGTCTCGCGTTCCTGGCCAAGGGTCCCGTCGGCGTGATCCTCCCCCTGCTGGCCATGCTCGCGGGCCGCACGGCGGCCAGCCGCCCGGTGGTGCCGCGCCTGCGGGCGGCCGTATCCGCCGTGCTCGCGATGGCGGCGGTGATCCTCCCCTGGGGGCTCGCCTTCCTCCAGCGCATCGGCGAGGCGGGGGTGAAGTCGACCCTTCGCCAGGAGGTCCTCGACCGCTATCTCGAGGGGACGGCGCACGTGCAGCCGCCCTGGTTCTACGGCCTGGTGCTGGCCCTGGGCTTCCTCCCCTGGGCGGCGCCCCTGGCGCTCGGCCTGGTGCGCGTGATCGGCGACCGGCGGTCTCCCGCCGCGCGCACCGCGCTCTATGCTGCAGCCGCGCTCCTGATCGGCGTGGGCTTTCTCTCCCTGGGGAAGGGGAAGCTCCCCAACTACGTGCTGCCCCTGGCCCCCCTCGTGCCGCTCCTCGTCACCTGGGAGCTGGGGAGGGAGATCGAGCGCCGGCACGAGAGCATGCGTGGATCGGTACTGCTCACGTTCACGCTGGCGGCCATGACGCTGCTCTTCGGTGCGGCCGCCGCCCTCCCCCGCCTGAGCCCGTACGCGCCCATCGCGCTGACCGGGAGCGTGCTCTACGGGCTCGCCCTGCTGGTGGCCTGCGGGGGTCTGCTGTCGCGCAGCCCGCGCCGGGTCTACGGAGCGGCCGCCGTGGGGGCGGGACTCTTCCTCCTGGTGGCCTCCGCCACCGTGTTTCCTCGCGTGGCCGAGGAGCGCAGCTGCCGCACCCTCGCCACCGAGGTGCCCGCGTTGCAGTCGGCGCGCCCGGTCGTGCTGGTGGACGTGCGCGCGCCCAGCCTGACCTTCTACCTGGACCGGGTGCCGGAGCTGATCTCGCTCGGCGAGGTTCCCGCACGGGCGGGCCGGGGGGACCGCCCGCTGCTCCTGGTCACCGAGAAGGATGTCCGCGCGGTGGCGGGCATGGGTCTTTCCCTCCGCCTGGTCCACCGGGTGGGCCGCTGGTCCGTGTTCGAGCCGGCTTGACGGTCCGCCGGGCGGCCTGTACGGTCACGAGCATGGCCTGGTTCAAGAAGGAGAAGGCCCCCAAGCAGGCCCCTCCTCCCGAGCGCCGATTCCAGATCCCGGAAGGACTCTGGGTCAAGTGCGACAACTGCAAGGAGATCATCTACAAGCGCGAGGTCCTGGCCAACGCCAACGTCTGCCCGAAGTGCGGCTATCACTTCCGCACCAGCGCCCGCGAGCGGCTGGAGCAGCTCCTGGACGACGGGGACTACCACGAGGTGGACACCGACATCGGCCCCGTGGATGCCCTCGGCTTCGTGGACACCCGGCCCTATCACGAGCGCATCCGGGACTACCAGGAGCGCACCGGCCTGAAGGACGCCGTCATCTCCGTCGAGGGGACGCTGGGCGGCCACCCGGTGGTGGTGGCGGCCATGGAGTACGGGTTCATGGGGGGCTCCATGGGGAGCGTGGTGGGAGAGAAGGTCACCCGCTGCGCCGAGCGGGCGCTGCGCGACCGCAAGCCGCTCCTCGTGATCTCCTGCTCGGGGGGCGCGCGCATGCAGGAGGGGGCGCTGTCCCTGATGCAGATGGCCAAGATTTCGGCCGCTCTCGCGCGCCTGGACGAGGCGAAGATCCCCTACATCTCCATCCTCACCGATCCCACCACCGGTGGCGTCACCGCCTCCTTCGCCATGCTCGGGGACCTGAACCTCGCGGAGCCCAAGGCGCTGATCGGTTTCGCCGGGCCGCGCGTGATCGAGCAGACCATCCGGCAGAAGCTCCCCGTCGGCTTCCAGCGCGCGGAGTTCCTACTGGAGCACGGCATGGTGGACATGATCGTCGAGCGCTCTCAGATGCGGGATACGCTCATCGCCTCGCTGAACTTCATGGTGGGCACGCCGCAGCGCGTCTCCGTCTACTAACTATTCGAAGAGTGTACGGTGTGGCGCCGACATCCCCGTCGGCCGTGCATGTTCTCCGCTTCCTCTCTAGTGAACAGGCGTTTGAGGCGTGCTATTCCTCCCGCGTTTCGCGCGGGGAAGACCCAGGTCTCCTCGCGTCATTCGCTGCTGGTCGCCGCCTGGGCACCGGCGAAAGGAGAGAGGAGATGAAGCTGTCCCGCATCGCCATTCCGGCGGCTCTGGCGCTGATCGCCTGGATGCCGTCGGCGGCCGCCCTGGAGAAGGGCGAGAAGGAACTCACCACCACGTTCAGCTACGACAACATCAAGGACGACGACGACAACGAGCTGACCACCACCATCATCAACGTGGATTTCGGCTATCTGCTCACCGCCCGCCACGAGATCGGCGGCCGGCTCAGCTACAGCAAGGTGGAGACGAAGGTTCCCGGGTTCATCGACGACTCGACCGACAGCACGGAGCTCGGCGCCTTCTACCACTTCAACTTCGGAATGGAAGGGATCACCACCCCGTTCGTGGGAGCGTTCTACACCACGATCAGTGGCGACCTGGGCGACGTGCTCGACAGCCGCATGGGCCTCGAGGGCGGCGTCAAGATCTACCCCTGGGAGAACGGCGGGTTCATCATCAAGGGCGTGTGGTCCCAGCTGAGCGGGGCCGACGACAACGCGGACGCGGACGGGCTGGGCCTCTTCGCCGGCGTCGGCATTCGCTGGTAGCTGTCTGATCGGGAGCGGGGCCCATCGGCCCCGCTCCGTTCCTCCCCCTCACGGGCTCCTCCCCCCACGGAAAACGCCGTATCTTCTGGCCGGCCGGCGCGGGTCAGAAGGTGCCCGGGAGGGAGAGATGTGGTCTCGGTTCCTTGGGGCCGCCTTGGTCTGCGGCGGGCTCACCGCCGTTCTGGCCGGCACCGAGGTCGCGGTCCAGCCCACCCGCTCCCAGGAAAAGCCCCTTCCCGACGGGCCCATGGAGGCGCTCTTCGAGGACGCGGCCGCTCCGGGCGGCTTCGTGCCGGAGATCGAGCCCAACAACACGGCCGGCACCGCGACGGCCCTGGGGGGGGCCGACGTCCAGGCCACGGGGACGATCCTCCCCGGGGGGGACGAGGACTGGTGGTCGTTCTCGGGGACGGCCGGAGACCGGGTCTACGTCGGGCTCCAGACCGCCTTCTCCAGCGAGCTGGTCAACGGGGGCAACAGCGAGCTGCGCCTCTACCGGCCAAACGGGCAGACGCTCGTCGAGTTCGACCAGGACGACGGGTTCTTCAACGACGCGGGGTCGGGGATCGCCGGGGCGGCGCTGCAGACCTCGGGAACCTACTTCCTGCAGGTGAAGCACTTCGCGCCCACCAGCCAGCTCCGACCCTACTACCTCTACTTCCGGCGCATGAGCGGCACCCCCACGGCGGAGAGCGAGCCCAACGACTCCCCCGCCACGGCCAACCCGCTCCCGGCGAGCGGCTGGGTCAGCGGCATCCACAGCGCCTTCACGGACATCGACACCTACGCCATCGGCCTGGGCGCGGGAGACACGGTCTTCCTGAGCCTGGACCTGGATCCGGAGCGGAACAACCTCCCGGCGAACGGCGGCTGGGACGGCCGGCTGGGCTTCGGCCTGTTCGGGGATGCCGGGGACCAGATCCTCGCCGCCGACGACTTCTCGACTCCCGATCCGGACAACCCGCTCTCGGAAACGCTGTTCATGACGGTGAAGTACGCCGGCACGTACTACGTCACCGTCGATTCCACCTTCGACGGCGGACCCACCGCCACCTATCGGTTGGCCGCCAGCGTGCGGCACGCCGCACCGGTCGGCGTGCAGTGTCAGACCTACTCGAGCGGCGAGGTCAACCTCCCCATCGGTCCCCTGAACGGCGCCGTGACCAACTCGACCCTCTTCGTGCCCGGAAATCCCCGCATCGAGGACCTGAACGTCTCCATCGTCCTCGATCACACCGAGATGGCGGACGTGGACGCCGCGCTGCTCTCTCCGGCGGGGAACCAGAACTCCCTCTTCACGGACGTGGGCGCCACCGCTCCCGGAGGGCAGACCCGGATGGACCTCGACCTGGACGACGAGGCGGGGATCCCCATCGGGTACTTCACCACCCTGAAGGGCATGGCGTTCCAGCCGGAGCCCGACTACCGCCTGGCCTGGTTCAAGGGCGAGGATGGGGGCGGCACCTGGACGCTTCGCCTGCGCGACGACGCCGGCCCCACCCGCGGAGGCACGCTCACCTCCTGGAGCCTCACCCTCTGCCAGCCCCCTCCACAGGTGTGCGAGGGGACGGTGGTGACCGCGTACGCCAGCAGCTTCGAGGGAGGGGCCGACGGGTTCACCCACTCCGGAACTCAGGACGAATGGGCGCGGGGGAATCCGACCAGCGTGCCGGTGACCGGTTGCCACACCGGCACCAGCTGCTGGAAGACGGACCTCACCGGGAACTACAACGCCGGGAGCAACCAGAGCCTGCTCTCCCCCAACATCGCCCTGACCGGGATGACCAAGCCCATCGTCGTGACCTGGGCACAGAAGTACCAGATGGAGAACGCCTCCTTCGACACGTTCTCCGTCGAGGTGCGCGAGCCCGGCCCGGTGAACGCCACCACGCTCTTCCGTCACCTGGACGCCACCATGCAGGACACGGTGGGGAGTCCGGCCGCCGTGATCAACGAAAGCGCCGGGTGGGGACTGGTCACCCGCCGGATCGACGCGTACGCGAACAAGACCATCCAGCTGCAGTGGAACCTGGTGAGCGACTCCTCGCTGTTCTACGCCGGGCTGGCCGTGGACGACGTGGTGGTCACCGGCTGCCAGTGCACCCCCGCCGGGTGCGACGATGGCAACCCCTGCACCGTGGACACCTGCGACGCCGCCCAGGGCTGCGTGCATACCATCCGCACCGGCTCCTGCGAGGACGGGAACGCCTGCACGAGCTCCGACACCTGTGTCAACGGCATCTGCGTGGGCACGCCCGTGTCCTGCAGCGACGGCGACCCCTGCACGGTGGACACCTGCAGCCCCCAGAGCGGCTGCCTGTTCCCGCCGCTGGACTGCAGCGACGGCAATCCCTGCACGGACGACGGGTGCTCGGGGGGGACCTGCACGCACACGAACAACACGCTGTCCTGCAGCGATGGAAGCGCCTGCACGGTCGACGACCAGTGCGGCGGCGGCGCCTGCGCGGGAACGCCGCTCTCCTGCGACGACGGGAACGCCTGCACGGACGACGGCTGCGACCCGGGCTCCGGCTGCACGTACGCCGCCCATTCCTGCGACGACGGGGATGCGTGCACGGACGACGGCTGTGATGCCGAGACCGGCTGCCAGCACGCCGCCCACTCCTGCGACGACGGGAACGCCTGCACGGACGACGGCTGCAACCCGGGCTCCGGCTGCACCTATGCCGCCCACTCCTGCGACGACGGCAACCCCTGCACCGACGACGGCTGCGACCCGGTCACGGGCTGCGCCAGCGTGGACAACACGGGCTCGTGCGAGGACGGCAACGCCTGCACCACCGCCGACACCTGCTCGAGCGGCGCCTGCGTGGGCGGCTCTCCCATGAGCTGCGACGACGGCAATCCGTGCACGGACGATGCATGTGACCCGGCGACCGGCTGCGTGTATACCCCCCATTCCTGTGACGACGGCAACCCCTGCACCGATGACTCCTGCGACGTGCTGACCGGCTGTGCGTACGCCCCTCACTCCTGCGACGACGGCAACGTGTGCACGGACGATGCATGTGACCCGGCGGCCGGGTGCGCCTACACCCCCCACTCCTGCGATGACGGCAATGCCTGCACGGTGGACGGGTGCAGCCCGGGGACGGGATGCGTATCCACCGTGGACTCCTGCGACGACGGCGACCCCTGCACGGAGGACTCCTGCAGCCCCCAGACGGGGTGTGGGCACACGGATCGCTGCAGCCGACACTGCAGCCCCGGCGCCATCACCATCGCGGACAGCAATGTGCCGCCCACGCAGGCGAGCCCCTACCCCTCGACGCTCTCCGTTTCCGGCTTCGTGGGGAACCTGCGCGTGGGCTCCGTGCGTCTGCTGGGATTCGGCCATTCCGTCCCCGAGGAGGTGGACGTGCTCCTCGTGGGACCGGGAGGGCAGGAGGCGACCATCCTGTCGGACGTCGGCGGGACCACCGCCAGTGCCGGGGTCGACCTGCTTCTTCGCGACACTGCGGCCACGCCGCTTCCCACCGGTGGCGGCCTGGTTTCGGGCATTTTCCTCCCCACCAACGCTCCTCCCGAGGACGAGTTCCCCGGACCCGCCCCTCTGCCGTCGGGAGGGAGCGCGCTCTCCAGGTTCACCGGTGCCACCGCCAACGGGACCTGGCAGCTCTACGTGGTGGACGACGCCTACCGCAGTGCGGGGAGTCTTTCCGGGGGCTGGTGCCTGGACCTCGTCCCCGCGTGCGTCACGGACGCGGACTGCAGCGATGGGAACGCCTGCACGGCCGACACGTGCGCCGGCGGGTTCTGCCAGAACCCGCCGCTGTCCTGCGACGATGGAAATGCGTGCACCGACGACAGCTGCGCCCCAGGGAGTGGATGCCAGCACGCAGCGATCTCCTGCGATGACGGCGACCCCTGCACCGACGACAGCTGCAGTGCGCAGAGCGGATGCCTGACCACGCCGCACTGCTCCGACGGGAGCCTCTGCACCGAGGATGTGTGCGAGCCCGGAACGGGGAGCTGCAGCTGGGTGCCGGTCTCCTGCGAGGACGGGAATCCATGCACGGACGACACCTGCGACCCGCAGACTGGGTGCAGCCACGCACCCCTGGTCTGCGACGACGGGGACGCCTGCACCGTGGACCTCTGCGATCCACAGACGGGCTGTTTGGTCGCACCCCTTTCTTGCGACGACGGAAATGCGTGCACCGACGACACCTGCGATTCCCAGACAGGGTGCAAGCACCCGGCGCACCTCTGCGACGACGGGGATCCCTGCACCGACGATGCCTGCGATCCGCAGAGCGGCTGCGTGACGGCACCGCACTGCAACGATGGGGACGCCTGCACCGTGGATGCATGCGAAGCGGGGACCGGGAGCTGCAGCACGACACCGCTTTCCTGCGATGACGGGAATCCGTGCACGGTGGACAGCTGCGATCCCGAAAGCGGATGTCAGACGGCGCCGCTTTCCTGCGACGACGGGGATCCCTGCACCGACGACGCCTGCGACCCGCTGAGCGGGTGCGTGACGGCGCCGCACTGCAACGATGGGGACGCCTGCACCGTGGATGCCTGCGAGGTGGGAACCGGGAGCTGCAGCACCACGCCCCTCTCCTGCGATGACGGGAATGCCTGCACGGTGGACAGCTGCGATCCCCAGAGCGGATGTCAGACGGCGCCGCTCTCCTGCGAGGACGGGAACCCCTGCACCGACGACAGCTGCGACTCCCAGACGGGCTGCCAGCAGCAGCCGCACCTCTGCGACGACGGGGATCCCTGCACCGACGATGCCTGCGACCCGCAGAGCGGCTGCGTGACGGCACCGCACTGCAACGATGGGGACGCCTGCACCGTGGATGCCTGCGAGGCGGGGACGGGGAGCTGCAGCACGACGCCCATCTCCTGCGAGGACGGGGATGCCTGCACGGTGGACAGCTGCGATCCTCAGAGCGGATGTCAGACGGCGCCGCTCTCCTGCGACGACGGGGACGTCTGCACAGAGGACGCCTGTGACCCTGTCACCGGATGCACCACGACCCCCCTGGGGCCACCGGGAGAGGTCACCGGCCTGCGCTTTCCGTCCGACAGGCAGACGCTGTCCTGGGACCTGGCGAGCGCGGCCTTCGGCTACGACGTGGCCCGGGGAGACCTGACGGCGTTTCCGGTGGGATCCGGAGTGGACTTGTGCCTGGGTGCATTCTCCTCGACCAGCGCCAGCGATCCCCAGGAGCCGGCAGAGGAAGCCGGCTTCTGGTACCTCGTCCGGGGAACCAACACCTGCGCGGGCGCCGGGTCCTACGGCGACGCGACGGGCGGAGCGCCGCGCGTGACAGCGGCGTGTCCCTGAGGCCTCACCGGCGGCTGTCCCACAGCGGTTCGGCGATGCCCCGCTCGCGGTTCTCCCAGCGGGCCAGGACGAACAGCGCGTCGGAGAGCCGGTTCAGGTACGGGACGACCTGATCTCCCACGGCTTCTTCGCGCGCCAGGGCCACGGCGTCCCGCTCGGCCCGCCGGCAGACGGTGCGGGCGACGTGCAGGAGGGCCGCTCCCGGCGAGCCTCCGGGCAGGACGAAGTTCTGGAGCGGTCCGAGCTGCGCCGACAGCTCGTCCATCGTCCGCTCCAGCGCCTCCACGTGCCGGGCCTCGAGGACTGGGACCGGATAGCGCACCTTGTCTTCCTCGGGCGTGCAGAGGTCGGCGCCGAGGTGGAGCAGCTCGTTCTGCACGCGCCGCAGCTCCTCGGCCACGCGGGGGACGAGGCCGGTGGCGAGCGCCGCACCCACCACCGCGTTCAGCTCGTCCACCGTGCCGTAGGCGGACACCCGGGGTCCATCCTTGGGCGTCCGCCGCCCTCCTCCCAGGGACGTGCTCCCGTCGTCCCCCGCGCGCGTGTAGATCCGCGTGAGCTTGGGCATGGCCCCTCCCCTCAGAAGGTCAGGGTAGCGCCGCCGAACCAGCGCCTGCCCGGAGCGGGCGTGATGAAGACGTCGTTCTCAAAGGTGGTGAAATTCAGGACAGAGATCCCGCGGCTGGCGTACCGCTCGTCGAACAGGTTCCGGCCTTCGGCGAACATCACCAGGTTTCGGTGGACCTGCCAGGAGACCCGGGCCGAGGCGACCGTGTAGGAGGGGAGCTCCGGCGCCTGGTTTTCCCGATCGTTGTCCAGCACCTGGGAACTCACGTGGAGCACGTCGGCGTTCAGGCGCAGCGTCCTCCAGAGGTGCAGGTCCACGCCGGCCGCCGCCCTCGAGCCCGGAACCAGCGGCACGTCATTCCCGGAAACCTCCCCGGCGCGGAAGGCCGCGTCCATCAACGTCAGCCGTCCGAACCAGGAGACGCGGGACCCGCCCCGGCCGTGCGCGGCCACCTCCAGGCCCTGCCGCCGCGTCTCTCCCGCGTTCACGTTCGTGCCGAACAATCCCACGTTGGGATCGAACACGATCTCGTCCTTCGTGTCGATCAGGAAAACGGAGGTGGTCAGGTCCAGCGAGGGGGCCGCATGCGCACGGGCGCCCAGCTCCCACGCGGTGGCGCGCTCCGGCTCGAGCGACGCGTTGCTCCCGAACTCGCCGAAGGCGAAGAGCTGCTCCGTGGTCGGGGGAAGGAAGGACTCGGAGAAGGACGCAAACGCGCCGAATCTCGGGGAGGGGTTCCAGGCCGCGCCGGCCCGCCCGCTGAGCTCCGCGTAGGTGTGGGCCTCGTGCGGGGGACCGGGAGCGAACGGTGCGTGCTCCTGGAACTCGATCCGGTCCCGGTCGGCGCGCAGGCCGGCCTGGAGCGTCCAGTGCGGATGGAGGGCGAAGCTCTCCCGGACGAAGGCCGCCCCCGTGCTCCGGGTGCTCCGGTTGTCGGAGTCCGCCCTGGAAGGATCTGGGATCGTTCCCCCGTCGTCCGTGAGGAAGCCACGCGCGTCCACACGGCCGTCCCACCACTCGGCCCCGAGCGTGAGCGTGCTGCGCCCCGCGTGGTGGCTGGCTTCCACCGTGGAGCCGAGCGTGAGGGTGTCCTCCTCCACGAAGAAGCCGAAAGCGGAGCGGCCGGTGGTCAGGAGCTCCGCCTGCAGATCGCGCACCGACAGGTCCGCCGCCAGGCGCCAGGACCTGGCGAGGCTCCCCTGGTAGGCGAGCGCCGCCTGACGTGTCCTGGTGTCGTTCCCGTCCACCAGGTTGAACTGGTTCTGCCAGAAGTCGGCATCCGCCTCCTCCCGCTTCAGGGCACCGGGGGCGCCCGCATCCAGGTGGGAAAGGAGAGCGGTGAAGTCCAGGCGGTGACCGCCGGCAAGCGGCAGGCCGGCACGGAGCGCGTACCTGTCGAGGGCGCTCTGGCCGTTCGTGGCACGGAACCCGTCGGTCTCGTCATGCGCGGCCGATCCGAACAGCTCGAACTCGCCGAGCTTCCCCTGGACATGCCCAGAGGCCCGGAGCGCGCCGTCGCTCCCTCCCGAGACGGAGAGCGCACCTCCCGGCTCCACCCCCTGCCGCGTCAGGACGCGGATCACCCCCGCCTCGGCGCCCCCGCCGATCAGCCCCGCCGCGGAGCCGCGCGTGACCTCGATCCGCTCCACCGCCCCCAGGGGAATCGACTCCAGGGCCGTGGCGTTGCTCCTCGGATCATTGAGGCGCACCCCATCCAGGAAGACCGCGGTGCCCGTCCCTTCCGCGAAGCCGCGCAGGTCGAGCGTCTTCTCCACATCGTTCCCCACCTGGTCGTAGAGGACCACCCCCGCCTCGAGCGCCAAAGCGTCCTGCAAGGTGCGCGCGCCCGAGCGTTCGAGGTCCTGCCGCGTGAGCACGGTCACGTGGGCGGGGACCGCATCCACCGGCTCCTCCTCGTCGGGGAGGCGGGTGGCGTGCACGGTGAGATGCTCCTTCACGGCCCCCGGAACGGGTTCCTCGGCGATGGAGCTCGAGGGGAGCAGCAAGAGGGTGGAAAGACAGACCAGCCGGGCCGGAAACGCCATACGAACCTCCCGTTCGACGGACGCGCTGCGCTGCGTTCGGCAGGTCTCCTGGCTCCCGGATCGTCCGGCGTCGAGCGCCTTCCCAGGCGGGCAACCGGTGTGCACCGATCACCTCGCCCAGTGGCCTGTCTGCTCGAGCCGTCCCCGGTCACAGTGGCGGGGGCCGCGCGGGAATCTCACCCGCTTCCCATACCCGCTCCATGCGGGTCACCGAACGGATGGCAAAGAACGACGAAACCCGCAGACGATACTACAGGGGCACCACGAACGGAGCGCCGCCCTCCCCGTCCGACCGCACCTCCAGGTCCACCTCGTAGACCTCCCGGAGGATCTCGCGACGCAGCACCGCGCGAGGCGGTCCGTCCGCCACCACCTCCCCGCAGCGGAACAGGACGAGCCGCCGGCAGTGGGCCGCTGCCAGGTTGAGGTCGTGGCTGACGACGAGGGTGGTCAGCCCCTCCCGGTGGAGAATCTGGAGGAGCGCGTAGATGGCGAGCCGGTGCTTGAGATCGAGATGGGCCGTGGGCTCGTCGAGGAGCAGCAGGCGCGGCCGCTGCGCGAGCGCGCGGGCCAGGATGACGCGCTGCTTCTCCCCCCCCGAGAGCGCCGCAAAGGGCCGCCGGGCATGCGCCTGCATGCCGGTGACGCGCAGCGCGTCCTCCACCGCCCGACGATCCTCCGCCGACTCCAGTCCGAGCAGGCCCTGGTGGGGGCTGCGGCCCATAGCCACGATCTCGTGGACGTGGAAGTCGAACTCCAGCGGCGCCTCCTGGGGCACCACCGCCACCGTGCGGGCACGCTCCGCGGCGGCGAAGGCGCGGAGGTCCCGGCCGAACAGCCGCACGACGCCGTGCTGCGGGGTGAGCGACCCCGCGGCCAGACGCACGCACGTGGTCTTGCCCGTCCCGTTCGGCCCCAGCAGTGCGGTCAGCTCTCCCGGCTCCAGGCGCAGGCGCAGGTCGCGCAGGACGGGGCGGTGTCCGTACGAGAAGCCGACCTCCTCGAATGCCAGGGCCGGCGTGCTCATCCGGCGGCCTCGCGCAACCGCCGCCAGAGCAGCACGAGGAAGAAGGGGCCTCCGATCCCCGCGGTGAGCACGCCGACCGGGAGCTGGACCGGCTGGAGCAAGGTGCGCGCTCCGGCATCGGCCAGCACGAGGAAGGCGGCTCCCCCCAGGGCGGCGCCGGGGACGAGCCGTCGATGGTCCGGCCCCAGGGCGAGGCGGAGCCCGTGGGGGACCACGAGCCCCACGAACCCGATGATCCCCGCGAAGGCGACCGCGGCGGCGGTGGCCAGCGACGCCACCCCGATGGTCGCCCAGGTGGCCCGTTCGACCTGCACCCCGAGGTGCGCGGCGGTCTCGTCTCCCAGGGAGAGGAGGTTCAGCCGGTGCGCGCCCAGCGCCAGTGCGGTCACGGAGAGGAGGACCAGGGTGGCCACCATGGCCAGGACTGCCCAGGAAGGGGAAGGCAGGGTGCCGACGAGCAGGAAGAACAGGTCCCGTGTGCGCGCGGTATCCGCCGCGGTGAGCAGGAAGAGCACGACGGCGGAGAAGAACGCGTTGAGCACGACCCCCACCAGGAGCAGGGTCACCGAACGGGTCCGCCCGCCGGCACGGGTCAACCCGAACAGCACGGCGAGGGTCCCCAAGGCTCCCGCGAAGGCGGCCAGGGGCGCGCCGGGTCCGGGGTCGAGGGGATCCGACGCTCCCAGCGATGCCCAGAGCACACGGCCGAGGAGCGCCCCCCCGGAGACGCCGAGCAGGAACGGGTCGGCGAGCGGGTTGCGCAGCACCGCCTGAAATGCCACCCCTGCGGAGGCCAGGGCGGCCCCCACCAGCGCGCCCAGCAGCACGCGCGGGAGACGGACGTCCAGCACGATGGTGCGCGCGGGGCCCTCCAGGGTGCCGCGCAGCGCAGCCAGCAGTTCGCCGAACCCCGCGGCGGGGTTTCCCAGCCCCAGGGCCAGGCCGATGGAGAGGAGGAGCACGACGGCTCCTCCGCCGAGGACGGCGGCGGGGGGAACGCGGTGGCTCACGGACTCGGGTGGAGATAGGTGGCGAGCTGCGCCACGGCCTCGCCCACGCGAGGGCCGGGCCGCAGCGCGGGCGTGCCGTCGAAGACGATCACCCGCCCGGCCGCCACCGCGGGGAGGGTTCGCCAGCGGGACCAGAAGGACGCGGGACGGGAGGAGGGATCGCTCTCCCGCACGTCCATGCGAGTCTGGAGGATGACCTCGGGGGCGGCGGCGATCACCGCCTCCATCCCGAGCTGCGGGTAACGCGGTGCGCTCACCACGTTCAGGCCACCGGCACGCTCCAGGATCTCCGAGGGGAGGGTGTCGCGCCCGGCCGCGATGACGGGGTCGGTCTGCAGGCAGAACAGCGCCCGTGTCGGCGCTCGGCCGCGGACGGTCGCGGTGGCGGCCTCCACCTGTCCCCGCACCCGCGCCGCCAGGGCGCGCCCGCGCTCGGCCACGCCACAGAGCACACCGATCCGCTCCAGCGCGGCGTAGGTGTCGTCGAGCCGCTCCCCCGCCACGACCTCCACCCGGATCCCCGCGCGCCGGAGCGCGAGGGCACCGTCGCGATTGCCGACGTTGGGGCTGATGAGGACGAGATCGGGGGAGAGGGCGACCACGGCCTCGACGTCGGGGTCGGCGTAGCCGCCGACCTGGGGCTTCGTCCTCGCCGCCGGCGGATAGTCGCAGAATCGCGTGACCCCGACCACGCGATCGCCGAGGCCGAGCGCGAAGAGGGTCTCCGTGATGGCGGGGGTGAGCGACACGATCCGCTGTGGTGCCGTCTCCAGGGGGGTGGGGCTGGGAGACGGCGCACAGGCCGGACAGAGGAGGGGCAGGAGGAGAAGCGACAGCGGCAGCCGCATGGGCGGCCACCCTACCACCGGCGGATCTAGGAGAGCATCAGCCAGAGCAGGGCGAACACCCCGAGCAGACCGGCGGCCGCCACGCACCACACCCATCCGGGCAGGCCCGTCTGGGAGCCGACATCGGGGAGCGGGACCGGGTCGGGGAGAAGGCGCGTCTCCGCCACCGGGCTGGGGGCGGCTTGCGCCACCGCCGGCTCCACGACCACGCCGACCGGCTCCGCGATGCTGTGGACCGGCTCGGGGTTGGCGGCCGCCCCGCCACGTCCTGCGCGGCCCGAACCGTGGCGCCCCTTCTTGTGCCGCTTGCGCGCACGGGCCTCGTCCAGCGAGATCACCTGCTTGGGGGTGTCCACCGGCGGTGGCGGCGCCACCTCGGCCCGCGGGGCATCGGGATGCGCCGCATTCGGCTCGTCCAGCAGGACCTCGATCTCGGGCTCCTCGGAGCCGCCGGAACGGTCAGGGAGGATTGCGTCGAGGCGCGCCAGGATCTCCTGCTCCGCATCCCCGGCCCGGGCCTGCTCGGCGTGGGCCGCCACGGCCGCCGTTTCGGGCTCCGGGGCCGCAGGCGTGGGGTCGGCCAGACCTTGCAGGCGCGCCAGCCGGCCGGCGGCATCCGGGTCCTGGAGGAAGCGGGCGCAGACGGACACCAGCTGCTCCTCGGGGACGGGCTTCTCGAGGTACTCGTCGCACCCGTACAGGTGGAGGGCCTGGCTGCGGTACTTGCGTCCCTTGTAGACCGCGGTGGTGATGAGGATGGGAGTCCGCTTCCCCTGCGGCGTCTTCTTCAGGTCCTGGCAGACCTCGAAGCCGTGCTTCTTGGGGATCATGGCCTCGACCAGGACGAGGTCGGGCTTGATGCGCTCGAACGCCTCCATGCCGGCGAGGCCGTCCCGCGCGATCTCGACCCGGTATCCCGCCGTGGCCAGGGGACGCCGGGTCCGTTCGAGGCTACGAGGCTCGTAGTCGATCAGCAGAATCGTATAATCCGGCATCGCCGACCAAGGTCCCCGTTGGTGCGGAAGGACGCGTTTTTCCGGCCCGCGGTAAACATAGGCTGGCGCTCGGCGGCGGGCAAGGAAACGAAAACGTCGCGCGCGATTGCAGGAATGGAATTCGGCGCCGACGTGCTGGACGCACTGGCCCGGGCCGCGCGTCATCTTCGCTGGCGCGATCCCGCGGCCCACCTCTTCCTGGAGCGGCGTATCGAGCGGAGGCTCGAGCTCGGGCCGGATGGGGTCGTGTCGGCCACCGGTGCCCGCGTGCAGGGTCTCGCGGCAGAGGCGGCACCCGGGTCCGGCGTGTTCCTCTCGCTCCCCTGCCTCGAGGCGCTCGACGAGTGCGCGATGGCGGCAGCCCGAGGCAACGTGCCCGACGCCGCGCCCGCGAGCAGCGAGGTTTCCGAGCCCTTCCCGGAGGCGCCCTCCACGGAGCTCGAGGCGCTGCGGCGGAGCGCAGGGGCCGCCGCCCGGCTCCAGTACGTCGAGCTCGATCAGCAGGTCGCGGTCGCCTGCAGGGACGGGCGGGCGGGGACGGACCGGCGTCGGGGGCGGCGCCTCCGGCTGGCGCTGGGGGACGCCATCGTGGAGAGGGTGCTCTCCGGGGACGCGCTCGACCTCCAGGGGCTGGCCACCGAGGTAGCGGCCCGGGCTCAGGCCCGGGCGCGCCCCCTCCCCGCCTGGCCGGGACGGACGGTGGCCGTCTTCGCTCCAGGGGTCGGAGGAGTGCTGTTCCACGAGCTCGTCGGGCATGCCCTGGAGGGGGACGTGCAGGCCAGGCGGGGGTCCCGGCTGGCCCGGGCAGAAGGCCCGGTCGCTCCCCCCTCGGTCACCGTCCTGGACGACCCGCGACGGGCCCGCGTCCCCTGGAGGATGGACGACGAGGGGATGGCGGCGCGTCCGGTTCCGCTCCTGCAGGAGGGGCGGGTCCGTGGGCCGCTGGCCTCGTGGGGTTGGCCCGGCGCGCCCCAGCCCTCCTCGGGCCACGCCCGGCGCGCGTCGTTCGCCGAGCCTGCGTTGCCCCGGATGGGGGCGACCTTTCTCAGCCCTGGTCGGCTCCACCCGCAGGAGGTGCGGGAGGGGGTGGCGCGTGGGGTCTACATCCGACGCATGGTGGTGGGGACGACCGATCCCAGGGAAGGCAAGGCGACCTTCGAGGTCACGGATGCGGACATGCTGATCGGGGGACAGTGCGAAGCGCCGCTCACCCCCTTCCTGCTCCACGCCTCCCTGGACGACCTCGTCACCCTCGATCGCATCGCGGACGATCTCACGTTCGATCCCTGCATCGGTGTCTGCGTGCGCGAAGGACAGGCCATGGCCAGCAGCGTCGGCGCGCCGACATTTCGGCTAGGCCTGGTCACGGTGCAGGGATGAGCGCTTTCTCTACGCAGACTGCGCTTTGCGACACAGGCTCGATCACGTGAACACAGGTGGTGCACAGAGTGTGACGCGTGCACTGGACGCGCTGGAGCGCGCGCTCGAGGCCGTCCGCGCGGACGCGCGCTGCGAGGTCTTTCAGAGACGGACGCGACGCATCTCGCTCGAGATCGAGCAGGGCCGCGTTCGCGTGCGGCACGGGGTGGAAGAGGGGACGGCCGTGCGGCTGCACCGTGGCGATGCGCTCCGCTTCGGGGCCGCGTCGGGACTGGGGGTCGAGGCCGTGCGGGAGGCCATCGCCCTCGCCTCGTCGATGCCGGCGACGCGCCTCGCGGACGGCGAGCCCCCCTGGGCGGAGGGCGGGGAGCTCCGCGACGTGGAGGACGCGATCGAGCTCCCGACGCGGGAGGCGATGGAGCAGTGGCTCCGCGAGGCGGGAGAGGCACGGACGTCGCTCGATGCCGCCGTCGGGGTGGAGGCCCTGGGGACGGGAGACGGCCTCCGGGCCTGCAGGGTACGAGGGCTGGTCTGGGCGCGCCGGCACGAGGGGACCCGCGTCCGCTCGGCGGTAGCCCGGCGGCTGGACCGGCTGGACCCGGAGGACTGGGAGGAGCCGGCGGTCGTCGAGCGCCCCGGGCTCGCGGCGGGGTTCTCCGTGGGCGTGATCGCCCTCCTCCCCGCAGCCGCCGGGGCCCTGGCCCCCGCCCTGGTGGCGGCTGTGGCCGTCGGCAGCGCGGTCGGTCCCGGATGGATCTGCGAGGACCACCCGGGGGAGTCGAACGCCCCCGGTGGGGGCGTGTTCGACGACACCGGCTTCCCGGCAGGACGGCTCCAGCTCGCGGACGGGCACCGGGTCCTGGCGCTCCCGCGCGGCCCCGGCCGGCGCCGCCGGCACTCGTTCCGGGAGCCGCCGACGGAGCGCGCCGCGAACTTGAGCTTCTCTCGAAGCGGGGCGTGGAGCGGGTCCGGGCTCCTGGCGCGGGCCGCGCGCATCCACGCCGTGGGCGCGGAGTGGTCGGTGGTGCTCGATGCGGCGCTGGCGCAGGAGGGCCACCCGTCCTCTGCCTGGAGACCCTGGCTGGTCGTGGGACCGCCGGAGGCGTGGGTCCTCCGCTGCGAGGCCATGGTCCGCCCGATCCGGCGTACCCCGGAGGGCGTGCGCAGCGGCACCCTGGTGTTCCGCGGCCACGGCCTCTCGGCGGTGCCTCTCTAGAGGGGATCGAGCAGGCGGGCACCCTGCAGAAGCGTGCCCAGGTCCGCCAGGCGCAAGTCGGCGAACAGCGTCCGCCGCAGCCGCACCAGGGTGCGCGGGACCGCCTCGAGGTAGCGCGGGTTCCCGCGGGCGGATGCCTGATAGCCGAACGTCCCCAGGGCCTTGATCATCCGCTCCGCCGCCACCAGCTCGAAGCGCGCGCGCAGGTCGTCGCCTCCGCCGAAGCGGGCCAGCATGCGCTGCACCCGTCCTTCATCGATCTCCACGTAAGCGTCCCGGAGCAAGGAAGCCAGGTCGTAGGTGTCGGGGCCCCAGCGTGCGTCCTGGAAGTCGACCATGGCCAGGGAGCCATCCCCGCGCACCATCAGATTGCGGCTGTGGTAGTCGCGGTGGCAGAGCACCGGGGCCGAGCTGGCCGCAGCGGCGTCCGCGAGGGCGTGGAGCCGCGTGCGCAGCGCGGGGTCCGGCGTGATCCCGCGAAGGGCTCCCACGAAGTGCTCGAGAAAGAAGTCCATCTCGAAGCGGAAGCGCGCGGCGTCGAGCGCCGGGCCCTGAGCCCGGGAGGACGCGGCCAGTGCCGGCGTGCCGTCGCGTGCGATCGCCCGAGCCAGGTCCACGGCCGCCACGTACAGTCGCTCGCGCTCCTGCTCGTCGGCACGGCCCAGGGCGGTTTCCAGGGTGAGATCACCCAGGTCCTCCAGCACCAGGCATCCCGAGGCGCCGCGCACGTCCAGGAGGGCGGGGGCAGGCAGGCCGGCACCGCGCAGGAGATTCGCCAGGGCCACGTCGTCCGGCGGCGCCGTGAACGGCGCACCGTAGTCCATGACGATCCTGGTTTCTCCTCCGGGGAGGCGCAGACGGAAGAAGCGTCGGCTGGAGGCATCTCCCACCAGCGGCTCCAGGCGTGCTCCCGGGTACGCGGAGGAGAGATCCGCCGCCAGCTCCGGCCGGGCCCGGGTCACGCCAGGGAGCGGACCCACAGTCCTCCGTTCTCGGACGGCCCCGCGGCCGCATCCGTCAGCTCGGTGCCCTCGGGGATGGAGGTGCCGGCCGCCAGGAGCACACGGCGGAGCTGGCACTCCGCCCCCACGCGGGTCCCCGGCAGGGCCACGACGTCCTCCAGGACGGCTTCGCTCTCCAGGACCGACCCGGCGCCCAGGGCCACGCGGCCGACAAGCCGGGCCCCCTCGTGCGCTACACCGGCTCCTCGCGCGATCCCGCCCTCCACCGGATCGGCCCCCGGATCGAGCACGGCGGCACGGACCTCGCCGGAGGTGGCGAGGAGCGTCAGCACTCCATCGAGCATCTGCACCGGTGAGCCCAGCTCCACCCAGGTGCCGGGGTGCACGAACCCGTTCAGCCGGCCCTCGGAGGCGAGCGTCCGGTACAGATCGCGCACCGTGTCGCTCTTCCCGGGGGGCAGCCGCTCGAACACCTCGTCCTCCACGAGCTGCCAGCCCGTGAACGCGTGGGAGGAGACGGGAGGGGACACGGGATCGGGCTTCCCGGCCAGCGAGACCACGCGCCCGCCGGCATCCGCCTCCACGACGGAGTAGCCGGGCCGGGAGGGCACGAGCGCCAGCGTCACCGGGCAGCCGCTCTTCCGGTGGCAGGTGAGCGCCGCCGCGAGGTCGACGTCCGCGAGGAAGTCGGCGTTGCGGACGACCACGGTGCCCTGGCCACGCAGGTGGGCGGAGGCGTGGCGGAGCCCGCCTCCGGTCCCCAGGATCTCGGGCTCGAAGGTGGTCGCGACCCCGAGGCCCGTGGCATCGGCCGCCTCCTCCAGCGCGGGGCCCATGACCTCCGGCAGGTGGTGGAGGTTGACCACGACGTGCGTCACGCCGTCCTGGCGCAGGCGCCAGAAGACGTGCCGGATCAGCGTCAGTCCCAGGACGGGAAGGGCCGGCTTGGGCGTGCGCAGGGTGAGCGGGCGCATCCGCTCACCGAGCCCCGCCGCCAGAACCATGGCCCTCATCCGCGAGCGGAGTCGCCGGCCTCGTCCTGCATCAGGAGATCTCCCGGCTCGGCGCCGGCAGAGGCCGCCACCTGCAGCTCGCGGTACGTGGAGCGCACGTACCGCTCCGGCGTGAAGCCGAGGCGCTCGGCGGCGCGATCGATGGCCCCGCGCTCCCCCTCCAGCTCCACGAAGCAGCCGAGCGGCGTCTCATCCACCGCCACCTCGACCCCGGGGAGCGCCAGCAGGGTCCGGTACTTCTGGTACCGGTAGGCCACACGGAAGCCGACCCCGCGCAGCACGCCCTCGAGGGCTGCGGGATCCTGGATCTCGGTCTCGTGCTCCTCGCACACCTTGTAGCGCGTGTCTTCTGGAATGCGGCGCTTGAAGGTGAGCACGGCCCGCGCTCCCACCCGCCGCAACCGCAGCATGCGGCCGGAGGTGGACAGGGGATCGGTCTCCCGGTCCCACAGCGCGTTGTCCTCGAAGGTGCGCGGCCCGCGCGCGAGGGCACCGGCGCGTCCGAGCCGCGCGAGCGCTTCCGCAGCGGAGGAGAAGGGAAGCTTGACCTCCACCTCCTCGCTGGAACCGCTCATGGCGCGGATGATAGCATCGGCCGGCCGGAGACCTCCCTTGCCCAACCGCATCGTCATCACAGGAATCGGCGCCGTCAGCGCCATCGGACACGACCGCCGGTCGTTCTGGGAGGCCTGTCTGGCGGGCCGTTCCGGTGCGCGCACGCTGGACACCCCATGGGTGCGGGACACCGACGTGGACACCAAGTTCGCATGTCCCGTCCACGGGTTCGATCCCAAGAGCGCCGGCATCCCCGCCAAGGATGTCCCCCTGATGGACCGGAACGTGTGGTTCGCGCTGGCCGCGGCCGCGCAGGCGGTGGAGGACGCCGGGTTGACGCCGACCCCCGACGCGGAGGTGCGCGGGCGGCTCCAGGTCCCGGGAGTGGACCCGGCGCGCCTGGCCACGGTGGTGGGCTCGGGGATCGGCGGCCTCAGCACCACCGAGGTCAGCCACGGTGTCTGGCGCGTGGAGAGATCGAAGAAGGCGGTGAAGCGGTACTCCCTCCCCATGCTCATCCCCAACGCGGCCGCGGGGCAGGTGGCGATCCGCTTCGGTGCGCGCGGGGAGTCCAAGGCGCTGAGCACCGCGTGCGCGGCGGGGACCATGGCCATCGGTGACGCCTGCCGCCTGCTGCGTGCGGGGGCGGCGGACATGGTGCTGGCCGGGGGAGCGGAAGGCGTGGCCGGAGACGACGACGCCTACGGTCTCATGGGATTCGATCGCTTGCGCACCCTGTCCACGCGCAACGACGCACCCGAGCGGGCGAGCCGGCCCTTCGACCGGGAGCGGGACGGCTTCGTGCTGGGCGAGGGGGCGGCCATCCTGGTGCTGGAGCGGGAGGCGGATGCCCGGGCGCGCGGGGTCCGGATCTACGCCGCCATCGACGGCTATGCTGCCAACTGCGACGCGCTGAACATGATGGCGCTCGAGGAGAGCGGGCAGACGATCGTGGCCCTGGCCCGCGCAGCGCTGAAGGACGCGGGTCTTTCCCTGAAGGACGTGGGGCACATCTCCGCCCATGGAACCTCCACCGTGCTGAACGACCGCACGGAGGCACGCGCGTTCCGCGCCCTGTTCGGGCGGCGCACGGAGCAGGTCCCCGTCACCGGCTTGAAGTCCATGACCGGGCACGCCATTGGCGCCTCGGGCGCGCTGGAGACGGCCGCCCTGGCGATGTCCCTGCACGAAGGGGTGCTCACCCCCACGATCAACTACGCGTTCCCCGATCCCGAGTGCGACCTGGACGTGGTGGCGGAGGCGCGCAAGGCCGCCCCCCAGGCGGCGCTCAAGTTCTCCTACGGCTTCGGCGGCCACAACGCGTGTCTGGTGCTGACGCGCGCGTGAGCTACCGCCTGCCGGCGCTGGGGGGCGTGCTGCTCGGGGTCGGCTACTTCAACCTACCCTTCCCCTTCTTCAACTTCCTCGCCTTCCTCCCCCTCCTGGCCTGGCTGGAGCGGGAGCCGCGCTCCCACCGGGAGGTCCTGCGGGCGGGCCTGGTGTTCGGCCTGTGCGCGCACCTCCTGGCCTTGCACTGGGTGTGGGCGATGCTGTCGATCTCCTGGCTCGCCTCGCTCATGTACCTGGGCCTGGCGGCGGGGTTCACCTTCTTCATCGTGGCCGCCGTGCGCCTGGCGTCCTGGATCCGTGCCCGCACCGGCGGTTCCTACGGATGGATCCTTCCCGTCACGTGGGTCCCGCTGGAGTGGCTGCGGAGCTTCGGCGATCTGAGGATGACGGCCGATCACCTCGGACACGCGATCGCCGATCATCCGTTCCTCATCCAGTTCGCGGATGTGGTGGGACCGTACGGCGTGGGCGCCTTCGTGCTCGCGGTCAACGGCCTGCTCTTCGACGCCTGGCGAGGACGCCGGCGCTGCCAGGTGGCGCTGGCGGTCCTGCTGGTGGCGGTGCTCGGCTACGACACGTGGGCATGGACGCGGGACTGGAGCTCGGAGCGCTCCATCACGGCCGCCTACGTCCAGCCCAACATCCCGCTGGAGGAAAAACACGATCCGGCGTCGGACCAGAGAGTCTGGGACATCTTGGAAGGGCAGACGCGCGCCGCGGCGGCGGCGGGCGCGCAGCTCGTGGTCTGGCCGGAATCAGCGCGGCCGAAGCCGCTCTACCACCGGCTCGACTTCCCGGCGACGTACTCCATGCCCGACGTGCAGCGGCTCGCCCGGGAGACGCGCGCCGCGATCCTGGCCGGGGTCGAGTACGTGCGGATGCCCAACGAGAAGGAGTATCAGCTCTACAACGCCGCGGTGGCTGTCGATCAGGACGGCGGCATGGAGCCGGTCTGGGCGGCCAAGATCTACCTGGTCCCCTTCGTGGAGCGGACGCCCTTCATGCCCGTGCTCGGCCCCCTCCTCTCCGGCGGGGGGGAGACGATGCGCTGGCTCTCGGGCCGCTTCGAGCCGGGGCCGGTGGACGCGATCGTTCCCGTGGCGGGCACGAAGGTGGGGATCCTGGTCTGCTTCGAGGAGCTGTTCCCCGACCTCACCCGCAGGCTCCGCCGGCAGGGGGCGGAGCTGATCGCGGTGATCACGAACGATGCCTGGTTCGGGCGCACGTTCTTCCAGGGCTACCAGGCCAACATCCTCGCCATGCGTGCCATCGAGAGCCGGGTCTCGGTGGTGCGGGCTGCCAACACCGGGATCTCGGGCTTCATCGATCCCCGCGGCACGTACCATGCCCGCTCCGAGCTCTTCGTGCCCGACGTGCAGGTGGAGCGGCTCCCCCTCACCTCCTCCCTGACGGTCTACGATCGCACCGGCGACGTCGCCGCCTGGCTCTGCACGCTGGCCCTGGCGGTGGTCGCCCTCACCCTGGCGAGGAGGTCGCGATGACGCACCTGATGTCCGAGCTGTCCTGGGAGGCCTTCCGGGACGCCGTCCGCCGCTCCGACCTGGTGCTCGTGCCGGTGGGGACGCTGGAGGCGCACGGCGGCAGCCCCCTGGGGACCGACACGATCATCCCCACGGCGATGGCGAACGACCTGGCGCCGCGCCTGGGCGCGCTGATCGCCCCCCCCGTCCCCTACGGCGTCACCAACTCGCTCCTCCCCTACCCGGGGTCGACCACGGTCTCTCCGGAGACGTTCGTGGCCTACCTCCTGGAGGCGTGCACGGGTCTCGTGGACGCCGGCTTCCGGCGCGTCGTCATCCTCAACGGTCACGGCGGGCAGACCAAGGAGGTGAACGAGGTGGTGCACCGCCTCTGGGACGAGAAGCGGGCCTTCGCCGTGTCCATCGAGTGGTGGGGCCCGGCGGGCGAGGACCTCACCCGCGAGATCTACGGAGACGTCGTCTCCGGGCACGCCGGGGTGGAGGAGACGGCCATGGTGATGACCGCCGCCCCCCACACGATCGACCCCGCCCGCGTGCTGAAGGCCCGGCGCATGCCGCTCCGGCGTGGGGTGAAGGCGCGTCCCTTCCCCTCCACGGTGATGCTGGAGCGCGCGGAGACCGCCGGGGAGGGCGCACCCGTGCTCGATGCCGCCAAGGCCCGCCGCTACTACGACCGTGTGGTGGAGGCCGTGGAGCGTGCGATCAGGGAGGTGCTGGAGGGGTGGGAGGAGCTGAGGTAGAGCCCCAGGCTCATCGCCGCACCAGCACCGCCAGCCGCTCCTCTTTTTCGGGGTCGTCTTCTCGCGGCCACAGCCGCTCGGGAGCCTGGAAGCCGGCGGCGGCGAGCCGCGCGCAAATGTCCGAGACGGGTTGGCCCCACTCGGTGATCGTCTCCGTGGCCCGCTCCCAGAGAACGGTGCCGTCCACCGGGACGAAGGACGTGATCTTGAGCGTGGAGCGGCGCGTCGCCGGCTCCCAGATGACACCCATGATCAGGCAGCGCTCCGGGCGGTCGTGGGTGGAGTAGGCATCGAGCTCGGCCAGGCCGTGGCTGGTCATGGAGTCGAAGAAGAGCCAGCCTCCCGGGTTCAGGTGCCGGTGAAACCCGCGCAACGCCTGCTCCCACTCCTCGATCGAGGAGAGGTGGTTCAAGACGTCGGAGACGCAGGTGATGCCGTCGAAGGTCTCCTCCAGCGACAGCCGGGTGATGTCGCCCTGCATCCATCGGACCTTCTCGTCCCTGTCCTTCGCCCGTGCTTTCTCAAGCAGGGCGGGGGACAGGTCCACACCCGTCATCTCGTACCCGGCCGCCGCGAGCTGGAGGGCGAGCGTGCCCGTGCCGCACCCAGCGTCCAGCACTTTGCCTGCGGCCAGGCCGCGGGTGCGCAGGTTCTCTCTCAGGCGCGGCCCGTACACGGAGGCATACCAGTCCATCATGTGCAGGTCGTAGTGCGCGGCGAAGCCGCGATAGGCATCGTGATGCTCGGTCATGCTCGCGTTCCCTTCAGGCGATCGCTCCCCAGGTGCACCAGGAACTCGGAAGCGTAGCGCCCTTTCTCGTCCTGTACCCACATCTCGTCCGGACCGGGAAGCATCTCGGTCACGTGCACCTCGGCCGGCACGTCGTTTGCCAGGCCGCGCCAGAGCAGCGCCACCATGGCCGGAGAGTCGAGGTCGACGTAGCGAGGCTTGGGCTCGCCGGAGGTGTGGACGAACACGTGGCGCGGCAGGCCATGACGGTGGCGCCACAGAGCAGCGTGCAGCACGGTGTCCACCTCGTCCGCGGCGATGGCTGGCCAGGCACTGTACGGGAAGATCCAGCGCTCCCGGAAGAGCACTACCTTGCCGGCGACGAAGCGAGGCCAGTGCGTCACGCCTTCCGCGGAAAATCCAGGAAACAGGCCGAGCGGCTGGAGGCCCTGCTGGCCGACCTCCACGAGGAAGGAGATGAACCCCACGGGGTTCACTCCGGAGCTGATCACGGGCAGGACCTCCAGGCCGGTCTCGGGCCAGGTCAGCACGAAGCGGCGCTCGCACGAGTCCCACCGGATCGTGAGCGCGGCGAGAGGGATCACGCGGGCTCCCGGCGTCCCGCGCTCGCCGGGTAGCTCGATCTCGTGGGTGAAGATCGAGGGCCGCAGGCCGGCATTCGCCGTGCGGTAGCTGTGGTTGTAGGTCAGCTCCGCCAGCACGGTGCCTGGGCGCTCCAGGCACGACCATCCGTCCCGTAGCTCCTGGACCACGGCCTCGCCGTGCAGGTGAGCGAAGCGGGCCAGGGCCAGGCCGGTCCCCTGGAACAGCGCGCTCAGCACCAGCTGGTAGTCGCCGCCCGCGATCGCTCCCGTGCTGCTCGCCGCCACATGGAAGAGCACGCCCGCGGACCAGCGCGGCTCGGGGAAGCCGCCGACGAGCGCGCGCACCTCTGCGTCCGTGACGTGAATGTCTTCGTCCGGCCGGGCTTCACGCGCTCGCTGGGCGAAGTGCTCGCGGGCGCGGGCCAGCGCTTGCGCGGCCAGGTCGGCTCCCTCCCCCTGCACCGCCACCCGCGTGGGGTCGGGGAAGTCCACGGGCCGGCGCTTGTCCTCGGGCTCGAAGATCCCGTGATACAGGTCGAGCAGGTTCACCTCGGTGTCGGCCGGGAAGTGGCAGAGGAAGCGTGTCGCCTGCGCCGAGCGGTAGATCCGCTCGGGATAGAACGCGGAGAACAGGCGGATGTAGGGGCGTAGGCCGGCTTCCAGCTCGCACAGCATGTCGCTGGGGAGCTGGACGCGCAGGCCCGAGGCCGCATCCACGCGGAACAGCTCGTCCGGCTTGAGGCTCCGGACATGGGGCAGGGAATCGAGCAAGGTGCTCGTCCGCTCCATGATGTCCATGCGCTCCGGCCCGTGCGCGGTACCGAGCCGGTCCACCGCGTGCTCCACCTCGCGGACGGGGGGGAGCCAGGCGGGGGTACGCTCGGCCGTGGTAGCCACCTTCGCCAGAGCCTGCAGGGGACGCCGCGTGTTGTAGGGAAGCTCCAGCTCTCCAAGAAGGACGCCCCGCTCCACCAGCAGGCGGTAGAACGGCTCCAGGTCGGACGCGGCGATCCCGGTGCTGGCGGCCACGGCGGCGACCAGGGCGGGGACGTTGTGCCCGTTCCTCGCCTCCTCGAGGAAGGCGTGCATCACCGGGTGCGCCTTCACCTGCGAGCGGATCTCTTCCTCATCCTCGCTCCGCATGCTCGCAGGCTTCCAGAAGGTCCAGCCTTCCTCGTTCTCACGCAACGTGGGGTTGGGCCGGGGGACGACGACGTCGTCGAGCGCGGGATCGGCGGCGAGGCAAGCCGCCACCTTCCTGGCCTCGGCCACGCTGAGGATCGTGTCCGTGCGCGTGATGGTGGGAACTCCTTCCAGTCTCGAGGGAGCATCGCCGAAGGCGGCGAGGGCCGTCGCGCAGAACAGGCCGTTGGGGCTGGTCTTGGTGCAGAAGCGGACCACGTAGGCGAGCAGCTTCCCGGCGACGTGCCGCGCATCGTGGGTGAAGCGGCCCGGCTCGTTGCTCTTCAGCTCGTGCAGGCGGCAAGCCAGCGAGCGGCTGGCGAGCCACAGACCCTCCTCGACCAGAGGATGGCGCGCCAGATGGAGGAGCGCGGACCGGCTCTCTCTCAGCTCCCGCGCGATCGTTTCCCGGCATGCGCTTCGGCGGCCGGCTTGGAGGTCGAGCTCCCGCGTGAAGCGCTCCAGCCGGGCCCGGACCACGGGATCGAGGCGTGCGGCGGCGGTCTGGAGATCCCGTCCCTTGATCGAGCGGCGGTGGTGAACGTCCCGGCGCAGACGGAGCACGGCGAGCCGCGCTCGGGCCATCTCGGCGTCTCCGACGGTTCCCGGCTCCCCGGCCGCCGCGAAGAGCGCATCCGCCAGGCGCACGGCGTCCTGCGCCAGCCCGTCTTCCGCCTCGGCGAGCGAGCGGCAGGCGTCCGCGGAGCGGGATCCCCTCAGCCGCTCCAGCGTGTCGAACGGGAACGTGGTGACGCGCAGGAGCAGGAGAGGATGGCGGAGGGAGGCCGTCTCCTGGCCCCCCTCCGAGCCGGGCGGCGTCAGTCGGTGACGCCCGGGCCGACGGGACAGGTGCACAGGGGCGAGGTGCTGGACGAGCCGGAGCAGCCTCCGGGCTTCCGGTTCCGCTCCAGCTCCTCCACCTCAAGACGCAGAGCGACGGGCTTCTTCTCCTGCATGGGTCCTCCTCTCTCCGACGGATAGGCTCTCTTCTACTCCGGCCGATCTCCGATTCCAAGTGCCACGGCCTGGTCTTGGTGCAGGCGCCACGCGAAGTAGCGGAGGACCGCCTCCGCGTGCACGTCCAGCCCGATGCGGTTGCAGTGCATGTGCGTCAGGGACCAGGCGAGGTGCGAAGGGTCCTGCTGGACGGTGCCATCGCGCAGCCCCTGACGAAGTGCCTCGATGGCGGGCTGGCAAGCGGCAAGGCAGCGCCGCGCGAGCGCCGGCTCCTCGGCGCGAACCAGATCGGCCAGCCCTCCGCGCATCCCCCGGTAGCGCTCCTCCAGGAGGCCCCGGTCCGCTTCGCTCCAGTCGCCGCTCTCCATGGCCCAGCCGAACGCCTTCCGGTACACGGCCAGGCGTGGGTCCCCCTGAAGGCCGAGCAGATCGAGGAAGCGCTCCGTGAAGACGAGCGCGTACTCGCGCCGGTTGGTCTCCAGGGTGCCCTCCCCCTCTTCATGCAGCAGGTCCAGGCAGGCCAGCGAGTCGTGCAGGAAGATCCGCTCGCACAGACGCATGCCGCGCTCGCCGCCGTAACGCCGCCACTCCCGCTGGTAGGTGGCGAACTCCCAGGATTCCAGCAGCCCCTCCGCGCGCAGTCCGGGAAGGCGCGCTTCCAGCGCCGCACGTACCGGTCCATCCACCCAGCCCGGCGTCCCCAGGACGCGGAAGCGGAGCTGCCAGTCCGGCTGGTTGTAACGCGCGAAGAACAGCGACCGCAGGCCCGGGTGATCGCGAATTCCCTGCACCACCGGATGCACGAGCGCTTCCAGCAACACGTCGTGCCGCTCCTGCGGTGCGTGGACCAGCGTGTAAAGGCAGCGCTCCGGCGTGCTCATGCCGCGTGGTACCGGTGCATCAGGTAGCGGAGGACGGCTTCCCCGTGGGCCTCGATCTGCAGCCGGTTGGCGTGGAGATGCGTGAGGTACCAGGTCAGCGTGATGGAGTCGCGCGCGATCCCTCCCTCGGTGATGCCGCGGCGGAGCGCCGCTGCCAGCGGTGTCCACTGCTCGAGCAGAGCGAGCGCCACCTCCATGGCTTCCTGGCCCCCCCAGAGCGCGGGCGAGTCCGGCTCGTGCAAAAGTGCATGCAGATCGGAGGCCAGGGAGGCGTACCTGGCGTCGAGGATCGCGCGTTCCTCGTCCGTCCAGGTGCCGAGATCGACGGCCCAGGAGGAGCAAAAGGAGTAGAAGGCGGTCCGCTCCCCCGCCGTGAAGGCCATCAGGTCCAGGAAGCGCTCGGTGAGCAGGAGCGACAGTTCCCGCCGGGTGCGGGTGAGCCGGCGCTCCGCCTCCAGGCGGAGAAAGGCCAGGCAAGCTCGGGCGTCGTGGTGATGGATCCGCTCGGCAAGGCGCGCACCCTCGGGTCCGCCATGGGGGTCGAGCTCCGGGGTGTAGGGGGCGATGGCATCCCCGGTGGAGAGACCGCGGTGCCGCAGATCCTCCAGGCGGCGCTCCACCGGCCCGCGCGGGACCTCCCCCAGCAGACTCAGCTTGAGGTGCCAGTCGGGCCTGCTATGGCGCCCGAAGAAGAGCGCCTGCAGGCCGGGGAGTTCCTCCGCGAGGGAGCCCACTTCGTCGCGCAGGACCTCGTCGTGGTGCTGGCGCGGAGCGTGGATCAGGACCTCGAGCCCGCTGGACACGGCATGTCCTCCGGTACGAGACACTCCACACCCGGAGGGCGAGCAAGGTCAAATGCTCTACGGGCAATCCCTGGCGGAGGCCGCGGCTGCGGCGTCGCGCGGGTCCACGGCGGGAGCACCGGGACCCTCGTAGGTGCCGAGGGCTCCCGCGCAGGAGCGGGCGCGCACGAGGTAGTAGCGGCCTCCCCCCTCGGGGGGCACGACAGCGTCCGGCGTCGCCGTATCGGCGCCGTTCCGCTCCAGGCATCCGCGCAGGGATCCGGCCAACCCGCCGGACGGCAACGCGAGCAGATCGCCGACGATCGTGTCGTAGCCGTCGGCCGCCGCGGCGGCGCTCCAGCTGATTGCGCCCCCCGCATCCACGCGGAGGCCGCCCACGAGGCCGGGTGCCGGCCCTCCGGTACAGGTCCGGCGCAGCGACAGCACCCAGTCCCCGGCGGCGGGGGCGGTCATGGAGAGCGAGCCGCCCGCGGCCACCGTCACCGGGCTCTGGAAGGTGCCGGTGGCCGGGTTGTACCACTGGGCCTGGAAGCTCCCGGCAGTATGGGAGAGATCCAGATCGACGCTGCCTCCCAGCGGGAGGTAAGCCACGTACTGCCGCCCGCGCTCGGCGAGGACGTACGCCGTCCCGGCCAGGGCGAGCCCGTCGTCCGGGCCCATCCGGTCCACGTCCACGGAGGAGACGAAGGTCACCAGGTGGCGCAGGAAGACGCCCGTCCCCACCCCCGTCACGCCGGCCGTGAACGCGGCCCAGGTCTTCTGGCGGCCAGCCGTGTTCTCCGAACCGCTGCTGCATTCTTCCTCGATTGCCGGCTTCACCGCCTGCGCGGCGTTGGCGAGATTGCGGGAGTGAACGATCCCGTACTCCGCGCCAGTTCCGCTCTGGATCGGCATGTAGTCCGCCCACGCACGGTCGGGGAAGTCGAAGAGTCCGGGCAAGCAGTGGACGGAATGTGGACGGCGCCAGGGGTTCTTCGATTGAAGGTAGGCGGCGCAGGCGTCCGTGTCGGCCACCGTCCAGCCCTCGTCCCATTCCAGCGAGAGGATGAAGTACGTGTTGGCGTAGGCGGACAGACGCGCCATGCCATAGCGGATGAGCCGCTGGCGATCGGCCAGCGGCAAGTTGCCGAAGGCCGAGTTGTCCGCGTAAAAGAAGAACTGGGCCCCGAACCCCTCGTCGCGCATCTGCATGGTCCACTGGTCGAACATCTTCCAGCGGGCGAGATCGAAGCGGGTCTTGTCGTTGCTGGCGGCGCTCCCCACCCAGGGCGTGGTCGGCCACTGGGCCGAAAAATCCCCGCTGTTGGCAAGATAGATGGCGAGCTTGTTGGCAGACAGCGAGGCCGCGCGGTCGAGCAGGGCGCGGCGGTCGGCGTCGGTCCACACCTCGGAAAGCATGGGTAGGGTCTGTCCGATCGTCCCCCCGATGGCGGCATCCAGCATCTTCCCGGCGGCGAAGAAGGGCGTGCCGTCCGCATGGCTGAAGTGTCGCGGCGTGGCCGGGCGCACCACCAGGCCCCCGTGTCCCCAGCGGCCGGCGAGCGTCCCGGACACGGTGAAGCTTCCGTTCTTGGCATGGAGCCCGGCATCCGACGAGGTGGAGGTCCAGGTCCAGTTTCCGGGCTCGTCGGCGTAGACCCGGGCCACGAAGACGTTCCCCAGGCTTCCCCCCACCCCGTCGCCGTTGAAGAAGCCTTCGACGGGGATGCTCCTGCCCGTGGGGCTCGTCACCTGGAGCTGGAAGGTCACCTCCGTGAACGGGTTGGGGGTGCCGGAGGCGCCGTTGTAGTTCTGGGCCGCGTGGAGCACGATCTCGGCCGTTCCGTGGCGCGGCACGACCAGATCCGGGGCGGCGAGCGCACCCGAGGCGAGCAGCGGCAGCAGCAGGGCCAGCACGACGGGAAGACTTACGCCGAATCCCCGGCGGAAGCTCCGAGGAAGCGGTGCAGGCGCTCCAGCTCGGCCTCCAGCGCCTGCCGAAAACCGTGCTCGCGTGGAGCGGCGCCGGCGACGTAGCCGACATCCGCAACAGGCCGTTGCTCCTTCAGGGTGACGTTGGCCCAGCCGATCACGGCGTCGCGCCAGAGAAGGGGGAGCGCGTAGTAGCCCAGCTTGCGCTTGGCGACGGGGGTGTAGGCCTCGAAGCGGTAGGGCCACCCCCAGAACAGCTGGAAACGGCGCCGGTCCCACACCACGGGATCGAAGGGGGCGAGGAGGCGCACGTGGTCGCCGGCACCCGCTTCCTGCGGCCGCTCGCTGGCCGGCCAGTACCAGGACATCCCCTCGATCCGCTCGTGGGCGAGGCGCAGCTTGGCCCGGCGCCACGCCGCCGGGAGCTCCCCGGTCCACTGGGGGACCGCGTAGCGGAGCCGGCTCACCAGGGAGCGCGCCGAGGCCTCGGGGAGCGGCGCGTACTTTCCAATCGCCAGGTCCACCAGCGCGTCCATGCGGGCCCGCTTCTCGGCGGCGCTCCCTGCGCGAGCGAAGGGCTTCTGCTGGGCGTACAGCCGGATTCCGCGCTCCCGCCGCACCACGCGCAGGAGCCCCCGGTAGTGCATCGCGTCCAGCAGGTGGGTGGTGGCGCTGGACGCGCCTCCCCAGTAGTTCGTCACACGGCCATGGGCGAAGTAGGCGTCCACCTCCCGAGGGTGGACGGTGCCGCGCTCGCACACGAAGGCGAGGAGGGCGGCGGCACGTCTGCGCTCGCGCGCGCTCCACGGGTGCCGGGGCCGCCTCGGGTGCATGAGCCGCTGGACCTCGCGGGGCACGAACCCGTAGTTGACGAAGAAGTCCTCTTCCACCGGGAGCTGGTGGTAGCGGCGCTCCAGGTCCCCGGCGCGGTAGGAGCGGACGCGGTGGCGCAGCGTCAGGTCCTGGGCCCTGGCGGGGGCACGGATGGGGTCCGCCTGCACGAAGCCCAGTGCGCGCAGGGCGGCCGTCAGCGTCGCGGGAGGGAACAGGGAGCGTGCGACGGCGTGGCGCCGCAGGTCCGGAAGCGTGATGGCCACCGCTATCCCGGGCCCAGACGCTCGAGGACCTCCGCCACGCGGTCCGGAGGAAGGGGAGGCAGGGACAGCTCCCGGCGTACCTGGCGGCGCCAGGCAGCGGACTCGGCGTAGCGCCTGAGGCGCGTCAGATCGCGGACCGGTGGGCCCCCTTGGACCAGGCGGTGGGTCGCGGCCAGGCCCTTTCGCCGGACCTCCGGGTCGAGACGTTCCTCGGCCAGCCAGGTCTCGAGGTCGAGCGGTGCTCCGTCCTCCAGGAACCCTCGAAACAGGGCCTCCCGCTCCGCCGCGTCGAGGTGGTACTCCCCGGCCAGGATGGCGAGGTTCTGCACCAGGTACAGGTCGGCGGTGTCGAAGGACCAGACGAGCACCCAGCGCAGGCAGTCGCGGAGGGTGGGGGGCAGATCGCCGCCGGTCCGTACCTCGAGGCGCAGGCGGGCGAGCAGCGGCTGCACGATCCGTCCCTTGCTCCAGAGGTCCCAGGTCATGCGCGCGCCGGTGTGCGCCCACACGCCGCGCATGAGGTCCGGGCAGTGCAGGCCCTCTTCCTGGGTGACTCCGAAGTCCGCGACCTTGAGGAGGATGCCCTCCAGGGTGAAGGGGACCTCGGGATCGGTGGCCCGCGCCCGCAGCTCGGCGAGCTGGCCGAGGTTGTACGCGGACTCCATGGGCCGGAGCAGGGGGTGGAGCACCGTGGTGGCCGCCTTGGCGGGGCCGTCCTCCTTGGTGAACGAGTCCGTCACCTCGGCCACGAGCGCGGCCAGGGGGGCCCCGAATCGGCCGGCGAACAGCTCCAGATCCTGATCGTACCCGGCGACCGTGTAGCTCCCGTCCTCGACCACGTCGTGGCAGTCGGAGGCGGCCACCAGAGGCACGGTCACGTGCGGCCCCAGCAGCCGCTCGATGCGGGAGGAGACCAGGAACGAGTGCCCCGCCCCCGTGCGCCCTCCCTTCCGGCGCACATTGTGGAGGTAGCGCGTGACCTCCAGGCCGGTGACGAACAGGGTGGGAAGCGCGAACGGTCCCGAGACCTCGATCGTCTCGCCGGTGGCCGTGCGCGCGGTCCTCCGGACGATCGGGCTGTAGTGCTCCCAGAGGGGAAGCGCGCAATGGAAGTTGTGGATGGCCGATCCATAACGGCCCACCAGTTCACGGGCGGGAGTTCCATGCGCGAGCACGTGCTCGACGCTGCGCAGCAGCACGTCCCCCACCGGTCCCCGGATGGCCCCGTGCACCCCCGGAAGTTCCAGCGCCGCCCGCGCCGCGCGGTAGTCGCGCTCCAGGTAGGGTCGCTCGTCCCTGGGATCGATCCCGCGGCTCCTCAGCTCGGTGCACTGGGGCTCGCCCAGGGTGGAGAAGATCGCGTCCCCGGCGGCCCGGGCGGTGAGGCGCAGCCGGGCCGCCTTCACGGCCGCGAGCACGCAGGCGTCCGCCGGTTCCAGGGAGAGCGGCCGTCCCGCATCGAAGAGGGCGAGCTGCTCCCGGAGCGTCAGGACGCGATCGGCGATCTCCTCTCCGAATTCCTCCCGCAGGTAGGCCTCGTCGATCCGCCGGTGGTGGGCGGGGAGGAAGGCGCTGGCACGATCGCGCAGGCCGAAGGTCTCGTGGATCATCGCGGCCACGATCCGCTCCAGGTCCACGAGCGCGGACCCGAACACACGCGGTCCCATCAGGATCACGCCCGCCAGCACGTGCGCGTTCAAGGAGGGCTCGAGCTTGGGGAGCCAGTTGCTGGGGACGGTGCGGGGGGGAGGCTCGGAGAGGGGATGGAACCGCTCCTGCAGCACCGCCGGCAGGCGTTCCCAGGGGATCTGTCGCTCCGCCTCCGCCAGCAGCCAGTCGCGGGAGACCGCGCCCGCGATGGTGCGGTGGTCGTCCACGGCCACCGCCAGCAGGCGGCGGGCGCGGATCACCCACCGGAGCTGATGGTCCACGGCTAACGCTGCGCCGTCTCCGGCGTGCTCAGGCCGTCGTCGGCGAACGTGGTGTCCTTGCCCAGTGCCTTGGCGCGGTAGAGCGCGCGGTCGGCGGCCAGCAGCAAAGCTTCCGGAGAATCGATGGTGGGGTACGAGGGGTAGGTGGCGATCCCCGCCGACACCGTCATGCGCAGTGGGGTCGCATCCGCCAGGAACACGAACTCGTGCACGGTGGTGCGGATCCGCTCCGCCACCCGGCGGGCATCCTCCGTGGTGGCGTGGGGGAGGACGACCGCGAACTCCTCGCCGCCGTAACGGGCGGCGAGATCGGTGTCGCGCGCGCCTCGCCGTACCAGGGTGGCGAACTCCTGCAGGCAGCGGTCCCCCGCCGGGTGCCCCAGGGTGTCGTTCACCTTCTTGAAGTCGTCCAGGTCGAGCATGACCAGGGAGAGTCCGCCGTAACGCTCGGCGCGCCTCCATTCCTCGCGGAGACGCCGCTGGAAGGTGCGGAAGTTGGCGAGCCCGGTCTTCTCGTCCTGGACCAGCATCTCCTCCAGGTGGGCGGAGCGGGTGGCGAGCTGCACCACCCGGTTCTCCAGGACGGCCAGGGCCTCGCGCCGGTGGAGGATGCCGCGGATGCGCGCGTCCACCTCCTCCAGCTCGAAAGGCTTGGTGACGTAGTCGTCGGCGCCCACAGCGAAGGCTTCGACCTTCTCCGCCACGTCCCGGCAAGCCGTGAGGAGGACCACCGGGATGTGCCGCGTTTCCGGGTCGGATTTCAGGGTGCGGGCGGCGGAGATGCCGTCCATGCCCGGCATCTTGATGTCCATCAGCACGACATCGGGCCGCTCGCTGCGCGCCCGCTGCACACCCTCCCTGCCGTCCGAGGCACCGAGGACCTCGTAGGGCTGGCCCTGGAACCACGTGCGCACGAGCCGGTGGGTCTCCGGGTCGTCGTCCACGACCAGCAACCGGTAGCTCTGGCGCACGTCCGAGGGGGGCGCCCCCATCGAGCCCTCCGCTGGGGTCAGTCCATCTGCTTACGCAGGAACGCCGGAACGTCCAGGTCGTTCTTCATCTTCCGGAAGTTCGGAGTGTACCCCTCGTCCTGCTCGATTTCGAAGTTCTCCTCCTCCATGCGCTCCCGGCGGGGGAGGGGGCGGCCCGCCCGCACCACGGGGGGGGCGGGTGCCTCGGCCTCCGCCGGCCGGGCCGGGGGCCGCACCATGGTGGTGGTGGGGCGCATGGCCACCCGCTCCTCCCGGAGAAACCCGGTGGCGATGACGGTGACCTTGACCTTGCCTTTCATGGCCCGGTCGATGACGGTCCCGAAGATGATGTTGGCATCGGCGTCCGCGGCCTCCTGGACGATGTCGGCCGCCTCCGAGACCTCGTGCAGGGTCATGTCCTCCCCGCCGGTGACGTTGATGAGCACGCCCCGCGCCCCGTGGATGGAAGCGTCCTCCAGCAGGGGGGACGAGATGGCGCGCTGCGCCGCCTCCACCGCCCGGCGCTCTCCCTCCCCGATCCCGGTTCCCATCAACGCCATGCCCATCCCGGACATGATCGTCTTCACGTCCGCGAAGTCGAGGTTGATCTCTCCGGGGACGGTGATGAGATCGGAGATCCCCTGCACGGCCTGGCGCAGGATGTCGTCCGCCATGAGGAACGCCTCGGCCATGGGCGTGGCGCGATCCACCGTGTGCAGCAGCTTGTCGTTGGGGATGGTGATCACCGTGTCCACCGCCTGACGGAGCGCGGTGAGGCCGTCGTCCCCCTGGGCACGCCGGCGCCGGCCCTCGAAGGAGAAGGGCTTGGTCACGACCGCCACCACCAGCGCCCCCAGCTCGCGGGAGAGGTTGGCGATGATGGGAGCGGCTCCGGTGCCCGTGCCTCCGCCCAGGCCCGCGGTCACGAAGACCATGTCGGCGCCCGTGAGCGCCTCGATGATCTGCTCCGTGTCTTCCAGCGCCGCGCTGCGGCCCACCTCGGGGTTGGCGCCGGCGCCCAGCCCCCGGGTCAGCTTCGCCCCCAGCTGGATCTTGATGGGGGCACGGCTGTTCTGGAGCGCCTGGCAGTCCGTGTTGGCGGACACGAACTGCACTCCGCCCACGTTGGTCGTGATCATGCGGTTGACGGCGTTGCCCCCGCCGCCTCCCACGCCGATCACCTTGATGTTGGCGGCCAAGGGCTGGCCGTGGTCGAAGCTGAGCTTGAGAGGCCGGCCGTTGCCGCCCTGGTCGTCCATCGTGATCATGCAGCCCTCCCCCACGAAGTTTCGGAGTTCAGAACATCTCCTGGAACAGCGCGCGCACGCGCCCTTGCACCCTGCCGAGGAACCCCGCGCCCACCGGAACCGCCGTCTTCCGGCGGCGGTCCCGCTCGCGGTGTCGCGCCGCGTACAGCGCCAGCCCCACCGCGGTCACGTTGCCCGGCCCGGAGGCCGGGTCCATCAATCCCCCCGCACCCTGGGGCTGGCCCCGCCGCACGGGCAGCCCGAACACCTGCTCGGCGATCTCCACCGCGCCCGGCAGCAGCGATCCCCCGCCGGTGAGCACCACCCCCGCGTTCAGCAGCTTGTCGAATCCGGCCCGCACGACCTCCTCGTGCACCAGGCCGAAGAGCTCCTCGGCGCGGGGTTGCAGGATCTCCGCCATCACCTGGCGCGAGAGCAGGCGCGGCTTGCGGCCACCCACGGTGGGGACCTCCACCGCCTCGTCGGTATCCACCAGGGACCCCAGCGCGCAGCCGAACCTCTTCTTGATGCGCTCCGCATCCGGGATGGGGGTGCGCAGCCCCACCGCCAGGTCGTTGCTGAAGTGATCGCCGCCCACGGGAAGCACCGCGGTGTGCCAAATGGAGCCCCGCTCGAAGATGGCGAGGTCGGTGGTGCCGCCGCCCACGTCGATGAGCGCCACACCCAGCTCGCGCTCGTCGGTGCTGAGCACGGACTCGGAGGCCGCGAGCTGCTCGAGCACGGTGTCCCGCACCTCCACGCCCGCGCGGTTCACGCAGGTGACGAGGTTCTGCACCGAGGTGGTGGCGGCGGTGACGATGTGGACGTTGGCCTCGAGCCGGGCCCCCGTCATCCCCACCGGGGAGGCGATCCCGTGCTGCTCGTCCAGCACGAACTCCTGGGGAAGCACGTGCAGGATCTCCCGGTCGGAGGGGATGCTCACCGCCCTCGCGGCGTCCAGCACGCGCGCCACGTCCTCGCGGCCGACGGTGCGGTCCTTGCCGGTGACGGCGATGACGCCCCGGCTGTTGAACGATCGGATGTGGCCTCCCGCGATCCCCACCGTCGCGGATTGCACGTCCACGCCCGCCATCAGCTCGGCCTCCTGCACGGCGGCCTTGATGGCGTCCACGGTGGCGTCGAGGTTGACCACCACCCCCTTGCGGATCCCCCGGGAGGCGGCACCTCCCAGGCCCACCACGTCCACCGCTCCTCCGTCGCGCACCTCGGCCACGACGCAGGCGATGTTGGTGGTCCCGATGTCCAGTCCGACGACGTAGCGGTCGCTCTTCCCCATGGCGGTCACCTTCTCTCCTGAGGGTCAAGTGTCTTTTGTGGGGCGGGCAGCAGGGCGATGCGGTCGCTCCAGCGCAGGTCCACGTAGAGCGCGTCGCCGGCCCGGCGCGTGAGCTCGTCCCGCAGCGCCAGGTAGCGATCGAGGTTGCGCTCGACCCGCTGGGGGTCGAGGAGGAGCCGGGGGCCCGGTGCTGCGGTGAGCACCGCGATCCGGTCGGGACGCTCCAGGTCCAGCTCGGACACGGCCCCGGCGAACGCGCTCGCCGTCCGCCGCAGGCGGACGACGGCCTCCACGCCCCGCGCCAGCGCGGCCGTCCGCTGCTCGCGGGGGAGCGAGGCCAGCCCGTTGAGGACGGGGAGATCGTCGGCGAGCCCCGGGCCGCAGGGGCCGATCACCACGCCCTCCGCGTCCACCGCCATCGCCTGCCCGTCGAGGATGGCCACCGCCGTGGGCACGCGCTCCTCCACGTCCACCCGCAGGACGTGAGGGAGGATGCGGCGGATGGAGGCGCGGGCCACCCACGGGTTGGGAGCCAGCAGCTCCTGGACGTCCTCCAGGTGGAGCGCCACCAGGTTCCGTCCCCGCAGGGGGGTGAGAGCCGCGTGCACGGCGGCGGGCGTGGTGCGCTCGGTCCCGTGCACCACGATCTCCCGGAGGTCGAAGGAGGGGGAGGTGGACAGGTGGGACCAGGCGCGTCCGGCTCCCAGGAGCACGAGGCCGATCAGACCCAGGTGCAGGCCGCCCACACCCAGCAGGCGCACGGCGGCCCTCGTGCGGCGCTCCTTGCGCACCTGGCGGTTGGCCCGCCGGCGCCAGTAGCGGCGGTCGGGACCGAACGGCGGGCGGGCCTCGTCCGGGAGGATCACGCCCGCCTCCTGCGCAGCAGCGCGTCGCCCACCTTCCAGACGTCGCCGGCCCCCAGGGTGAGCACCACGTCCCCCTTGGCGATGGAGGGGCGCAGGCGCTTGGCGATCTCCGACAGGCGGGGCTCGTACACCACGGAGGGGTGCCCGTGGCGCACCAGGGACTGGGCGACCGAGGCTCCGCTGACGCCCTCGATGGGACGCTCCCCCGCAGCGTAGACGTCGGTCACGATCACCTGATCGGCGAGAAAGAAGGCACGGCCGAATTCCTCCAGCAGCGCCTGGGTCCGGCTGTACCGGTGCGGCTGGAACACCACCACCGTCCGGGCGCCGAAGCCCTCGCGGATGGCGGAAAGCGTGGCCACCACCTCCGTCGGGTGATGGCCGTAGTCGTCGAGCACGAGCGCTCCGTGGGCGTGTCCCTTCATCTGGAGGCGCCGGTCGGCTCCCCGGAAGGCGGAGAGCGCGGCCGCGATCTTGCGGAAAGGGACGTCCAGCTCCAGCCCCACCGCCACCGCGGCCAGGCTGTTGTAGACGGAGTGACGTCCGGGGACGAGGAGCCGGATGCGCCCCAGCTTCTCTCCGCCGCGGCGCGCCACGTAGGTGCTCTCGAACCCTTTGACCTCGATGTCGGTGGCGGAGATGTCCGCCTCGCTGGAGAGGCCGTAGCCGATCTTCTTGCGATCGATGCGGGGAAGGATGGCGCGCACGTTGGGATCGTCCACGCAGGCCACGGCGACGCCGTAGAAGGGGACGCGGGAGAGGAACCAGACGAAGGCGTCCTGGATGGCGCCCAGATCGGCGTAGTGGTCCAGGTGCTCGCGGTCGATGTTGGTGACCACGGCGATCGTCGGCTTCATGCGCAGGAAGGAGCCGTCCGACTCGTCGGCCTCCGCCACCAGGATCTCGCCGCGGCCCAGCTTGGCGCCCGAGCGGAGCTTCCCGATGCGGCCGCCGATCACCACGGTGGGGTCCAGGCCACCCTCGGTGAGGACCTCGCCGATCATGCCGGTGGTGCTGGTCTTGCCGTGGGCGCCGGCCACCGCCACGCTGTACTTGAGGCGCATGAGCTCGGCCAGCATCTCCGCCCGGGGGATGATGGGGATCTCGAGCCTCCTGGCCTCCACGATCTCCGGGTTGTCCTGCTTCACCGCCGAGGACACGATGACCACATCAGCGTCGCGGACGTACTCGGCACGGTGGCCGCGGTGCACGCGGGCCCCCAGGCGCTTCAGGCGCCGCGTGGCCTCGTTGCTCGAGAGGTCCGAGCCGGAAACGGGATAGCCGAGGTTCACGAGCACCTCGGCGATGCCGCTCATGCCCGAGCCGCCGATCCCCACGAAGTGGAGGCGCCGTGCCTTACGGAACACGGGCGCCCCCCGCCAGCAGGGACTGGGCGACGTCGGCGATCCGGGCGGCCGCGTCGGGATGCGCCAGCGAGCGTGCGGCCTCGCCCATGCGCCGCAGATGGCCGCGATCGCCGGCGAGCGCGGTCACGATGGCGGCCAGCCCGGTCCCGGACAGCTCGCGGTCGAGAATCCAAACGGCGGCGCCCGCCTCGGCCACCGCCTCGGCGTTCAGTCTCTGGTGGTCGTCCGCGGCGTGAGGGTAGGGGACCAGAACGGCGGGCCGCCCTGCGGCCGCCAGCTCGGCGAGCGTGGTGGCGCCGGCGCGCGCAACCACCAGGTCGGCGTCCGCCAGCCGCTGCGGCATGTCGTCCAGGAAGGGAGCGACGTGCGCCGAGGAGAGGGCGGGGAAGCCGGCATAGGCTCCACGCACCTCTTCCAGGGCGTCGCTGCCGGTCTGGTGCACGATCGTGGGAGCCGGCTCCATCGAGGCCAGCGCGGGGAGCGCCTCCACCACGGCCCGGTTGATCGAGCGGGCGCCACGGCTGCCGCCGAACACGAGCAGGGAGAGCGCGGGTCGGCCGGGAGCGGGTCCGATCCGGGTGAAGGCCTCGCGCACGGGGTTGCCGGTGACGATCCCCCGTCCGCCCAGGCGGCCCCGAGCGGCCTCGGAGGGAACGCAGACCGCATCCACGCGGGGGGCGAGCCAGCGATTGGTGGCTCCGGGGAAGTGGTTCTGCTCCAGGATCATCGTCTTCACGCCCAGCACCTTCGCCGCCAGCACCGCCGGTCCCGACGCGTAGCCGCCCACCCCGATCACCAGGTGGGGCCGCTTCACCGCCATCCAGCCCAGGCAGCGCACCAGCGCAGCCCCGGCCATTCCCGCCGCCGCCACCCTCGACGCCACCGTGGCGCCCTTCAGGCCGGACATGCGCAGGGTGCGCAGCGGGTATCCCGCCTGCGGAACCAGGCGCGTCTCCAGTCCCCGCTGCCCTCCCACGAACGTGATCTGCGCCCCCTCCATTCGCCCCTTCAGCTCGTCCGCCACCGCCAGGGCCGGGAACACATGCCCTCCGGTGCCACCGCCCGCGATCACGACCCTCACCGCATCCGCCAACGCCTCCTACCCCGAGTGCTGCGACACGTTGAGCAGGAGCCCGGTGGCAGCCAGCGTCGCCACCAGCGAAGAGCCGCCGTAGCTGATGAACGGGAGGGGCAGCCCCTTGGTGGGGAGCAGCCCCAGACAGACGCCCATGTGGATGAGCGCCTGCACTACCAGCAGGCAGGTCACCCCGAGCGCCAGGTGGAAGCCGAAGCGGTCCGGTGCGCGCAGGGCCGCGCGCACGCCGCGCCAGAACAGGACCAGGAACGCCGCGAGCAGCAGGAAGGAGCCGATCAGCCCCAACTCCTCACCCACGACCGAGAAGATGAAATCCGTGTGTGCCGCGGGAAGGAACCAGGCCTTCTGCATCCCGTGGCCGAAGCCGACGCCCGTGATCCCGCCGCTCCCCACCGCCAGCAGAGACTGCGTGAGCTGGAACCCCGCACCCTGCTGGTCGCTCCCCGGCTCCAGGAAGGTGCGGATGCGGGCCAGCCGGTAGGGCTCGGCAATCACCGCGAGGGCGAACAGCACGGCCCCCGCTGCCGCGGCATAGGCCAGCGTGCGCCAGCGCAGGCCGGCGACGAAGAGCAGGATGGCGGGGACCAGCGCGATCATGACCGCCGACCCCAGGTCGGGCTCGATGGCGGTGAGGAAGGCCAGGGTCCCCACCCAGGCCGCCACCCGGAGCAGGAACCCGCGTTCGTTGACCTCGTCCGGCTTTTCCGCCAGCAGGCCCGCCACGTAGACGATCACCACCAGCTTCACGAACTCGGAGGGCTGCACGGCCAGCGGTCCCAGCCGGAACCAGCGGTGCGCACCTCCGGCCGCCGGCATGAAGCGGACCAGCATCAGGGCGACCCCGCAGGCGATGAGCGCGACCTGAGCCAGCCGCCGGTCGGCGAGGCGCCGGTAGGGGACGGACATGATCCCCAGCATGCACAGGAGGCCGAGCGCGAAGTGGACCGCGTGCTTCGCCAGGTAGCCGAAGGGACTGCCGCCCCGGCTCATGGCCTCGTAGTGGGAGGCGCTCCCGACCAGGAAGAGCCCGGCGATGGCCAGCAGCCCGGCGGTGAAGAAGAGCCAGCGATCCGCCACCAGGCGCCTAGGCAAGGGCGGCCACCGCGCGGGCGAAGTCGTCGCCACGCTCCTCGAAGTTCCGGTACTGGTCGAAGGAGGCGCAGCCGGGCGCCAGCAGCACGATCTCCGCCGGTGCCGCGGTTCGCGCGGCGGTCTGGACCGCGGCCTGCACCGTGCCGCAGTCCTCCAGCGGGACCACGCCCCCGAGCGCGCGGCGGATGACCGGTGCCGCCTCCCCCACCAGGAGGATGCGGCGCGCGTGGCGGCCTGCCAGGGAGGCCAGGCGGTGCCAGTCCGCCCCCTTGTCCTTGCCTCCCAGGATCAGGTGCACCGACCCGGCAGGGAAGGAGGCGATCGCACGCGCGGTGGCGTCGAGGTTCGTGGCCTTGGAGTCGTCGTAGTAGTCGACTCCGTGCACCGAGCGCACCTTCTGGAGCCGGTGGGGGAGGGCCTCGAAGCCCGCGAGCCCCTGCGCGATGACCGGTCCGGGCACGCCCACCAGGGCGCACGCCAGGCTCGCCGCCAGGGCATTGGCCAGGTTGTGCTCGCCGGGGACGGGCAGGGAGGTCACGGGCAGCAGCGAGAGGGGTCCCGGCTGCCCGGGGATGCCGCGCAGCGCGAGCATGCCGTCCTCCATCCCCGCGCCCTGCGCCACCGGTCCGCGCGTGGAGAAGGAGAAGTGCCGCCCCCGCACGCGAGATGCGAAGCGGCGGCTCTCGGGGTCGTCGGCGTTGAGGATGGCGGCGTCCTCCGGCTCCTGCGTGTCCAGCAGGCGCGCCTTGGCCGCGGCGTACGCGTCCAGGGACCCGTGGCGGTCCAGGTGGTCGGGACTGAAGTTGACGAGCACGCCCACCCGGGCGCGGAACGCGTCCACCCACTCCAGCTGGAAGGACGACAGCTCCACGGCGTGCACGGCGTCCGGCCCGTCCTCCCCCAGCAGCGTGGAGAGCGGGGTGCCGAGGTTCCCGCCCGTGCCGCCGGGGATGCCGGCCGTGCGCAGGACCTTCCCGATCATGGATGTGGTCGTGCTCTTGCCGTTCGATCCGGTGACGCCGACCACGCGTCCGCGCAGGAAGCGGAAGGCCAGCTCCACCTCCGCCCAGACGGGGAGGCCCGCAGCCCGAGCCGCGGCCAGGACCGGCGTGTCCGCTGGCACCCCGGGGCTGGTCACCACGAGATCGGCCTCTTCCATCAGGTGCGGAGGGTGACCTCCCGCGATCATCTCCACGCCGCTCTCCGACAGCGCCTGCTCGACCGGCCCCAGCTCTTCCGCCGGGCGGCGGTCGGCGGCACGCACGCGGGCGCCCCGCGCGGCCAGGAGCCGGGCGGCGGCGATCCCGCTCTTCCCCAGGCCGACGACCAGGGCGCGGACCCCCTGCAGATCCGGCGCGTGGCGGGCGAAGGTGCGGGGCTCGGTCAAGGCATGCGTCCTCACGGGATCAGCGGAGCTTGAGCGTGGCCAGGGCCAGCAGGGCGAAGATCAGGGAGAGGATCCAGAAGCGGATCACCACCTTCGTCTCGCTCCAGCCCGCGAGCTCGAAGTGGTGGTGGAGCGGGGACATGCGGAAGATGCGCCGCCCCCGCAGCTTGAAGGAGGCCACCTGGAGGATGACCGAGCCCGCTTCCAGGACGAACAGACCGCCGGCGATCACCAGCAGGAACTCCTGCTTGATGAGGAGCGCCACCGTGCCCAGCGCACCCCCCAGGGACATGGACCCCACGTCGCCCATGAAGATCTGGGCGGGATGGCAGTTGAACCAGAGGAAGCCCAGGGACGCCCCCACCAGGCCGCCGCAGAACACGGCGAGCTCGCCTGTCCCCTTGACGTTGGGGATGCCGAGGTAGTCCGCGACCTTGGCGTTTCCGGCGGCGTAGGCCAGCACGGTGAACGCAGCGGAGGTGACGAGCACCGAGCCGATGGCCAGCCCGTCCAGCCCGTCGGTGAGGTTCACGGCGTTACTGGAGCCGGCCAGCACCAGCACCACGAAGAGCACGAAGGCATAGCCGAGATCGGGCTGAAGCCATTTCACGAACGGGAAGCTGAGGGAGGTGGTGAAGGCGCCGCGGTGCGCGAGCCAGACCAGCACCGCGCCCACCGCCAGGCCGGTGATCACCTGCAGCACGAGCTTGCGGCGGGCGGTGAGCCCGAGGTTCCGCCGTCCCACGATCTTGAGGTAATCGTCGGCGAAACCGATGGCGCCGAAGGCGACGGTGGAGGCAACGGCGATCCACACGAAGGCGTTGGTGAGGTCGGCCCAGAGCAGGGTGGGGAGCACCGCCGAGGTGAGGATGAGGATCCCACCCATGGTCGGCGTGCCCTTCTTGGACTGGTGCGACTTCGGACCCTCGTCCCGGATCTCCTGGCCGATCTGGAACTGCCTCAGCTTGCGGATGAGCCCCGGTCCCAGGACGAAGGACAGGCACAGCGCCGTGAGCACCGCCATCGCCGTCCGAAAGGTGATGTAGCGGAAGACGTTGAAGGCTCGAATGTCGGTGTGCAGCGGGTAGAGGAGCAGGTAGAACATCAGCCCTGCTCCGGTGGAAAGGCGGACTGGAGGGCGGCCACGACCTTCTCGAGACGGACTCCCCGCGAGCCCTTGATCACCACGAAGTCACCGGGCCGGATGCGCGCGGCCATGCCGCGCGCGGCCGAGGCGGCGTCCGGCTCATGGGCGGTGCCATGCACGCCGCAGCGGGCGGCCTCCTCGACCGCATCGCGCGCGCGGGGTCCCACCCCCACGACGAGGTCCACCCCCGCCTCCGCAGCCAGGCGGCCGACCTCCCGGTGGAACGCGGCTTCCTCCGGTCCCAGCTCCAGCATGTCGCCGAAGACCAGGACGCGGCGTCCCGCAGGCCGGCTTCCCGCGAGCGTCCGCAGCACGGAGGCCACGGCGGCCGGGTTGCTGTTGTAGACGTCGTCCACCACGGCGATGCCCTGGCCCAGGCGATGGATGCGGCCGCGTCCCGCCCCCGCCTCCAGCGTCCTCATGCCCGCCGCGGCCTCGGCCAGCGAGGCGCCCGTGGCCAGCACCGCAGCCAGAGCCGCCAGTGCGTTCTGCGCCGAGTGCGCTCCCGGGAGCCGCAGCTCCAGGTGCTCGCGCTGCTCGCCATGGCGGACGGTGAGGGCGGCGCCGGGCAGGAACCGGTCCTCGACCTCCTCGAGGACGAGGTCGGCATCGGGGTCGCGCCCGAACGTGATCCGCGGCCCCGCATGCCGCTGGGCCTGCAGGCGCACGTTGGAATCGTCCAGGTTCACGACCGCGGTGGCCTGGGGGCGGAGCTTGGCGAAGAGCTCGCCCTTGGCGGCGGCGATGTCGTCCAGGGAGCGGAAGAACTCCAGGTGGACCGGGCGCACGTTGGTCACGAGCCCCACGTCGGGGTCCGCGAGCTCGGTGAGGGAGGCGATCTCTCCCGGTGCGCTCATCCCCATCTCGATCACCTGCACCTGCGCGTCCTCCGGACAGGCGAGCAGGGTGAGCGGCACGCCCAGGTGGTTGTTGAGGTTGCCGGTGGTGCGGTGGACGCGGCGCGTGGTGGCCAGGGACGCGGCGATCAGCTCCTTGGTGGTGGTCTTGCCGGTGCTCCCGGTCAGCCCTACCACGCATGCCGGGATCTTCTTGCGCGCGAGCCTCCCACAGCGCCAGAGCGCCTGCACGGGATCGTCCACCTGCACCAGGGCGGGGGGGGCGTCGGCCTCGGCCTCGGGCGGCCGGGCCACCACGGCGGCGGCCGCGCCAGCCCGGGCCGCCTCGTGCAGGAACGCGTGCCCGTCCGTGCGGGTCCCGGGAAGAGCGAAGAACAGGCCGTTCTCGGTCAGTGCACGGGTGTCGATGGAGAACGAGGTCAGGAGCGTGCGGGGAGAGCCGCGCAGCAGGCTTCCCCCCGTGGCCTCCACGACCTCGGCCACGCTAAGCGGAGGCATCGCGTCCCCACCCCATCTCGGCCAGCGCCTGCCGGACCAGCGCACGGTCGTCGCTCTTCTCCACCCGATCGGCGAAGGTCTGCGTGGTCTCGTGCCCCTTCCCCGCCACGAGGACCGCGTCCCCCTCCACGGACCGCGTCACCGCCCGGCGCACCGCCTCCGAGCGGTCGGGCACGACCTCCGTGCGCGTGGCCGCCCCCGGGACCTCGGCCACGCCCGCCTCCATCTCGTGCAGGATGGAGAGGGGATCCTCTCCACGGGGGTTGTCCGAGGTCAGGACCACGCGGTCCGCCAGCTCGGCGGCGGCGCGGCCCATGCCGGGCCGCTTGCCTCGGTCGCGCTCCCCGCCACAGCCGATCACCACCGCCAGGTTCCCGCGCACGAGCGGCCGCAGATCTCCCAGCACTCGCCTGAGTGCCTGTTCCGTGTGGGCGAAATCCACGAAGACGGAGAACGGCTGCCCCGCCTCCACCCGCTCCAGCCGGCCGGGGACCCGGGACAGGGACGCGATCCCGCGCTCCACCGCGTGGGGGGGCAGCCCGGCGGCGAGGGCACAGGCGGCCGCCGCTGCAGCGTTGTCCAGGTTGAACTTGCCGGGGAGGGTGAGCGTCAGCCTCAGCCTCCCCCATGGCGTCTCCAGGCGTGCGGTGGAGGCCTCGAGCGTGCCCCGCTCGTCCAGGAGGCGGACGTCTGCGTCTGTGCCCCGCCCGAACCGCACCACCCTGGCACGCGTCCGTGCCGCCATGCGGGATCCCGCGGGATCGTCGGCCGGGAGCACGGCGGTGTCGTCCGCGGACAGCGCCTCGAACAGGCGCGCCTTGGCGTCGAAGTACGCCTCAAGGGTTCCGTGGAAATCCAGATGGTCCCGCCCCAGGTTGAGCAGCGTGCCCACCCGGAAGCGCGCGCCCTCCACGCGTCCCTGCACGAGACCGTGAGACGAGACCTCGAGCGCGACCAGGGTCACCCCGGCATCCCGCATCTCGGCCAGGGTCGCGAAGAGGTCCACCGATTCCGGCGTCGTGCGGGAGGAGTCCCGCTCGACACCGGCGACGGCGATCCCCACGGTGCCGATGCGCCCGGCCCGCAGGCCGGCCGCGGCGGCGATCGCCTCGACCATGGCCGCCACGGTGCTCTTCCCGTTGGTCCCCGTGATCCCCACCAGGGTCAAGGCCTCGTCTGGACGGCCGTGCCACTCACGCGCGAGGCGGCCCGCCGCCAGACGAGGGGCCGTCACCTGCACCCATGCCACCCCGTCTTCGATCGCCGCCGGGCGGGGGGAGGGAGCGAGCACGGCGGCCGCGCCGCGCGCCACCGCTTCCGGCGCGAAGGCCTCGCCGCTCGTCCTTTGCCCGGGGAGGGCGAAGAACAGCGTGCCCGGAGCCGCCTTGCGGGAGTCCACGGCGATGCTCCGGATGGTGGGATCGCCCCCGGAGAGGGCGAGAGGAACGATGCCCGCCCCGCGGAGCAGGGAGGACAGGCTGCGTGCCGCTCCCGTCACGGCAAGCCTCGCTTGCCGGGCTCGAGGGCGATCGCGCAGGCCGCGGGAGCGGCCAGCGGGGTGGCTGGGGCGGGCGTCTGGCCGGTCACGAAGCCGCTCCCGCGTACGCTGGTGCGGCACCCTCGATCTCCGAGCACCGAGATGGCGGCCCGCAGCGGGAGCCCGCGCACGTCGGGCATCTGCCCGGGCGCGGTCCACATGCGGGTGAACACCGGTTCCGCCTCGGGAGCCGACTCCCGGACGCGGTCCCGCCGTGCCGCGCGCAGCACTCCCCTCTCATCCCGGGGCTTCTCGTCCACGAGGGGATCCTCGTCGGGCGGAATGCGTAGGTGCGCGAGCGCCTCGCCCAGGATCCGGGCGAACACGGGGGCGGCCACCTGCCCGCCGTAGTACCGGGCGCCCACCGGCGAATCCAGGACCACCAGGCCGGCGAGGCGGGGATTGCGCGACGGCCCGAAGCCCACGAACGAGGGCACCTTGTCCGTGGAGTAGCCGCGCCAGGTGCCGCTCTTGCGCGCAGTCCCGGTCTTGCCCGCGATGCGGTAGCCGGCGACCCAGGCCTGCTTGCCCGTCCCCTCCTCGATCACACCTTCCATCAGCGAGGCCATCGTCCGGGCCGTGCGCTCGGCGACGACGCGGCGAGACTGAGGCGCCGGCGCGGGATGAAAGGTCCCGTCCTCGGAGCGGGTGCCCAGCACCACCCGGGGCGGGTACCACGTGCCGCCGTTCGCGAGGGCGGCCGTCGCCGCCGCCATCTGCAGCGCGGTGACCCCGATCTCGTAGCCCATGGCCAGCGACGGCTGCGTGGTGGCCGACCACCGGGAGGGAGCGCTGAGGAGCCCGGCGGTCTCGCCCGGGAGCTCGATCCCCGTCTTGCCGCCGAAACCAAAACGCTTCACGTAATCGTGCAGCACGTCCTTGGGGAGGGGGCGTACCACCTTGATCATCCCCACGTTGCTCGAGTGCTCGAGCACTCCCCGCAGCGTGAGCAGGCGGAAACGCTCGTGGTCGTGGACGGTATGGCCACCGGGCAGCGTGAGCTCGCCGTTCTCGCAGTCGAAGAGCTGGTCGGGGGAGACCTTCCCCTGATCGAGCGCCGCTGCCGCGCCCACGATCTTGAACGTCGAGCCCGGCTCGTAGAGATCCGTGACCGCGCGGTTCTTGCGCGCCCCGGACGGGGCGGTGCCATAGTCGTTGAGGTCCGCCGTGGGCCGGTTCGCCAGCGCCAGGACCTGCCCGCTTCGGGGGTCGAGCAGGATGGCGGAGGCTGCCTTGGCCCCGGTGTCCTTCATGGCCCGGTCCAGCTCGCGTTCCACCACGTGCTGCAGCACGAGATCGAGCGTGAGCACCACGTCCTCCGGCCGGCGCTCCTCGGGTCCCACTCGCTGCAGGACCATGCCTCCCTTGGCGTCGAGGGTGGCCAGGTAGGTGGCGCGGCCGCACTGCAGCAGATCGTCGAGCGTACGCTCCGTGCCCTCGATGCCCTTCTGATCGATGTCGGCGAAGCCGATGACGTGCGCGGCCAGCGATCCCCGGGGATAGAAGCGCTTTCCCTCCATCTCGAAGTCGAGTGCTCGACCCTTGCCCACCGGAAGGTCGAGGCGGCGGATGGCGTCCGCCACCGCGGGATCGAGCCGGCGCTTCAGCCAGACGAAGGGCTCGCCGGACTGGAGGCGAGCGAGCACGCGATCCAGGGGGAGCTCGAGCAGGGGAGCGAGCAGCCTCGCTGCCTTGACCTTGTCCGGGACACGCGCGGGATGGGCGAACAGGGACCACGTCTCCAGGCTCACCGCCAGCTCTCGGCCGTCCCGATCCACGATCCCCCCGCGCCGGCCCAGGACCTGGATGCGCTGCTGGTGCTGGCGCCGGGCCTGTGCACGCAGGCTGTCGCCGCGCGTGACCTGGAGCACGTAGAGACGGGATACCACGCCCGTCGCCACCAGTCCGATCAGGAGGACCAGCCAAGCGACGCGGTGTCGAAGGTCGGAGTGCATGGGGGGCTCGATCCTCCGCGCCTCGCCGAAGTCAGCCTTCAGCGCGCGCCGTCCTCCCTGTCGGGTCCCCTGGCCATCAGTCCGCCTCGGCCGCTGGCCGTGGGGAGGATCACCACCCGCTGATTGCTGGCGGGGTGCACGAGCCCCAGCTCGTCCTGCGCGCGCGCCTCCACGGCCCGCGGAGATTCCAATCTGGCGGCCTGCACGCGCAGGCGGCGCTCGACTTCGGTCAACCGTCCGCTCTCCGAACGCAGCTCCTCCACCCTGTAGCGCAGCTGCACGTGCTGCATCTGCTCCAGGAGGTAGACCGCGAATGGCGAGAAGGACACGAGACACGCCGCCAGCAGGGTCCACATGCGGCGGACCCGGCGCAGGTCGCGCTCCCGTGCCAGGGGCACGTTCCGCCAGCGGCGGTCGGCCGCCACCGAGCGGGCGGTCATCCCAGCCTCTCGGCGGCGCGCAGGCGGGCGCTCCGCGCGCGCGGGTTGGCCGCGACCTCGCGGGCATCGGGCCGCACGGCGCGCGGCGTGAGCACCGTGAGGACGTTCTCCCGGCCGCACCCGCAGACGGGAAGGCCGGGCGGGCAGGTGCAGCGCTGGGCCAGGTCCCGCATGGCGTGCTTGATGGCGCGGTCCTCGAGGGAGTGGAAGGCGATGATCACCAGACGGCCGCTCCGGCGGAGCAGCGATGCGGCGGAGGTCACGAAGGTGTCGAGGCGCGAGAGCTCGTCGTTGACGGCGATGCGCAGCGCCTGGAAGGTCCGGGTCGCGGGATGGATGGCGTAGCGCCTTGCCGCCGGACCCGCCACACGCTCCACCAGGTCCCGCAGCTGTCCCGTGGTGCGCAGAGGCTGCACGGCGCGCGCCCGCACGATGGCCTTGGCGATCGGTCCGGCCAAACGCTCCTCGCCGTAGTCGCGCAGGATCCGCCGCAGCTCCAGCTCACCGGACTCGGCCAGGAGGTCGGCGGCGGTGGGCTCCTGCACCGTGAGATCCAGGCGCATGTCCAGGGGGCCGTCGGCCCGGAAGGAAAGGCCGCGCGCCGGATCGTCGAGCTGCGCGGACGAGATGCCCAGATCGGCGAGCACACCGTCCACCGCGAACACACCGGCACGCCGGAGGAGGTCCGGAAGGTCCCGGTAGTCGCCATGGAGAGGAAGGAAACGGGCGCCGAACCGTGCGAGCCGCTCCCCGGCCAGTTCCAGCGCGCGCGGGTCCCGGTCGATCCCGACCAGCCGCCCCTCGCCGGAAAGGCGGTCGAGCACCGCCTCCGCGTGCCCCCCGGGTCCAAGGGTGGCGTCCACGTACACGCCGTCCCTCCGGGGGCGAAGCCACCCGATGGACTCTTCCAGCAGCACCGGCGCGTGCACCGGCCCAGCCATCGTCACGTCCTCGCTCGGCAGCGGCAGCATCGGCGGAAGCGTCAGATCCCCATGCGGGACAGGTTTTCGAGGTCCTGGTCCGTGAGAGGAGACTTGGCCAGCCGCTCCTCGAACACGGACCGGTTCCAGACCTCCAGGAAATCCTGCTGGCCGATGACGGCGACCTCGCCGCGCGTGCCCGCGGACTCCCGGAGCAAGGGGTGGATGAGGAGGCGTCCCTGCGGGTCCATGGACGCGCTCTGCCCGTAGTAGTTCACGGCATTGCGCAATCGCATGACGGCGGGATCGAACGCAGGAGCCTTCGCCAGCCGTTCCTCGAAGCGGCCCCACACCTCCATGGGGTAGACCCGGACCGACTCGCCCCGGAGACTGGTCACGAAGTACTCGGAACCGTACTTGGGTTCGATCAGCGCACGGAAGACCGCGGGGACCTTGAGGCGTCCCTTTTCGTCCACCTTGGCGAGTGCATTTCCCCGGAGCATGGGCGTCGTGGACCACCGCGGTCCCCGGAGCGGGGAGGCTGCGCCCCAGAGCCCCCGATGGACCCAGAGCCGCAACGTGGACCACCCCGGAGGATGAGGAGGGAGAAGTGGGCTCCCTGCCGGGCCACTTTGCTCCACTCCAGGCCACCCGAAGTCTAGGCGTGCCCCCCATACCTGTCAAGAAGATGCAACAGATTTCGTCCTTGGACGGATAGGACGAAAAAAAGGCGAAACCTCAGATTCCGCCTAGGTAGGCATGGATACGGTGGCTAGGTGCGACGATCGGTCAGATCCCGA
>DASUFT010000158.1:0-22925 GCA_036274395.1 Candidatus Polarisedimenticolaceae bacterium | reverse complement strand
ACCACGGGCGTGTAGCCTCGGAACGTCGGCTTGAACCCTGCCTGCTCTCCCAGCGCCTTGAAGACGCGATCGAGGCTGGTCTTCTCCAGGCTCAGCGTGACCTTCGTGTCCTTCCCGGCGAGCGCCGCGATCTCCGGCGGCTTCAGCTCCGCGCAGGTCAGCGGAGGCGGTGTGGTCACCTTCAGCGTGGCCGCAAGGAGAACGGCGATCATCGGACTTCCCCGTCCGTCGTCACGGTCTCTCCATCGGGCGCAGTGAAGCGGGCGAGCGTTGCTCGCGCGTCCTCCACGTGCTCCGCCATCCGCCCCCGGGAGTAGGCAGCCGGGGCGAAAATCACCATCCACAAGCTCCGCGTCTCCTCGCCCACGGAGGTGCGCAGGGAATCCGAGGTGGGATTGCCGAAGGGGCCTACGGCGTCGCACAGCACGGGCCGGCCATGGAGGCGCACCTCGTCCTTGCGGATGCCGGGGTAAGACTCCGTGGTACCGCCGCGGCGGAGGAGGACCTCGTCTCCCTCGAGCTTCCCCAGGTCGTACATGCCGATGGGAAGGAGGTAGCGGAGGGAGCAGAGGTTGCACACGTCCACGGCGTTGTTGACCCGGGGGAGTGGCTTCCCTCCCACCGCGCGCCGGAACAGGGCTTCCGAGGACGGACGGGTCTGGGTGGGATCCACGCCGAAGGCGCGGTAGAGCGTGCGCGCCGGCCGCAGGCCTTCCACCTCGCCCGGTGGCGTCCCGGCATGACGCGCGGCGAGGTCGCGCGCCAGGCCTTCCATCTCCGAAATGAGGTCCTGTCCGGCGGGGCGCACCGCCACCGGCTGCGCCCGCACGACGCCAAGCCGCAGCAGCGGGGCGACATCGGCCGCAACCTCGAGCGTCACTTCTCCGCGGATGCGCAGCAGGCCGCCAGATCCTTGTGGGCCGCCTCCATGGCGTTCAGGCTCTTGAGGAGCCCGTCCAGGATGGTCATGGCGTCCTCCGGCCGCTTGGCCGCGACCAGCAGCTTGTACCCCTCCTCGAACGTGTTCATGGAGGTGGCGAGGGGCTCGAGCTTGGCCACGCCCTCGGCGTTCCGCGCGCGCTCGTAATCGCGCTGGAGGTCCGTGCGGTCCTTGGCCAGGGTGTCCAGGGAGCCGCGCATCCGCTCCACGTTGATCGCGCAGCAGTCCTTGATGGAGAACCCGCCGGAGCCGCCTGCGCCGCCCATGCCCGAGACGCCGCGGGCGAGCTTGAAACGCGCGTTGGAAAGGAAGGTCCCCAGCTCCTTCATGGGGGCCTTCATCGCCTCCAGAGGCGCGCTCGAGGGCTCGGCCGCCCCCACGCCCAGGAGCCCGCTCAGCATCAGCCCGGCCGCCATCCCGATCGCGCGCACGGCACCTCCTCGCCCCGCCGGAGAGATACGTCACTATAATTCCGAAGTCCATGCCGGAGCCTGGAAACGTGCCCCTCCGTCCCGCCACCGCCGTGGCCCGCCTGGCCCGGGACAACCCCTCCGCGCTCACCGCGGAGCTCGCCGAGCTGACGCCGCGGCAGGTGGTGGAGATCGCCCTGAGGCTTCCGGCGCGCGAGCGCCTGGAGGTGCTCCTGCACGCCCCCAAGCCGATGCGGGCCGTGCGCGCCCTCCCCGATGCCGACCTCTACCTGACCGCGCGCGAGCTGGGGCCGGCCGACGCCCTGCCCCTGCTCGCCCTGGCGTCGGCCGCCCAGCTCCAGCACGTGCTGGATCTCGAGGCGTGGCGGCACGACGCCTTCGATCCCGATCGCGCAGGCGCCTGGGTGGCGCTGCTGCTGGAGGCGGGCGAGCCGGTGGTGGTGCGCTTCCTCCAGGCCGCGGACGACGACCTCCTCGCCCTCCTCTTCCAGCGCTGGCTGCAGACGCGCCAGCTCGACGGCGACGAGGACCCCTCCGTGCGCGGCAGCGGTCACACCGAGGCCGGCGACGAGCGGGGCCAGCTCTCGCCGGACGGCGCGCACCTGTTCAGCCCGCGGATCGCCGAGCACGGGCCGGCGGTGCGGCGGATCGCGGCCGTGTTCTTCCACTCCCAGCAGGAGCGCTATTTCCGGACCCTGCAGTCCGCGCTGTGGGAGCTCCCGTCCGAGCTGGAGGAGCAGGCGCTGCGCTGGCGGCAGAGCCGGCTGGAGGAGCACGGCTATCTCCCCTTCGAGGACGCGCTCACCGCCTACGCGTCGCCGGAGCCGATCCGGGAGCGCGCGCAGCCCCTCTCCCCGGAGGACCGCGACGGAGTGGCCGCCCCGCGCACGACGCTGCTCCAGCTGGCGGAGGGGAACCTGCTGGCGCGCGCCGCCGCGCGCGTGGACGAGCCCGCGCGAGAGACCGTCCTGCACGAGATCGCCTCCCTGGCCAGCCGGCTCGTGGTCGCGGACGGCGCCGACCTCGGTGAGCCGGAAGCGCACCGGGCGGCGCTGCGCCGGGCCGGGGCCTACGCCGGTTTGGGCCTCCAGGGGCGCGGAGCGCGGACGGAGGAGGCGGCCGCACGCCTTCTCGCCGAGGTGCCGGTCCTGGAGCTGTTCCGGGAAGGGTTCGCGCGCGTGGCGGAGCTACGCGACCGGGCGCGGCGCCTCACCCGCGAGGGCTGGCCGGCCCGGAACCCTCGGGCGCTCGAGCTGCTGGACGCCCCCATGCGCCCACGCATCCAAGCGTTGCTCGGGCCGCGGCCGCTCTACGTTCCGGCGCCCGACGAGCAGGAGCCCGCCGGGCTGCGCGACTTCCGCACCCAGGAGGAGGTGGAGGAGACGCGCCTGTCCCTCGATCTCGCCGAGACGCTGGGGCGCGTCCTCGTGGATCGGCTGGGGCTCGACCTGCGGGCCGTCCTCGCGCGCCCGGCAGCCACGGAGAGCGGAGCACCGCGCCTGTCCACGATCTGGCTCACTGCCCTGGCCTGGCAGGTGACCCGGGCCGTGCTGCGGGGCGATCCCCTCCCGCCGGACGTGGCCGCCGCATTCCTCCGCGCGGTGCGGAAGGGAGAGGGACCGGCCGCCACCGAGCGCCTGGTGGGCCTGCTGGAGGCCGAGCTCGCCCTCTCCCCGCGCGAGGGGGCGGCGCTGCGTGCCTTCGGCCGCGCCTGCCTGGATCGGCTTGCCGAGGACACCGGTGGACTCGATCCCGACCGCCCGCTGGACCCGCGCACCGTCGCCACCCTGATGCTGGAGGAGTGAGATGGCCGAGGAGCCGCTGAAGTCCGCCTACGAGCTGGCCATGGAGCGCCTGCGCGCCAAGGACAAGGAGGCTGGGATCGAGGAGGAGCGCCCCCTCACGGAGGCGCAAAAGGAGGAGATCGCCCGGCTGCGGCAGGATGCGCAGGCCAAGCTGGCCGAGCTCGAGATCCTCCACCGGAAGGCGGTGGCCGGGCTGACCTACGACCCCACCAAGCCGGATGCCGCGAGCACGCTCGAGGAGCGCTACCGCACCGACCGTGCCCGCGTCGAATCGCGCCTGGAGTCCGCGATCGCCAAGGTCAAGAAGGGCTGAGCACCTAGGCGGGAGCGCGCTCCTCCCACACCCGCGCCAGCTGCACGATCACCTCCACCGCCTTCTCCATGTCCTGGACGGAGACCCACTCCAGGCGGGAGTGGAAGTTGTGCTCGCCCGCGAAGATGTTGGGGGTGGGCAGGCCCATGAAGCAGAGGCGCGACCCGTCCGTTCCCCCCCGGATGGGGTGCATCTGCAGGGTGAGGCCGGCTCGGGCGATCGCCTCCTTGGCGTGATCCACCACCTCGGGGTGCTTCTCCAGCACCTCCCGCATGTTCCGGTACTGCTCCTCGACCTTGACCTCGACCGAGCTGCCCGGCCATGCAGCGGACGCCTCGCGCGCCAGCTTGGCCAGCAGGTCCTCCTTCTCCTTGAGCTTCGAGGTGACGAAGTCGCGCACGATGAACTTGACCGAGGTGCGCTCCACGCTGGCCTGCAGCTGATAGGGATGGACGAAGCCCTCGTATCCGTCGGTGGTCTCCGGCGACAGGCGGTCCTTGGGGAGGCGGGAGAGGAAGTCGGCGGCGACCTTGATCGCGTTCACCATCTTCCCCGCCTTGGCGTACCCGGGATGGGTGTTGAACCCCTGGAAGGTGACGGTGCAGGCGTCGGCGGAGAAGGTCTCCATCTCCAGCTCGCCCAGGGTCTCTCCGTCCATGGTGTACGCGGCAACGGCGCCGAACCTGGCCACGTCGAAGTGCTGGGTTCCCTGCCCGATCTCCTCGTCCGGGGTAAAGCCGACGCGGATGTTCCCGTGCGGGATCTCGGGATGCGCCATCAGGTACTCGGCCGCGGTCACGATCTCCGCCACGCCCGCCTTGTTGTCCGCCCCCAGGAGCGTGGTGCCGGAGGCGGTCACGATGTCGTTCCCCACCTGCGCCGCCATGGCGGGGTTGTCCTTGGGCCGGAGCACCGCCGTGGAATCGTCGGGGAGGACGATGTCGCCGCCCTGCCAGCTCGTGTGCACGATCGGCTTCACGTTGGCGCCCGGCATCTCGGGGGAGGTGTCCACGTGGGCGATGAAGCCGATCACAGGGACCTTCGTCTTCTTCGTGGTGGCGGGGATGGTGGCGAAGACGTAGCCGTGCTCGTCCATGGCCGCGTCCTTGAGGCCGATCGCCTTCAGCTCCTCCACCAGCAGGCGCAGCAGGTCGAGCTGCTTGGCGGTGCTCGGGTAGGTGCTCGAGCTCTCGTCGGACTGCGTGTCCATGCGCACGTAGCGCAGGAACTTCTCCAGGACGCTGGTCTTGACGGCGGTCTCCGGCATGGCCGACTCCTTTGGAAGGAGCCAACCTACCATGCCTTGTGCCCGGCGCACGGCGTGCGCTAGGATGCGTCGTGCTTCGAGTCCTGGGCGTCATTCCAGCCCGGTTCGCCTCCACCCGGTTCCCCGGCAAGCCCCTCGCTCCCCTCGGCGATCGCACCATGCTGCAGCACGTGTGGGAGGGCGCGCGGTCGAGCCGGAAGGTGGACCGCCTGATGGTGGCCACCGAGGATCCGCGCGTCGTCGACGCCTGCGCCGGCTTCGGCGCGGAAAGCATGCTCACCTCGCCCGATCATCCCTCCGGCACCGATCGCGTCGCCGAGGTGGTGGAGCGGACGGGCGAGCCCTTCGACGTGGTGCTCAACATCCAGGGAGACGAGCCCTTCGTCTCCGGGGCGAGCTTGGATCGCCTGGTGGAGGCCTTCGGCGGAGAGCGCTCGCTCGAGATGGCCACCCTGGCAGAGCCTCTGCTGGAGGGGCGAGACCTCTTCGATCCTCATGTCGTCAAGGTGGTGATGGCGCGGGATGGGCGTGCGCTGTACTTCTCCCGCTCCCCCATCCCCTTTCACCGCGGGACCGGCGAGATGCCCCCGCCGGACTTTCGGACCGCCCTGGCCTCCCGCCCCGGGGGGTTGCGCGGCTACTGGAAGCACCAGGGCATCTACGCCTACACCCCCGCCGCTCTCTTCGCCCTGCGGGAGATGCCGCCCTCTCCCCTGGAGCGCGACGAGGGGCTGGAGCAGCTGCGCGCGCTGCAGGCAGGGTTCACCATCCTCGTGCTGGAATCCGACTGGCGGTCCCTGGCGGTGGACACGCCCGACGACCTGGCCCGCGCCGTGGCGCGCCTTGCCCGAGAGGAGATCCCGAGATGATGCGAGCCAAGCGGCAGACCAAGTACATCTTCGTGACCGGTGGGGTCGTCTCCTCGCTGGGGAAGGGTCTGGCCGCCGCCTCCATCGGGCGCATCCTGGAGGGACGCGGCTTCACGGTCACGCTGCAGAAGCTCGACCCCTACATCAACGTCGATCCCGGCACCATGAGCCCCTTTCAGCACGGGGAGGTGTTCGTCACCGACGACGGCGCCGAGACCGACCTCGATCTCGGGCACTACGAGCGCTTCACTTCCATGACCGCGACCAAGGCGAACAACTTCACCACGGGAAAGATCTACGCCTCGGTCATCGAGAAGGAGCGGCGCGGCGACTACCTGGGCGCCACCGTCCAGGTCATTCCCCACATCACCGATGAGATCAAGACCTCGATCCTGAAGATGTCGGAGGGGGTGGACATCCAGCTCGTGGAGATCGGGGGGACGGTGGGCGACATCGAGTCGCTCCCCTTCCTGGAGGCGATCCGGCAGTTCCGCCTGGACGTGGGCCGGAACAACGCCGTCTTCGTTCACCTCACGCTCGTCCCCTGGATCGGCGCCTCGGGCGAGCTGAAGACCAAGCCCACCCAGCATTCGGTGCGGGAGCTGCGCGCCATCGGCATCCAGCCCGACATCCTGCTCTGCCGGAGCGACCGCCCCATCCCTCCGGACGTCAAGCGCAAGATTGCCCTCTTCTGCAACGTCTCCGAGGACGCGGTGATCTCCGCCAAGGACGTGGACACGATCTACGAGGTGCCGCTGCATCTCTCGGCGGAGGGGATCGACGAGATCATCATGAAGCTCCTGGACCTCCCCTACCGCCGCAAGGACCTCAAGCCCTGGGAGGAGCTGGTGGAGCGCATCAAGCACCCCGCCGACGAGGTCACCATCGGCATCGTGGGCAAGTACGTGGCCTACGAGGACTCCTACAAGTCCCTGAACGAGGCGCTGCTGCACGGCGGGGTGGCCAACAACCTCAAGGTCCACCTGCGCTGGATCGAAGCCGAGGACATGGTGAACGGCCGCCTGGAGGCTGAGCTGACGCAGGTGGACGGGATCCTGGTGCCCGGTGGCTTCGGCGTCCGCGGGGTGGCCGGCATGGTGGAGGCGGTGCGCTTCGCGCGGGAGCGCAAGGTGCCGTTCTTCGGGATCTGCCTGGGACTCCAGGTGGCCGTGATCGAAGCGGCCCGGAACCTCTGCGGCCTCGCCGAGGCCGACTCCACCGAGTTCAGCCCCGACACCCCCCATCGCGTGATCTACAAGCTGCGCGACCTCCTCGGCGTCGAGGAGATGGGAGGCACCATGCGCCTGGGGGCCTACCCGGCGCGCCTGGCGCCCGGCTCCTTCGCGCGCGAGGCCTACGGCGCCGACGAGATCTCCGAGCGGCATCGCCATCGCTACGAGGTGAACCAGGAGTTCCTCCCCAAGCTCAAGACGGCGGGCATGCGCATCTCCGGCCTGTCGCCGGACGGGAAATTCGTGGAGCTGATCGAGTACGGCGACCATCCGTGGTTCCTGGCCTGTCAGTTCCACCCCGAGTACAAGTCGCGGCCCCTCGCACCACACCCGCTCTTCCGGGAGTTCGTGGGCGCCGCCTACCGGCACCGCACCCGGCTGCGCGCGCACGAGCCGGGGAGCGTGGAAGCCCGTCATGCTTACCTCGATCCGCATCGCTGAGGGGGTGCGGGCGGGAGGGGGCGCTCCCCTCCTCCTCCTCGCCGGCCCGGACGTGATCGAGTCGGAAGCTCACGCGCTGCGCATGGCGCGTGCGCTCGCGGGGATCGCGCGCGAGCGGAGGATCGGCCTCGTCTTCAAGGCCTCCTTCGACAAGGCCAATCGCACCTCGGCCGCCTCCTTCCGGGGGCCCGGGCTCGCCGAGGGGCTGCGCGTCCTGCGCCGGGTCAAGGAGGAGACCGGCCTCCCCGTCACCACCGACTTCCACGTCCCCGACCAGGCCGCAGCCCTCGCCCCGGTGGTGGACCTCCTGCAGGTGCCGGCGTTCCTGTGCCGCCAGACGGACATGCTGCTGGCGGCGGGGGCCACCGGCCGGGCGGTGAACGTCAAGAAGGGGCAGTTCGTGGCTGCGGGAGACATGCGCCACGCGGTGGAGAAGGTGCGCGCCGGCGGCGGGGAGCAGGTCATGCTCACGGAGCGCGGCACCACCTTCGGCTATCACACGCTGGTCGTGGACTTCCGCTCCCTGGAGCGCATGCGGGCGCTGGGAGTGCCCGTCTGCTTCGACGCCACCCACTCCGTGCAGATGCCGGGAGCGCTGCAGAACGCCTCCGGCGGCGAGCGCGAGTTCATCGCTCCCCTGGCCCGGGCGGCGGTGGCGGTGGGCGTGGACGCGCTGTTCTTCGAGGTGCACGACGACCCGGCCTCCGCCCTGTGCGACGGCCCCAGCCAGTTCCCCCTGGCGGAGTTCCCCGCCCTCCTGGACGGCCTGCTCCGCCTGGACCGCGAGCGCCGCGGCCTGACCGCCCCATCGCCGGAAGGGCGGCGCTAGATGCCGGGCTCGAGGAAGGCTCCCGAGGCCGCAGACGTGCGGGCCACGGCGCGCCGCGTGCTGGAGATCGAGGCCAAGGCCATCGCCGACCTCGCCTCTCGCCTGGACGGCGCCTTCGAGCGGGCGGCCGAGCTGCTCCTGGACTGCCAGGGCCGGGTGGTCGTCACCGGCATGGGGAAGTCGGGGATCGTGGCCCAGAAGATCGCGGCCACGCTCTCCTCCACGGGCACGCCGTCCTTCTTCATGCATCCCGCCGAGGCCCTGCACGGTGATCTCGGCATGCTGGTGCGCGGCGACGTGGTGATCGCCCTCTCGAACTCCGGGGAAACCGAGGAGATCGTGCGCCTGCTGGAGCTGATCCGGCGCCTGGGGGCGGCGATCGTGGGGATGAGCGGCGACCCCGGTTCCACGCTGGCCCGCTTCGCGGACGTGCATCTCCACGTGGGGGTGGACCGCGAGGCCTGCCCGCTGGACCTGGTGCCCACGGCCTCCACCACCGCCGCCCTGGCGCTGGGGGACGCGCTGGCCGTGGCGGTCTATGCCCGCCGCGGCTTCTCCGCCCACGACTTCGCGCGCGTGCACCCGGGGGGGAGGCTGGGGCGGCGCCTGCTGCAGGTCGGCCAGATCATGCATGCGGGCGAGAGCGTGCCCCGCGTGCGCAGCGGCGCCTCCATGGCGGATGCCGTGGCCGAGATGTCGGTGAAGCGCCTGGGGATGACCTGCGTGGTGGACGGAGAGGGTCGCCTGATGGGCGTGCTCACGGACGGCGACCTGCGCCGCCGCCTGCTCCGGATGGAGCGGCCGCTTCTCGGGAAGGTGGACGAAGCCATGACCTCGTCCCCGGTGACGATCGCTCCCTCGGCGCTGGCCGCCGAGGCCCTGCGGGCCATGGAGGACCGCCGCATCACCTCCCTGGCGGTGGTGGACGAGGGCGGCCGCTTGCAGGGAGTGATCCAGATCCACGACCTCTGGCGCACGGAGCTCTTCTGAATTTCCCCGAGGAGGTGCTGGCCCGGGCGCGGCGGATCCGTCTCGTCCTCTTGGACGTGGACGGGGTCCTCACCGACGGCCGCTTCCTTCTCATGGCGGACGGTTCGGACGGGCGCAGCTTCCATACCCGCGACGGACACGCCATCCGCATGGGGCAACGCGCGGGCCTGCAGTTCGCTATCCTGTCCGGGCGGCGTTCCCGGGCCGTGACCCTGCGCGCCGAGGAGCTCGACCTGGTCGAGGTCCTGCAAGGGGTGAGCGACAAGGGCGCCGCGTTCGGCGAGCTGCTGGATCGTCTGGGTCTCCAGGACGCCGAGGTCTGCTACCTGGGAGACGACGTGGTGGATCTGCCCGTGCTGAGACGGGCCGGTCTGGCGGTGGTCCCCGCCGACGCCGCGGCGGAAGCGGCGGCCGCCGCCCACTGGGTGACGTCGCGGCCGGGAGGGCACGGCGCGGTTCGCGAGGCGATCGAGCTGCTCCTGAAGGCGCAGGGTCTGTGGGAGCGCGAGATCGAGCGTTACGGGCGAGGGTGAGGTGGCATGCGCCTTCTGGTGATCGTCCTCACGATCCTCCTCTTCGTGGGATTCCTCTTCTTCGTCATGGACAACCTGGACACGGAGGTGCAGGTCCGCCTGGGGAAGCGCGCATACCCGTCCGTCCAGCTGTTCGTGGTCGTCCTGGCGGCCATCTTCGTGGGCATGGTGTACGCCGGAATCATCGCCGTTGCCGAAGGGGCCAATGCGCGGCTGGCCAACCGCCGCCTGGCCCGCGAGGTGGGGAAGCTCGAGACCGAGCTGAACTACCTCCGCACGCAGCGGCCGGGAGTCCCCCGGGCCGAGCCCGACAAACAGGCGGACACCGTTCCCTCGTCCGCGGCGGAGGTGCTGCCCGATCGCGCCTCCGCACCCGTCTACGGTGGGGAGGGTGACTGGACCGGGGACGACGACGACGCCTACTCGGGGGGGCGCGCCGTCTAGAGATTGCGGATCTGGTCGCGCAGGGCCTGGGCGCGCGAGGCGCCGATGTGCTGCGTCAAGCGCTCGATCTGCGCTTCCAGCAAGCGGTCCAGCGCCTCCGGGGCGGCCGAGCTCCGCCGCACGACCTCCGGATCCCAGGTGCCGTCGGGGGAGAGCTCGGCCTCCGCGAACGGCTGGATCCGGCAGGATCGCACGAAGTTGGCGGCGCCCGCTCCCACCTCGGCACGGATCGAGCGGTAAAGGAGACGCTGCCGCGCGTTGAAGCGCGAGATGTCGGCGTCCAGCAGCGGCGGAGCCTCCACCTCGAACGCGGGGGCCGCGTCGGGGCCGTCCGCCTCCTGCGGGAGCGGCGCCTGATCGGAGGCCGCTCTCTCCAGGACCGCCTCGGGATGCGATTCCACCTCGAGCGGTGTCTGGTCGAAGGCGGCGGTGTCGGGCTCCGCGAGCTGGGCCGCCCCCTGGGTCAGCGCGGCCTCCACCTGGTCCCGCGAGAGCTGCATCGTGGCGCCCGGGTCCTCGGCCGCCACCTCCTCCATGGCCTGCGGCGGGACCTCGGAGAAGGCGAGCGCGCCCACCGTGGGCTCGGCCGGTGGATCCAGCGCCTCGGCGGTCACCTCCAGGGGCACGTCCTGGGATCCGGGCTCCTCCACGGCCGGCCTATCGGGCGCCTGCTCGGAGATCTCCTCCGCGCTCTCCTCGGGCAACGAGGAAGGCGGCTCGGCCGGCTCCTCCGCGCGCATGGGCCGATCGGGCGCCTTCTCCGCGGCGAGCCGCCAGAGGTCGTGCACCACCTCCGCCCCGTTGCCTCCCGCGGCCAGCGGCAGCACCCGGGTCTCCTCGGCCGCGTCCGGGATCCACCGGGTGGCCTCGGCCGCGATCTGCAGGACGGCGTCGTCGGGAGGTTCCGCAACCTCGATGGGCGCGGGCTCCGCCTCCGGCGCCAGAGAGAAGGCCTCCGCAGCCGAAGCGACCGCGGACTCCGCGGCGTCCTCGGATGCCGAGGCCTCGGCCGTGGTGAACGCCACCCCCCCCAGCAGGCGCAGCGTCCACAGGATCTGGCAGGCACGGAAGCTCGAGAGCTGCGTGGCCCGGCAGACCTCGCGCACGGAGCGCGGCTGCTTGAGGACGGAGGCGACGTCGAAGGCATCGGTCCCCACGCGCATGCGGTCGAGCACGGTGAGGTAGTCGGGCGTGAGTTCGAGCACCGCATCCGGGGCACCGCACCCGGCGGCGACCCGCGTCCAGGCGGTGACGCGGCGGATGCCCGCGGCCACCAGGTCCTCGACCGTCTCGTCGAGGGTGATGTCCTCGAACGTGGGGAGCTCGCCGGCGACGAACACGTGCTCCCCGTCCTCCCAGCGAACGGTGTCGAAGACGATCTCGCTGAGCTGCTCGCGCACCATGGCGCGCAGGTCGGTCTCGTCGAGCACGCCCATCTCGAGCAGGATGGTGCCCACCCGCTTGTTGGACAGCACCCGCTTGGCCACCTCCTCACGGTCGCGCAGCGAGATCACCCCACGCCGGATCAGGTAGGCGATCAGGCCGTCGTCGATGTCGTTGCTGGTGGCGAAGACGCACACCCCCGACTGGAGATGAAAGGCGCGCTCGCGCGTCCCCCGCACCACGTGCAGGACCCCGGTGACCCCGGTCCGGCACAGGTGCACGAGCACGCCCGCGAGCCCGTCCGGGAAGGTGAGGCGGCCGTCCTGGGCGGCGCCGTCGCCGCAAACCTCCTCGATCACCCCCAGCACCTTGAAGGCCCAAAGGGTCTGGTAGATCTCGAAGTTGGAGAGGAACATCTCCCGGCAGAGCGCCTCCACCCTCTCCGGGCCCCGCTCCAGACGGCCCAGGAGGAGGACGGCGCCCTCGCTCAGGGTGACGGCCTCGATCTCCTGCCCCACGTCGGGATCCTGGCGCAGCCGGTACATCGTCCGCGGCGGACCCACCGAGCGCCGGATGCGGGCGAAGCTGCGAATGCCGCCGATCCCTTGCAGGAGGATCTCGCCGGTGCGCACCTGGAGGGTGATCACCTCCTCGCTGGGGAGCGGTCCTTCCTGGAACGCGTAGTCGCCCTCCTCCCAGGCGAACAGGCCGAGCACGATCTCGCGGACCTGCCGGACCACGGCCCGCACGAGGTTGTCGGGCGTCAGGTGCCCCGCTTCCACGAGCAGGCCGCCCAGGCGTTTCCCCTGCCCCAGGCGCGCGATGGCCGCCTCGAGCTGATCGAGCGTGACCAGGCCCTCGCGCAGGAGCAGCTCGCCCAGGCGATCGTTGGCGTCGCTCGACGTGGCGAAGACGATGCTGCCGTCCTTGACGTAGACGGACTTCCTGATCCCCTGCCGGGTGAGCTGGAGCACGCCGGTCTTCCCGGCGCGGCAGAGCTCCCACAGGAGATCGGGCAGGCTGACACCTTCGAGGCGGCCCCCCGTCCCCGCCGAGGACACGCGCACACGAGCTTCCTGCATGGCGACGGTGAACTTAGGTCCACGTGGGCGCGGCTTCAAGGGGCCGGCCTTCCCGCTCAGGCCCGGGGAGGGGTGGCCTCCTCGGCGAGCATCACCGGGATCCCGTCACGGACGGGGTAGACCCGGCCGCAGCCCACGCAGGCGAGCCCGGCCGCCTCCTCCTTGACGTCGGCACGGCAGGCGGGACACACCAGCAGCTCGAGGAGACGCGGATCGATGGCCACGGCCGGGGTATACACCGGCGGTGGGGCCGCTGTCCATCCTCCGCCCGTATACTCCGGCCGTGAAACCCCTGCCTTCGTGGCTGCGCGCCTCCCTGGAGGGCGGCGGCGGCGACCTCGAGATCCTGGCCGTGCGCATGGGCGCCATGGGAGACATCCTGCGCACCCTTCCCGCCGTGCGTCTGGTGCGCGCCGCCCTGCCGGAAGCGGGCATCGTCTGGGTGTGCGACGCATCCTGGGCCCCGCTGCTGCACGGGCACCCCGACCTCGACGGTGTCGTCGCCTTCCCGCGAAGGCGGCTCGACGCGCTGAAGCGCACGCCTTTCGGCTGGCCCCGCCTCCTTGCGGAGATCGGCTCCTTCCGCCGGGAGCTGCGGCGCCGGCGGCCGGCGCTGGCCCTCGACTTCCACGGCAACCTGCGCAGCGGCCTCGTGTCCTTCCTCTCCGGCGCACGCGTGCGCCTGGGGTATTCCGGCCACCAACAGAAGGAAGGAAACCGCTGGCTCGCCACCCACCATGTGCCCGGGGGTGCGGAGCGCACGCCCCGCATCGCCCGCAATCTCGCACTGGTCGCCGCCCTGGGGGTTCCAACCGAACCGCTCCCCGACTCCGGCCTGCCGGTGACGATCGAGGCGGTGCGGGAGGCCCGCGAGCTGGTGCGCCAGGTGACCGGGGCCGATCGCCCGTACGCCATCCTCTCTCCGGGGGCGAGCCGGCGGCAGGCCTACAAGAAGCCTCCGCCCGCCCTGATGGCCGCGGCCGCCGACGCCCTGCACGAGCACGGGATCGTCCCGCTCGTCGTCTACGGCCCCGGAGAGGAGGCGGATGCGTTGCGCGTCACCGAGGCCAGCCGGGGACGGGCGCTCCCCGCCCCCCCCACCGAGCTGACGCTCCTGGCCGCGCTCCTTCGGAAGGCTCGTCTGTTCGTGGGAGGGGACAGCGGCCCCATGCACCTGGCCTGCGGGGTGGGCTGCCCGGTGGTGGCGATCTACGGGCCCACCGATCCTGTCGTCAACGGCCCCTGGGGCGTGCCCAGAGCCAGCGTGGTGCCGCCGGACCGGACCTACACCGGCATCCCTCGCCTCGATCGCACGAACGCCGGGTTCGCCGGCATCGCGCCCGAGGCCGTCCGCAGCGCCGTGGCCGAGGTGCTCTCCGCGTCGCGGCGCCAGACGCGCCACTCGCTCCCCTAGCTGGCCGCGTCCTCGATCTGCTCGAGCAGGAAGGCGATCTCGCCCGCCAATCCCTCGTGGTGGTGCCGGCGCGCGGCGGCGATGCCCCGCCGGTACGCCTCCGCCGCCTCCTCGACCCGCCCCAGCTGCTCCAGCGCCTGACCGTAGCTCTTGTGCCCCGCCCCCTCGTCCTCCGGCGAGAGCTCGAGGTAGACCTTGTAGTGCTCGGCCGCTCCGCTCCAGTCCTGCATCTTGAGCAGCTCGTGGGCGAGGAAGTAGCGTGCACGGGCATCCCCCGGCGACCTCGTCACCAGCTCCTTCATCTTCTCGATCCTTCCCGCCCCCATCGCCATCCTCCTCGAGTCAGCGCACGCGCCGGTGTCCGAGCGTGCGATGCACGGCCAGGCGAAGGCGCCCGGCCGGGCGCCCTGCGGTCAGGTACGCGGACAGGAACGCGTCGCCTCCGGCGTACGCGTCGTACCACGCGCCGCCATCGCCGCCGAAGGGTCCCGCGGTGCCGAAGAGCTTGGCGTGAGACCGCTCCAGCCGACGCAGCGAGGCCTGCCGCAGCGCGGGGGACAGTCCCTGCCCGTGCAGGCGTGCCCGGTCGAGATCCACCACGAAGGCCCGGGGGGGCGTCTCGGAGAGGCGCAGCAGGAGGTTGCCGAGGTTGAGGTCACGGTGTTCGACGCCCGCATCGTGCAGGGAGCGCACCGCGCCCAGCGCCACCCCCAGCTCCTCCGCGCCCACCGCCCGCTCCCGGAGGAGCGTGGCCAGATCCCGCACGTCCGGGAGCCACTCGGTGGCGAGCCAGCCCCTGAACAGACCGGGCGGCCCTTCCTCCGTGAGGAGGGCAACAGGCGCCGGAGTGGGCACGCCCCGGGCCACCGCCTCCTCGGCGACGATGACGTTCCGGACGAGCCGGTCCCTTCCCGGGAAGCGATCCCGCCAGAGCCGGCCCACGGCACCTCCGCGCCGCATGCGCTTCCCCCACACCGGACCGTCGGACAGCGCCAAAAGCCCGGCCCGTCCCCGGCCCGGCCCCCCTTCCCCCAGCGCCGCCTCCCACCGGGCGGGGTCGAGCAGCCCGGCGCCCAGGACCGCGTCGCGTCGGTCCGCGCGCACCAGCAATCCCCTGCCGGGCCCCCCCCGCACCTCCACGAACCGGCTCATGCCTCACTCCGCGCCTTGCCGAACAGCTGCGCGATGAGGATCCCGAGCAGGTAGAGGAGCACCATGGGCCCACCGAAGACGCACATGGTGAGCATGTCGCCGCTGGGAGTGATCACGGCCGCCAGGATGGCGATGAGCACGATGGCGTGGCGGAGGTGGCGCCAGAGGAACCCCGGCGTCACCAGGCCGATGCGGGCGAGGAAGAAGATGATGATGGGAAGCTCGAAGACCAGACCCATGGCCAGGACGACCCGGCTCTCGAACCCGAAGGCCGCCTGCAGGGTGAGGGCGGCGCGGAACTGCGATCCCAGCCCCAGCAGCCAGGCGATGGAGAGAGGTAGGGCGACGTAGTAGGCGAAGGCGGCTCCCGCCACGAAGAAGCCCGTCCCGAACACGAGAAAGGGGATTGCGAGGCGCCGCTCGTGCGCGTGCAGCCCGGGGGAGACGAACGCCCAGATCTGCCACAGGAGGTAGGGCATGGCCGCGAAAAGGGCGAGGATGGCCGACGCCTTCAGGTACACGAAGAACGGCTCCGTGGGGGTGAGGAAGACCAGGTCCCCTCGCGGCCCCAGGTGGCGCTCGAAGGGGACCATGAGGAACTTCAGCACCCGGTCGCTGAGGCCCCAGCCGAGCGCGAGGAGGACGACGTAGACGATCGCACTCCGGAACAGCCTCGACCGCAGCTCGTCGAGGTGCTCGAGGAAGGACATCCCTTCCTTTTCAGTCTCCGGTGCGAGCCGCGCCATCGTCCGCACCGGAGGAGGGGGGTGGAGGTGCCGCCTCGTCGGAGAGCGTCCGGAGCCCGGCCCGCATCTCCCGTCCCGCCTCCTCCAGGGTGGTCTTGGTCTCCTTGAACTTCTCGAACTCGATCTCGCGCTCCACCCCGGTGCGGAACTCCATGGTGGCGCGACGGAACTCCCCCATCATCTTTCCAAGGGAGCGGCCGATCTCGGGGAGGCGGCGCGGCCCGAAGAGGAGGAAGGCGAGGACCAGGATCAGGAGCAGCTCCGGTCCGCCGATCGATCCCATCTCGGGTGCAACCCTCGCCGCGGCAGCCTAGCCGTCCGCCCGTTCGGGTGTCAAGGAACCGCCATTCCCGGCCTTTTGGTTGCCCCCGCCGGAACCGGTCCATATACTCTTTTAGACTTTTGCCGGCCGGAGGTCCCATGAAGTCGTCCACGCGCCGCAACGTGCTCCTCTCCTCCCTCGTGCTGGGCGGCTCCGTGCTGCTGGGCGGGGTCCTCGACGGCCGGGCGGAGGCGCAGACCGCCGCCCCGTCCGAATCTCGCATCCGCACCTTCGGGCAGATCCTCGACAGGGTCGAGCAGAACTACGCGGGGAAGCTCGAGAGCGGCGACCTGGTCGAGAACGCCCTGCAGGGCATGCTGCGCACGCTGGACCCCCACAGCAACTACCTGAACCGCGACGCCTACACGGAAATGAAGGACGAGCAGCGCGGGCAGTTCTACGGGCTGGGCATCCAGATCACCAAGCGAGGTCCGGACAAGCCGCTCACGATCATCGCACCGATCGACGACACCCCCGCCAGCCGGGCCGGCCTCCAGGCCGGCGACGTCATCTTCAAGATCGAGGGGGACGAGACCATCGGGATGACGGTGCAGCAGGCGGTGCGCCGCCTGAAGGGGGAGCGGGGCACGCCGGTCACGATCACCATCCAGCGCTCCGGCGACACCGAGTTCTTCGACGTGACCCTGTACCGGGACGCCATCCCCACCAAGAGCTTGCCCCTGGCGTACATGCTCTTCCCCGACACCGGGTTCGTCCGCATCTCGAACTTCACGTCCACCACCGGCTCCGAGCTCGACGCCGCCTTGAAGCGCCTGCGCGCCGACGGCATGACGCGCCTGATCCTCGACCTGCGCAGCAACCCGGGAGGCCTCCTGGAGCAGGCGGTGCAGGTGTCGGAGAAGTTCCTTCCCCCGGGGAAGATGGTGGTCTACACGCGCGGGCGCGTGCCCGGCTCCGACCAGGACTACCTGGCAGGACGCGGCGGCGAGCGCTTCGACCTCCCCCTCATCGTGCTGGTGGACCGGCACTCCGCCTCGGCCAGCGAGATCGTCTCCGGGGCCATCCAGGACCACGACCGGGGCCTGGTGGTGGGCGAGACCACGTTCGGGAAGGGCCTGGTGCAGCGCGTCATCCCCCTGCGGGACGGCGGCGCCCTGGCGCTCACCACCGCCAAGTACTACACGCCTTCCGGCCGCCTGATCCAGCGCGACTACACGGACATGGACGACTACTTCGTCCATCCCGAGATGGAGGACGAGGACGAGGAGGGACGGGTGGGTGTGTCCCCGGACGCGACCCCGGAGCTCCAGCCGGACAAGAGGGAGATCCGCCACACCGATGCCGGCCGCACCGTGTACGGAGGAGGCGGAATCACGCCGGACTACGTGGTGCGGGCGGAACGGGCCTCCCCGGTGCTCTCCCGGCTCATCCGGGAGAACCTGATCTTCGACTTCGCCGTGCGCTGGCTCGGCAACCATCCGGACGTCCCCAGGGACGTGGTGGCCGGGGACGCCATGCTGGAGGACTTCCGTCAGTTCGTCCGCTCCAAGGGGACCGCGGTGAGCGACGAGGAGTTCAAGAAGGACAGGGACACGATCGCCCTCACGCTGGCCGCCAGGATCGCGGCGGTGAAGTGGGGCACCGAGGCGGAGAGCCGGATCCTGGCCCGGCGCGACCCGCAGGTGCAGAAGGCGATCACCCTCTGGAACGAGGCCGCCGAGCTGGCGCGCCGGGGCGAGGAAGGCCGGCGGGAGAAGGACCGGGCGGCGGCCGAGCTGGATCGGCCGCAGACCTAGGCAGCGGCCAGCCGGTCGATCAGCTCGCGCTTTCCCGCCCCGGTGGCGGCGTGGAAGGTGCGAAGCGTCCGGAGACGCTCCCCCGGACGGAGCGTCTCCAGCCCGTCCAGGAACCGAAGCGCCAGGCGTGCGGCCTCCCGGTAGCGCGCGCGCTCGCCTTCGTCGGCTCCTCCCCACTCCCCCTTGTGGAACAGGTGGTAGCGCAGCCAGGTGCGCCGGGCGGCGTCCAGCGCCCTGGGCGGATCGCCGGCCAGGAAGCGGGCGAGGACCAGCGCCTTGCTCACGTCGGCATGCAGCTCCAGCTCGAGCAGGCTCACCGGGCGATGCCGGACGGCCGCCTCGGCGATGCACAGCAGGTGGTCCAGCTCCTCCACCAGAGCCGCGAAGGCGTCGACGTTGGCCTCCCCCAGGCCCCGGTGGGGCGGATGCGCCTCCAGGCGCGCGATCATGTGGTCGGGGTAGTAGATGGCGGCGCGCACTCCGCCCTCGGTCTCCCGGACCAGCGTGCGCGCCCCCATTTCCGGGCGTCCGGAGCGAACCTCGACGTAGAACGTGCGGTAGCCGAGGTCTCCGATCACGAAGCAGGCTGCGTCCAGGCCCGTGCGCATGCCGTAGGTGCGCTCCAGCAGACCCTGCACCCCCTGGAGCAGCGAGTGCGCAGCCAACCTAGCCGCGCTCCGGGGTGTAGCTGAAGCCACCGCCGTCGTGGTCGACGCGAATCACGGAATAACCCGTCCGCGCCCGTGCCTCGGCGAGCACCCTGGCCTTCAGCTCCGCGGGATCGAATGCCCGTCCGCCCGCGCGCAGCTCGCGCAGCCAGCGCAGCAGCGCTTCCCGGTCCCGGGCCGGGCCGCGGTCGTCGCGGTGGATGCGGCGGGCGATCTCGACGTTGCAGACCGACTCCAGCACGGCAGCCAGGTGCCGGGCCCCGTGCTCGGGAGAGAAGCCGCGCCGCAGGAGCTCCGCCTCCGCCGCCTCCGTGAGACGGACCTCGATCCCGTGCACCTCGCGGTAGCGGGCGAGGATGCGCTCCATCTCCAGTCCGAGGATGCGCCGGGCAGAGGTGCGGGAAAGGCGCGTGAAGTGCACCAGACGGAGCCGGTTGGCGAACTCGGGGCTGAGGCTGCGGCGGAGCTGCCGGCGCACGTCGGCGTCCTGCGCCTTCTGGCGGGCGTCCTCCTCGCGATATCCGATGGGCGAGGCCCCCTGCTGGGCGTCGCTGTACCCCAGGTTCGAGGTGAAGAACACCATGGTGTTGGAGAAGTCCAGCACCCGCCCCCGGTTGTCCGTGACGGTGCCACGGTCGAGGATGGAGAGGAAGAAGGTGCGCAGCTGCGGGTGCGCCTTCTCCACCTCGTCCACCAGGATCACGGACAGCGGGGCCCGGGAGGACCGCTCGTGGAAGGTGGCGAGCAGGCCGTCCTCGTCGGAGCGGATGAACCCCCGGGTGGCCCCACGCAGCTCGTGGATGTCCGAAGGGTAGGTGTAGCTCGGGCCCTCGATGGTGAGCATCGGGACCTCCGCACCCCAGAGGCCGGAGAGCAACCGGCAGAGGCTCTCCACGAGGTGGTTCTTCCCCACCCCGGTGGGTCCGACCAGAAAGAACGCCGGCGGCTTGCGGGGGTCGCGCGTTCCGGCGGCGAAGAGATCGAACTCGTCGCAGAGCGCGTCCACCGCAGCGTCCTGGTCGACCACCACGGCCCCGAGTGCGCTGCGCAGCCGGTCCACGTCCAGGGCGGCGAAGAGCAGCGTTCGCTCGTAGGCGGAGAGCAGGTGCTCGCGCGACGCGGCCTGGTCGGGGGCGGTCTGGGAGCGGGCGGCGAGGAGATACGGGTCCTCCGCGGGAGAAGGCGTGGCGAGCGCCTCCTCCGCCTGCGCCATCCAGCCCACCCGGCTGAGGATCTCCCCTGCTCTTTCCGTGGCATCCGAGGGATCCCTGGGATCCTGGATCCGCTTCAGGATCTCGGCATACAGCGGGAGCTTGTCCGAGCACTGCTGGAGGAAGACCACCTCCTCCTCCAGCGGGAGCATGAGGAGGCGGTTCTGCTTGAAGAACTCCCGCAGGCGACGGTCCTCGGCGAGCAGCTCCAGCACCTGCCCCGCCACCCGGTAGGCGCGCGCGCCCAGCTCGGCCAGGTCGTACCCCTTCACGCGCCGCAGGCCGGTCAGCCCGAGGTCGAACAGCGCCTTGTCTCCCACGAGGCGCACGTCGTCCGGCAGCCGGCGCACGCGGTACAGGACCTCTCCCCCTCCCGCCCGCTCCTCCTCAAGGAGCCGGTGCACGAGTCCACTCAGGAGGCTCCGCTCCGGCTGCATGATCCGTGCGATCCGCTGGTCGGAGTAGACGTCGGTGAGCAAGAGCGAGCACTCGGAAACGACGCGCATCAGGTGGCGCAGCTCCAGGTCGTCCACCGTCCGGTCGGGTGCCACGGCCCGCGAGATCTCCCGGAGGCGCAGCTCCAGGGCGTCGCGGTCGAACGGCTCGACGTGCCCCCCGGGGGGCTGGAGAGGTCCTCGCTCCATGGCAGCCTCCCTCCGGAAAGCTTCAAGAAGCGTGCCCTGTCTTCTTTACCAAAAAGATCCACGGAAGCAATCGGATTTCCGATAGCCACCGCCTCGTGGCCGCCGCGCAGTGTCGAAATGCGGCGCGTGGGGTGCCTCGCCTTGACAGCGTGCGGGGGCGGTCCTAACATGCTGGCACTCGCGTTCAGCGAGTGCCAAAAAGAGCGTTCAAGTTACTGAAAACGCGGAATTTAGGACGGGAGCCGTCCGCAAGCGAGAAGGAGGCGACGCGATGAAGGTCAAGCCCCTGCATGACCGGATCCTGGTGCAGAGGATCGAGGAGAAGGAGCAGAAGCGCGGCAGCATCATCATCCCCGACACGGCGAAGGAGAAGCCGATGGAGGGGAAAGTCATCGCCGTGGGCGCGGGCCGGCTGGAGAAGGACGGCAAGCGTATCCCGCTCGAGGTCAAGGTCGGCGATCGCGTGCTGTTCGGGAAGTACGCCGGGACCGAGATCAAGATCGACGACAACGACCACGTGATCCTGCGCGAGGACGAGGTCCTCGGCATCATCGGCTGATCACAGGAAACCCTGGGAGGAACGAGAAACCATGGCTGCGAAGAACATCAGTTACGCGGAGGACGCCCGGCAGTCGCTGCTTCGGGGCGTGAACAAGCTGGCCGACGCCGTCAAGATCACGCTGGGGCCCAAGGGCCGCAACGTGGTCTTGGAGAAGAAGTTCGGCTCCCCCCTGTCCACCAAGGACGGCGTGTCCGTGGCCAAGGAGATCGAGCTGGAGGACCCCAAGGAGAACATGGGGGCCCAGCTCGTGCGCGAGGTCGCGAGCAAGACCAGCGACGTCGCCGGCGATGGCACCACCACCGCCACCGTGCTCGCCCAGTCCATCTTCCGTGAGGGCGTGAAGGCGGTGACGGCGGGCAGCAACCCCATGGACATCAAGCGGGGCATCGACCGCGCCGTGGAGAAGGCCGTCGAGCACATCCGGACCCTGTCCCGCCCGGTGGCCGGCAAGATGATCGGCCAGGTCGGCACGATCTCCGCCAACAGCGACGAGAGCATCGGCGAGATCATCGCCCAGGCCATGGAGAAGGTGGGCAAGGACGGGGTGATCACGGTCGAGGAGGCCAAGGGCCTCGAGACCTCGCTGGAGGTCGTGGAGGGGATGCAGTTCGACCGCGGCTACCTGTCCCCGTACTTCATCACCGATCCCGAGCGGATGGAGGTCGTGCTCGAGGACGCCTACATCCTCATCCACGAGAAGAAGATCAGCAGCATGAAGGACCTGCTTCCCGTGCTGGAGCAGGTGGCCAAGTCCGGCAAGCCTCTGATCATCGTCGCCGAGGACGTGGAGGGCGAGGCCCTGGCCACCCTGGTGGTGAACAAGCTCCGGGGCACGCTGCACGCCGCCGCCGTCAAGGCGCCCGGCTTCGGCGATCGCCGCAAGGCCATGCTCGAGGACATCGCCATCCTGACCGGCGGCAAGAGCATCACCGAGGACCTCGGCATCAAGCTCGAGTCGGTGCGCCTGGAGGACCTGGGCCGGGCCAAGAAGATCGTCATCGACAAGGACAACACGACGATCGTCGAGGGGAACGGCAAGGCCAAGGACATCGAGGGGCGGGTCAAGCAGATCCGCACCCAGGTCGACGAGACCACCTCCGACTACGACCGGGAGAAGCTCCAGGAGCGCCTGGCCAAGCTCGTGGGCGGAGTGGCCGTGATCAAGGTCGGCGCTGCCACCGAGTCGGAGATGAAGGAGAAGAAGGCCCGCGTCGAGGACGCCATGCACGCCACCAAGGCGGCCGTCGAGGAGGGGATCGTCCCCGGCGGCGGCGTGGCCCTGGCTCGTGCCATCCCCGTGCTGGAGGAGGCGGCCAAGAACGAGAAGACCGAGGACGTGGCCATCGGCCTGCGCATCGTGAAGCGCGCCCTGGAGGAGCCCGTCCGCCAGATCGCCAACAACGCCGGCTACGAGGGCTCGGTCATCGTGAACCAGGTAAAGGAGCTGGCCTCCGTCAAGGACAAGAAGGGCGGGCCGGAGTGGGGCTTCGACGCCCAGAACGACCGCTTCATCAACATGATCGAGGCGGGGATCATCGATCCCACCAAGGTCGTGCGCTCCGCCCTGCAGAACGCCGCGTCCATCGCGGGACTCATGCTCACCACCGAGGCCGTGGTCAACGAGCTCCCCGAGGAGGACAAGAAGACCGCGGGCGCGCCCGGCATGGGCGGCATGGGCGGTGGCGACTTCTGATCCGGTAGCTTCCGTACCGTCGAAAAAGGCCCGGTCCTGCGACCGGGCCTTTTTTTGGTTCATCGGGGAAAAGCGGGGAAGGAGGTAGCGGACAGCAGCAACCCCCTCAGAATTCTGAGCTTGTCGAAGGTTCAGGACGCTGGGGGGCTGCCGCGTGTCCGACTGGGAGTGTATCGGCCGGCTCGGAGGTTGGGAAG
>DASUFT010000157.1:0-2165 GCA_036274395.1 Candidatus Polarisedimenticolaceae bacterium | reverse complement strand
CCGCGGCTACGTGGAGGCGCAGGAGGAGTACGCCTCCGAGAAGCACGACGGCGCCACGATCAACCAGTACGCGCAGCGGGTGGTGAGCACGCCGGGGAAGCACGACGGCCTGGCCTGGCAGAACCCGGACGGGTCCTGGGGTGGCCCGGTCGGCGAGGGGATCGCCCGCGTGATCGCCGAGGGGTACACGGACAGGATCGAGCCCTACCACGGATACCACTTCAAGATCCTGAAGGCGCAGGGGAAGCACGCACCGTTCGGCGAGATCGACTACGTGGTGAAGGACGTGATGATCGGCGGCTTCGCCCTGGTGGCCGCTCCCGCCGAGTACCGGGTCACCGGCGTGAAGACGTTCATCGTCAACCACGACGGGATCGTCTACGAGAAGGACCTGGGACCGGAGACCAAGCAGGCCTTCAAGGAGATGTGGCGGTACGACCCGGACCCGAGCTGGCATCCGGTCGCCGACTGACCGGTCAGGGGCGCAGGGATTCCTCCGCCACCAGCCTCTGGGTGTCCGCGCCCAGGCGGACGAGCAACGCCACCAGCACCCGCTGGGCGTCGTTCATGGCCGCCCGGCGCGCCACCACCTTCTTCGCCAGGTCCGGCCGGTCGGTGATCAGCCCGTCCACGCCCCGGCTCATCGCCCCGAGCATGGCCGCGGGGTCGTTCACGGTCCAGACGTAGACGTCCCGCCCGGCGGCGTGCGCCCGGCGCACGAACCCCGGTGTGGCCATGGCGGTGCGCACGGCCAGGAAGTCCGCGGGCCGGGAGACGAGATCCCCCACGGTCTGTGCGGCCAGCAAGCCACAGCGCCAGCCCGGCCGCAACGCCTTCATCCTCGCCGCCATGGCGTGGTCCAGGGACATGTAGATGCACTCGTCCTGCATGCCGGCCGCTTCCACGATCGCGGCCACCCGCTCCTCCAGGTGCTGGTCGTGCCCGTAGGACTTCAGTTCCACGATCACCTTCGCCCGGCCCTTGGCCACGGCAAGGGCCTCGGCCAGCGTGGGCACCCGCTCGGAGGCGAACTGCGGGCCGGCGTGGCTGCCGATGTCGACGCTCCGCAGCTCGGCCGCGGTCGCCTCCCAGGGCTTCAGGGGCGAGCCGCCGATCTTCATGAGATCGCTGTCGTGCACCACCACCACCTCGCCGTCCGCGGACTCCTGCACGTCCAGCTCGACGAAGTCCGCCCCCTGCTCCACGGCCAGGCGGAAGGCGGCCAGCGTGTTCTCGGGCGCCTCCACCGACGCACCCCGGTGCGCGATCACCTCCACCTTCCGGCCGTGGCGCACGATGGACGCGGCGAGGAAGACGGCGCCGGCCACCCCGAGGACGGCCACGAGGACGACGGCGATCTGCATGCGGGGGGGTGGGCTCCATTCCTTGGGGTCGGGTCGCGTCCGCTCCCCGTTCTCCTTGGGACTCCCCAGCCCCAGGTAGAGCCGGTTCACCAGGAGAGAGAACAGCGCCACGTTGAAGATCCCGGCCGCGAGCACGAGGAGCCCCCAGAAGGACCCGAGCACGACCATGAAGGTCAGGAGGAGGGGCATGGAGGCCGCGAAGTGCGGGGCCAGCGTGCGCCCCGCAACGTGGGGTGCCCAGGTGGCGAGCGTGAGGATCGCGGCGGCTGCCCCCGCCCACGCGGCGAGCACGCCCAGGATGCGCCAGCGGTGCCCGGCCGAACGGCGCGCGCTCTCTCCCAGGGCCCGGCGCGGCGGGACGCGCTCGAAGAGCAGGAGGGGCAGGGCGAAGGTCCAGCGCGCCACGGCCCAGAGGAGTGCCACGACGAGGCCGGCGAGCAGCGCTCCTCCCAGGATCGCCGCTGCCCAGAACGCCGGCGGCCGGGCCGCCAGGTAGTAGTTGATGTCGAGGCCGCGCAGCAGGCCGACGTAGAGCAGCAAGCCCCCGAGCAGGAACGGGATCAGCGCCGCCGCCACGCGCACCACCATGTGCGCGGCCAGCGCCAGGAGCTCGGGGACGCGCAGGGCGGCGCGGTAGAGGGCGGTCCTGGCGGGCAGGCGCCGCCCCTCCGCGGCGGCAAGGCCGATCGGCATCAGGCAGGCCAGCTCCAGCACGGTGAGGCCGGTGAGCACGGCCGCCAGGACGAGGAGGCTCGCCAACCCCGACTTGGTGGCGACGAAGAAGCGCAGGATGTCGGTGTC
>DASUFT010000156.1:0-11522 GCA_036274395.1 Candidatus Polarisedimenticolaceae bacterium | reverse complement strand
CGGGGAGGGAGCCGCCCCTCGGTGAGGTAGCGGCGCACCACCGAGTACGAGGCCGTGTCCACGTCGATGGAGAAGGTGGAGAGGGGATTCTCGGTGGCGGCGAGGAAGGCGTTCTCGTCGATGCGCTGGTAACGCTCGGTGTTCAGTCCGGGGGCGGCTTCCGCTAGATCGACGGCTTCCGTCCTGCCCACCACTCGAACCATCTCCGCTGAAGCCGCGGCCTTGAAGTCTCGCTCGCGGGCACCGAGCACGTTCCCCGACACGGCCTGGTAGAAGCGCCCCGGAGCCGGCAGGTCCTGCACGAATTCCGTTGGAGCCAATGGATGGGCCGGCGGGGAGGCCGCGTCCCCCTTCTCGAGCTTCTTGGCACCCAGGTAACCCAGGGCCTGCAACTGCCCGACTTCCTCGGGGCGGGGCTGGGTCGTAGAGGGCGGCACCTCCATCGCGTTCGAACGGGGTGGCTTGATGGGCTCAGCGATCAGGTCGGCGTCCGGAGGACGGGGCTCCTGCCGGAGGAGGAGGACGGCGCCGGCCAGGCCGGTGGCAAGGACGGAGGCGGCGGCGAGCGCCGGCAGGGTGCTCCGGCGCGCGGGACGTGACCGCTCCAGGACGGCCTCGAAGGTGGGCGTGGTCCGCGCGTCCTGGCGGCGCGCGCGTGCGAAGAGCGAAGCGAAATCCTCGGGATCGGGAGTGGTGCTCATGCCTGGTTCCTTCCTTGGAGGAGAGCGCGCAGGCGGTCCTTGCCGCGCGTGTAGTGGGTGCGGGCGGTGCCGAGCGTGATGCCGAGGACCTGGGAGGCGTCCTCGATCGTCATCTCCTGGTAGTAGACGAGGTGCAGGAGGTCGCGCTGGCGGGGAGAGAGCTGGGCGAGGAGGGTGCGCAGGCGCGCGTGCGCTTCACGATCGCTGGCGACCGACTCCGGCGTGGGTGCCGGTGAGATCTCCTCTCCTGGTCTTCGGCGGATCAGTGTGCGAACCAGCCAGGAGCGCCGTCGCTCCCATGCCGTGCGCCGCACGATCCCAAACATCCAGGTCTTGACGCTGGCGCTGCCGTGGTAGACGGCCTTGCCCTCCAGCGCCTTCAGATAGCTCGCCTGCAGGACATCCTGCGCTTCCTCGCGGTCGTGCCGGCAGCAGGCCAGTGCCCAGCCGAAGCAATCCGGGTGAATCTCCCGGATGGCCTGCTCGATCGTCTCGCGATCCATCGCCCGGCTCGCTTGCTGCATGCCGATGAGTGTCCCGGCCCCGGATTCCATAGGACAACCTCCCTGAGCGTCGAACGGCCGAAGAAAGACCTGGCTCCCGCTGGGAAGTTCCCGCATGAACCGTGCGCTTGTGGGCACGGTGCGGAAAAGGGAAACCGGCGTTTCCACTGCGGGCGCCCCGCGGGGAGGGAGACGGTCCCGTCTCCTCCTTGACCCTCTTCTCGGGCGGGGGGTACGCTCCGTGGCCGCGAGGCACGCAAGCCTTGGAATCGCTGGTCCTTCTGGTGATCCTGCTGGTGCTCGTGGGCCCCGTGCTCGCGATCATCGCCCTCGTGCGCACGGGGTCGCTTGCCTCCCTCAGGAAGTCCGTCGCGGACCTGCAGCAGCAGGTGAACGATCTGCAGCAGCGGCTGCGCGTGCTGCAGCGGCCGCCGGAAGTGCCGGCCCAGGCCGCCGCACCCCCGGCGGCCCCTGCGCCGATGCCCCGGGTCGCCGAGCCGGTCACGGTGGGCCCCACCGCGCGGCCGCTTCCGCCCCCGCCTCCCCCTCCGCCTCCTTCTCCGCCCCTCGAGGTGCAGCCGCCCATCGAGCCGACGGAACCTCCCCCGCCGTCCCGGCCGTCCGTCGACTGGGAGCGCTGGATCGGCATCCGGGGGGCCGCGCTGCTGGGCGCGATCGTGCTCGCGCTCGCCGGCCTGCTCTTCTTCCAGTTCTCCATCCAGCACGGGCTGATCACGCCGCCGCTGCGGGTCGTGCTCGGGATCGCGACCGGCCTCGGCTGCCTCGTCGCGTCGGAGTGGCTGCGCCCACGCGGGATCCGGGCCACGCCCGAGGGACTGGCAGGCGCGGGGATCGTCATCCTGTACGCCGCCCTCTATGCCGGTCAGGCGCTCTACGGCCTGATCCCGCTCGCCGTCACCTTCGCGCTGATGGTGCTCGTCACCGTCGCCTGCGGATTGCTCGCGGTGCGGCACGCCTCCCGGTTCGTGGCCGTGCTGGGGCTGATCGGCGGCTTCGCCACGCCGCTCCTGCTCCACAGCGACCAGGACCGCCCGGTGGGCCTGTTCGGCTACGTCCTCCTCCTCGACCTCGGGCTGCTCGCGGTGGGCCGCCGGCAACGCTGGCCCTGGCTCTCCCTCCTCGCGCTCCTCGGCACGGCCCTCCTGCAGGGCCTCTGGATGGGCGCGCGCATGGGGGCGGATCGCGTGGTCCTCGGCCTGGTGATCCTGGGACTCTTCGCCGCCGTGTTCGCCGCCTCGGGACGTCTGGGGCGCGGGGACGACCGGGAAGAATGGCTGCCGGCACAGGTGGGCGGGCTGCTGCTCCCGTTCGGCTTCACCTTCTACTTCGCGTCGAGGATCGACCTGGGGCCGCACTTCTGGCCGGTGCTCCTCTTCCTCCTGCTGCTGTGCGCGGGGGCGAGCTGGGTGGCGCGGAGCGAAGGGGTGCCCTGGCTGGCGCTGGCGGCGGCGGCGGGGAGCCTCGGCGTCTTCGCCGTCTGGCGGCTGCGCGCGCCGTTCACCACGGCTGCGGCCTGGGAGTCGGTGGCGGCCGCCCTCGCCCTGGCCGCGCTGTTCCACCTCTTCGTGGAGCTGAGGCGGGAGGAACCGGGGCTCGAGGGACCCGCCCCGGCGGCGATGGTGGCGGCCCTGGGGACGGGTGCCGTGCTGCTGATCGCGTCCGCGCTCGCGCCCGTTGTGTCTCCCTGGCCGTGGCTCGCGGGTTGGCTGGGCCTGAGCGCCCTCCTCTACCGGCACGCCGCCTTTCCCGAGCGCGAGGCGCTCCAGCTCGCCGCGGCCGTGGGCACCGCCGTTCTCCTGGCGCTGGAGCACGGCGTGCACGCGCACGACGCCGCGTTCCCGCCCGCCGCCACCTTCCTGGGCGCGATGGCGGCGCTGGCGGTCGCCGCGCAGGTCGCCGCGCTCCTGCGGAGGTCCGCGCCGGTACGGGCGTTCGCCGACCATGCCGCGGCCGCCTTCGCCGCCATCAGCGTGCTGGCGCTGTTCAACTCACCCCTCCTGCCCGACCTCGGACCCGGGCTCGCGCTGGGGGGCACGCTGGTGCTGGCGCTCCTCGTGCTGCTGGCCGCCGCGCGTCTGCCCAACGCCCTCTGGGGTGCGGGTGCTCTCCTCGCCGTGGTCCTCGTGCACGCCGTCTGGACCGTGCGGCAGCAGGGGTCGAGTGAGACGTCTGAGTGGGCCAAGCCCGCCCTGCTCTTCCAGGGGCTGGGGGTGCTCGCGTTCACCGCCTGGCCGTTCCTCTCCGGCCGCGCGCTGCGCAGGCAGCGCGTCGCCTGGTACGTGGCGGCGCTCGCCGGACCACTCTGGTTCTTCCCGGCCCGGGTGGCGTGGGTGACCGCCTTCGGCCGGGGCGCGCTGGGACTCCTGCCCATCCTGCTCGGCGCGGTGGCCCTGCTCGCGGTAGCCCGGGCGCGGCGCGCGCTGCGCGAGGAGGAGCCGGGGATCCGCCTGACCGCGCTCGTGTGGCTCACCGCGGTGGCCATCTGCTTCACCAGCGTCGCCATCCCGCTGCAGCTCGAGAAGTCGTGGATCACCATCGGCTGGGCGCTGGAGGGCGTCGCCCTCCTCGCCCTGTGGCGCAGGCTCGACCACCCCGGCCTGAAGTGGTTCGCGCTCGCGCTGCTGGCGGCGGCGACGCTGCGCCTGGTCCCCCTGGAGGCGCTGCTGGGCTCGTACCCCCGCTCCTCCGTCCCCATCCTGAACTGGGTGCTCTACACCTACCTCGTGCCCGCCGCGGCGCTGTTCGCCAGCGCCTGGCTGCTCCGCCCGCTGGAGCGGGAACGCGCCCGGGACTGGGAGCACACGCTCTACGACCGCGGGCTCCCCGTGGGGGCGCTGGGTGCCGCGGTGGCGGGGATCTTCGTCGTGTTCGTCTGGATCAACCTCGCCATCGCCGACTGGTTCGCGGAGGGACCGCGGCTCACCCTCGACTTCGGACGGTCGCCGGCCCGGGACCTGACCGTCTCCATCGCCTGGGCGGTCTACGCCATGGTGTTGCTCGGCTTCGGCATGGCCAGGGCGAGCAGCGGGTTGCGCTGGCTCAGCCTGGGCTTCCTGGTGGTGACGATCGGCAAGGTGTTCCTGTACGACGTGGGAGAGCTGCGCGACCTCTACCGCATCATGTCGCTCGTGGGCCTGGCGGTCTCCCTGCTCTCCGTCTCGCTCCTCTACCAGCGCTTTGTCTTTCGCAGGCTGCCGCCGGAGACGCCGTGAGCGCGCGCATCGGATGGTTGCTTGCCGCGTTCGCGCTGGGCGCCGCCGCGCTCGCCGCCGAGCCCGTGGAGCTGCGCGCGCTCTTCCCCAACGAGGCGGACGTCCACGTCGACGCCCCCGGCCTGGTCCGGATCGAGCTGCCTCCCCACGTGCTCGCCGCCTGCCGCCCCGACCTCTCGAACGTGCGCCTGTTCGACCCCGCCGGGGCCGAGGTGCCGTTCCTCCTCGACGCTCCCCGGCAAGGGACGGTGCGCGAGCGCGAGACGATCGCGGTCGCTCCCCTGCAGATCAGCCGCGAGGAGGTGCCGCGGAAGGGACGCGCGAACCTGCGCCGCGAGACCTACGAGCTGCCGGGACCGGGGAAGAGGCCGCGGTTCGGCACCTGGGTGCTCGTGCTCGAGCCGGCGGCTCGGGCCTTCGTGGCCCAGGTCACGATCCGCCCCGTGCCCGAGAAAAACGGCGAGGTGGCCCGCGGCTCCATCTTCCGGCTCACCTCTCCGCGCAGCCTGGAGAAGCTGCGCGTCCCCGCGGACCTCCGGGACGCCGGGCACCTGCAGGTGGTGATCGAGCACGAGCAACCGGGGTGGCTCACCCCCTCCCTCCGCTACGAGAGCGCGGCCTCGGTGGACGTGGGGGCGCGCGCCACCATCCCGCTCGAGATCCGCTCGGTCCGCCACGACGAGGGCGAGACGGTGGTCGAGTTGGCGCGGCCGCGCGGGGTGGTCCCGGAGGCGCTGCGGATCGCCACCTCCACCGGGACGTTCGATCGGCCGGTGACGGTGGAGGACGTGGGGACCGGGCGGGCCCCCGCCCGCGTCGCCGAGGGGAACGTGTTCCGGCTGGCCCCGGGCACGGGGGTGGAGGAACTGGAGCTCGCGCTCCGCCCCGCCCTGGGGGACCGTCTCCGTCTCGTGATCGAGGACGGGGACAGCCCCTCCCTCTCCGATCTCGCGGTGGCGGCGGTGTACGCGCGCCCGGCGCTGGTGGCGGCGCTCTCCTCCGGGGGTGCGGCACCTGCCGCCGTCCTCCGCTTCGGCGGCGAGCGCGCCCGCGTGCCGCGCTACGATCTGGCGGGACTCCGTCCCCAACCGGGCCGCGAGGTGTACGGCCAGCGTGCCGAGGCGCTGATCCGCCTCTACGACGGGGCCACCGTGGGCATCGCGCGCCTGGGGCCCGTGCGCGCAAACCGGGCTTACGACCCCTCTCCCGCCCTGGCCTTCGCCATGCGCCCGGGAGCCTCCCTCCAGGGCGGCGCCTGGGAGATGCGGCGGCCCCTGCACGTGGAGCGTGCCCCGGAGGGGTTGACGCGCGTCCGCCTCGGCCCGGACGACCTGGCGCACCTGGCGCCCGATCTCGCGGATCTACGGGTGACGGACGAGGCGGGGCGGCAGTGGCCCTACCTGCTGGAGCGCGACGCCGGCTCCACCCAGGTCGCCTGCGAGGTCGCACCGGCCAGATCCAAGGGAGGGGCCACCACGTACCGGCTGACGCCGGCCGCGCTCCCCGTGCTGGTGGACGGCCTGCGCCTGGATCCCCAGGCCTCCTTCTTCGACCGGCCGTTCCGGCTGCGCGCCGAGACGGCGGAAGGGAAGTCCGTGGCGCTCGCCGAGGGACGCCTGGCCCGGCCCGCCGGGGATCCCTCTCCGCTCCTCCTCGATCTGCCGCGCACGCGGGTGATCTCCCTGGAGCTGCAGGTGGAGGACGGCGACGACGCGCCCCTCGTCTTCCGGGCGATCAGCGTGCGGGCCCCCACCCCCGACCTGTTCCTGGTGGCGCCCTCAGGCGCCTACTGGCTGCTGCTGGGCGCGCCCGATGCGCGCCCCCCGCGCTACGAGCTGGAGCGCGTGCGCGACGTCGTGCTGGCCCTGGAGGCCGACACGCGCGCTCCGGGAGCGATGGAGAAGAACCCCGACCATCGCGCCGCCACGCGCCTCCTGCGCGGGAAGGGCGGCCAAAAGACCCTGCTCTGGGCCGCCATCGTGGCCGCAGTGGTGGTCCTCGCCCTCCTCACCTTCCGCCTGGTGCGGAGCTGAGGACCGGCGGGCTCACTGCTCCAGGTCCCGGTCCAGCTGCTTCTTGAGGTTCTCCCACTCCTTCTTGAGATACTTGGCCTCGTCCTTGGTGAGGATGCGGAAGGGGACCTCCACCTGGCTGTTCGCGAACTTCACGATCAGCCAGTGCTGGCCGTGCTGGATCCCTCCGGGCACCTTGAAGAACAGGCGGCCCACGCAGGCCCGGTCCGAGGACAGCTCCACCTGGTCGTAGGACATCGACGCCGCCGAGCCGATGTCGCCGAAGAAGCGGGCGGCGCACGCGGTATGGGCGTCGAGCGGGAAGTAGCTGATGGAGTCCCGCATCATCTTCGCCCGCTGGTTGAGGGCGCGGAGGTAGCCGGCCTCGGCGTACTCCTTCTGCGTGGCCAGTGGAATCGTCTTGCCGTCGGGAGTCTTGACGGACAGTCCCTCGCGGGTGAGCCGGTAATGGGGCACGCCCCTCCGGATGGTGGCGCCCATGTCGAGCAGCATCCATTCCTGTCCCACGGAGTCGTTCGCCATGCGGTAGCCGAGGATGACGTACCCCTCGTTGTTGTAGGCCACGCGCACGAACTGACCCATGAGCGTGTAGATCTCGGGGACGGTGGGCTCGGGCCTGGTCACCCCCGGGGGGAGGGGTGTGCTCTCCTGCGCCAGCGCGGCGGTGACCACCAGGAGGACGGCGAAGGCGTGACGGCCGTGGCGGAGTCGGAGCATCTTCCCCTCCATTGGGAGGAGGAGGGTACCGTAGGCTACGTCGCCTCTGCAGCGATCCGCTGCCGGAGGGTGTCGTCCGGCAGGGAGCCGAGCCCCGCCGCCATGTTGTCCCGCAGGTGCGCGACCTTGGAGGTGGCGGGAATGGCGCAGGTGATGGCCGGGTGCGCGACCACGAACTTGAGCAGGAGCTGGGCCCAGCTCGCGCAGCCGATCTCCCCCGCAAACGCGGGGAGAGGTTTCGTGCGCAGGCGCCGCAGGAGGTCCCCGCCCGCGAAGGGACGGTTGGCGAGCACGGCCACCCCGCGCTCCTGGGCCAGCGGCAGCACGCGCCGCTCCGCCTCCCGCTCCCCCACCGAGTAGTTGACCTGCACGAAGTCCAGGGGATGCGCCGCCATCGCGCGCGCCACCGCCTCGTGGGCCGAGGCCGTGTAGTGCGTGATCCCGATGTAGCGGACGCGCCCGGCCGCCTTCCACTCCCGCAGGGTCTCCAGGTGGCGCTCCATGTCGAGGAGGTTGTGCACCTGCATGAGGTCCAGGCGCTCGGCGCGCAGCTTGCGCAGGGAAGCCTCCATCTGCTCGACGCCGGCCTGCTTCCCCGACGTCCACACCTTGGTGGCCAGGAACAGCTTCGGCCGCAGGCCGAGCTCGGCGGCGAGGTCGCCCAGGACTACCTCCGCCCGGCCGTACATGGGAGAGCTGTCCACGAGCTTGCCGCCGGCGGCGGCAAAGGCCGCCAGCACCTCCTGGAGCGGGGCCCGCTCCTCCGCGGAGCGGCCCACGTCGAAGGTCTGCCAGGTGCCGAGGCCGATCACGGGAAGCGCTTCGCGGGTGCTGGGGATGGTGCGTGTGATCATGCCAGGGGAGGTTGCACCGCGCGCCCAGCTACCTTCCGCAGCCGCGGCTGCGGCGAGGCCGATCCAGCGGAGAGCGTCGCGTCGGTGCATGGGAACCGTCCTATCTTGCCTCGTAGAGGACCTGTCCGCCCACGATGGTGGCCACCACCCTCGTCCGCCGGAGGGCATCGTCGGGCACCGCGAGCAGATCCTGATCGAGCACCGTCACGTCGGCGTACCGTCCCGGCGAAAGCGTCCCCTTCACGTCCTCCTCGAACGCGGCGAACGCGGCATTCGAGGTGAGCGAGCGCAGCGCCTCCTCCCGGCTCATGCGCTGCTCGGGGTGGAAGGCTCGCCCGTCTCCCATGCGACGCGTCACGCTGGCCGCGAAGTTCGCGACGGGGTCGGGATCCTCGATGGGGCAATCCGTGCCGTTGCTCACGCGGGCACCGGCATCGGTCAGGCTCCTCCACACGTAGGCCCGCTCCCGTGCGCGGTCCTCGCCGATCCGGGTGGGGACCCATGGGCCGTCGGACGTGCAGTGGATCCCCTGCATGGAGGCGAGCACGTCGAGTTCCTTGAATCGGGGCACGTCCGCGGGATGGAGGAGCTGGGCATGCTCGATGCGGAAGCGCGGCGGCTCCTTGGGCGGACGTTTCTGGAATGCCCGGGCGAAAAGGTCGAGCGTCTCCCGGTTCGCGCGGTCGCCGATCGCGTGCACCGCGAGCTGGAAGCCATGCTCCAGCGCAATGTCCGCGGCCTCCTCGATGTCCGCGACCGTCTCCGTCTCCAGACCGCTGGAGGAGGGCAGGTCGGCGTACGGCTCCAGGAGCCAGGCGCCGTGCGCGCCCAGGGCGCCGTCGATCTGCTTCTTGATCGCGCGCACCGTGAGGTGGTCGTCCTCCAGGCCGATCCAGCGGTAGTCCTTCAGCCGGGCGCGCAGGACCTGGTTGGGCTCCTGCACCATGACGTAGAGGCGGACGGGCAGCTTGCCCTCGGCGGCCATGGCGCGGAACACGTCGATGTCGGCGAAGGGCGAGTGGAGGTCCTGGAAGGAGGTGATCCCCTTCCTCAGGCACTCCTCCATGGCGACCGTCACCTCGAGCCGCGTCTCCGCGGCCCGCTGCTCGGGCGTGCGCGTGCTCTCGTAGGCCCGGAGGGCGAGGTCGTACGCGTTTTCGCGGAGCACTCCGGTGGGCTCTCCGCGCCCGTCGTGGAGGATCTCTCCGCCCGCCGGGTCGGGCGTGCGCCGGTCGATGCGGGCCAGGCGCAAGGCCGCGGCATTGACGATCCCCAGGTGGCCGCCGGCGGCGTGCTTCAGGATGACGGGGTGGTCCGGCACCGCCTGCGAGAGCGCGGCGTGCGTGGGGTAGCCCTCCACGTTCGGCTGCGGCTTCCGGTCCCACTTCTCCTGATGCCAGCCCCAGCCCAGCACCCAGGATCCGGCCGGCCGGCGCTCCGCCTCCCGGCGGATGAGCTCCACCACCTCCTCCCACGTCCGGGCCTGGGAGACGTCCACGGTCCGCCGCGCTCGCCCCAGGCCGGTGAGGTGCCCGTGTCCCTCGATGAAGCCCGGATAGGCGGTCTTCCCGGTCAGATCGAGCACCCGGGTGCGCGGACCGAGGAGGGGTGCGATCTCGTCCTCGGAGCCGATGGCGACGATGCGGCCCCCGCGAGCCGCCAGCGCTTGGCCCCGGGGGTGCGACGGGTCGAGGGTGACGATCGTCCCACCGCGCAAGACGAGGTCGGCCGGTGGAGGAGCCTCCCGGCAAGCGGCGCCCCCCAGACAAAGGCAGAGGAAGAGCGTGGTCCGAAGAAGCCGCATGGGAGCCGGATTCTACTTTCGTCGCAGGATGGCGGAGGAGATCAGGGTCACCAGCAGCCCCACCGGGAAGGGCTCGAGGAACACGAACGCCGAGCTGATGGCCGGGTTGTCCAGCTGGCGCCTCATGTCGTGTGCGCGGTTCACGGCGGCCTCCTTCTCGGCGGGGGTGGAGGCCCCCGCCTGCGCCTGCTTCACCATGCTGGCCTCGAGCTTGTCCCCCAGCTCGGGCATCACCGCGAAGTAGAGGGTCTGCCAGGTGGCCACGTAGAACGCGCAGGAGATCAGGCAGATGAGGATCCCCACGGCGAAGGCGCGTCCGAACGTGATCTTCCCGCCCCCCACATTCTCCCGGTAGGACCGGATGCCGAAATAGATGAGCAGGGCTGCGGCGAGGATCGCCGTGTATCCGACGATGTAGCCCTTGCTCCCCCCCATCTCCTCCAGGAAGGGGAGGGTGGCCAGCATCATCACGGCGGAGAGGATCCCGGAGATCAGTCCATAGGTCAGAACGGTCTTTCGCATCGTCGTCGGCCTCCTCGCGTGAACGCCGGTTCACGCCCGGCGAACTTACCGGGTGCTCCGCCTGGAGAGCGTCCTCCTTTCGGGTGATACTGCGGCCTCCGCCGGGAAATCATCCTTTCAGGGGAGGAGACGGGCGGTCTTGGCGAGCTGCACGGCCTCGGTCCGGCGCTTCGCCCCCAGCTTCTCGAAGAGCCGGCTGGCGTGGGTCTTCACCGTGTTCTCGCTCACGCACAGGCGGGCGGCGATCTCCTTGTTGCTCAGACCCTCCGCGATGAGCCCCAGGATCTCCAGCTCGCGCGGCGTGATCCCCAGCTCCCGGACCCGGCGCTCGTCGAGGACGAACGGCCCGGGCACCCGGACCTCCCGGACCACCACCTCGGGCTTCTTCCTGGTCAGGGTCCAGCCCAGCCAGATGCCCAGGCCCGCGAAGAGGGCGGCGATCAGGACGGCATAGATCTCGAAGGAATGCTCGAGGACCAGGAAGCGGTACTCGATCAGACGGAGGGCGAACAGGAGCAGTCCGCCGCAGAGACCGTAAAGGAGGATTTCCAGCCAGCTCCGCCGTGCCACGCCCGCGCATGATACCGGCTATGCTGGGCACCCCATGGCCAGGCGCGATCCCGGCTGCACCCAGCACGAGCTGCTCGACGACATCGCCCGCGAGGCGATGGTGGAGCGTGGCCTTGCCCCCAAGTTCTCGGACGCCGCGAAGAGACAGGCGGACGGTATCCACGCACCCGCTTCCGGGGACGGACTGCGCGACCTCCGCGGCCTGCTCTGGTGCTCCATCGACAACGACGACTCGCGGGACCTCGATCAGCTGACGGTGGCCGAGGACCTGGGAAACGGCAGCGTCCGTTGCAGGATCGCGGTTGCCGACGTGGACGCCCTGATCGCGCGCGGCACGCCCATCGACGACCATGCCCGGCAGAACACGACCTCCGTCTACACCGCCGCCCGCATCTTCCCCATGCTCCCGGAGAAGCTCTCGACCGACCTCACGTCGCTCAACGAGGGGGAGGACCGGGTGGCGCTGGTGATCGAGGTGGAGGTCGGCCCCGACGGGACCGTGGCCAAGGGCGAGGTCTACCGGGCCAGCGTCCACAACCGGGCCAAGCTCGCCTACAACAGCCTGGGCATGTGGCTGGAGGGGCA
>DASUFT010000155.1:0-2921 GCA_036274395.1 Candidatus Polarisedimenticolaceae bacterium | reverse complement strand
GCCGTGCGGGTGATCCGCTTCTCCCGCAACTTCGGCCACCAGATCGCGATCACCGCCGGCATGGACCACGCCCGCGGGGACGCCGTCGTCGTCATCGACGCGGACCTTCAGGACCCTCCCGAGGTGATTCCGCGCCTCGTGGAGAGCTGGCGGGGCGGCCACGACGTCGTCTACGCCGTCCGGAACACGCGCGCCGGGGAGAGCGCGGGGAAGCTCCTCACCGCCTCCCTCTTCTACCGCCTGCTGGGGTCGGTCTCCCACGTGGAGATCCCGCGCAACGTGGGGGATTTCCGCCTCATGAGCCGGCGGGTGGTGGATCAGCTCCGGGGGATGCGGGAGAAGGACCGCTTCGTGCGGGGCCTGGTGAGCTGGGTCGGCTTCCGCCAGACCGGCGTCCTCTACGATCGGGATGCCCGCCGGGCGGGGGAGACCAAGTATCCCTACCGCAAGATGATCCGCTTCGCTTGGGACGGCATCGTCTCCTTCTCCACCGCCCCCCTGAAGCTCGCCACCTGGCTGGGGTACGGCGCCTCCCTCCTCGCCTTCCTCTACCTGCTGAGCGTCTTCGTGCAGAAGGCGCTCGGCTACACCGTGCAGGGCTGGGCCACGATCATGGTCGCCCTGCTCTTCCTGGGGGGCGTCCAGCTCATCTGCCTCGGCATCATGGGCGAGTACATCGGCCGCATCTTCCACGAGCTGAAGCCGCGCCCCATGTACGTCGTCCAGGAGACGCTGGGGCCGGCCGAGGATCGCGGGGAGTGAGCCGGTCCCTGTTCCTCACCGGGGCGGGGGGGTTCGTGGGCCGGCACCTCCTGCCGCGGCTCAGGGAGCGCGGGATCGAGGTCACCTGCCTGGTGCGCCGGCCGCCGGGACCGGACGGAGTGCGCAGCGTCGTGGGGGATCTGACCCAGCCCGGCCCCTGGGAGGAGGCCTTGCAGGAGGTCGACACGGTGCTGCACGCCGCCGCGGCCACGGGAGCGGCTTCCCGGGAGGTGCACGCGCGCGTGAACGGGGACGGGACCGCGGCGCTGGTCCAGCGGGCGGCGGCCCGGGGGGCCGGCCGCTTCGTCTTCGTGAGCACGGTCGCGGTGAAGTTCGCGGACACGCGCCGTTACCCCTACGCCCGGGCCAAGCAGCGCGCGGAGCAGGCCGTGCGCGAGGGAGGGATCCCCTGGGTCATCGTCCGCCCCACGATGGTCTTCGGCCCTGGCGCCCCCGTGCTGGTGGGCCTGCGCCGGCTGGCGCGGCTTCCCGTGGTGCCGCTGTTCGGGGGAGGGCGCGCCCGCGTGCAGCCCGTGGACGTCTCCGACCTCGCCGAGCTCCTGGCCGCCGTGGTGGACGATGCGTCCCTCTCCAGGGAGGTCCTGGAAGCGGGCGGCCCCGACGTCGTTCCCCTCGCCGATCTCCTGTCCGTGCTGCGCCGCCTGGAGGGGAAGCCCCCGCGCGCGGTGCGGCTCCCCGCCGGCCCCGTGGCCTCGTTCCTCTGGACGCTGGAGCGCGCCGGGCTACGCCTCCCCGTCACCGCGGGCCAGATCGCCACGTTCGTGGAGGACGGCGTGGCCGAGGGGACCCCGTGGGTCCCCGCCCAGCGCATCCTGCGCACGCCGCTCCGGGAGATGCTGAGGGCGGTAGCGTGAGTGCGACGGCCTCGCTCGAGGCGGAATGCCGGCGCTTCACCGCCTACCTCCTGGACGCGCCCCCCTCCCCCTACGTGATCGCGTGCTACGTGCGGGCGCACCGGGTGACCTCGGCCTTCGAGCCGCGCGACCGGTTCGATCGCGTGGCGCTGCGCCTCGCGGCCAGGACCCCGCGCCTGGCCGACGCCCATGCCCGCCTCTTCGCGCCCGCCTCCGCCCTCCGCCGCAAGCTCGTGCTGCTCCTCGCCATCCTCGAGACGTCCGCCCCCGCATTCCGGCGCGTGGACGACCCGGGACCGGCGGGTGCGGCGCGGGCCTGGCTGCGCCTGGCCTGGATTGGTATGGCGGCCGGCGTGGCGGCGGCGGCCGGGAGCGCGCTCCTGCTGCCCGTCCAGCTCGTCCTCCGGGGCCGGTGACGTGGACCGGGTGGTCGTCGTGGGCTCGGGGGCGTCCGGGGTGCACTTCGCGCAGACGCTCCTGGCACGCGGGCGCGAGGTGACGCTCGTGGACGTGGGGCGGCAGCGGCTCCCCCACGTCCTCCCCGAGGCGAGCCTGAACGGCCTGAAGGAGCGGCTGCCGGATCCCGTGAGCTACTTCCTCGGCGACCGCTTCGAGGGCGTGCTCCTCCCCGGGAAGAAGGGGGAGTACTACGGCATCCCGCCCTCCAAGGTGCATGCGCTCGAGGGCGTGGGCGGCTACGGCTTCGAGGCCGAGGGGTTCGCGCCCCTCTTCTCGCTGGCCCAGGGAGGGCTGGCCGAGGTCTGGACCGGAGGCTGCTATCCCTTCGACGACGGCGATCTCCGTGCCTGGCCCTTCGGCTGGCGCGAACTGGCCCCGCACTACGCGGAGGTGGCGGCGCGGATCGGCGTCACCGGGACCGAGGACGCGCTCTCCGCGTACCTGCCGCTCCACGAGGGGCTGCAGCCCCCGCTGCGCCTGGACGCCCACGCGGCGCACCTCCTGGACCGCGCCCGGACCCACGGCGCGCGCCTCCAGGCCCTGGGCTGCCGGGTGGGGCGGGCGCGGATCGCCGTGCTCTCGGAGGACCGGCCGGGGCGCAAGGCGTGCACGTACCTGGGCCGGTGCCTGTGGGGTTGCCCGCACGACGCGCTCTACACGCCGGCGGTCACCCTGCGGGAGTGCCTCGGGCAGCCCGGCTTCCGGTACGTCGAGGGGCGCGAGGTCCTCCACTTCACCACCACCTCCGGCGGGCGCATCACCGCGCTGCACGCCCGCCGCCGGAGCGACGGGGTCGTGGAGGAGCTGCTCCTCGACCGCCTGGTG
>DASUFT010000154.1:0-3589 GCA_036274395.1 Candidatus Polarisedimenticolaceae bacterium | reverse complement strand
GCGCCGAGCAGGCGCGAGAGAGCCTCACGAAAGCGCCCGATCTCGAAGGCCTCCATGCCGAAGCTCTGGACCACCCGCACCCCCGCCACCGACTCCGTGAGAAGGCCGGCGGCGGCGGCGATGCTCTCCTGGGCCCGGGTGGAGGCGCGGCGAAGCCTCCGCCCCAGGCGGACCATGGGCCAGGCCAGCAGGGGCAGGACCACCATGGCCACCAGGGCCAGGCGCCAGTCCTGCGCCACCACCAGCACCACCAGGAAGGGGAGCATGGCCACGACGCGCACCGCGTCCGAGAGGACGCCCGTCATGATCCGCTGGATCTGCTGCACGTCGGCGAGGATCCGGGACAGGATCGTGCCGGTGGGGTGCGCCTGGAAGAAGCCGGCGGACTGGTAGGCGACCGAGGCATAGAGGTCGGAGCGCAGGTCCCGCACCACCATGGAGCCGGACTTGGTCATGAGGTACTGACCGAAGTAGAGGAAGAGGGCGCGGATGAAGAAGATGCCCACGATGAGGAGCGGGACCTGCACGTAGGCGTGCCGGCGCGCCCACGCCTGGAACTCCGCGATGGGGAGCGCCCGCTTGACCCTCTCCTCGAGGTCGTCCTGCGGCATCGCAGGGGCGGACGCCTGCGGGGCGGCAGTGGCCGGGGACGAGGGCAGCAGGACCTCGTTCACCAGCGGCTTGATCGTCCCCACCATGGCGGACATCAGCGCCCCGGCCACCGCCAGCAGCAGCGCCGCCAGCACCATCCGGCCGAGGTGGGGACGGACGTAGCCGAACAGGCGCCGGAGCTCGCTCACCCCGGCATCCTACCAGCCGTCCTTATCCGGGGAGGATCTCCATGCCGCGGAAGAAATACCCGATCTCGAAGGCCGCCGTCGCCGGCGCGTCGGAGCCGTGCACGACGTTGCGCTCGATGTTCTCCGCCAGCTCGCGGCGCAGGGTCCCCTCCGCCGCCTTGGCGGGATCGGTGGCGCCCATGATCTCGCGCCAGCGCGCGATCGCGCCCTCGCCTTCCAGCACCATGGCCACGGCGGGGCCGGAGGACATGAAGGTGGTCAGGGCGGAGAAGAACGGCCGCTCCCGGTGCACCGCGTAGAACCCCTCGGCCTCGGCGCGGGACAGGCGCACCAGGCGCAGGGCCACGATGCGCAGCCGCTCGCTCTCGATGCGCGCGATCACCTTCCCCGCCTTGCCCGCGGCCACCCCGTCCGGCTTCACGATCGCCAGCGTCCGCTCCGTCATACCGCCTTGGCCTCCATGGTCTTGCGCACCATCTCGCCGATGGCGGCGGGAGTGTCCACCACCTGGATCCCCGCCGCCCGCAGCACCCTGATCTTCTCCGCCGCCGTCCCCTTGCCGCCGGACACGATGGCCCCCGCGTGGCCCATGCGCCGCCCGGGGGGCGCGGTCTGCCCGGCGATGAACGCCACCACCGGCTTCCGCACGTGCCCCTTCACGAACTCCGCCGCCTCCTCCTCTGCGCTGCCCCCGATCTCGCCGATGAGGACGATGGCCTCGGTGCGGGGATCGTCCTGGAAGGCGCGCAGGACGTCGAGGAAGTTCGTGCCGTTCACGGGATCGCCGCCGATCCCCACGCAGGTGGACTGCCCGATCCCCAGGCGGGTGAGCTGGTCCACGGCCTCGTACGTGAGCGTGCCCGAGCGGGAGACCACGCCCACCGGCCCCGGCCGGTGGATGTGTCCGGGCATGATCCCGATCTTGCAGGCGCCCGGCGTGATCACGCCGGGGCAGTTGGGGCCGAGGAGGCGCGTGGGCCCGCCGCGCAGGGCCGCCATCACCCGCACCATGTCCAGCACGGGAATCCCTTCCGTGATGCACACCACCAGGGGCAGGCCGGCACCGGCCGATTCCAGGATGGCGTCGGCGGCGAAGGGAGGAGGCACGAAGATGACCGAGGCGTTGGCCCCGGTGGCACGCGCCGCGTCCTGCACGGTGTCGAAGACGGGGATGCCGTCCATCTCCGTGCCGCCCTTGCCGGGAGTGACGCCTGCCACCACCTGCGTGCCGTAGGCCACCGCCTGCCGGGTGTGGAACGTCCCTTCCTTCCCGGTGATCCCCTGGACGAGCAGGCGTGTGTGAGATCCCACCAGCAGGGTCATCGCCTCACCTCCCCGCCGCCGCCGCGACCACCTTCTCGGCCGCGTCCTTCATGCCGTCCGCCACGAGGAAGGAGAGCCCGGAGTCGCGCAGGATCTCCCTGCCCCGCTCCACGTTGGTTCCCTCCAGCCGCACCACCACGGGCACCTTCACGCCCACGGTGCGCGCCGCCGCCACCACGCCCTCGGCCACCACGTCGCAGCGCATGATGCCTCCGAAGATGTTGATCAGCACCGCCCGCACCGCGGGATCGGCCAGGAGGATCTTGAAGGCGGCGGTGACCATCTCCTGGTTGGCGCCCCCGCCGACGTCCAGGAAGTTGGCCGGCCGCCCGCCGTGGTGCTGGATGATGTCCATCGTGCCCATGGCGAGACCGGCGCCGTTGACCATGCAGGCCACGTTGCCGTCGAGCTTGATGTAGTTGAGGCCGTGCTTGCCGGCCTCCACCTCCAGGGGATCCTCCTCGGAGAGGTCCCGCAGGTCGCGCAGCTCCGGGTGGCGGAAGAGGGCGCTGTCGTCGAAGCTGACCTTGGCATCGAGTGCCAGCACCCGGCCGTCCGCGAGCGCGACCAGGGGGTTGATCTCGACGAGCGAGGCATCGGTGCCCGTGAACGCGGCGTGCAGGGAGGCCACGAGCTTGCCCACCGCGCCCACCTGCTCCCCGGCAAACCCGAGCCCGAAGGCCAGGCGCCGCCCCATCCAGGGGGAGTAGCCCGCCCGCGGGTCCACGAGGACCTTGAGGATGGCCTCGGGCCGTGCCGCCGCCACCTCCTCGATCTCGGTCCCGCCCTCGGCGCTGGCGATGAAGACGGGCCCACCCGCCGCGCGGTCGACGAGGAGGGCGAGGTACACCTCGCGGGCGATCCGCATCCCCTCCTCGACCAGCACCCGGCGCACCTCCCTGCCCTCGGGACCCGACTGCTTGGTGACGAGCACGTTCCCGAGCATCCGCGCGGCCACGGCCTGCGCCTGGTCGGGACCGGACACGACCACCACCCCGCCCAGGGGCTTGCTCCCGTCGGGCCGCAGCACGGGCCTCCCCTCCGCGTCGCGGAACGTGCCCTTCCCCCGCCCTCCCGCGTGGATCTGGGCCTTCACGACCACCGTGCCGCCGCCCAGCTCCTGGGCCACCCGGCGCGCGTCCTCGGCGGACGTGACCGCCTCGCCTCGGGGTACGGGGACGCCGAAGCGGCGGAGCACGCCCTTCGCCTGATACTCGTGGATCTTCACCGACGGCCTCCCGGGAATGGGGCCGCCGATGATAGCAAGCGGCTCCAGGCGACGTATGATTTCGCCACTGCTCAGGGGGGAATCATGGAACGCGAAGCATGTCCGGCACGCAAGACGTATGCGGCTCCCCGGGTGCTGTTCACCGAGAAGATGGAGGCGCGTGCCGTGTCTTGCGTCAGTTCGGACGACCGCTGTCAGCCGGGACCGATCCAGAGCTGAGGCGACGCTTGATCGGTGG
>DASUFT010000153.1:0-10305 GCA_036274395.1 Candidatus Polarisedimenticolaceae bacterium | reverse complement strand
GTGACCTTGGCGCCGAAGGAGGCGTAGACGGAGGCGAACTCCACGCCCACCGCTCCCGAGCCGAGCACGATGAGCGACTTGGGGATCTCCTGGAGGGTCAAGGCGTGATCGGAGTTGAGGATCTTCTTGCCGTCCGGTTTGGCGAAGGGGAGGTCACGGATGACCGAGCCCATGCCCAGCAGGATGTTTTTTGTGGAGAGCGTGGCCGGCGCGCCGCCGCCGGCCGGCGTCACCTGCACCCGTCCCGGACCGGCCACCTTGCCCAGCCCCTGGAACCACCGCACGCCGTTCTTCTTGAAGAGGAACTCGACGCCCTTGGTGTTCGCCTGCACCACGCGGTCCTTGTACTTGTGCAGCGCGGGGATGTCGAGCTCCGCCGGGGCCACCTTCAGGCCGAAGGTTGCGGCATGCTTGGTCTGGTCCATGTTCTCGGCGGCGTGCAGCAGGGCCTTGGTGGGAATGCAGCCGCGGAGGAGGCAGGTCCCCCCGGGGACCGCGTCCTTCTCCACCACCGCCGTCTTCAGCCCGAGCTGGGCGGCACGGATGGCGGCCACGTAGCCGCCCGGTCCCGTGCCAATCACCGTGACGTCGAAGGTCTCCGTATCGGCCAACGTCGTCTCCCGCTTCCAGCCGCGGGATGGATGGGGCCGCGGCGAAGCCAGACGCGTGCGTCGTCAGAGCTGAGCATCTTGCTGAAGGGGGCGCACTTGGACCGGCCACGATAGCGGAGGCCCGGCGGGACCGTCAAGGAAGGGGGGATCGCCGCTCGGCGTCCTGGGGCCGACGAATCTCGCTCAAGCCCCCTCCTGACCGCGCTCCTTCCTCGGAAGCGCACCTGCCTGATAGGCGAAATCGATGAGATCCTCGAGCCAGGCCAGACGCTCGGCCGCGGGGAGCGAGAGGGTGTGCGAGAGGTGGAAGCGCCGCGTCCCCTCGAACGAAAGGTCGCCCCAGTCCTCAGGATCCGGCACGTCACCCATGCCGCTTCCTTTCGTCCTGCTCCTTCTGCCGGAGGATCTCCTCCAAGGTCTCGATATCTTGCAGGTCGACCGGGCGCCCGCTTGCGCGCTTGAGCGCGATGAGGTCCGCGATCGAGGCGACACGGACGGTCGTATCCGTCAGCTTCATCTCCACCGATCGCGACCAGAGCTGCTCGAAGGGGATCGGAGTCTCGATGAACAGATCCACCTCGCGCCTCCCGGCCGGGTCAAACATCGTGAACACCCGCATGCCCTTCTCCTGGATCCACATGGCGCGCAGCTGCGGCTCGGCGAATTGCCTGGGGTCGACCGGGGCCCGGGGTCGCAAACCGAGCCCCACCAGGACGTCTATGGCTTTCCTCGCCTGTTCTGGCTCGAGATCCACGATCAGGTCCAAGTCGGTCGTCAGACGCACGTGGCCGTGGAGGACGACGGCGACCCCTCCTACGATGACGTAGCGCACGCCGGCGTCGTTCAGCGCACGAAGCATGGGCTCGAAGATCGGCATCGGGCAGAGTGTAGAGCAAGCCAAGCATGGCATTGCGTTTCCACCCACCGAGCAGGTCGGTCCCCGGCATGGAACCCGGCGGCTTGACCGAACGGCGCAGGTCGGGGACCATCCTGCTCCCGCCTCCACCCGGAGCCTTCCCTTGGAATCGAAGAAGCCGCCGCTGTTCACGCCGCGATCGGCGCGGGACGCCGCGCAAGCGCTCCGCCCCACCATGGCCGACGCCCTCCGGCTCTACCGTGCGCTGACGCGGCGGGCGCCGGCGCCGGGGTGCGCGGAGCGGCCGGTGGACGCCACCTACTTCGCCGGCGTGCGCCTTCTGGTGCAAGTGGTGGAGAGGATGCAGGCGGCGGGAGCGGAGGTGGACCTCTCCCGCGCCCGCCTGCGCTTCCCGGCGCGCCGCCACGGCCGGGACGTCCACCTGCGGTGGGACCTCGCGGAGCCGCAGGCGCTGTGGCTGGGAGAGCTCCCCGCCCCCGAGGACGGCGGCTGGGAGGAGCCCCGCTGACGGTGTTACGATGCGCGCCATGGCCGCCGACCCCCTGCTCGTCCTGCGCCAGCGTCCTCCCGAGGACGCCACGGAGACCGCGTACACCACGCGCGTCGAGGACTTCGTCAACTGGGGGAGGAAGCACTCGCTGTGGCCCATGCCCATGGGTCTGGCCTGCTGCGCCATCGAGCTGATGGCCACCGTGGGCCCGCGCTACGACCTGGCCCGCTTCGGCGCCGAGGCCCTCCGCTTCTCCCCCCGCCAGGCCGACCTCATGGTGGTGTCGGGGACGGTCACGAAGAAGATGGCCCCGGCGGTGCGCAAGATCTACGACCAGATGCCCGATCCCCGCTGGGTGATCGCCATGGGCGCCTGTGCCTCCACCGGCGGGATGTACCGGTCCTACTCGGTGGTGCAGGGCGTGGACGAGATCCTCCCCGTGGACGTCTACATCAGCGGCTGCCCGCCCCGGCCGGAAGGGCTGATCGAGGCGGTGATGGAGATCCAGCGCAAGATCACCCGCGGCGAGAAGAGCGCCTCCCAGGTCGCCACCGAGCGCGGCGTGCTGCCGGCCCCCCTCTGATCGAGGAGACGATCCGCGCCGAGATCCGCTCCCGCGGCCCCATCCCCTTCGCGCGCTTCATGGAGCTGGCCCTCGGGCACTACTACGCCCGGGGGCCCGAGCGCCTGGGCCCGGAGGGCGACTTCGTCACCGCCTCCGATGCCGGGGACGCGTTCGGCGACGCGGTCGCGCATCAGCTCATCGAGCTCGACGCGCGCCTGGGGGCTCCCGATCCCTTCCACTTCGTGGAGGTCGGGTGCGGGCGGGGGCTCCTGGCGCGGGACGTCCTGGACGCGCTGGCCCGGCTTCGGCCGGAGCAGCGGGGGCGGGTGCGCTGCGCGCTGGCGGACTCCAGTCCAGGCATGCGGGCGGCCGCCGCCGCGCGCGTGCCGGAGGCGGAGGTGGTCGACCCCGCGGACCTGCCGCGAGGGATCACCGGCTGCATCGTGGCGGTGGAGCTGTTCGACGCCCTTCCCGTGCACCGCCTGCGCCGGAGGCAGGGCCTGCTCCGGGAGATCGGTGTGGACCTCCAGGGGGAGGCGCTCGTCGAGGTGGAGATGGACCCGGCACCGGAGGCCGCCGCCCTGGCCGCGCGCTACGGGGCGGCGCGGGAGGAAGGGGACGAGGCCGAGGTCTGCCCCGCGCTCGAGGGGGTGATCGCGCGCATCGCCGAGACCCTCGCCCGCGGCTTCGTGCTGGTGGTGGACTACGGCGACGACGCCGGGGGGCTCTACGGGCCGCACCGGGCGGCCGGAACCCTGCTCGCCTATCACCGCCACCGGGTGCACGAGGACCTCCTGGCCCGCCCCGGCCTCCAGGATCTCACCGCCCACGTCAACTTCTCCCACCTCGAGGACGCGGCCCGGGCGCACGGCCTGCGGCCCCTGGGGCGGACCACGCAGGACCGCTTCCTGGTGGCGAACGGGATCCTCGAGCGCTTCACCGGGGATCCCGACCGGTGGGGGACGCCGCGCGCGGTGGCGCGCCGCCGCGCCGCGCTGCAGCTCCTCCATCCCGACGGCATGGGGCGCCGCTTCCACGCCCTGTTCCTGGCCAGGGGCGAGACCGGCGAGGACCCGCTCCGGGGCCTGGCCGATCCCTTTCGTGGCGGCCCCGGGAACCCACCTCTATAGTCGAGGCCATGCGCCGGGCGCGGGTTCTCGCGGGGTGTGCCCTCTCCCTCTGGGGGTGCTCCGGGGCCCGCTCTCCCGAGGAGGCCCCTCCCGTGGTCCACCGGGTGGAGAACCACTCCTCGGCGCTGATCGCCTGGCGGAGCGCCAAGGTGCGCGACCGCGTGCTCGTGCATCTCGACGGGCAGGCCGACATCGACTGGCTCCCCGACCTCACGGTGGCGCGCATCGCCGCCTCCGACCCCCTGGAGCTTCCCGAGCTGGAGCTGCATCCCTATTCCGTGGGCGCGCGCACGCTCGATCACTTCGGGGTCGCGAACTTCATCTATCCGGCGACGCGCCTGGGCATCGTGCGCGAGGTGGTGTGGGTCGTCCCCGACGGGACGCTCCGGGACGCGCCGGCGGCGGCGGCGCTGGTGCGCGAGGTGCTGCTGGGACGCCTGCAGGGGATCGGTATCGAGGAGGCGGGCGGCTTCCACCTCGCCGGCCGCACCGTCCAGGGCACGCTCTACAACGTGCCCATCACCATCTGCGAGCTCGCCGACCTTCCCTACTTCGCCGAGCCGGTGCTGCTGGACGTCGACCTCGGCTTCTTCACCACCCGCTCCGCGCTCACCCAGCACGTGCTGGACACGCCCTGGATCACTCCCGAGGAGGTGCTGGCCGGCCTCGATCGCAAGGGCGTGCGCGCCGACCGGGTGACGCTGTCCTACTCCACCATGGGCGGCTATCTCCCCCCCGATCACCGCTGGCTGGGGCCGGCGCTGCAGGCGCGCCTCACGGGCCGCCCGGATCCCCAGGAGGAGCGGCGGTACGCCGCCATGCGCGCAGAAGCAGCGGGGGATCCCGCCGAGGCCGAGGGGCACTACCGCGCCCTGGTGGCCGCCGATCCCGACGACGCCTCCGCCTGGTTCGCGCTCTCCCGCGTGCTCACCGCGCAGCACCGGCCGGAGGCCGTGCACGCGCTCGGGCGCGCGGTGGCGCTCGATCCGGTGCTGGCGGACTCCACCCTGTTCGCGGGGGACCGCGCCTGGTGGAACGGCGACTTCGGGGAGGCGCTCACCCACTACCGGGACTGGATCGCTCTGAAGCCCGGTCATCCCTTCGCGCTGTACGCCTCCCGGCGCATCGCCGAGTGCCTGCTGCGTCTCGACCGTCCGGAGGATGCGAGGACGGCGCTGGAGAAGGTCCTGCGTGCCGCCCCCGGGCACGCGGACAGCCTCGTGGAGCTGGGCCTGCTCCTGCGCCAGCAGGGACACCTGGCCCAGGCCATCGAGCAGCTGGAGGCGGCACGCGCCAGCCTCCCCGAGATGGCCCACGCGGCCATGGCGCTGGGGCAGACCTACCTGCAGGCGGGGGAGGCGGCCCGGGCGGTCACGGAGCTGGAGGTGGCGGTCGAGCAGCGGCCCTGCTGGGCGATCGCGCACGGGCAGCTCGCGGCGGGGCTCGCCCGGATGGGCCGCACCGCGGACGCCGACTTCCACCTGCGCCTGGCCCTGAAGCTCCAGCCCGGCAACCCTCAGATCCGCAGGATCGCGCAGCAGCTCCGGCACGGGACGGGGCGCACGGTGGCCGCGCGTCCCATGTAAACTGCGCGCCACCCATGGCCCGCGCGGAAAGCACGCTCACGGTGGAGGCGATCGAGGAGGGCTTCGCCCGATCCGGGTTCGTGTGCACCGGCGAGGTGGCGACCACGCTCCTCCTCAGCGAGGTGCTGCAGAAGCCGCTGCTGCTCGAGGGGCCGCCGGGGGTGGGGAAGACGGAGATCGCCAAGCTCTGGGCACGGCTCCACGGCACGGATCTCATCCGCCTGCAGTGCTACGAGGGGCTGGACGAGGCGCGCGCCCTCTACGAGTGGTCCTACGGGAAGCAGATGCTGTACGCCCAGCTGCTCCGGGACCGCACGGGGGAGCTGCTCCAAGGAAGTCCTGACCTCCGCGCGGGGATCGCCGCCCTGAAGGGGCAGGCGGACGCCTTCTTCTCCCGCGACTTCCTCCTGGCCCGCCCCCTCCTCCAGGCCATCGACTCTCCGCAGCCGGTGACGCTGCTCCTGGACGAGGTGGATCGCTCGGATGAGGAGTTCGAGGCCTTCCTGCTCGAGGTGCTGTCGGACTGGCAGATCTCGATCCCCGAGCTGGGGACGATCCGGGCCCGGCACCGCCCCCGCGTGCTGCTGACGAGCAACGACACCCGCGAGCTGTCGGACGCCCTGCGCCGGCGCTGCCTCTATCTCTACATCGACTTCCCCTCGCCCGAGGATGAGCGCCGGATCCTGGAGGCCCGCGTCCCCGCGCTCGGTCCCGCGCTCTCCGAGAGGGTGGTGCGCTTCGCGCAAGCCCTGCGCAAGGCCGAGCTGCGCAAGGCGCCGGGGATCGCCGAGGTGGTGGACTGGGCCCTGGCCCTGGTGGCGGTCTCGGCCGAGAGCCTCTCCGCCCCGGTGCTGCGGCGCACGTTGGGCGCGCTCCTCAAGAACCGCGAGGACATGGAGCGCGTCCTCGGCGACCCATCCCGGTTCCGCTGACCTGGGATGCTCGATGCACTGGCGCGGTTCGTGGCGTCCCTGCGGGTGGCGGGGGTGCGCGCCTCTCCCGGCGAGGTCCTGGATGCGGCACGTGCCCTGGAGGCGGTGGGCATCGAGGATCGGGCCCGCGTGCGGGCGGCCCTGGCGGCGGCGCTGGTGAAGACGCACACGCAGCGCGCCGCCTTCGAGCGGGCCTTCGACGCCTTCTTCGCCCCCCCCGCGCGAGGTGGGGAGGGGAAGAAGGAGAAGGCCGGTGGCGGTGCGGGCGGCGCCCGCCCCACCGCGCGCGGGCGCGCCGAGCAGCCGCGGGACCGGCGTCCCTCCCCGCACCCCTCCACCCGCCCCGAGCGCAAGGCGGACCAGGCGCGGGAGGCGGCGGTGCGGGAGCGGCTCCAGGCGGCGCGGGAGAGGGACCGCAAGCGCGCGGGACGGCTGAGGCAAGCGCCCGGGCAGATGCGGCGGAAGCAGGGACCGGCCACCGAGGCGCGCCGGTTCGACCTCACCCGGCGCACGAGCACGGAGGAGGAGCGCGCGCTGGCGCACGAGGTGCCGCGCCTGATCGAGGAGATCCGCCGGAAGCCCAGCCGCCGCCTGCGGCGGGCGGCGCACGGCCGCATTCACGTGCGTGCCGTGTTCCGGGAGAACCTCTCGCGGGGCGGCGTGCCCTTCGTGCTGCCCCTGCGCCGGCCGCGCCTCCGCAGGCCCCGGGTGGTGCTGCTGGTGGACGTGTCCTGGTCGGCGGCCCGCGCCACCGCCTACTTCCTGTGGATGGCCGCCGCCTTCCTGCGCCTGGGGCGCCGGACGCGCGTGCTGCTGTTCGTGGACCGGCCCGTGGACGCGACCGCGGAGGTGGCGCGCTGGGCCTCCCGCGCCGCCCGCGACCGCTCCGCCGAGCGCTCCTTCACCGAGCTCCTGAAGCGCCTGCCGGGGCTGAATCCGCAGGCTCCCTCGGACTACGGCCGCGCCCTGCACGCGCTGCTCAGCGGGCCCTCGCGCCCGAAGGGACGCGACACCCTGCTGCTGGTGCTCGGCGACGCCCGCACCAACCGCTACCCCCCGCTCCCCTTCGCGCTGGAGGAGCTGCGGCGGGGCTGCCAGGCGGTGCTGTGGCTGGTGCCCGAGCCGGAAGTGCGCTGGGGCACGGCGGACTCGGCGCTCCCGGAGTACCTGCCGCATCTCGACGTGGTGGTGCCGGCGACCGATCTCGAGGGACTGGCGGAGGGGCTGCGCGCCCTGCTGCGGAGGCTCTAGCGTGGCCCCCGCCGGTGCGGTGGTCGCGTTCTGGGAGGGGGGCGGCCTGCAGTTCGCCGTCTCCGGTGGGGAGGAGAAGCAGCGCGTGCGCCTGGTGCTCCCCGGGGGAAGGGAAGAGCGCGTCGCCCCCGCCAGGATCGCGCTCGTGGTCGAGCCCTCGGGGCAGGCGCCCGGCAAGGACCCCGAGGGGTGCCGCATGGCGGGCCGCCGCGCGGGCGCCGTCGCCGAGCGCGTGGCGGCGCTGACCCCCCGCGTGGACGTCCCCGTGCTGTGGGACCTGGTGGCGGATGATCCGCAGCCCGCGAGCCTGGCCAGCCTGGCCGCGCTCGCCCTGGGGGAGGAGACAGGGGAGGCCCGGGCCGGAGTGGCCCTCGCCTTCCTGCGCGACGGGATCCACTTCGTCCGCCGCGGCGAGGACTGGGAGCCCCGGTCCCGGGAGAGCGTGGCCGCGCTGACCCACGAGCGGGAGCTGGCGGCGCGCCGCATCAAGGAGCGCACGGAGGCGCTGGACGCCCTGGCGGCGGTGGGGCGGGGGGAGCCGTGGAGACCGGCGAACAACGAGGAGGAGCACGCCCTCCTGCGCGCGCTCGAGGAGGTGGCGCTGGGGGAGAGCGGGGCGGCGGAGGCGGCGCGCGCGCTGGCGCTGTCGGCGCTCACCGCGGCGGCGCAGCGCTTCGAGCGGCTGGACGAGGGCGCCGTGCACCTGCTCGTGCGCCTGGGCCGCTTCGCCCCCGACGAGAACCTGGAGGTGCGGCGCTATGGCCTGCGCACCGCGTTCCCGGAGGAGGTGCTGGCGGCCGCCGCCGCGGCCGCCGCTGGCGGGTTCGACCGGGAAGGACGGCTGGACCTGACCGGGGAGGCGGTGATCACGATCGATGCCGCGCACACGCGCGAGGTGGACGACGGGCTCTCGTTCACTCCGCTCCCCGGCGGAGGAGCGCGCCTGGGGATCCACATCGCCGATCCCGCGGCCTTCGTGCGGCCCGGCGATCCCGTGGACACGGAAGCGCTCCTGCGCTCCACCACCCACTACCTCCCCGACCAGAAGCTCACGATGCTGCCGCCGGCACTGGGAGAGGAGGCGGCGAGCCTTCTTCCGGGCGCGGAGCGCCCGGCTCTCTCCTTCCTCCTGGAGGTGGGGCCGGACGGCACCATCGTGGGCGGCGGGCCCGTGCGCTCGGTCGTGCGTGCCGCGGCACGCCTCGGGTACGACGAGGCGGACGCCGTGCTCGCCTCCGGGGAGGGGCCGTGGGCGGCCCTGCTGCGGGGGTGGGCCGAGGCGGCGGCCCGCTTCGAGGGGGCGCGGGCGGCGGCGGGTGCGGTGCGCCTCCTCTCCCCCGAGGTGGACGTCCGCGTGCGCGACGGTGCGGTATTGCTCGACCGGCTGCCCGCGCAGTCGCCGTCCCGCCGGCTCGTCTCGGAGGCGATGGTGCAGGCGGGCGCGGCCGCCGCCCGCTTCTGCCAGGAGCGGGGCGTGCCCGCGATCTACCGGCGCCAGGCGCCTCCCGTCGCGCCCATCCCCGAGGGGGCGCGCCCCATCACCGACCTCGTGCGCATCCGGCAGGTGCGCCGGCTGCTGCGCCGCGCCGAGGTGGGGATCCAGCCGGGGGCGCACGCCGGCCTGGGGCTTCCCGCGTACGCGCAGGCCACCTCGCCGCTGCGGCGCTATCAGGACCTCGCCCTGAACCGGCAGATCGCGGCGGTGCTGGCGGGTGGCGCCCCCCCCCATCCCGCGCCCGACCTGCAGAAGATCGCGGCGAGCACGGAGCGCGCGGAGCTCGAGGGACGGCGCGCCGAGCGCGCCTCCGACAGCTACTGGCTGCTCCGGTACCTCGAAGGGAAGGTGGGGGAGGAGGTGGAGGGGACGCTGGTGGAGGTGGACCCCGGGCCCATCGTCCTCCTGGAGGAGACGCTCCTGGAGGAGAGGGTGCCCGCCCTGGCCGGGCTCGCCCTGGGGGCCCGGGTGCGCCTGCGCGTGGAGCGGGTCAACCCCCGGGCCGGGCGCCTCTTCCTGCGCCTGTGATACAAGTCGCGAGCGTGGGCCGCTGGGTCGAGATCGCCAAGCGCGCGGACCTGCCTCCGGGCAGGGGGCGCACGCTGCAGGCGGGTGGCCGCCCGCTCGCGCTGTTCAACGACGGAGGCGCGTTCTTCGCGATCGACGACACCTGCCCGCACCAGGGCGCCTCGCTGGGCGATGGGCTTCTCCACGAAGGGCTGGTGATCTGCCCCATGCACCAGTGGATGTTCTCCCTGGAGAGCGGCGCCTGTCCCAGCGTCCCCGATCTGTCCGTGGCCTGCTACCCCACGCGGCTTTCCGGCGAAGCCGTGGAGGTGGAGCTTCCCGAGGAGACCGCATGAAGGTGAAGCGCGACCGCAAGCCGAGCCTGTGGGACCGGCTCATGCTCCCCAGCGTGCTCGCGGGCATGGGCGTCACCTTCCGCGCCCTCTTCCGGAAGAAGGACACCATCCAGTACCCGGAGCAGGAGCGGACGTTCGGCGACAACTACCGGGGCGTGCCCGCCCTGGTCAAGGACGAGGAAGGGCGCGAGAAGTGCGTGGCCTGCTACATGTGCCAGTGGGTCTGCCCGCCGCTGGCCATCACCATCGAGGCCGCCGAGTACCAGCCCGGGCACAAGCTGCACCAGATCGAGAAGTACCCGTCCAAGTTCGAGATCAACATGCTGCGCTGCATCTACTGCGGGATGTGCGAGGAGGTCTGCCCGGAGGAGGCGATCTTCATGAGCAAGACCTACGCGGTGGTGGGGCACTCCCGGGAGCTGATGATCTTCGACAAGCAGAAGCTCTACGAGATCGGCGGCGTGCGTCCCGACCCCATCAAGAAGTGGGCGCCCGAGCACAAGGG
>DASUFT010000152.1:0-64212 GCA_036274395.1 Candidatus Polarisedimenticolaceae bacterium | reverse complement strand
ACGTATACTTCGGACCTGTGAAGCTTGGTCGGATGGATGAACGCAGGCTGCAGATCGAGGACCACAAAGGCCGCTGGGTAAGGAAAACAATGTCACCCATGTCCTCGGACTAATCTGTCACCGATCTCCCCGACCGTTCAGTCGCTGTCACTTGACGATATGTCAGGGCCGACATACACTTCTCGAGGATGAGCCGGTCCGACAAGCCTCTCGTCTGGCTCCACGGCGAGGTCAAGACCCCGCCTTTCTCGCGAGAAGCCAGGCTGGAGGCCGGATTCCTGCTCAGACGCCTGCAGCAAGGACAGCGTGTCGCCATGCCACAGTCCAGGCCCATGACGATTATCGGCGCGCGGTGTCATGAACTTCGAATCGTAGATGCGGCAGCCACGTGGAGGATCGTATACCGCGTGGACCCAGACGCGATTGTGATCGGCGCGGTCTTCGCGAAGAAGACCCCGACGACCCCCTCGGACAGTGCTCGAAACGTGCAAGCGACGATTCCGGGAGTACGACGATGCGTGAGCAGAAGAAGAGACGACTCGAAGCAAGGGGCTGGAAGGTGGGAACAACCCGTGAGTTCCTCGACCTGTCCCCGGACGAAGAAGCATACGTCGAGATGCGACTCCGACTCGCCGAGGGACTCAAGCAGCGGCGCCTACAGCGGAATCTTACGCAGACGGAATTCGCAAAGGTCGTTCGCTCCAGCCAATCGCGAGTCGCCAAGATGGAAACGGGTGATCCGACCGTCTCCTTGGATCTCTTGATCCGGTCGCTTCTCGCGCTCGGTGCTTCTCGCAGAGATCTCGCGAGGCTCATCGCAGACTCTCGTCCTCTTCCAGCAACCTAACCTAAAGTCTGCGGACCACTCGTACTCTTGTACCACTGGTCCGCGTAGCGAGGACGGGGCTGCGAGAGCATTCCGCGGCGATGTTGCCGCAAGATTGAGAGTACTTTCGGCCTCAATCTTCGCTCCGACAGCGTTCGATGAGCGCGGCATAGCCCGCGGGAATCGCGTCGGCGGTCAGGTGCCGGAGGGCCGTCAGCTCGGCGCGGGCGCGGATCCCTGGCTCCTCCACTCCCTGCAGCGCGGCGAGGTGGATCCAGGTGCCCAGGCGGTCGCACAGCGGGCGGAGGAGGAGCGTGTCCTGCTCGCGGATGCAGCGCTCGAATGCGTCGCGGTCCGGCTGCAGGGCGGATCGGCCCAGGCGCTCCTCTAGAGTCGCGAAGAGCCCTTCGTGCAGGCGCAGGCGGGCGGCGTCGCGCAGCACCTGGGTGCGCAGCGTGTGGGGCGTGCCTTCCCAGTTCTCGAAGACGACGTTGTCGCGGAAGAGGCGGGGAAGCACGCTGAAGGTCTCGATGGTGCCGTTGCCGCCGAGGACCTCGATGGCGCGGTGGATCGCGTCGTGCGAGAGCGCGGCGGTGCGCACCTTGTTCAGGTTGAGCCCCATGCGGAGAAACGCCTTCTCGGCGTCGGAGGCGGTGCCGGCATCCACGCTCTGCTGGATTTGAGCCAGCCAGAACGACCCGGCGAGCGCGGCCTCGGCATCGGCCCGGATCAGGGCCAGGGTTTCTTGGACGAGCGGGTACCGGACGATCGGCTGGCCGAAGGCGCGGCGGTGCTCGGCATAGCCCCCGGCGACCAGGGACGCCCGGTGCGCCGCGCCGGCGCAGGCGAAGGCGTTGTACAGGCGGCTCGTGTCGACGATCCACTCCATGACGTTGCGGAAGCCGTCCTCGAGGGGACCGAGCGCCTCGGCCTGCGCGTTCTCGAACTCGATCTCCGCCGTGACCATGGAGCGCGTCCCGAGCTTGTCCTTGAGGCGTCGGAGCCGGAAGCGATTGGGCTCACCCTCATGTTCGCCGGTCAACGTGCGCGGCACCAGGAAGAGGCCGAGGCCGGCCGTGCCCGGCGCTGCGCCCTCGATTCTCGCCGTCATCAGAAACAGATCGGCGTCCGCGCTGGAGCAGAACCACTTCTCTCCCTCGACTTCGAAGCCACCTCCCCGGCGAGGGCGCGCGCGCACGGCATTGGCGCCCACGTCGGAGCCGCCCTGGACCTCCGTCAGGAACTGCGCGGCCGCGGCATGCTCGCCGTAGACGGGCCGCAGCAGGCGCGGGAGCCAGGTCGCTCGCTGGCGTTCCGTTCCCAGCGCCTGCAGGGCACGGATGGCGCCTGCGGCGCAGGCGACCGGGCAGTTGTGGCCGCCCTCGCCGACGTGGGAGGAGAGATAGAACAGAGACAGGATGAACGGGTGCGGGCTGGGGAGGGTCTCGTAGGCGGCGAGCATGCCGCTCCCGTAGATGATCTCGCCCGCGCGGTGGTAGCTGGGGTGGTGCGCGAAGCCGGCCACGTGCCGGCCGAGAGCGTCGTGGGTGTCGAGGGCGGGGAGGTTCGGCCCGCGGTTGTTCTCGATCACCGCCGCGTCGAGCGGGCCCGCCGTGATGGCGCCGAATCCCCGGAGCTGCCGGATGCGCTCGGCGCCGAGTCCTCGCGTGAAGATCTGCAGGAGCGGATCGGCGTCGTAGAAGTTCCGGGGCTGCGCCTCCTGCCAGCGCCGGAGATCCTCGCGTCCCTGTGCCGCGTCCATCTCAGGGCTGCGCACTGCTCTTGACCTCCGGGGCGCCGGCGTTGATCGCGAAGTCGAAGCGCACGTCGTAGAAGACCGGGACGGGGATGGACGCGGCGCGCATCCGGCTGTCGGAGACGCCGTCGCCGTCCACGTCGGCCCCCTCCTCGTAGCGTTCCATCCTCCCTGGCGTGAAGCGCCACAGACGCACGGCGCGCTCGGCGGCGATCCAGAACTCCCCGGCGAACGGCCCCTCCGAGGAGGCCTGCAGCGGGCTCTGCTCCACCGTGGTCACGCGGCCGTCGTCGGGATCGATGGTCAGGCGCACCGCCACCGTGTGAGGCGAGATGCCGGCCTCCAGCGCCTCCTCCGGGTAATCCGGCACGTCCAGCTCGGTGCGCGCAGTCGGAGCCACGAACTGCGTGAAGCCCAGCTGCTCGGCCGTGATCTGCGCCCCGGGCATGGGAAGGAAGGTGAGGGAGACGCTTCCCAGGGATGGTGGAGGAGATGGTGGTGGAGAGGGTGGAGGGGGGGCTGATGTGGGTTTCCTGGCCCCGGCGCAGCCCAGGGTCAGGCTCAGCACGGCGAGGGCGAGCGCGGCTCGCATGGCCGGGCGAGTGTGCTACGGTCGCGGCGCCATGTCCATGCTCGCGGCCGCGGGGCTCTTGGTCGAGCTGATCGTGCTCGGTCCCGACGGCGCTCCCGCCCCCGACGTCGCGGTGTCGTGCACGCGCGGCCCTGCGGCGCTCGTGCTCACCGATGCGCAAGGACGGGCCACGCTGCCCGAGGGCTGCCGCGAAGCGACGTGCATGCGCGGTGGCCTCCTCCCCGGGGTGGCGGCGCTGCAGCCGGGGCCGGCGACGTGCGCGCTGGGTTACCCCGTGAGCCTCCGCGGTGCCGTGACGCTCCCCTCGAACCGGGAAGGTGTGCGTTATCAGGTCCTCGCCCGGGAAGCCGGCCGGCGCCAGGCCGGCGGGTCCGCGTCGCTCAGCGACGGCAGGTTCTGGCTCGACGCGCTCCGGCCGGGGACGTACCGCCTCGAGGTACGGCGGACCGACGGCTGGACCTGCTCCACGGAGCCGGGGCGGCTCGAGGCCGGCGAGCACGAGGCGCACGTGAACTGGCGCGATCCGACCGCGGTGACGGGGATCGTCCGGGACGCGAGGGGGCGGCCGTTCCCGAAGGTGCTGCTGCAGGTCGTGTACGACGAGGACGCGGCGGCCGAGGGCGTGCGGTGCGCGCCCGATCCCGCGGCGCTCGACGTCGTCAGCGATGCGGGAGGGAGATTCACGGCCCGGGGCGATGGTGCGCGGACGTTCCGGATCGTGGCGCACCCGGCCTGGCAGCCGGCCACGGTGGAGCTGGATCCGCCCTAGAACCCGAGCCGCACCCCGAGCTGCACCGTGCGCGGCGGCCCGGCGAGGCCCACCGGACGGCCGAACTCCCGGGAGGCGACACGCCCTTCCACCGGTCCGCCGTTGAAGCGGTCGAGCAGGTTCACGACCTGGAGGTAGACCTGGCCCGGCGAGCGCCCCTGACGCGCCGCGAAGGGGAGCCACAGGCGCAGGTCCACCTGGAAGAAGCTCGGCTCCTCGAGCCCCGTGATCTCCGGCAGGCCCAGGGCGCGGCGGAGCGTGTTCACCGGCTGGAGCGGCGTGTCCTCGCCGGTGTTGCGCTTCACGCCCTCCGGGCGGTCGTTGGTGAGGCCGTCCAGGTTGGCGTCGCGGCCGGTGGTCACGTCGAAGGGAGCGCCGCTCATCCAGGAGAGGACGCTCGAGCCGCGCAGGCGCCAGGGAAGGCCGGTCTCGCCGGCCAGCACCACCCGGTGACGCCGGTCCTGGTCGGAGCGGCCGTGCTCCGCTTCCGGGTTCGAGGAGTCCGGCGGCAGCGAGATGCCACCCTTCAGCGGATCGGACCCCAGGTCCTCCGCGCGGGACAGCGTGTAGGAGAGCGACATCCAGTCCTCGCGCAGGCGCCAGCGGAGTGCCAGGTCGAGCCCCGAGTACCAGACGCGCCCGTCCGTCACGATCGCCGCGATGGAGCCGGTGGTGCGGTCCGCCGGGTGGGCGGGGCCGCTGGAGGTGACGTCTCCGGGATCGGGCGGGTTGAGGTCGCGCATCAGCGGCACGTGGTAGCCCTGCGTGCGCAGGAGCGTGGCGCTCCATGCCGTGTGCCCGCCGAGCGCCCCCTCCGCCCCCAGGCTGGCCTGCATGGCGTAGGGGGTGTCCAGGTGCGTCCCCGTGGAGAAGCGCAGCACCAGCTCGGGCGGGAAGACGAGCCCCTGGCGGATGACGTCGATCCCCACCTCCTCGACGACGTCCTCCGTGATCTCCAGCGTCTGCCCCTGGGGGAAGAAGAGGCCGATCTCCGTCCCCGAGGTGATCGCCGCCACACCCGGGAAGGCCAGCACCAGCTTGTCGTAGAACATCCCGGCACCGCCGCGTACGACGAGCTTCCCCGAGGGGAGCGCCTCCCACGCGAACCCCAGGCGCGGCGCCAGGTTGTCCCTATCGCGCGGCGCGCCCCCGTTGGGGATCACCGAGTCCACCCGTGCCGAGGCGGGGAGCCGGTAGGTGCTCAGGTCGTAGCGCAGGCCGTAGTCCAGGGTCAGCCTCGGCGTCACCCTCCAGGAGTCCTGGGCGAAGAGCGCCACGCGCGTGTCCTCGAGACGCGCCGAGGGGGCGCCGTCGATCAGCGAGTAGACCAGCGGGTAGGTGTCGATGCGCCCGGGCTCGTCCACCTGGCCGTCCCCGTCGTCGTCCACGCCGGGGGTGCCGGGGTTGGCGATGGGGTCGAAGAGGCAGATGGCGCCGCCGGTGCAGTCGTAGTCCCCGCGGCAGGCGCCAAAAGGGGCGGCCGAGCAGTGCCCGTCCCCCACCTGGCTCACGTTCAGGTCCCCGCCGTCCCCCGGCTCGAAGGGAGCGTCGGTCTGGTACAGGAACGTGCCGTTGGGGTGGAAGGTGGCGTCGATCGTGGTGCGGCTCCGGGTCACGTCGTACCCCACCTTGAACGTGTGCGCGCCCCGCCCCCAGGTGAGATTGTCCACGAGCTGGAGCCGGGTCTCGTCCCGCCGCTGCCGGTGCAGGCTGTTGCCGCCGAACACCCCGGATGGGCGCTCCACCCCCGGCCGCGCGGAGTTCGCGTCCTGCGCGAAGCGCGAGCCGCCCACCAGCAGGCGCAGCTCGTTGACCGCGGTGGGGGAGAGGATCGAGGTCAGGGAGGCGGCGAGCTGCAGGTCCGACTCGTCGAGGGTGAACCCCGTCTCCGGGGTGAGGCCGGCGCCCACGTTCACCATCTCCGCGGCGCGGTCGTCGGCGGAGAGGCGGACCATCAGGGAGTCGGACGGGCCGAGCTGCACGTCGCTCCGCAGGAAGAGCCCGTCGTCGCGCCGCGGACCCAGCACGTGCCCGCCGGCCACGCCGTTCCGGTCCACGCCCGTGAAGGGGACGATCTCGTCGCCGCCGGCGTGCTCGTAGGAGAAGAAGTAGAACGCCTTGTCCGGGACGATCGGCCCCCCCATGCGGAAGCCGGCCTGCACCCCGGAGGAGGTGTCGCGCTGCCCGGGCGAGGCGGGGAGGGAGGCCACCAGCTCCCCGGGCGCGTTCCAGGAGGCGGCCGATCCCTGGACGAACGCGTCCCCCGCCCTCTTGTTCGTCCCCCGCTCGGTGACGAGGTTCAGCACGCCCCCGCTCGCCCGTCCGAACTCCGGCGCGAACTGGTGGGTCATCACCACGAACTCGCGCACCACCTGGGGCGAGAACCAGGCGTCCAGGTTGGTCCCGCTCACGGCGTCGTTGTTGTCCAGGCCGTCCACCAGGAAGGAGTTGGCCCGTCCCGACTGCCCCGCCACCACGAAGACCGAGCCGCGCTCCCCGGAGAACGTCCCCGGCTGCGGCGCGCGCACGCTGGCGTCGAGCAGCGCCAGGTCGGTGACGGCGCGGCCGGCCAGCGGCAACCCGTCCGCGACCTCGCCCCGGACCCGGAGCTCGCCCCCCGTCTTCTGCGCGTCCACCAGCGGCGGCGCGGCCGTGACCGTGACCTGCTCCTCGAGGCGTGCGCCCACCGTCAGCTCGACCTGCGCCGTCTGCTGGAGGGAGAGCGCCACCGTGCGCGTCTCCCCGAGCGTCTCCACGGTCCAGACGCCGGGGGCGAGCGCCTCCAGCCGGAACCTCCCCTCCCCGTCCGTGCGGGTGGTGCGCACCGTGCCCTGCTCCGCCGAGCGGGCCTGGACCACGGCACCGGGCACGACCTCCCCCCCCGCATCCCGCACCTGCCCGGCGAGGGTGGCGGACGTGGACTGCGCGGCGGCGGGGGCGACGAGACCGAGGAGGAGGACCGCCGCCGCCAGGACCCTAGTTGCCGTAGTGCCCCCAGGGCCCGGTCGCTCCCACCCCGCGCACTACGACGAGGAAGTAGCGCTGCGAGGGGTTCCCCGTCCAGCAGGTGGTCCCGCTCACCGAGCCCACGGGGGTGAACCCGGCGGCGGAGCCGGCGGTGTCGGAGCCCAGCACGTCGTAGCCCTCCCCGCAGGGGTCCACGGCCGCGTCCCAGCAGACCTTGACGCCCGCGGGGTCGCGGTCCACCCGCAGGCCGCTCACCTCCGCGCCCGGCGTGCACGTCGTGGTCTGCAGGACCTCCAGCGGGTAGGCGAGGTCGGGGTCGCCGTAGATCTGGGTGGGGTACCTCTCGCTCTCGTAGGTCGTGACCACGCCGCTGGAGGGATCGGTGTAGGTGGAGAGCGCGGTCACGGTGAAGAAGTAGCTCGTCCCCCGCTGCAGGCCGGAGATGGTGGCGGTGGTCCCCACGATCGAGGCCTGGCCGGGATGCGTCTGGGAGTTGAACGCGTACGGGGAGGCACCGCCCGAATCCACGTCCCAGTAGATCTTGTAGCCGTCGATGCGCCGGGTGTCGTTCCCCGGGTTCCAGTTGAGCGAGACCGTGGTGTCGGTCCGTCCCCCCGAGGCGATCGTCACCGGCGGGAAGAGGCCGAACTTGATGTCGGTCTGGTCCACCGCCGACCAGCTCGTGGCGTCCGCCGCGTTCTGCACCGACTGGATCAGCACCGGCGTGCCCAGGTAGGGCACCTGCCACAGGTAGACGACGGTGCGCACCTCGTCCACCTTGAAGAGCGACGAGCAGCCGCTGGCGGCGTAGACGCAGAAGTCGGACATCTGGCGCACGAGCAGGCTGTTGAAGGTGTGCCCCGAGGGGAGGGTGAGCACGCCGGACTTGAGGACGGTCGCGCCCTGCTTCCCCGTGTGCGTGCCGCAGGCCTGGGCCCACAGGCGATCGAAGAGCTGGGCGGCGCCGCAGGTCTGGTTGAAGAGGTTCTGCTCGCAGGCGAAGGGGCCGCCCTCCCAGACGTCCCCCGGCTGCATGTACCAGCCCCCCGCGTCCTGGTGCTGGAACTGCCACTCCGGGACCGGGCTCCGGGTGCCCGTGCCGTCCGTCACGAAGCAGAAGCGGCTCTCCCCGGTGCCGAAGCTCCCGGTCTTCCCTTCCTTCTGGGCGCCCGCCCGCAGCCACAGGGTGACGTCGTTCGCACGGTTCTCCCGCTGCGACACGCTGTTGAACTTCACGGGGCCAGCGTCGAACCGCACGTCGCGGCGCTCCAGGACGGAGCCGGGCAGCGTGTAGCCGCAGCGCCCCGCGTTGCAGGTCTCGGCGGCGTTCACGGGCGACGTCGTGGCCGCCGCCTCCCGCACCCGGCGCCGGATCGCCTGCGTCGTCCCGTTCCCCAGCGGCGCATCCACCGTGATCTGGGTGGCGCTGGGGATGGTGAGGACGCGGGCGAAGGTGGTGGGCGCGGAGCCGAGCGCGACGCGGTCCCCCACCTCGAGGTCGCTGGCGAACGCGGTCCCCGTGCCGTTGATCGTGGTGGCGTTGTTCGCGGTGGTCGTCCCGGCGATCTGGGTGGAGCTCGTGAGCGTGGTGCCCGAGAAATCCCAGCTCGAGGCGGCGACGAGGTCCCCGATCGTGGCGTACCCCTGCGGCGTGAGCTGGGACACCGTCGTCCCCTTGCCGCGGTCCCACCCGTAGGAGACCCGGTCCCACGGCGTGCCCTCGGTCTCGTGCACGTAGATCTTGGAGAGCGCCGCGACCGCCTCGACCGACTCCACGACCCAGCCCTCGGTGACGGCCAGACGATGGGTGCCATCGGCCGCCGCCGGCCCGCGGATCTCCGCGAGCACGCCGGCAACGGGGTCCACCCAGCGGTGCACCACGAACGCGCCCTCGCGGCTGCGCTGGAGCGCGACCTCGCGCGCGCCGGAGGGGAGGTGGATCCACCCCACCCCCACCGTCAGGGCGCCGTCCCGGCGCTCCCCGGGGCGAAGCGCGGCGCGGTCCACGGCGGCACCGGGGAGGGTCCGCACCTGCGCGGGACCGCGAGGGACGGTCGTCAGGTCCCAGCGCGTGCGCCCCTCCGGCGCCACCAGGTCGGCGGGAAGAGGGCCCTGCACGTCCACCGGACGCACGCGGACCTCGCGCGGGGGAGCCGCGTGCGCGGCGCCGAGGGCGAGCAAGCCAACCAGGATCGAGGCCCTCATGATCCGGGAATCCTACGCGCATCGGGCCGATCGCGGAACACGATCCACAGCGCGGCGGGCAGGGCCGTGAAGTCCGCCGCCATGGAGAGGAGGAAGGCGGTGGCGGAGACCATGCCGAACTGCCGCATGGGCGGGAGGTCGGACAGGGCCAGGGCCAGGAAGCCGCCCGCGTTCAGGACCGTGGCCAGGACGATGGCCCGCCCGGCCACCCGCAGCGTGTGGCGGAGCGCCTGCTCCGTCGTTCCGCCGGCGCGGCGCCCCTCCTGGAAGTGATAGAAGAAGTGGATCTGGTCGTTCTCCGAGGCGCCCAGCACCGTGGAGGCGATCAGGATCGTCGCGATGTTGAGCGGGATCCCCACCAGGCGCATGAGCAGGAAGGTGACGAGGAGCGCCACCAGGGAGGGGAGCATCGCCATCACCCGGGCCGCCCCGCTCCGGAAGACGAGCAGGAACGCGACGAAGATCACGGCGGCGGTGAGGAAGAAGCTCTCCGTGAGCGTGGGCACGAGGTGCGCGGCGATCCCGGCCTGGAGGACACCCTCCCCCACGCGCTGCATCGCGCACCGGGCCAGCGCGGGCTCGGCCTGCGCGGCCTCGGCCCAGACCGCGGGGGCGCCCTCGCTGCGCCCGAGGATGGTCAGGCGGGCCGAGGACAGGCTCCCCACGTCCACGTGGCCGCGGAGCGCCGGCTGCTCCAGGAGAAGCGCCTCCAGATCCCCCGCCGCCTTGGCCCAGGCCGCGGGCGTGTCGGGGAGCACGTCCCCGCCCCCTCCCAGGTAGCGCATCCAGCGCAGCGCGGTGGTGGGGCCGATCACGCCGGCGACGCCGGGCTCCCGCTCCAGGGCGCGGCCGAAGAGGTCGAGCCCCCGCAGCACGCGCGGATCCAGGGCGGCCCCCGCCGGCGTGGTCACCCACACCTCCGTGCGATCGAGCAGACCAACCGTCCTCTCGAACCAGCGCGCGTCCTGCACCACCGGGAGGCCGGGGTCGAGGTAGTCGAGGCCGTCGGTCTGCAGGCGCATCCCCCGCAGGGCCACGGCACCGGCGGCACAGAGCGCGAGCGCGATCCCCACGAGTGCTCCGCGATGGCGCCAGCTCCACGCGGGAAGACGGTCCGCCAGGCGGTCGAACCCGAACGCCGCGGCCGGGCGTCGCACGCGGGGAGGGATGCGCAGCACCCGCACCAGCGCCGGGTAGAGCGTGAACACCACCACCCAGGTGAGCAGCAGCCCGGTGGCCGTCCACAGGCCCATCTCGCGGATGGGGCGGATGCGTGAGACCGCGAGCGCGGCGAAGCCCACCGCCGCCGCGAAGATCGACGCCGTGCAGGGCGTGAACTTGTTCACGAGCGCGCCCGCGAGATCGCCGCCGTCCAGGTACCGGGAGTGGACGTACACCAGCGTGGAGGTGGCCGTCACCAGCACGGTGAGGGGGACGAGGGAGGAGACGATCGTGAAGGTCCACCCCACGGGGGCCGCCACCCCCACCGTGAGCCCCACGCAGGCGGCGAGCGTGAGCAGGATGGCGGCGAGCGTCCGGGCCGAGCGGTAGAGGAACAGGACGAGACCGATCACGAAGAGGCCGAAGAGCGGGAAGGCGCGCAGGCTCGCCCGCTCGGTCGCCCGCTCCAGCGCCGCATCCACGTATGGACCGCCGAGCCTCCTCCAGGTCACGCCCGGGCGGCTTGCCGCGCCGAGGGCATCCTCGAGGAGGGCGAGCCCCCGGTCGCGGTCCTCCGGAAGCGTGACCGCGATCGCCAGGAAGCCGGGACCGGCCAGGCCCTGCCGGCGGAAGAGATCGGTCCCGGTCACCAGCGCGCGCAGCCCTGTCCCCGGCGGGGCGGCGCGGAGGAGATCCAGCGCCGAGAACGTGTCCATGCCGGAGGCGCGCAACCGCTCCTGCACGCGTGCCAGGACCTCCTGGACCGCCGGGGCGAAAGGATCGGCCGCCTCGGCCGCGAGCAGCACCGCCGGCCGCTCCGGAAAGACGCGCTGGAAGGCGCGCGTGGCGCGGAACTCGGGATCGCTGGGCACGATGAGCCGGTCGATGCCGTGGTCGCTTTCGACCCGCAGCGCCAGGAGCACGGCCAGGGGAAGCAGGAGCGCGTAGAGCGCGACGACGACCCAGGGAACCGCGAGGAGGCGCCGGAAGAACGCGTCGAGGTGCCGGGCCATGGCCGCGCAGTGTAGTCTCCGGTGCATGGCGACCCCGGCCGCGCTGCTCCTCTCCGCCGTGCTGGTGGTGTGCGCGCCGCATCACCCGGGGACCACGGCGGACGCGCAGCCCACGATGGACGCCCTCGCCGCCGCGGCGGCCCGGGCCGCGGGGTGGCCCGCAGGATCGCTGGCGGCGGAGTACCACGCGGTCGAGGCCGAGGGGACCGCGCGCCTCGCCCGCCCCGACGCCGTCCTGGCCCTGGTCACGGAGCCCTACTTCGTGGAGCACGGCGCCGCGCTGAAGCTGAAGCCGCTGCTGCAGGCCCTGTCCGCCGGGTCCGAGGAGGGCGAGACCTGGAGCCTGGTGGCGCGCAAGGGGCGCGTCACGGACCCCGCGTCGCTGGCGGGATGGGAGCTCCACTCCTCCGCCGCCTACGCCCCCCGCTTCGTGCGCGAGACGGCGCTCGGCACCTGGGGGAAGCTCCCCGGCGACGTGCAGCTCGTCCCCACCGCACAGGTCCTGAGCGCGCTCCGCAAGGCGGCGAGCGGAAGCGACGTCGCGGTCCTGCTGGACGGGACCCAGGCGGCGGCGCTGCGCACGCTCCCCTTCGCCTCCGACCTCGAGGTGGTGGCGCGCTCGCCGCGTCTGCCGGCGGCGCTGCTGTGCAGCGTGGGCGGTCGGGCGCTGCCGGGCCCGCTCGATCCCCTGAAGGCCGGGATGCGCGCGCTCGATCCGGCGCTGCTCGGGCAGCTCCGCCTCGCCCGCTTCGCCCCTCTCCCGGAGTGAGGGCCGCCGGGCTGGCGCTCCTCCTCCTCGCCGGCTGCGCGCCGGCGCTGCGCGAGCCCGCCCCGCTCCCCTCCCTCCCGGGAGCCCCGAACGATGCGCTCGGCGAGGCCCGGCGCGCCTGGGACAGGCGGCCGGATCCTGCCGCGGTGGAGCGCGCGCTGCGGCTCTACCTCCAGGCCGCCGAGGCCGATCCCGCGGGGACCGCCGGGCTCCTCGGCGCGGCGGAGGCCGCGGCGTGGCTCGTGGAGCGGGAGCGGTCGGCGGGGCGGCGCGAGGAGCTGGTGAGGACCGGGGTGCAGGCCAGCCAGTGGTGCAGGAAGCGGGACGCCTCGAGCCCCGCGTGCGCCTACCGGCTGGCGATCGCCGTGGGGCAGCAGGTGCGGGAGCATCCCACCACGGCGGCGGACGGTCTCGCGACCATGATGGCGCTGCTGCGGGAGGCCGCCGCCGCCGATCCCGGTCTCGATCACGGCGGACCGCAGCGGGTCCTCGCCCTGGTGCTGCTGCGCGCTCCCGGCTGGCCGGCCGGACCGGGGGATCCCGCGGAGGGGCTGGCCCAGGCGCGGGCCGCGGTGGCCGCCGATCCGGAGCATCCCCCGAACCTGCTCGCCCTGGCGGAAGCGCTGGAGAAGACGGGCGCGGTGGAGGAGGGGAAGGCGGTGCGCGCCCGCGCCCTGGAGGAGGCTGCGCGGCGCGCCCGGGTGGGCGATCCCGACGCGGCCGGCTGGCTCGAGGAATAGGCAACCCCTTTCGTCTCGATTTCGGCTGTTGGGTTGCGTCCCACCCCGGCGTTCACGGGAGCAGCGGGGGGAACAGCCGCGTGTCGCGTCTGGATCCGCCTCCGCAGGCGCACCCGCGCCGGGAGGAGCTCGTGTCGCATGGGAAGGCTTTCCTGGCTGTTCTGTTCATCCTCGCGCTCGTGTCGTCGGTGTCGGCGGCCTCACGCCCCATCGAGGACTTCGTGGCGGCGCAGGGGACGTACTGCATCGACGACGGCGGGGGCGGCTGCGTCCTGTTCGTCCCGCCCGTCCCCAACTTCTTCGGCAGCTTCGCGCTCAAGGACGGGCGCCTCGGGTCGGTGGACTACGCCGGCCTGGCCAACGGCCTGCTGTGCCCCGACGGGCACGTCACCGACTTCGGCACGGCCTTCGCCGGAACCGTGACCGAGCGCCGCCTCAAGGACGGGCGCGCCGAGGTGACGGTCAACCTCGTCACCAAGCGCGCGCTGGCCTGGGCCGTGGACGATCCCTACGCCACCTTCGACTACGCCAACGGTCCGCTGTCGTTCGGCTACCGCCCGTGCGACACCCCGCCCGACGGCCAGTCTCACGCGCTGGCGAACTCCTTCCTCCAGCTCGTGTTCCTCAACACGGCACCGGGCGCGCCGCTCCCGGACATGATGCAGCTGTTCAGCGCGCCCCTTCCCGGGCAGGAGCCGCTGATCCTCAGCTTCCACCAGAGCGCCGAGGGAGCGCTGCGCTCGACGCCGTACAACACCTTCCCGGAGGGGGCGCCCGGCCAGCTCACCGTCGTGCAGACGGGACTGCTGGGGCGCCCCGAGAGCTCCTCCCAGTGCGACAACACGAAGCCGCCCGCGACCTGTGACGGTTTTCCGGCCGAGCGCGTGATCGTGGAGCCTGCCGAGTAAGACCCCGAGGGGACGGGCTCGAACGCGTCCGTCCCCTCAGCGCGCCTCCTCCGCGACGGTGCGCAGCGCCTCCCCTTCCAGCCGGAACACCGTCCAGTCGTGCATCGCCTGCGCGCCCAGCGCGCGATAGAACGCGATGGACGGCGCGTTCCAGTCGAGGACGGCCCACTCCACGCGGCCGCAGCCACGCGCGAGCGCGATCTCTGCCAGGCGCCGGAGCAGGGCCTTGCCGATCCCCTTCCCGCGATGCTCGGGCTCGACGAACAGGTCCTCGAGGTAGAGGCCGGGCTTCCCCAGGAAGGTGGAGTAATTGTGGAAGAAGAGGGCGAAGCCGGCCGGTGCACCGTCCAGGCGGGCGAGCACGGCTTCCGCATAGCGGCGCTCGCCGAAGAGCGTGCGCCGGAGCCCCTCCTCGGTGGCCACCACCTCGTGGGCGAGCTTCTCGCAGGCGGCGAGGTCGCGGATGAAGCGGAGGAGCACGGGCACGTCGGCTTCGCAGGCGGGCGAGAGGTCGAGCTTCACCGGATCCATCCCAGGGCATCGTCGATGCGCAGGCCGGGATTTCCGCCCGCCCCCGGCACGTCCGTCACCATGAACCCCAGCGTGTCCTCCCGCCGGAGCGCGCCGTGCGACCAGCGGATGAGGCCGCGGGACAGGCGTGCGCCGGCGGTCGCCGCGGCAGCCCCGAAGACGTGGCCGGGGGCGGTGGAGCAGAGGACGGAGGCCGGGTTCGTCACCAGGGAGAAGCCGCCGGCGATGCGGTGCAGCGCGTCGGGGAAGTCCGCCTCCAGCGTGGCCTCGAACCACGCCCGGTCCGGAAACCAGGTCTCCTCGGGGGTGCGCCGCAGGCGCTCCACCACCGGGAGGTAACCGAGAGGATCCCCCTCCAGGGCGGAATACGACCAGCGGGTGCCCTCCCGGGCGATGCGCGCCCGCCCGCTGCGGCCGGCCACCACCCAGCCGTCGCCGTCGGCCCGCGCGCACAGCTCCACCCCGGGCACCGCGGTGGCCGCACCGAGGAGGGCCTCCTCCTCTCCGGCGGTGCCATAGAGGGCGAAAAAGGTCACGATGCCGAGCGACACCAGCACCGCGTCCCGGGGACGGTCGAGCGACGTGCGCAGGCGGAAGCCGCCGGCCTCCAGGGCACGGACCACGTCCTGGCGCACGTTGGCCAGCGGCGCCTCGCCGTCCCCTCCCATGCCGTGATCGGAGAGGAGCACCGTGCGGAACGCGTACCGCGCCCGCAGATCGCGCAGGGCGGCGTCGAGCTCCCGCAGAAACGCGCCGGTCTCCTCCGGCCCGTGGAGGTGCCCCAGACCATCGGTGGAGTTGACGTAGACCAGGAACACCGGGTCGTCGGACGCCTGGAAGGCCGCCAGGGCGTCCCGCATCTCCCGGCGGGCGGAGGCGCGGGGCCTGGCGTAGTGCATCGTCTTGCGGGACAGCCCCTCCTCGATCCAGTCGAACGACCCGTACCAGGGCGGGCGGTCCAGGCGGAGCGCATCCTCCTCGCGGTGGAAGGAGCGCGCCTCGTACCCCGGGGGCGGGGCCACCCCCAGCGGCCGGAGCATGGCCGCGAACGCGGGCGTGGTGCTGGAGGGGAACGTGCCCACCACGGGAACCGGCTTCCCGATGTCGGCGAACAGCCCCTCCCCGGCGACCACCGCGTAGGGCACGGCGTCGAGCACGAGGACGAGGGTCCGGGGCGCCTCCGGGGCCGCGCTCGCGGCCAGGAGGAGGAGGGCGGCTCCCAGCATGATGCAGAGGATACGCGGTGCTACCATCCCCCGCCCTCATGGAACGGTTGCAGACCCTCGCCCAGAGCTCGGTCGGGAAGAAGATCCTGATGGCGATCACGGGCCTGGTGCTGGTGGGCTTCGTGATCGCGCACATGGTGGGGAACCTCAAGGTCTATCTCGGGCGCGAGCACTTCAACGCGTACGCCCGCTTCCTGCGCACGGTGGGGACGCCCGCGCTCCCCGAGAGCGGCCTCCTCTGGATCCTGCGGGTGGTGCTCCTGATCTGCGTGGGCGTGCACGTCTGGGCGTCGGTCGCCCTCACCCGCATGAGCTGGGCGGCCCGCAGCGGCCGGTACGCGAAGGGGAACGACCTCGTCTTCAGCGGCGCCTCGCGCACGATGCGCTGGGGGGGCGTCGTCCTCCTGGCCTTCGTCGTCTATCACCTGCTGCACCTGACGACGGGGACGGTCCACCCCGACTTCGTGCCCGAGGATGCCTACCACAACTTCGTGGCCGGATTCCGGAGCGTCCCCGTGTCCCTGGCCTACATCCTGGCCATGGCCGCGCTGGCGTTCCACCTGTACCACGGCCTGTGGAGCGCCACCCAGACGCTGGGGATCGACAGCCCGCGCGTGGAGCCCTTCCGGCGCCCGGTGGCGCTGGCCGTCGCCCTCGTGATCTTCCTGGGGAACGTCTCCTTCCCGGTGGCCGTCCTCGCCGGCGTCGTCAGGTAGGGGGCGCCATGAAGCTGGACTCCAAGGTCCCCTCCGGCCCCATCGAGGAGAAGTGGGACCGGCACCGCTTCGAGATGAAGCTCGTGAATCCGGCCAACAAGCGGAAGTACCGGGTGATCGTGGTCGGCACCGGACTGGCCGGCGCCTCGGCGGCGGCCAGCCTGGGGGAGCTCGGGTACAAGGTCGACGCCTTCACCTACCACGACAGCCCGCGCCGCGCGCACTCCATCGCCGCCCAGGGCGGGATCAACGCCGCCAAGAACTACCAGAACGACGGGGACTCGGTCTGGCGGCTCTTCTACGACACGGTCAAGGGAGGGGACTTCCGCGCCCGGGAGGCCAACGTCTACCGGCTGGCCCAGGTCAGCACCGCCATCATCGACCAGTGCGTGGCCCAGGGCGTCCCCTTCGCCCGCGAGTACGGGGGCACCCTGGCCAACCGCTCCTTCGGCGGGGCCCAGGTCTCCCGCACGTTCTACGCCCGGGGACAGACCGGCCAGCAGCTCCTGCTCGGCGCCTACCAGGCCCTGATGCGCCAGACCGCGGCGGGGACCGTCCTCCTGCACACCCGCGAGGAGATGCTCGACCTCATCGTGGTGGACGGCCGCGCCCGGGGGATCGTCACCCGCAACCTGGTGACGGGGAAGATCGAGAGCCACGTGGCGGACGACGTCGTCCTTGCCACCGGCGGCTACGGCAACGTCTTCTTCCTCTCCACCAACGCCAAGGCCTGCAACGTCACCGCCATCTGGCGCGCGCACCGGCGGGGCGCGCTCTTCGCCAACCCCTGCTTCACCCAGATCCACCCCACCTGCATCCCCCAGTCCGGCGAGTGGCAGTCGAAGCTGACGCTCATGTCCGAGTCGCTGCGCAACGACGGGCGCATCTGGGTGCCCAGGACGGCGGGAGACACCCGGCCTGCCGGGCAGATCCCCGAGGGGGAGCGGGACTACTACCTGGAGCGGCTCTACCCGTCCTTCGGGAACCTCTCCCCCCGCGACATCGCATCCCGCAGGGCCAAGGAGGTGGTGGACGAGGGGCGCGGGGTGGGACCGCGCAGGAACGGCGTCTACCTCGACTTCGCCGACGCCATCGGCCGCCTGGGGAAGGCGGGTGTGGCCGAGCGCTACGGGAACCTCTTCGAGATGTACCAGCGCATCACGGCGGAGGACCCCTACGCCACCCCCATGCGGATCTACCCCGCCGCGCACTACACGATGGGCGGGCTCTGGGTGGACTACAACCTGATGTCCACCATCCCCGGCCTGCACGTGATCGGCGAGGCGAACTTCTCCGACCACGGCGCCAACCGCCTGGGGGCCTCCGCGCTCATGCAGGGCCTGGCGGACGGGTACTTCGTGCTCCCCTACACGATCGGCGATTACCTGGCCCAGGCCAAGCTGGAGAAGATCGACGCCACCCATCCCGCGTGCCGCGCCGTGGAGAGCGAGGCCGGGGAGCGGGTGGCCAGGCTCCTGAACAGCGGAGGATCGCGCACGGTGGACTCGTTCCACCGCGAGCTGGGCGCGCTCATGTGGAACCGCTGCGGGATGGCGCGGACGGCGGAGGGGCTGCGGGAGGCGCTGGCCGCCATCCCTCCCCTGCGCGCGCAGTTCCACGCCGAGGTGAAGGTGGTGGGCCCGGGGGAGGACGTGAACCAGTCCCTGGAGAAGGCGGGCCGGGTGGCCGACTTCTTCGAGCTGGCGGAGCTCATGTGCCGCGACGCCCTGGTGCGCGAGGAGTCGTGCGGGGGTCACTTCCGGGAGGAGCACCAGACGCCGGACGGCGAGGCCAGGCGGGACGACACCCACTTCTGCCACGTCGCGGCGTGGGAATGGCAGGGGGCGGGGACGGACCCCGTGCGCCACGTGGAGCCGCTGGTCTTCGAGAACGTGCACCTCACGCAGAGGAGCTACAAGTGAACCTCGTCCTGCAGGTCTGGCGCCAGGCGGGGCCGAACGAGCCCGGGAAGTTCGAGCGCTACGAGGCGAAGGACATCTCCGACCATGCCTCGTTCCTGGAGATGCTCGACCTCGTCAACGATCGCCTGGAGGAGCGGGGGGAGCGGCCCATCGCCTTCGAGCACGACTGCCGGGAGGGGATCTGCGGCTCCTGCGGCGTGGTGATCGACGGGACGCCGCACGGGCCGCACCGCGCCACCACCACCTGCCAGCTCCACATGCGCTCCTTCAAGGACGGGGACGAGATCTGGATCGAGCCCTGGCGGGCCCGGGCCTTCCCGGTGCTGAAGGACCTCATCGTGGACCGCACGGCCTTCGACCGGATCATTCGGGCGGGGGGCTACGTCTCCGTGAACACGGGGAACGCTCCGGACGGCAACGTGATCCCGGTGGGGAAGGACGTGGCGGCGAAGTCCATGGACGCCGCGCAGTGCATCGCCTGCGGCGCCTGCGTGGCCGCCTGCCCCAACGCCTCCGCCATGCTCTTCGTGTCGGCGAAGGTGGCGCACCTGGGGCTCCTCCCGCAGGGACAGCCCGAGCGCCTCGACCGCGTGAACGCCATGGTGGCGCAGATGGACGGGGAAGGCTTCGGCTCGTGCACGAACCACGGCGCCTGCCAGAACGCCTGTCCCAAGGAGATCGGGGTGGAGTTCATCGCCCTGCTCAACCGCGACCTCCGCAAGTCGATCCTCGCCCCGGCCCGGAAGCCCAAGCCTTCCACGGGAGACGGCGCCTGAGGGGAGACCGGCGGAAGACCGCGGGGGCCGCCCTGCTCCTCGTCGCCGCCTGCCTCGTCTGCTACGCGCCTGCCCTCGACGGCGGCTTCGTCTCGGACGACGAGAAGAACGTCCTCCACAACGCCGACCTGCAGTCGCTTCCCGGGCTGCGCACCATCTGGACCGCCATCCCCGGGCCGCAGGGGTTCTACTACCCGCTGACCTACACCACCTACTGGATCGAGCACCACCTCTGGGGGGACCGCCCCCTGGGCTACCACGTCGTGAACGTGCTGCTCCACGCCCTCACCGCCCTCGTCCTCTGGCGCGTGCTCGCCCTGCTCGGGATCGAGGGGGCCTGGTTCGGCGCCGCCGCGTTCGCGCTCCACCCCGTCCACGCCGAGTCGGTGGCCTGGATCACCGAGCGGCGCAACGTCCTGTCCACGCTCTTCCTTCTGGTGGCGGTGTGGAGCTACTTCAAGCCGCAGAAGGGTGTGATGGGGTACGCCCTCCCTCTGGTGGCGTTCGCCGCCGCCCTGCTGTCGAAGACGGTGACGCTGGTCCTGGCGCCGGGGTTGCTGCTGCTCGTGTGGTGGAAGAAGGGAAGGATCGACCGCGCCGACCTCCTGCGCGTCGCGCCATTCCTCGCCCTGGCCCTGGCCGCGGGACTGGTGACGCTTCACGGGGAGAAGCTCCTGGCAGGAGAGGTCGAGGCTGCGCTGCTCCATCGCGCGTTCCCGGAGCGGCTGGCGCTCGCAGGCTCGCTGGTCTGGTTCTACGCGGGGAAGCTCCTGTGGCCGGCCAAGCTCGCCTTCGTCTACCCGCGCTCGGCGATCGATGCCGCCCAGGCCCTCTCCTGGCTGCCCGCCTGTGCCTTCGCGGCGATCCTGGCCGGCCTGTTCGCGGCGCGGAAGAGGATCGGCCGGGCACCGTTCACCGCGCTGGCCTGGTTCGGCGGCACGCTGCTTCCCGTCCTCGGCCTGGCGAGCTTCTTCTATCTTCTCTATGCGGACGCCGCCGACCGGTTCCTCTACCTGCCCAGCCTCGGGGTCGTCGCGCTGGCCGCGGGATCGGTGGCGCACGTGGCGCGGAGCGGGCGTGCGCGCACCATCGCGCTCGCGGCCGGTCTCCTCGTGTCGGCCGTGCTGGGCACGCTCACGTTCCAGCGCAGCCGGGTGTTCGCCTCTCCCGAGGCGCTCTACGCGGACGCCATCGGCAAGTACCCCGGCGCGTGGGGCGCCCGGTCGTCGCTGGGGCTCATCCTGATGGGGCAGCGAAGGTTCCCGGAAGCGATCCCCCATCTCGAGGAGGCGCGGCGGCTTCAGCCCGGGATCCCGGGCGCGAGCACCTATCTCGCCCTCGCCTATGCCCAGGTCGGCCGTGTCCAGGAAGCGCGGACCCTGTTCGACGAGGCCCTCCGCCGGTACCCCGGCGATCTGCTCGCCCGCTCGAACCTGGGCATGACGCTGGCTCGCGCGGGACGCGACGAGGAGGCCGCGGTGGAGCTGCGCCGCGTGCTGGCCGTCGACCCGTCGTACGCCCGGACGCGGGAAGCCCTCCTGTCCCTGCTCCTGCGCATGATCGCGGCGCGCAGCCGTGCCGGTCAGCCCCAGGAAGCGGTGACGCTCGCGCACGAGGCGCGGGGGCTCGCAGAAGCGACCGGGGCCCACGACCTGAGCGCACGGCTGGACGCGTTCATCGCGAGCGGCGGGCGGGAGCCGGCCCGGTAGAGGATGAGCACGAGCATGCGCAAGGACCAAACCCCCATCAAGAACTACATCACGCCGGCAGGCCTGCAGCGCCTCAAGGACGAGCGCCGGTTCCTCCTGGTGAAGGAGCGTCCGGCCGTCACGCTGGTGGTGCAGTGGGCGGCGGGGAACGGCGACCGCAGCGAGAACGCGGACTATCAGTACGGCAAGCGCCGCCTCCGGCAGATCGACAGCAGGATCCGTTTCCTCACCAAGCGCATCGAGGCCGCCGAGGTCGTCGATCCCCGGGCGCCGCGGAGCGGAGAGGGTGCGCAGCGGGTGTTCTTCGGCGCCACCGTGACCTACGAGGACGGGGACGGCGAGGAGCACGTGGTGACCATCGTCGGGCAGGATGAAGTCGGCCTCCACCGCGACTACGTCAGCTGGGTGTCGCCCCTGGCCAGGGCGTTGATGAAGGCCACCGTGGGGGACAAGGTGGTCCTCCACGCTCCCGGCGGAACGAAGCAGCTCGAGATCGTGGACGTGAGCTACCGCGCCATCCCCATCGAGCCGTTCCAGGAACCTCCCGACGCCGAATCGGCGGGGAAGGGATCCTGAGCTTTTCCGGTATGCTCCCGACTCCATGGCCCAGGTGCAACCCCTCCCCCGTCGAGGATTCGGTCAGACCGCCCGCCGTGATGCCTGGTGGCTCCAGCCGGCCGCGATCTTCCTCGGACTGAGCGCCTTCATCGTCTACTCGACGTGGGCGGCCTTCCAGGGGGACCACTACACGTTCGGGCCGTACCTCTCCCCGTTCTACTCGCCCGAGATCTTCGGCAGCTCGCCCCACGCGTGGTTCGGGCCCAAGCCTTCCATCTGGCCGAGCTGGCTCCCCTTCTCCCCCGCGTTCCTCATCCTCTGGGCGCCCGCCGGGTTCCGGCTCACCTGCTATTACTACCGCGGCGCCTACTACAAGGCGTTCTGGGGAGACCCGCCGGCCTGCGCGGTGGGAGAGGCGCGCAAGAGCTACCTGGGGGAGGCCCGGTTCCCCCTGATCATGCAGAACGTGCACCGGTTCTTCCTGCGCCTGGCGGAGCCGATCCTGCTCGTGCTCGCCTGGGACGTGTGGAAGGCGCTGTGGTTCGTGGACCCCGCCACCGGCGGCGAGCGGTTCGGGATCGGCGTGGGCACGGTCGTCCTCGCCGTCAATGTCGTCCTCCTCGGCTCCTACACCCTGGGCTGCCACTCCCTCCGCCACCTGATCGGCGGCAGGAAGGACGAGCTGTCCAGGTCGCCCGCGCTCCGCGGCCGCGCCTACGCCTGCGTGAGCTGCTTGAACCGGCGCCACATGACCTGGGCCTGGTGCAGCCTGGTCTCGGTCGGCTTCTCCGACCTCTACGTGCGCCTGTGCTCCATGGGGATCTGGTCGGATCTGAGGCTGCTGTGACCCCCGAGATCCGCACCGTGGACTGCGACGTCCTGGTGGTGGGCGCGGGGGGCGCTGGCCTCCGCGCCGCCATCGAGGCCTCGGCGGCCGGGACCTCGGTGGCCGTGGTCTCCAAGTCGCTCCTGGGCAAGGCGCACACCGTGATGGCCGAGGGGGGCGTGGCCGCCGCCCTGGCCAACGTGGACGATCGCGACTCCTGGCGGGTGCACTTCGCCGACACCATGCGCGGCGGCGCCTACGTCAACCACCCCCGCATGGCGGAGATCCACGCCAGGGAGGCCCCGGCGCGGGTGCGCGAGCTGGAGGCCTGGGGCGCGCTCTTCGACCGCACCTCGGATGGCCGCATCCTGCAGCGGAACTTCGGAGGCCACCGCTATCCCCGGCTGGCCCACGTGGGGGACCGCACCGGCCTGGAGATGATCCGCACCCTCCAGGACCACGGGGTGCACCGCGGCATCGCCTTCCACATGGAGCAGACGGTCACCGCCCTGTTCAAGGACGGGGACCGGATCGCAGGAGCGTTCTCCTACGACCGCGAGCGGGGCCGCTTCACGGTGTTCCGGGCCAAGGCCATCGTGCTGGCCACGGGAGGCATCGGCCGCGCCTTCGCCATCACGAGCAACAGCTGGGAGTACACCGGCGACGGGCACGCCCTGGCCTACGAGGCGGGGGCGGACCTGGTGGACATGGAGTTCGTCCAGTTCCACCCCACGGGCATGGTCTGGCCCCTGAGCGTGCGCGGGATCCTGGTCACGGAGGGCGTGCGCGGCGAGGGTGGGGTCCTCCGGAACCGCGAGGGGCGGCGGTTCATGTTCGACCACATCCCCGAGCTGTACGCGAGCCAGACCGCGGACAGCGAGGAGGAGGGCTGGCGCTACTGCCAGGGGGACAAGGACGCCCGCCGCCCGCCGGAGCTGCTGACCCGCGATCACGTGGCGCGGTGCATCGTGCGGGAGATCCGGGAGGGGCGGGGAACCCCGCACGGCGGCGTGCTCCTGGACATCTCCTGGATCAAGTCCCGCATCGCCGGCGGCGCCGAGCACATCAAGCGCAAGCTCCCCAGCATGTACCATCAGTTCAAGGAGCTGGCGGGCATCGACATCACCGAGGAGGCCATGGAGGTCGGGCCCACCACGCACTACATGATGGGCGGCGTCCGCGTCGATCCCGAGACGCAGATGTCCACGGTGCCGGGGCTGTTCGCGGCCGGCGAGGTGGGGGCGGGACTGCACGGGGCCAACCGGCTGGGGGGAAACTCCCTCTCCGACCTGCTCGTGTTCGGCAAGCGCGCCGGGGAGCACGCCGCGCGCTATGCGCACGAGGCCGCGCCTCCCCGGGTCGACTCCGGGGAGGTGGCGGCGGCGGAGCGGCAGGCGGTGGGGCCGTTCGAGGCCGGGGCCGGCGGCGAGAGCCCCTGGGCCGTGCAGCACGACCTCCAGGCCACGATGCAGGACCTGGTGGGGATCGTGCGCAAGGAAGACGACATGCGCCAGGCCCTGGAGCGCATCGCGGGGTTCCAGCGCCGCGCGGCGGCGGTGGGAGTTCCCGGGCACCGGGAGTTCAACCCCGGGTGGCACGCCGCGCTCGACCTCCCCTGCATGCTCGTGGTCGCCGAGGCCATCACCCGGGCCGCCCTGGAGCGCCGGGAGAGCCGGGGCGCCCAGTTCCGGGAGGATTGCCCGGACAAGGATCCCGCTCTGGGGAAGGTGAGCATCGTCGTGCGCAAGCGGGAGGGGAAGATGGAGGTATCCCGGGAGCCGCTGCCGGCGCTGCCGGGGGAGCTCGCCGCCATCATCGAGGAGATGAAGTGATGGCGGAGCGGGCGTTCCGGATCTGGCGGGGGTCGGCGGAGGGCGGCGAGTTCCGGGAGTACCGCACCGAGACCGCGGAAGGCATGGTCGTCCTGGATGCCGTGCACCGCATCCAGGCGGAGTCCGCCTCCGACCTCGCCGTGCGCTGGAACTGCAAGGCGGGCAAGTGCGGGTCGTGCTCGGCGGAGATCAACGGCCGGCCGCGCCTGATGTGCATGACCCGGCTGTCCGACCTGCCCGCCGGCGAGCCCGTGCGCATCGAGCCCATGCGCGCGTTCCCGCTCGTGCGCGACCTGGTCACGGACGTCTCCTCGAACTACGCGGCGAAGCAGCGCATCCGCCCCTTCCAGCCGCGGCCTCCCGACCGCCCGGACGGGAGCTGGACCATGGACCAGGGGGACGTGGACCGGGTGCAGGAGTTCCGCAAGTGCATCGAGTGCTTCCTCTGCCAGGACGTCTGCCACGTCCTCCGGGAGCACGCCATGCACCAGCAGTTCGTGGGGCCCCGCGTCCTGGTGCACGTGGCGGCGCTGGAGATGCACCCCCTGGACGAGGGGGACCGCATCTCCGAGCTGCGCAGCGAGCACGGCCTGGGCTACTGCAACATCACGAAGTGCTGCACCAAGGTCTGCCCGGAGGGGATCACGATCACCGACAACGCCATCATCCCGCTCAAGGAGCGCGTGGTGGACCGCTACTACGACCCGTTGCGCGCGTTCATGCGCCTGGTGGGGATCGACTGATGTTCGAGCTGAAGCGACTGCACCCCGATGCCGTCTCCGGCGCCGTGGCCAAGGCCGAGCGCTACCGCTTGCTCAACGAGGCGCGCGAGGCGGAGAGCATCTGCCGGGACGTCCTGGCGGTGGTCCCCGATCACGCCGAGGCCAGGAAGACGCTGATCCTGGCGCTCACCGATCAGTTCCTCCACCGCCTGGGCGCCGTCTGGAACGAGGCGCGCGCGCTGGCGGACGCGCTTCCCGATGCCTATTCCCGGGCCTATTTCCGGGGGATCCTGCACGAGCGCCGCGCCAAGACCCACCTCAAGCTCCACCGGGTGGGCGCGCTGCGCGCCGCCCACGAGGACTTCCGTACGGCGATGGAGGCGTTCCACGAGGCGGAAGCCGCCGCCCCCGCCGACGACGACGCGGCCCTCCTGCGCTGGAACACCTGTGCCCGCATCCTGAACGAGAACCCGTCCCTGGCGGCGGCGGAGGCGGACGAGCCGGAACCCTCGATGCTCGAGTGAGCGGACTTAGCCCGCCACCCGCCGGGCCACCCCCAGGCGGCGGGCGAACTCGTAGTACACGAACCCGGTCACGTGGCCGCTCCGGTCGCGCAGGAAGCACACCTCGCCGTCGAACTCCGTGGCCGCGAGCCGGTTTGCGCGGCCCGATGCGAGCACGTTTCGCTGCCCGGCGGCCTGCGCCACCAGCGTGCCGCCCTCCCGGCGGAGGACGACCGGGCGATCCGGCCGCTCCGGGAAGAGGTACGTCCCTTCCAGCTCGTCGAGCATTCCCGTCTCCACCTGGCGGGTGAAGGTGCGGTCGGGTCTGGTGGCGAGGAAGGGGCGCGCGATCTCGCGCGGAAGGGCGCGTCGCAGGTGCAGGCGGGCCCGGTGCACGAGCTTGCCGGCGTGCGCGGAGGTCACGCCCAGCAGCCGGCCCGCCTCCTCGAGCGAGGCGCCCTGGAAGTACACGAGCTTCACGGCGGCCCGCTCCGCCGCGGGAAGCGCCCGCACCGAGCGGGCCAGGTGATGCCGTCTTTCCTGCTGGAGGACGGTATCCGACGGATCCGGAGCCACGGGACAGGGGATCGGCCCCTCGAGCGGGACCGCGGCACGCCTGGCCTTCGAGCACTGCGTGCGCACCAGGCGCTTCAGCCACCCGCCGAAGGCGTCGGGGTCCCGGAGCCCCGGCAGGGTGCGCCAGGCGACCAGGAACGCATCCTGGGAGGCATCGCGGGCCGTCTCCGCGTCCCCGCATCCCTCCATGGCGACCGCCAGGGCCATGGCCTGGAAACGGTCCACCAGGACCGAGAAGGCCGCATGACGGCGGTGGACCGGACTGCGCGGGTCGCGTGCCACCCGGACGAGATCCGCGACGTTCACCCAGCCGCCCCGAGCCGCTGCTTGTGCGCGAGAGGGGGCAGGTGCCTCCAGCGGCCCACGAGCACCACCAGGGCCAGGGCCAGCGGAAGCAGCTCGCTCGTCATCTGCGCCGGCCGCCCCCAGTACACGTGCGTTCCCATCCCTCCCAGCATCACGGTGGCGATCAGGGCCGCTCCGATGGGCGCCGTCCGCCGGGTCAGGAGGAGGAGGGCCGCCGTGGTCTCGATCCCGCCGATGAGGATGCGGAACCACACCGGGAAATGCCACACCTCGAAGGCGCGGGCCCAGCCGCTGGTGTCCGAGAACTTGGCCAGGCCCTGCCGGGCGAACACCCAGGCCAGGAACAGCGCCGGGACCCACAGGACGAGATCGCGCCAGGAGACGTTCTTCATGGAGGCTCCTCCGGTTCTTCCCAGAGGAGCCTCCGCGGCGGAAAAACTTTCCGCCCTTCCTCACATCTTCTTGGGGGCTTCCTCGACCTTCACCGCCAGGGCCTCGGAGTAGGTGATGTCCACGGAGTCCCCCACCGCGACGCCCTGGAGCTTCTCGGGATGGCGCACCTTCACGGTCTGGCTGTTCCCGCGCGGCCCCATGAAGGTGATGGATCCGTTCTTGGGGTCGACGGCGGTGACCGTGACGGTCACCGTCACCTGACGACCGGCCCCGGCGGCGGGCTTCTCCCCGGGCTTGGCCGTGCCGACGGCCTCCTGCGTCTCGATCCCCATGGGCTTTCCGCCCTTCTTCACCTCGTAGGCGATCGCCTCGGTGTAGACGACGCGAATGGTGTCCCCGACCTTCACCTGGGGCAGGTTCTTGACCCGCTCGTCCGCGACGAAGGTGACCTCCTCGCCGTCCGTGGTCTTGATCGTGACCTCGCGCGTCTTCATGTCGATCTTCGTGACCGTGGCGGTGGCCTCGTGGGTCCCGACGATGGCCTCGCCCTTGGGCGCGTCGGCGGCCATCGGCTTGGCCGTCTCGCCGGCCAGGGCCGCGGTCGTCAGGAGCAGGGTCGCCGCGCAGATTCCGATCCGAGTCATGCCGACCTCCTTGTACGGGTTGTGCGGCGCTTACCGTAGCATCCCGCAACGATCGGAGCATGCGTGAGGGTCCTGGCCGTCGTCCTGGTCCTCGGTGCCGTCGGGCAGGCTGCCGCCGCCTCCTGGGAGGGGAACCTGTCGGCCGCTTGGTACGCCCTTCCCGACGAGGAGGACTTCGTGCAACCGACGCTCCGGGTGGACCGGGAGCGCCTCCACCTGGAGACCCGGTACAACTACGAGGACCGCCACGCGACCTCCCTCTTCCTGGGGGCGAACTTCGCGTGGGGCCAGGAGGAAACCCTCGCGCTCACCCCGATGCTGGGCGTCCTGTTCGGCGACACCGACGGCGTCGTCCCAGGCCTGGAGACCGACTTCACGGCCGGCCGATTCGAGGCCTACGGGGAAGCCGAGTACGTCGTCGACCTGGACGACGGCGCGTCCAGCTACTTCTACCTGTGGTCGGAGCTGAGCTGGTGGCCGAGCGAGCGCTGGCGCACCGGCCTGGTCGCCCAGCGGACCCGGGCCCACGACACCGACCGCGACATCCAGCGGGGGCTGCTCGTGGGCGTCTCGTTCCGCCGCCTGGAGGGCAGCCTGTATCTCTTCAATCCTGGAAGCGACGACCACTTCGCCGTGGTCTCGTTCGGGCTGGGGTTCTAGCCCTGCCCCAGCCAGGGCGTCACCTCGCGCTCGAAGGCGCCGTAGCTCCGGGTTCCGATGAAGCAGGCGCGCACCACGCCCTGGCGATCGATGACGAGGGTCAGAGGCCGTCCATCCACGTCCATCCAGTCCAGGTCCGGCGTGTAGACGTTCACGGTCGAGGTGGGATACCGGGCCGCGAACTGCTGCAAGGCCTCGCGCTCCTCGTTCGAGAGCGTGACCACGACCAGTCCCTGTCCGGCGTAGGCCTTCTGCAATCGATCCAGGTCCGGCAGCTCCCGGCGGCAGGGAGGGCACCAGGTGGCCCAGAGGTTGAGGAGGACCACGCTGCCGCGCAGCTCGGAGAGACGGTGGGGCGCATCGTCGGCCACGGCGCGGTACGCCAGCTCGGCCGCGGGGCGATCCACCGCGTGCTGCATCCGGCTGATCTGCCGCAACATGGGAGCCAGCGGTCCGGTGATTCCGTAGAGGAGCAGGCCCGACACCCCCACCACCCCGAGCAGCACGCCCGCCAGGATCCGCGCCGGCCAGCGGGCCGGAACGAGAAAACGCCGCCCCCGTCCGAGCAGCCAGATCCCGGTGAGCGCTGCCAGGGCAATGCCGGAGAGGATCCAGACCCCCCGGAGGGCGAGCAGCGGAAGCAGCCTTTCCACGATTCCCATCCTCGGACCTCCTCGTTCATCCTGGATTACGAGGACGGCGCTTCGGCGGTTCCCGCGTATCACCCTGCGGGAGGCTCACGATGAAGGTGTTCGTTCTCGCGCTCGGCCTGCTCGCCGCCGCCACCGCCGCTCCGCCCGCCGTGAAGCGAACGGTCCAGGACAACGTCCTCCGCTCGCCGAGGGACCCGGAGATCACGCTGAAGGTGGCCGAGGGGTTCCAGTACCTCGGCTCCTTCCCCTTCACGCTCGAGGGGATCGCGGGGGGAGAGCGCCACGTCTGGGTGGACGCGGGCAAGGACAGACGGATCCGGCGCATGTTCATCCTGCAGTTCGAGGGGTTCTTCGAGGGCACGGGGCGCCGGTACAGCTACACGCCCCGGAACGTCACCAGGCTCGGCGAGAACGACTACAACAGCAACGGGTTCTTCTACCGTGACCTGGACCTGTTCAAGGAGCGCCCGGGCACCGAGGCCGAGCGGACGCGCAGCTTCGTGGAGGAGAAGGGCTACAGGCTCGACCCGGAGCAGATGCTCTACCGGTTCTACCGCTCCCTGCCCGAGGATCACCGGAACGAGTTCCTGATCTTCTACATCCAGCCCCTGGCCGAGCTCGGCATCTCGCTCGAGCACACCAGCGAGAACCAGGACACCGCCCGCGAGAAGGAGCTGCTGGCCGCCGCCCGGGAGCGCGCGCTCCAGGCATTCACGGTCATGGCGCACTGACGGCGAGCTTGCGCACGTAGGCCGCCAGCGGCGCGTAGTCCTCCTCGGCGATCACGCCGTCCCAGGGCGGCATCTTGACACCGGGCTTGAACTGCTCCGGGTGCCGGATGTAGGCGATGAGTCCCTCGTCGGTGGGGAAGTCGCGGGCACCCTTGCGCAGATCGAACATGCCCAGGCCCGTGTCCCCGTGGCAGGAGTTGCAGCCGTAACGCTCGTAGGCGGCGCGGCCCGCGTCGGTGCCCGCCACCTCCTGCGCCGCCGGACGGGGCACGGCGTTCCGGAGGTGCGGCACCGTGCGCAGGTAGGCGTAGATGGCGCGGGCCTCGGTCTCGGTCAGCTCGGGGTAGGGCACCATGGGGTAGAGGAGCACCGACCGGTCGGGACGCACGGCGAACCGCAGCGCACGCACGAAGTCGTCCTCGCTCCACTTCCCGATGCCGGTTTCCTCGTCGAAGGTGAGGTTGGCGGTCAGGACCTTGCGCCCGGACAGATCGGGCATGGCGTTGCCCCCCCCCAGATACCCGGCCGATTTCTCGGGGTGCAGGTCGTCCACCTTGGCGAAGTCGGCGGAATGGCACGCGAAGCACTGGGCGTGCGCATTGACGAGGTAACGGCCCACCGCCACCGCGTCCCCAAGATCCGGCCGTGCGATCGGCTGCTCCGGCCAGGGGAGCGGCTTGAAGGCCACGCGGCACAGGAGCTTGGTCAGGAAGCTCGGCTCGCTGGGGGGTGTCTCGTGCTTCACCGGCGCCACCAGCGGGTCGTCCGAGCGCAGGAAGGCGATGACGTCCTTCAGGTCCTCGTCGGCCAGGTTCGGGAGCTTGACCATCCAGGGCGGCGCGTAGCTGCCGTCTCGCTTGATCCCGGTGCGGAGGAGATAGGCGATCTCGCCGTCCGTCCAGGCGCCGATCCCGGTCCCCCGGTCCTGCGTGATGTTCGCCGAATAGGCGGCGCCGAACTGGGGCGGCAGGTCCGGCATGCGGTGGCCGGAGAGCTTCCCGGTGTCCGCGTCCATGTGGCAGGCGACGCACAGCATGTCGGCGGTGCGCCGGCCGCGGGCCACCCGCTCGGGCGTCACCTCCACCGTGAGCTGGACGCGTCCCGGCGTGTAGCGCGGGATGCCGGACAGCGCGATGTAGGCGGCGGCGGCGCCCAGGATCAGGACCAGCGCCAGGAGGGTGAATCCGAGGATCTTCAGGAGTTTGCGCACCCGCGGACGCTAGCACGCCTCCCGCTGCAATGGCCGCACCTCGGGGAACCGCGGCTGTACAGTCGTTCCAGGAGGCCGCCCATGATCCGATTGCTCGCGTTGCTCGCCGCGTCCGCCCTGCCGGCCGCCGCGCAGGCGGGGCCCGCACTCGCCAAGGAGGTGCTCGCCGACGGCGTGGTCCTCTTCCGGGCGCCGGAAGCCCTCGACGTCTGGACGGCGACGAACGTGGTCGTCGTGGTGGGGGACGAGGACGTCACCGTCTTCGACACCAACACCCGCCCGGTGACGACGCGGCAGGTGCTCGCCGAGATCCGCAAGCTGACCGACAAGCCCGTGCGCACGCTGATCAACTCGCACTGGCACATGGATCACTGGTCCGGGAATGCGGAGTACCGGAAGGCGTTCCCCGGGGTGCGCATCGTCTCCACGCTCGCCACCCGCGACTACCTGAAGCGCATGAGCGCCGGGTTCTTCGCCGCATCCGCGGAGGGGAGCGCGGCCCGCATGCGGGAGGAGCTCACCCGGACCGACCTCTCCGAGGACTAGCGCCGGCAGAAGGAGCGCGATCTCGCCGCCGCCGCCACCCTGGCCAGGGAGATGGCGGAGATCCCGCACGTGCTGCCCGACGTCGCCTTCGACGGCTCCCTCTCCCTGTGGAGCGGCGGGCGCGAGCTGCGGCTCCTCACCGCCACCGGCGACGCCTCGGGGTCCGCCGTCCTCTACCTCCCGGCCGAGAAGATCCTCGTCACCGGCGACGTCCTGGTCAGCCCGGAGGACGGGAACGGACCTCCTCCCTGGACGACGAACTCCTACGCCATCTCGCCCTGGCTCGCGAGCCTGCGCCGGCTCGCCGCCCTGGACGTGAAGGTGATCGTTCCCGGCCAGGGCCCGGCCATGCACGACAGGACGTACCTGGAGCGCACGATCGACCTCTACGCCGCCGTTCTCGACCAGGTGCACGCGGCGCTGGAGCGGGGGCTGTTCGAGCTCGAGGACGTGCAGGCCGCCGTGAATGTGGACGAGATCGGCAAGGGATACACGCCGGGGCGGGCGCCCGGCGAGGCGTTCCACCGCTGGGTCTCCATCCTCTCGCGCAAGGCCTATCAGGAGGCGCTGGACGGCGTGATGCGCTGACGGGCCCAGACGGAGAGGAGCGCCAGCGCACGGTCGGCGGTGCGGAAGGTCGGCACGCCGCCGGCCTCGAGCGCGGACGCGAAGGGATCGTAGAGCGGCCCCGCATCCACCACCGCCACCCAGGGCTTGAGCGAGGCCTGCCACAGCGCAGCCAGCGCCTGGACGATGGAGTCCGGCCGGTCCAGATCTTCCGGGAGCGTGGCCAGGGCGGGGGTGAGGGGCACACACCCGATCAGGCCCAGGTCCACGCCGGGATCGTCCAGCACCCGCCGGGCGGCCTCGGCGAACGCGGCGTCGCCCAGGAGGGGGGTGGTGTCGAGCGGGTTGCCGGGGGCCACGACGCCCTCGAGCCTGGCGTCGCGGAGCAGCGTCGCGATCGCCGTGCGCGTGCCGGAGCCGAGCTGCGCGAGCGTGAAGCCGGAGAGGGCGTCCGCGATGGCCACGCACTCGAACCCCGCGTTCGAGACGGCGCCCAGCCGCGTCCCCATCGCGCGCCGCCCGCGCAGGCGGCAGAAGACGCGGACCAGGTCCTCGAAATCCGCGAGGCGGTCGGCCACCACGATGCCCGCCTCCTCGGCAAGAGCGCGGGCTACCGTGTAGGGTCCCGCCACCGTGGCGGTGTGGGAGCCCGTGGCCCGCGCACCCTCGGCGGTCCGGCCGGCCCGGTAGAGGAGGACGGTGCGCCCCGAGGCCACGATCTGCCGGGCCGACCGGAGGACCCGGGCACCGTCGCCGGGACGCAGCCCCTCGACGTAGAGCGCGAAGACCTCGACGGCGGGGTCGCCGGACAGGTGCTCGAGCCAGTCGGCGACGGTGAGGTCGAGCTGGTTCCCGACACTCACGACGTAGCGCGCCGCCAGGGGTGCGAGCTTGCTGGCGCGGGAGACGGCGTACGCCCCGCTCTGGGAGATCACCGCCAGCGGGACCTGGGGTCCCGCCGGCTGGGGGAGCTTGCGCTCGGGGATGAAGGTCGTGTCGTACCCGCCGGGCACGCTGCGGATCCCCAGGCAGTTCGCGCCGTTGAGGACGGGGGCGGGCCGGCCCGCACGCCGTGCGTCGTCCAGGCGTGCGCGCAGCGCCTCCTCGAGCCTCTCCGTCCCCGGCCGCTCCCCGAGCCCGCCGGGAATGACGATCACGCCCCCCGCCAGATCGCGCGCCAGCACCTTCTCCAGCGCTCCGGGGATCTGCCCCGCATCCACGGAGAGGACCAGCAGGTCCACCGGGTCGAGGGCCTGAAGCGAGGGCACGGCGGCGCAGCCGTCGATGGCGGCCACGCCGGGCTTGACGATCCGGATGCGCTCCCGTGCGAACCCCTGGCGCAGGACGTTGCGGAGGATGATGCGCCCCGGGTTCTCGCGCTCGCTGACCCCCACGATGGCGATGGAGCGCGGGCGCACCATGCGCTCCAGGCGCTCGCTCGGGCGCGCCGGGCGCTCCACGGCCGGGACGCTTCCCAGGCGGGCCAGCGCATCGAGCGCCGTCAGCCCCCCCGGTCCGGGCACCACCGGGTTGAACTCGAGCTCGAGCAGGCCGCGGCCGATCCAGCGCGCGGCGAAGGCGAGCGCGCGCGCGACGAGCATCTCCAGGGCCTCGCGCGCGAGCCGGGGCGCGTCCCCCCGCAACCCGGACACCAGCGGCGGCACCGCCACACACCGGTCCAGCACGCTCCCGATCCGGCCGGCGGGGGTGAGGCCGGGGGCCAGGATGGCGATCGCCCTCTCTTCGCGCAGAGCCGCGGCCAGGAACTCGGCGTGCACGCCCCCCGGTCCCACGCTCACCACCGGCCCGAAGTCGTCGGTGAAGCGCAGGCCCAAGAGCAGCTCCCCCCCGAGCGCCCGATCGTGGGGGACCTCGGCCTCCAGCAGGAAGCGCCGCGCCTCCAGGCGGGCCCGCATCGCGGCCATCGCCGCCTTGACCGCGAACCGGTCGTTGGGGACGATGCTCACCCCTCCCACGTCGCTCTTGTGCGCGATCGTCTCCGAGACGACCTTCACCACCACCCGCCGGGTCCCCAGCGCGTGCAGCGCGTCGTCCGTGACCTCGTCCGGCCCCTCGACCACCCGATGTGCGGGAACCGCCAGTCCCAGCTCGGCGGCGAGCACCAGGGCCTCGGGCTCGAGCAGCTGGGTCCGGTTCTCGGCGGCGGCTCCGGCCAGGACCGCCTCCACGGGCGAGAGGACGGCGACCCCGCTCACGCAGACACCGGCGCCATCGCCGCCTCCCGGCCCAGGCGGAACGCGGCCAGGTTCGCCTCCACCACCTTCGGCCCTTTCGCGGCGAACGCGCGGCGGAGGTGCGCCTCGAACGCCTGGGCGCGGATGGGCAGGAGATCCGACACCGCCCCCACGAGGACGACGTTGGCGACGCGGGGGGTGCCGGCGAGGCGCGCGAGGCCCTCGGTGTCCACGAGCAGCGCGCCCGGGATCGCGCGCACGGCGTCCAGCACCTCCGCGATCGGCAGATAGCCGGTCACGTTGGGGACCGGCTCGATCGCGGTCACCACCTTCCCCCCGGGGGCGAGGAGGCCGAGGTACCGGAAGACCTCCATGGGCTCCATGGAAAGGAGGAGGTCGGCCGTTCCCTGGCCGATCAAGGGGCTCGCGATCGGTCGGTCGGCGATCCGCAGGTGGGCGTACACGCTGGCCCCCCGCTGCGCCATCCCGTGCACCTCGGACTGCTTGACCGCGTACCCTTCCTCGAGCGCGCACGCGCCGATCACTGCCGCGATCGAGAGCACCCCCTGCCCACCCACGCCGGCGAGGACGATGTCGGTCTTCATGGCGCGACCTCCTGCGCCGCCGCGGACGTCTTCCGCCGCCGCGCCGCCTCCAGACACTCTCGGCGGCAGACCACCAGCCCGGGCCCGGGGCGCTCGATCTCCTGCCGCAGCAGCGCCGCCAGCGCGTCCAGACGCCGGGGGTGGGGCTCGATCACGTGCACTCGGCCGGAGGGGAGGCCGATCGCCTCCGCGATGGCCTCGATGCGCGGGCCGGGGAGGATCGTCGGCTGCGTGCCGGTCATGGCCACGGTGCCGTTGTCGAGCACGATCACCAGGAGATCCGCACCGGCGGCGACCGCGTCCATGAGCGGCGTCACCCCGGAGTGCAGGAACGTGCTGTCGCCGATCACGGCCACCGTCGGGCGCACGCCGGCGTCCGCGGCGCCCCGGGCCATGCCGATGGACGCGCCCATGCAGACGCACGACTGGATGGTCTCGAAGGGCGGAAGGGCACCCAGCGTGTAGCAGCCGATGTCCGAGGTCACGAGGGCCCCAGGGTGCTCGGCGAGGGCCTGCTCCAGCGCGGCGAACACGTCCCGGTGGGGGCAGCCCTGGCAGAGCTGAGGGGGCCGGACGATCGGCCCCAGCGTGGACGTCACCCCGGAAGGAGGGGTGGGAAGGCCCAGCGCGCGGCGCACGAGATCGGCATCGAGCTCGCCGTCCGGCGGCAGCTCGCCCGACTGCTTCCCGCGCACGTCCAGCGTGCCGCCCAGCAGCCCGCGGAGATGGCGCTCCAGGTAGGGAGGGCCCTCCTCGAGCACGAGGATGGCCTGGACGTGGGACGCCAGGGCACGGATCTGCGCGACGGGGAAGGGGTAGGCTCCGACGTGCAGGTGGCTCGGCTCCCAGGGAAGCTCCGGGAGCACCTCGGCGTAGTGGGCACGTGCGATCCCGGTCGTGATCACGCCCAGCTCGCGCCACGCGTGGTTCAGGGAGAGCGGATTCCAGGGGGAGGCCTCCGCCCACGCGCGCAGCTCCGGCTGGAGTTGCAGCAGGCCGCGCCAGGCGCGGCGGGCGTTGGCGGGAAGGAGGATCCAGCGCGCGGGATCCGCCGGCCTGGAGGGAACGTTCTCCGGCCGGGGCTCGCCGGGAACGACCCGCGAACGTCCGTGCGCCAGGCGGGTGACCAGGCGCAGGAGCACGGGCAGGTGGAAGCGCTCGGAGAGGTCGAACGCCTCCCGCGTCATCGCGTACGCTTCCTGCGCGTCCGCGGGCTCGAGGCAGGGAAGGCGGGCAAAGTCCGCGAGCACCCGGCTGTCCTGCTCGTTCTGGGAGGAGTGCATGCCGGGGTCGTCGGCCACGGCCACCACCAGACCCCCGCCGATCTCGACCAGGGCCGAGTTGACGAACGGGTCGGCGGCGACGTTCAGCCCCACGTGCTTCATCGTCACCATGGCCCGGCGCCCCGCCAGCGAGACCCCGAGCGCCGCCTCGTACGCGGTCTTCTCGTTCGCGCACCACGCGGCGTGCGGCCTCCCCGCGGCGAGCAGCGTCTCCAGGATCTCCGTGGCGGGGGTCCCCGGATACCCGTAGGCCGCGGAGAGACCGGCATGGACCGCACCGAGGGCGACGGCCTCGTCCCCCAGCAAGAAACGGGCGTCGCGCATCGGCACCTCCAGGCCACAGCCATGACCGATGGCTCACCGGGGCACCAGGGGACAACGCGACGGAAAGCGTCTCCTTCGGGCGTGCGCCCTCCGCTCACCTGGCCAGGATCTTCTCGATCTCCTGGAGCGCCCTGGGGTCGTCCGACTGCCCGAGCCAGAACAGGGCCCGCTTCTTCGTCTCGGCTCCCCGATCCGAGCGCACCAGGTCGAGCAGCCAGTCGGTTCCGTCTTCCAGCTGGGAGAGCGCGAACACGGCCTGCTCGCGCACGTGCGGGTCGCGGTCGGCGTCCAGACGGGAGAGGATCCACCTCCCCGCCCCGTCCGCGTGGGTCTGGGCCAGCCAGAACAGCGCCTGGGCCCTCACGTCGGGGTCGCGGTCCTCCACGGACGCACGCCGGATCCGCTCCGGGGCTTCCGGAAGCTCGCTCTGCGTGAGGGCGAAGATCGCGTGCTCGCGCACGTCCCCGCTGGGGTCGGTGCTCAGGATCCTCTCCACCATCCGGTAGCCGGACGGGCCTCGCGCGTTGGCGGCCCAGAACATGGCCTGCTGCCGCGCTTCCCTGGATGCCGCGCGGTCGAGCGCCCGCCGCTCGAGGATCGCGTCCGCCCGGGCGTCGGCGTGGTGGGCGACCGCGGCCAGCGCGGTGTCCGCCACCTCGTCTCTCCTGGCGTCGAGGAGCGGCTCCAGCGCGTCCAGGCTCGCGGCGGGCTCCACGGCCCCCAGCCAGGTCACGCGCCGATCGGCACCCTCCACCGGGCAGGTGGGAGAGAGCACCCGGATCCGCCGGGGAGCCCCTTCCCTGGTCTGCACCAGCACGAAGAACTGGCTCGCACCGGGATGCACGTCCTGGTCGCTCGTCCCCCAGGAATCGTTCCCCTCCGCGAGCGAGCAGCCCGATGCTTTGAAGCGGTCGTCGAGGCAGCACATCTCCACGGGCTTGGGGATGGCGGGGACGCTCCAGCCGACCCAGGACTCGTCCCTGTCGCGCGCCGCCTCCGCCAGGGCGGCGGCAGGGATCGTCCCCGAGCGCACCTCGATCCGCGCGTGCTGGATCGAGGCGGGCGCTCCCGCAGGGTTGGAGATGGCGGCCAGGACCACGGCGGCGAAGAGGTTCATGTCAGTCTCCCAGCACATCGAGGATCAGACGGTTCGCTTCGGGGTCGTCGATGAGCGTCAGCTGCTGCAGGAGCACGCGCTTCATGGCCGGGTCCGTCTCCGCGCGGAACAGCTCGATGAGGCTCTTCGCGTCCCCCTGGACCATGAAGGCCTGGGCCACCTGCCGCTTGTCGTCGGGATCGTTGAACTCGCCGTAGAGCTGGCGCAGCACCTTCCGCGCGGGATCTCCTTCTGCGATCCCGAGCCCCCGGATCGCTTGCTGCCGGGCCTCCGCATCCTTGCTCTCGCGGGCTGCCTTGGCCAGGGCATCGACGTCACCGGCGACACCGAACCCGCGGAGCAGCTCGGCCCGGAGCTCCGGGTCCTTCTCCGTGCTCCAGAGCTGGCGGAGCGCGGAGGTCTCCCCCATCGCTCCCAGCGTCTGGATCGCCTTGCCGCGCATGCGCGGATCGGGATCGGAGCGGGCAATCTGGAGCAGGGCGTCGGATTCACCGGCGACCAGGTAGGCCTGGATCACGGCTTCCCGCACCTCGACGGGGGCGTGGGAATCCGCGCCCAGGGCCTTCAGCTCCTCGGTCAGTCCGCCGATCCCCAGGGTTCGGATCGCCGCCTTGCGCAGCTCGAGCGGCTGCCCGCTCCTGGCCGTGCGCAGCAGGATCTCCCGCGCGCGGGGGGAATCGCTCTGGGAGAGGACGAAGAGCGCGCGCTCCTTGAGCCGCACCGAGGCATTGCCGGCCAGCATCTTCTCCAGCACGGGGACGGCCTGATCGGCATCCATCTGCATCAGCCCGTCCAGGGCGTAGAGCTTCAGCTCCTCGTCGTCCTCGGACGCGGGGCGGCCGGGGCCGCGGATGTCCTGCTGCAGGACCTTGGCATCGTCCGCCCAGGAGCTCTTCGGGTAGTCCTTCAGCAAGCGGTCCAGACCCTGGAGGGCCTGCTGGCGGTCCTGCTGCTTCCAGTCCGCGTAGGCCTTCCAGTACAGGGCGGCATCGATCTCGCCGCTGGAGCCGGCGGCGAGCTTTCCGAACAGCCGGGACGCCTCCGCCCAGTTCTTGTGCTCGATGGCCCGCTGCGCCTCGCGGTAGCCGGTGCTGCGGTCCGCATCGGCGAGCACGAGACCCGCCGGCGCACCGAGCGCGAGGAGTGCCACGGCCAGCGTGGTCCGTACCAGTCTCATGAGAGCTCCTTCAGGTTGTTGCGGGTGATGCGCACCTTGAACAGGAGGTCGCGCTCCCGGATCTGCTCGCGCGCGCCCCGCACGTCCCCGGAGGCGGAGGCGCCCGCCAGGTCGGTCAGCACCGGCTCGAGCTCGAGGAGGACCGCAGCCACCCGGCGCTGGCCGGCGCGCTCGGCGGCGCGGCGGTAGAGCCGGTTCGCGCTGAGGAGGGCCTTGGCCCACTCCCGCTCGTCCCCCAGCGACCCGGGGGCGTTGACCACCTCCAGCATGAAGCGCTGGGAGGACTCGAGGTGGTCGGCCAGCGCCGCCTGGAGGACGCGCGCGCGTGCGTCGGGAGGGAGAGCCTGCAGGCCGGAGGCGACCGTGCCCTCGGTGGGTGCCGGGCGCTGCGCGCGGCCGGCGAGGAACGCGGCCACGGCCACCAGGACGACGGCCGAGGCCAGGGCCGCCCAGCCCATGCGGCCGGAGGGGAGAGCGAAGAACCGCCGCGGCCGCTCCAGGGAGGGTTCCACCCGCGCCCACATCCTCTGCTCGAGGCCAGGACGTGGCTCCGGCGCCTGGAGAGGATCGAGGGCTCCCATCTCGCGCCGGAGCGCGGCGTAGCGGCGGGCCAGCTCGGGGTCGGCCGCCAGGTCGCGCTCGAGCTCCTCCGGTGCGGGGTGCTCGCCGTAGTACAAGAGGATCAGCTCCTCGTCAGATCGAGGTCTCACGGGACACCTCCATCAGGGGAACCAGGGCGGCGCGGAGCTTGCGGACGGCGCGGAACACCGCCTGCTTGGCCGCACTCTCGTCCCCTCCCAGCGCGCGCGCAATCTCCGCCGTGGTGCACCCCTCGAAGTGGCGCAGGAGCACCGCCGTGCGCTCCGTCTCCGATAGGTCGCCGATCACCTCCCGGGCCCGGTCGGCGAGCTGGCGCCAGACCGCCTGCCGGTGGGGATCGGCCGTGGGGGACCTCACCGTCACCTCTCCCCGCGCGTCTTCCGGCAGCGCGCCCGCGAGCGCCTCGCGCCGGGTCCGCTGCCGGCGGAGGTCGATGGCCGCGTTCATGACGATCCGGTACAGCCAGGTCGACAGCTGCGCCCGGTCGTCGAAGCGGTCGAGGGTGCGCCAGGCGCTGAGGAACGCGCTCTGCACCGCATCCTCGGCGGCGGCGGCATCGCCCAGGACCCGGAACGCCGCCCGCCAGAGGAACCGGGAGTGCGTCTCCACGATGCCCCGGAACGCCTCGGCGTCCCCGCGACGGGCCCGGCGCACCAGTTCCAGCTCGGCCGCATCCATTCGGGGAGATTAGACGGCGAAGGCCCGGGAAGGTTGTGTGGGGCTCAGAACGGGAAGGACAGGTACAGACGGACCCCGCCGAAGACCTCGCCGAACGCGTAGCCCAGGCCCACCCAGGGGAACTCGATCCCCACCACCCGGATGGCGGGATCCGTGCCGAAGCTGAGGCCGACCTCGTAGCCCTGCTCCACCTCCAGGGGATCCTGGCCGAGACGCTCCAGATCGAGATCGAAGTAGCGGCGGGTGATGCCGAAGATCCCCCCGGAGGTACTCCGGCGGCCCACGGAAAACCCGAGCGGCCACCGGGCGTCGAGCCCCGCCTCCAGCTTGGAGTAGCTGTCGAAGCTGGTCCGTGAGGTGGCGGGCTCCTTGTAGATGGCGGCGGACCCCACGGTGAGGATGGTCCTCCCCCGACGGTACGCGCCGGTGGCGCGCAGCCCCGTCCCCCAGAGCACGTCGGTGCCGCCGCCGCCGGAATCGGTCCCGATCCCCACCTCCGCGAACGGCTTCAGGACCCAGCGCTGCCCCGCCGGGACCTCGCACTCCACCCCGGGAATGACGGACACGCTCTGCAGGTCCTCGATGAACTCGTCCACCTCGTTCAGCGCCCGGATGCGATACGTGCCCAGCGACACCGGAAACGTCAGGCGCATTCCCCAGGGATGGTCGTCGAGGCTGCGCAGGCGGTAGGAGATGGGGATCCGGTAGACGGCGAACGAGCTGGCCGTCACCTCCTCCACCTGCGCGCCGTCCAGGTCCGCGAAGAGGATGGGATCGAGGTCGGCGTCCTGGGCGAGGGTGAATCCTGAAGCGAGCAGGACGAGCGCGACGCCGAAGAAGAGACGTAGGATGGCAGGCGTGAGCCCCAGAACGCCCTCCTGTCCGTGACCAGAGCGCAACGGCCAGCCCGTCACCGACGCCATGCTCCAGATGGTCAAGCTCGACGGCAAGGGGTGAGGACGGCTACCCCAGGTCCGCCGCGAGCAGGCGGTGGAAGTGGTACGCCGCCATCTCGATCCTGGGCGCGTAGATCCCCCGGTCGTACGCCGGGGAGGCCAGCCCCTTCTGCACCGACTCGCAGATGGCGACGTCTTCCTCCTGCACGCGGTGGCTGGCGGCGATGCTGCGCTCGATGAACGCTCTCGCCTGCTCCCCTTCCCTGTCGAGGAAGTAGTAGTCGAAGACCACCGCGCACTGCTCCGGACCCAGCGGCACCACGAGGTTCGTGTCCAGGATCGGCCCGTAGCGGTTGAGCATGAGGTTGGGGTACACGAAAGCGTATAGCGCCTCCGCCCCCAGCCGCTCGGCGAAGTCCCCTCCCCCTGCCGCGGGAGCCTCCTCGGGCGTCCGGCAGGACTGGATGGAGAGCCGGTCGAAGATCTCCGTCCGGTAGGAGTCGAGGTCGAGCTGGCCGGCCAGCGCGCGGTGCAGGACGGAGACGTGGTACCCGCCGTCCAGGTAGTTGTCGACGTAGACCTTCCAGTTGCAGCGCAGCGAGTACGTGCGGCGGGCCACGAACTTCAGGGCTGCGGTGTGCATCGCCTGCAGCCGCGGGGTGAGGGGTGCCAGCTGAGGGTGGAGCGGCTCCGGCTCCTCCCCCAGGTGGATGAAGACGAGAGGATCCCAGGCGGCCACCGCCGCGGGCTTCAGCGAGAAGCGGTCGCGGTCGAAGACGTCGTTGCGGCCCAGGTGGGGTGCCCGGGTCAGCCTGCCGTCCAGGCGATAGGTCCAGCCATGGTACGGGCAGGTCAGCTCGTGGAGCGTCCCTGCGCCCTCGCAGACCTGCGCGGCGTGGTGGCGGCAGACGTTGTGGAAGGCGCGCAGGGTGCCATCCTCGTCCCGGAGCACGACGTAGGGCAGATCGGCGAGGCATCCGGCGACGTAGTCCCCCGGCCGGGCCACCTGGTCGAGCCGGGCGACCGCTTGCCAGGTGCGGCTGAATATCCGCGCGCGCTCCAGCTCGAGGAAGGCGGAGCGGCGGTACCAGGACGCGGGAGGCGTCCACGCCTTCTCGATGGGGACCGACGGGTCGAAGCGGGCCAGCTCCGCGCGGAGCGCGTCCTCGCTCATCGCGCGAGCATCCTCGCCGCCGCCAGCCACCCTGCACCCCCCAGGATCCCCGGTCCCGGGTGCGTCCCCGACCCACCGAGGTAGAGGCCGTCGATCGGGGTCGCGTACCGGCCCCATCCTGCCACCGGGCGCATGAAGAGGATCTGGTCGAGGGCCAGCTCGCCGTGCGCGGGCGAGCCTTCGGGCAGCGCGAACTCCCGCTCCAGGTCGAGCGGGGACAGGGCGGCGTGGTGCCTCAGGCGGGCGCGGAAACCGGGGGCCACGTCCTCGATCATCGAGGTGACCGTCTCCGCCAGCGCCTCGCGGCGCGCCTGGTCCCAGCTCCCGCCGTCGCTCAGGGTGTACGGGGCGTACTGCACGCGCGCGACGAGCACGTCGCTCCCCTCCGCCGAGAGCTCGACGTGGGGCCGGTCGGGGACGCGGCCGTACTTGGCGGCGTCGGCCGCCCGCTCCAGGGTCACCAGGTCGGGCGTGAGGGAGACGACGCCGTCCAGGCCGGGAAGGTCCGGCAACGCGTCCAGGCCGTAGAGGACGAACGACGTGCAGCCGCGGTGGCGGATGTTCCCCAGCGCGCGCACGAACTCGGGATCGAGCCAGACCGGGTCCACCCACTTCAGGAACGTGGTGGCGGGATCGGCCGTGGAGAGCACGGCGCGCGTTGCGATCTCCTCCCCGCTCGCCAGGACCACCCCGGCGACCGTGTCGTCCCGCACCTCGATCCGGGTCACCTCGGCCTCCGTGCGCACCGTGGCCCCGAGGCGCTGTGCGGCCTGGAGCGCCGCCGTGGCGAAGGCTGCCGGACCACGCGCGAAGCGCCCGCGTCCGCGCATCGCTCCGCGCGGCGCGCCCACCAGGTGATGGAGGAAGACGAATCCCGTCCCCCCCGAGCGCGGCCCCTGGCGGAGGTCGAGGACCCCCGTGGTCGCCACCGCCGCCTTGAGAGGAACGCACGTGAAGCGGTCGTCGAGCAGCTCCTGCACGGCCATGGGGAGCATGCGCAGGAGATCGATCATGTGCCGCTTCCCCAGGGCGCGGAACTTCCGGCCGAGCGAGAGGAGAGGAAGGAGGTCGGCGAGTCCGGTGGCGTCCACGTCGGGGGCGGGAGCGCCGTACAGGGCCTGGAAAAAGCCGGCCAGATCCCGCACCGAGTCGCTGAACGCCTCCCACCGCGCGCCGTCGGCGGGCGAGCGCGCGGCGATCGCCTCGGGGAGGACCGGCATCGCGGTCCCCGGTCCCTCCACCACGGTCAGGGATGCCCGGGGATGGACGCGCGGAAGCCCCGCCAGGCCGAGGGCGGAGGCGATCTCCGGGGGAAGCCATCCCGGGTCGCGACCGAAGGGAGCCGCCGAGAAGCCCGGGGCGAACGCCAGCGCGCGGCTCTTCCCCCCCACGGCTTGCGCGCGTTCGAGGACGAGCACCTTCCGCCCCGCCTTGGCGAGACGGGCGGCCGCGACCAGGCCGTTCGACCCCGCGCCGATCACGACAGCGTCGAAGGCACTCATCGGCCGCCCTTCAGCATCTCGAGCGCGGCCAGGCGTCCCGACGCGCCCATGATCCCGCCCCCGGGATGCGTCCCCGCCCCGCACTGCCAGTACCCCTGGATGGGCGTGCGGTACCGCGCCCACCTGGGGACGGGGCGGAGGAAGAACAGCTGCTGCAGGGCCAGCTCTCCCTGGAAGATGTTCCCCTCGGAGAGACCGGTCATGGTCTCGATGTCGGCGGGCGTGAGCACCTGTCGATGGAGAATGAGCGACGGCAGGTTGGGCGCGTAGCGGGCGAGGGTGGCGACGACGGCGTCCCCGAAGGCCTCGCGCCTGGCGTCGCTCCAGCCCCCCTCCAGGTCGTACGGCGCGTACTGCACGAAGATGCTCATCACGTGCTGACCCGGGGGCGCCATCCCGGGATCGATCATGGAGGGGAGGATGCAGTCCATGTACGGATGGCGGGAGAAGGCGCCGTACTTCGCGTCGTCGTAGGCGCGCTCCAGGTACGCGAGGCTGGGGCTGATGGAGATGGCCCCCCGCAGGTGCGGCCCCTTTCCGGGAAGGCAGGTGAAGTCGGGGAGGCCGGAGAGCGCGAGGTTCACCTTGCCGGACGAACCCCGGAACTTGTAGCGCCGCACGCCCTCGACGAGGTCCTCCGGCAGCCCCTTGGGATCGACCAGGCGCGTGAAGGTCAGCCTGGGGTCGAGTCCGGAAACGACCAGGCTCGCGCCGACCTCCTCCCCGGACTGGAGGGCCACGCCCGTGGCTCGCCCATCCCTCACCAGGACCCGCTCCACCCCCGCGTCCGTGCGGATCTCCGCACCGAAGTGGCGGGCCGCGCCGGCGATGGACTCGCTGATGGCGCCCGTGCCCCCCTTCTGGAACCCCCAGGCGCGGAAGGCGCCGTCGATCTCCCCCATGTAGTGGTGAAGAAGGACGTAGGCCGAGCCGGGCGAGCGCGGTCCCAGGAAGGTGCCGATGATCCCGCTCGCCGACTTCGTCGCCTTCAGCGGGTCGAACTCGAACCACTCGTCGAGGTAGTCGGCGCTGCTCATGGTCATGAGCTTGTGCAGCGCGTGGAAATGCTCCTGCCCCAGGGACCGGAAATGGTTCCCCAGCTTGAGCAGGCCCATGAGGTCGCGGGGCGAAAGGGACGTGGGGTCGGGCGGGATCATGCCCAGGATCGGCTTCACCGCCATGGCCATGTGGTGCATGAGCCGGCCGAAGGTGACGGCGGCGTCCGCGTCGTGCAGGGAGTGCCGCCGCAGCTCCTCCCGCGTCTCGTCGGGATCGGCCCAGCCGGCGAGATAGTCCCCGTTGTCCAGGGGCGTGACCGTGCTCTCCAGGGGGAGGATCTGCAGGCCGTGCCGGGGGAGGTCGAGCTCGCGCACGATCTCCGGCCGCAGCAGCGACACCACGTAGGAGAAGACGGAGAACTTGAAGCCGGGAAAGACCTCCTCCGTCACGGCGGCACCGCCCACCAGGGGCCGCTTCTCCAGGACCAGGGTCTTGCGCCCCGCGCGGGCGAGGTAGGCGGCCGCCACCAGGCCGTTGTGCCCGCCGCCCACCACGATGGCGTCGTAGCGCCGTGCGCTCACGCCTTCTTCCTCTCCGGCTCGAAGAAGGGGAGCGCGCGGACGACGGCGGCGGCCCGCATCCTCCGGTGCTCGACCGTCACCTCCATCTCGACCTCGGTCCCCGGAACGAAGTGAGGACGCTCGAGGTGGGCCAGGGCCAGCTGCTTCTTGAGGATCGGGGACCAGCACCCGCTCGTGGCATAGCCGATCTGCGCGCCCTCCCGGTACACCGGGGCGGAGGCGCGCCAGGCGACGTTGGCGATCTGCGGGGGAAGCTTGTGCGCCGCGAAGAGGCGCTCGAAGGAAGGCCAGGAGATCTCGAGGCCGACGAACCCCCACGCCGCGCCGCGCTCCCGCTCGGCGGCCAGGGCGCGGCGCCCGTTGAACGGGCCCTTGGCCCTGGGCACCGCCCAGCCGAGGTTGATCTCGAAGGGGCTGGACTTGCGCGCCTCGATGAGGGCGTGGTGCGCGGAGAAGTAGTCGACGTCGAGCATGATCAGGCCGGCCTCGATGCGGGCGAGATCGAGCGCCCACACCCCCGCCGGCACGATGCCGTACGGCGTGCCCGCCTCGATCAGGGCATCCCACAGGGGCAGCGCCTGCGCGGCGTCCACCCAGATCTCGTACCCCAGGTCGCCGGTGTAGCCGGTGCGGGAGATCCAGACGTCGATCCCCCGCAGCGCCGAGCGGGCCAGCCGGAAGTACTTGAGCTTGGATAGATCGAGCGGCGTCAGGGTGGCGAGGATCGCCCGCGACAGGGGGCCCTGGAGCGCAAGCGAGCCCAGGCGCTCCGAGACGTCCTCGATCTGGACGTCCATCCCCACCGCGTTCATGTGCAGCCAGCGCCAGGAGGAATCGGCGCTGGTGAGCCGGAAGGTCTTCTCGTCGAGACGGCTCAAGGTCCCGTCGTCCACCACCTTGCCGGCCGCGTCGCACCAGGGCGTGTAGTAGACCTGCCCCACCTTGAGCTTGGTGACGTCGCGCGTGATGAAGCGGTCGAGCAGGCGCGCCCCGTCCTTCCCCGTGATCACGTACTTGTGCAGGGGCGAGACGTCGAAGAGCGCGGCGCTGCTGCGCACCGCGGCGTACTCCCGGTCCGGGTGGGGATCGTAGGCACTCGCCATCTGGTAGCCGGCCCAGCGGCGCCAGGTCTGCGCGCGCACCAGCGCGGAGGTGCGCGGGTGAAATGGAGACTTCTTGAGCATCGGGCGCGCGAGTATAGGCTCACTTCCAGCGGGTGAGGATCTCCTCCCGCTCGAAGGTCCGCTCCACGCGGCGGAAGAGCCAGAGGTCGAGCAGGGCTGCGAGCGCGATCGCCACCAGCAGGGCGGGGAAGCTCGAGATCAGGAGCTTGCCGAAGACTCCGAAGACGACCAGGAACCCGGGCACGATCGCCAGGCTCGAGGTCTGGACCGTGGCCTGCGGATCCACCGACCGCGCCGACAGGCGCATGGTGAGGAGCACGACCGCCCCCCCCAGGAGCGGGGCCAGGAGACCCACCCCTGCCATCCAGAAGCGGTCCGGCAGCACGATGGCGCCCATCCGCAGGAGCGTGATCGCGTCCACGAGCAGGACGGCCACGAGGGCCGTGGCCCAGGTGAGGGCGACCGTGGGGACCAGGCACACCAGGAACTTGCTCAGGAGGAGCTCGCGGTCGGAGATGGGGGTGGCGAGGATCGGCTCCAGCGTGCGCTGCTGCTTCTCTCCCACGATCGAGAAGGCCGCGGCCGTGCCGGCGATGATCGCGGGCATGAGCAGGTAGAACCCGACCACCGCCCGCAGCGCGTAGCGGACCAGCGCCTCCGCCAGATCGAGGCCCGCGAACTCGGGCTGGCGCAGCGCGGTCTCGAGCACGGCCCGCGTTCCCGGGTCCCCCGCCGCCTGCTCCACCAGGAGCTTGCCGGTGGCGGCGAGGGCGACCGGGAAGACCAGGCCGAGCAGCGGGAGCACGAGCAGCAGCGGCACCAGCCCGCGGTTGCGGCGCAGGTCACGCATCTCGTGAGCGAGGAAAGCGCCGACGATCGCGCGGCGGATCATCCCGGCCCCCGGATGCAGGCCAGGTAGACCGCCTCCAGGGAGGCGCTCTCGTTCTCCACCTCGAGGATCGGCGCCCCCGACGCGGCCAGGGCCGCCACCAGGCGCGGCACCGCGGACCGCGGCTCCCCCACCGTGACCCGCAGGCAATCCGCCTCCGCGGTCACCTTCCCCACGCCGACGCAGCCCGCAGCCACGGCGCGCCATTGCGTTGCCGGCGCGGCGAGCCGGATGCGGACGGTCGTCCCGTCCTTCCCCCCGCGGCGGAACGCGCTCAGCGCATCGAACGCCAGCAGGTTGCGCCGCAGGATCCCCACCCAGTCCGCCAGGCGCTCCGCCTCCTGGAGGTTGTGGGTGCACACCACGATGGTGCGCCCCTCGCTCTTCAGCCGGGCGATCCGCTCGCGCACCTCCAGCGCGGATTCTGGATCGAGCCCTGCCGTGGGCTCGTCGAGGAAGAGGACACCGGGGTCGTGGAAGAGGGTCCGGATGAGCGCGAGGCGCTGCTTCATGCCCTTGGAGAAGGCACCCACGGGCTTGTCCCGGTGCTCCCACAGCCCGAAGTCTCGGAGGTGGGCCTCCAGACGGGGCTCGGGCCGGGCAAGACCGTACAGCCGGGCGAAGAACCGGAGGTTGTCGAGCGCGGACCGCCGCTCGTAGAAGCCCGGCGCCTCGGTGAGGAACCCGCAGGCCGCGCGGAGCCGCTGCCCTCCCTCGTCGGCGGCCGGGACCGTGAAGCCCGCCACCGTGGCCGAGCCGGCGGTGGGCCGGATCAGCCCCAGCAGGAGGCGGATCGTGGTGGTCTTGCCCGCGCCGTTCGGTCCCAGGAGCGCCAGCAGCGATCCCGCGGGCAGCCGGAAGGTCAGCCCCTCGACCGCGGGGCGGCCATCGAACGAGCGGCTGAGACCGGTCGCCTCGATCACGGCATCCCCACGCCGGGGGGACGCTACCACGCGCGCGAGGATCCGGTCAGGCCGGCACCGGCGCCGGGCGCGTGATGCCCACCTTGCGCAGTCCCGCCTCGAACTGCTCCCAGCGCTGCTCCAGCGTCCCCGTGTAGCCGATGGAGATGCGCACGAGACCGGGGGAGATGCCCGCCCTCCTCAGGTCCTCGTCCGACAGCTCGCTGCTGGTGGAGCTGGCCGAGCACGACATGAGGGTGTCGAAGTAGCCCAGGCTCACGGCCAGGAAGCCGAACTTCTGCTCGTTCTGGAGCGCTTCCATGAGCGCGAAGGCACGGTCCCGGCTGCCCAGGTCGACGGCCAGGATCCCTCCCAGCCCGAACCCATCGTTGGCCATGCTCCGGAGGAGCGCGTGCTGGGAGTGGCTCGGCAGTCCCGGGTAGGCCACGGGGAGCCCCATGGCCTGGAGCCGCTCCGCGAAGAGCTGCGCCCGGCGCGAGTGCTCCCCCATCCTCAGGCCCAGGTGAGGCAGGCGGAGAGACAGCTCGAAAGCGACCCGCGGGTCCATGGTCGGGCCCAGCAGCATCAGCGAGCCGGTGTGCAGGTTCATCATGCTGCCGATGAACGCCTTCGATCCGCACACGCAGCCGGCGATGATGTCCGAGGCGCCGGAGATGAACTTCGTCATGCTGTGCACCACCACGTCCGCCCCCTGCTGCGCGGGGGAGACGATGAGCGGGCTGAAGGTGTTGTCCACCACCAGGATCGCCCCCCGGCGATGGGCGATCTCCGCCAGACGCGGGATGTCGGCCACCTGCAGGGTGGGGTTGGACAGCGTCTCGCAGTAGAGGACGCGCGTGCGCACGGTCATCGCTTCCTCCACCGCCCGCAGGTCGGTCAGATCCACGAAGGTGGTCCGGATCCCCGCCTTGGCAGGCAGGAACTCCTTGAGAAGCGCGAACGTCCCCCCGTAGAGCGTGTTCCCCGCCACGATCTCGTGCCCGGGGTCGCACGCCTGCAGGACGGAGCTGGCGATGGCGGACATCCCGCTCGACGTGCAGTAGCCCGCCTCCGTTCCTTCCATGGCCGCCAGATAGCGTCCCAGCACGTACACCGTGGGATTGAAGTGCCTGCCGTACAGGTAGCACCCGGCGGAGGAGGCCCTCTGCTCGCGAGGCCCCAGTCTCCCCTGGAAGATCTCGGGCATGACCTGGGCGTGCATCACCGTGAACGTGGTGGAGGCCTCGATGGACATGTTCACGCCGCCGTGCTCTCCGAACTCGTGGCGTGCGCGGGCCAGGGATGCGATGGGCTCGAAGGACATGATGGACTCCGCCGTTGGGAGGAGATTGTAGGTGCGCGTCGGGGCGGAAAAGCCCACCAGACCGGTCCCATTGCGGCACGCTCCCCTTTCACTCCCTTGGCTACAGTGCAGTCCTTTCCCATCCCCGGGGGTGACGATGGAACACCGGCGCGTCCTGATCGCGGGCGGGCTCCTCCTCGTCGTCCTGGGTTAGCTGCGGTTTCGTCACCATCAGCTTCTCCGAAAGGGGTCCGGATGGACAATCACCCGAACTAGTGAACAACGTCCTGAGACTTCACAGCTAGAGGGGGGATCTTTGTCGTATCTTGTGCGCACCCCCCGGGCGGAGGCCGCCATGCGCACCTGGCTCGGTGCCGGGCTGATCTCGATCGCCATGCTCGTCGCCGGTCCGGCCCGCGCCAGCTGCATGTCCATGTCGTTCGGCCAGCTGACCCCCGCCTGCGACGGCGGCACGGCCTACTGCTACCTGCGCAGCCCGGGGATGAACGCGACGGCGACCATCCTGGGCTCCTTCTGGAGCCTGGGCTTCGGGAATCCGGCTCCCGGCATGGGAAGCGACAACGGAACGTGGGCGCCGGAGGAGCAATGGCTTCGCGGGACACCCGCGGGGATCTATCTCGCGGGCGGCTGGGAAGATCCGCGGGTGGACGGCTGCATCGCGGGCCAGATCCCACCAGGAGAGAGCGCCGAAATCATGACCGTGGCGGTCTCGGACACCGACGTCTTCAACAAGGAAGGGTTCTTCGCGGCGGCGGCCGTCTCCCGTCACGCGGCCGCCCAGACGCAGTTCGACTTCGCCCAGTGGATCCAGGAGGACATCCTGCTGGCCGCGATCCCCCTGCCGCCCCTGGGAGCGGGGCCGACGGGGGCGCTCGTCCAACCCGTGCGTGCCCAGGACGTCGAACCGGGGTTCTACACCGACGGTGCGGCGGTCTTGAGCCAGGTCATCGTGGGCTACCGCGTCTACTACCGGGACGCCTTGTACCCTCCCCAGGACCGGCACCGCAGCGCGTGGAGCGTCTTCTCGCCGGTGGTGCCCCTCGGTCAGCCGTACTCGGTCTCGCGTTGCTTCTGCTGCGGGGAGAACGGCTACATCCTGCATTTCGCGGTCGCACTCGTGTTCGCGAACGGGTTCGAGACGGAGTACGTCTCACGGTCGCGGACGGTGTACCCCTGCAACCCGGAGGCGGTGTTCGACCTGGACGGTGACGGAGATGGGCCGCCCGGTTACTTCGGGAACGACTGCAACGACGACGACGATACGATCTACACGAACGCGCCCGAGATCAACGACGGACGCGACAACCAGTGCCCGGGAAACCCCGGCTACGGCTCGATCGACGAGGTCTCCGGTCTCTCTGGCTTCTACCATCCCGGCGACAAGAACAAGTTCACCTGGCACAGCCAGAACGGCGCCTCGGGCTACGACGTCGCGCGCTCCCATGCCCCGCAGTTCACGGGCGCGTGCACGACGTGGGAGACCCCGCTCGGGAGCTTCACCGACGCCGAGGACCCCCCACCGAATGCCACTTTCTATTACCTCGTGCACGCGGCCGCTCCCCACGCGGGGAGCTGGGGAACGGGCGTCCAGGACGCGGAACGGACGGTGGACTGTCCTGGGCCCGCGGAAGGTGACGCCAGCCGTCTCCGGCGGGACGATCGGGACGCGGCGCGGTAAGCCCCGCAGCCCTACGTCATCGCTGACCCGGGCGCGTCTCCCATATACTCCCGCTGCCATGCGAAGCAGGAGCGCCCTCGCCGGCACCCGCCGTCGCGCCGAGCGACTGGCCGCCATGACCCCGGATGAGCGCATGTGCCTGGCAGAGCGGCTGGGCGAGGAGGGTCTCCTTGTTTACATGACCGTGCAGCGCGTGGATCGCCGCACGGCGGCCGCGACCATCAAGGCGACGCGACGCCTGGGGCGCCGGCCCTCCGCCTCGGCCGACGTCGATGAACACTGAGCCCGTCCGACGGATCCTCGACGATCTGGGGATTCGCTACGCGCTGATCGGCGCCCACGCCATGGCGGCGCGCGGCTACCCGCGTGCCACGATCGATGTCGACTTCCTCACCGGCGACGATCGCGTGCTCGATCCAGGAGTATGGGCCGGCCTGGAGCAAGAGGGCGCCGCGGTGGATGCGCGTCGGGGGGACGCCGACGACCCCTTGGCAGGCGTGGTTCACGTCCTGCTCGGGGACGGCACGGACGTGGACGTCGTGGTGGCCCGGTGGACGTGGGAAGCGCAGGTGATCGAGCGTGCGGAGGTGCTCGCCATCGCCGGGGCACGTGTCCGCGTCCCCCGCACGAGCGACCTCATCCTCCTGAAGCTGGCAGCGGGCGGATACCTGGACATGCGAGATGCGGCGGCGCTGCTGGCCCTGGGGGACCGGGATGCTCTGGTGGACGCCGTGAACGCCCACATCGGTGAGGTGTACCCCGACGTGCGGGCCCGCTGGCGCGAGCTGCTCGCGGGCATCGACGCGTGATAGCCGGCGGGATGCCATCCCGCCGTCACTGGGAAGAATCGAGGAGTCCCAGCACCCAGGCACGGACGCTGGCCTCGTCCCAGCCGCCCTCATAGGCGACATCCGGCTCGTAGGCCTCGAGGGCGCCCCGCCCCATCCCGCGCCACACCTTCTGGGGGAACGTGAGGGACGCCAGACCTGAGGGCAACGTCTCGTCCCGCACCTCCATGTACGGCCCGTCGCCGGAGGTCGCCGAGCCGATCAGACGCACTCCGGGCACGAACAGGACCGTGTCGGCGAAGTTGAGGCAGGACGAGCCGCAGGTACCGTTGGACAGGACGTACACCTGGGCGGGGAAGGGGCCGAGCCCCCGAGGCCTCCTGGAGGTCAGGCCGCCGCTGGGCGCGGTGCGTTTCGGTCCATCGCGCCAGAGCGGAGGCGTCTTCCCCAGCGCCCGCGTCATCCCCTTCACGGCGCGCTCCCCGAACCGCACGGCCTGGGAGTCCCTGCCGAAGTCGGGGACGGCGGTCTTCTCGATCCAGGTGCGCCAGTACGCGATGTTCTCGGGAGAGGCGCGCCAGTCGGTGGCGGAGCGCCGGGATCCCCCATGCACGCCCCGGATCACCCGCTCGCCGAAGATCGCCTTGGCCAGCCGGTCGGCCCACATCGAGTTGCCGCCCCCGTTCCCCCTCAGGTCGATGACGATGGCGCGGCCGTCCCGCATGGCCGGCCCCCGGGATGCCACGTCGCGGATCAGCGCCTCCAGTTTGGGAGACGTCTCCGCGGACGAGGCGAAGGTGGGCACGCCGATCCAGGTGACGCCGGGCGCGGGCTCGGAGATGCCCCACGCGGTCCCCGGCCCCAGCGACGCCTCCGCGTAGGCGCTCCAGTGGGCCTCGGCTTCGGCCGGCAGCTCACGCCAGCGCAGGTCCATCTCCCGCTCGCCCTCGGCGGTGGCGATGCGGCACCGCGCCGGGGGCGGCGCCCAGGGGATCCCGCGGTCCAGGAACAGGCGTGTCACGGCACGGCGCCGATCGGCCGCCAGCTTCGCGTTCAGCGTGTAGGGGAAGATGCGCTCCGCGGCCAGGAGCGAGAGTGCCTTGCCCTCGCATTGGACGATCCGGGCCCCCAGCGGCGGCGCCTCGGGATCCGAGGCATCACGCCACGTGACCACCGCCCCGCCCCCGTGCGAGCCGGCGACGAAGCCGGGCCAGCGCGGGGCAGGGAGCGGCCTTGCCGGGCTGACGCTGATGTGGGGGTCCTGGAAGCCATTGACGAACCGCGCCACGGCATAGAACGCCCCCTGGGCGTCCCGAGCCTGCTCCGCCAGCGCCCGCGCTTGCCGGTAGCCCTCGCCGAGCCAGGCGGCATAGGCCGGGTTCTCGTCGTCGAAGGGGATGGGGGTCTGACCGGCGATCAGGGACCGCGCCGCATCCAGGTCGGCCAGCGCCGTCGCGCGCCACTCCTCCGGCGTTGCCGACGCCGACAGCAGAAAGGCCGCACCGGCGACGATGGCGTGGAGCTTCATGGTTCGGACTCTAGGCGTTCTCGAAGACAACCGACTCCGAAAGCCTGGGATCCCGCACCGGGATGAGGTCGTGCTTGGTCAAGCGCCAGACCAGGGCCGCGAAGAAGATCCCGCCGATGCCCAGGAAGCAGGCCACGTCCACCAGGCGGAAGTCCAGCGCGTGCGGGCTCGCCTCGGGCATGACCAGCCAGTAGAGGTCGATCCAGTGCATGACCAGGACCCACACCGCGGCCGCCATCAGGGCGGGGAGGCGGCGCTTGGGGTGGCGCGACATGAGGGCGAAGAACGGCACGAAGAAGTGGCCGAAGAGGAGCACCCAGCTCAGGTTCGCCCAGGGGCCGGTCTGCCGGACGAGATAGAAGACCGTCTCCTCCGGCAGGTTCCCGTACCAGATCAGCATGTACTGGGAGAAGCCGATGTAGGCCCAGAACACCACGAAGGCGAACATCAGCTTGCCCAGGTCGTGGTAGTGCTCGGGCGTGACCACCCGCCGCAGCAGCCCCCGCCGCTGCAGGAGCGCGGTGAGGATGGGGAGCAGGGCGAAGAAACCCAGGACGGCACCGGCGAAGTAGTAGACCCCGAAGATCGTGCTGTACCAGTGCGGGTAGAGCGACATGATGAGGTCGAAGGCGGCGAAGGTCAGGGTGAGCGCGAACACGATCATGGCCGGTGCCGAGCGCAGCTCCATGCGCACCGTGATCTCGGGACGGCCGGTGGCATCCTGCTCCACGGAGCGGCGGCGGAAATAGTGGGCGAGGACGTTCCAGGCCAGGAAGTACAAGGCCAGGCGCGCCAGGAAGAAGGGCACGTTCAGGTAGGCCGCCTTCCCCGAGAGCACCGCGTCCTTCGCCACTTCCTCGTGATGGGTCCACTCGTACAGGGAGTGGAGACCGGGGATCAGCACCAGCGCCAGCAGAGCCAGAGGGACGAAAGCGAAGGTCGCCGCCTCCGCCAGCCGCCGCAGGGACACGTTCCATCCCGCCCGCGTCAGGTGCGAGATCAGCACGAAGAACAGGGCGCCCAGGGCCAGGGACAGGAAATAGAGGAAGTTGAGCAGGTAGGCGCGGAAGAAGCGCGGCGAGCCGTCCGCGCCCGACCGGGAGAGCAGGGCCGCCAGGAGGAGCCCGGCGACGCCCACCACCAGGAGCGTGGTGCTGAGGCGCTTCGCCCCGGCGCCGAGCTTGATCGCCTCCACCGGGATGCTGAACTTCCTCATCGCGCGGGCCCTCCCGCGGGCGTGGGGGCGGCGGGGGTCACCGAGCCCCCGGGGGCCATGCGCCCGCGCACCTCCTCCGGGACGTCCGCCACCGTCGCGTGCTGCGAGCGCTGCAGCGCCCGCACGTAGGCCACGATGGCCCAGCGGTCCTCGGTGGGGATCTGCGGCCCGTAGGGCGGCATGTTGCGAATGCCGTTCTTGATCGTGTTGTAGAGGTGCCCATCCGGACGCCCCAGGACGGTGGGATCGTGCAGGGAGGTGGGCGGGACCCAGGTCCCCTCCATGAGCTTGTCGGCGCGGCGCGCCACCGGACCGTCGCCGTATCCGGCCAGGCCATGGCAGGGCGCGCAGTAGATCTCGAAGCGCTGGCGCCCGCGGTGGAGCAGCGGTGCCGTGATGGGCATGGGCAGCGTGGCGGCCCAGGCACCGTTCACCAGCCCGCGGTCGAGGTGGTCGTCGGCGGCGAGCTGGCCGCGGGCCACCGTGCCCTCGACGCGCGGCCGGTCGGCCCGGCCGTCCGCGAAGGCCGGGTTCCCCTCCTGGGCCTTGTAGGACTCCTGCTGGTCCATGTGCCGGACCAGGTGCACGCGGGGCCGGGGGGAGTGGGTGACCCGCGCCCGGGCGATGCAGGCCAGCGGCAGCAGCGACGCCGTGACCAGCGCGGCCAGCACGATCAGGATCCAGCGCGGCACGGCCTTCAGTCCTCCAGCCATTCCACGTGGGAGGCACCCAGGGACCCGAGCAGGTCGGCGGTGCGCACGGCGTCGAACTTGGGATCGGCGGCCTCCACCAGCAGGAAGAACCTGTCGGTGGTGACACGGCGGAAGCGGCTGCTGCGGAAAGCGGGGTGGTGGAAGCGCGGCAGCCGGTTGAAGGCGAACAGGGCGAGCACGCAGAAGATGGAAGCGAACAGCACCGTCAGCTCGAAGGCGATGGGGATCTGGGCGGGCAGGGAGAACAGGGGCTTCCCCCCGATCACGAAGGGATAGTCGAGGGCGTTCATCCACCACTGCATGAGGATGGCGCTGCCCGCGCCCAGGATGCCGCCCACCAGCACCACCCAGGGAAGGCGCGTGTCCCGCAGGCCCATGGCCTTGTCCAGGCCGTGCACGGGATAAGGGGAGAAGCAGTCCCAGCGCCGGAAGCCCTCGTCGCGCACGCGCTCGGCGGCCTCCTTCAGCGCTCCCTCGTCGGAGAACTCGGCGAGCAGGCCGTGGCGGGTCATGCGTCCGCCGCCTTGGCCGGCATGCCGTGATCGGTGCCGGCCCCGTGGGCGTGGGCCACCATCACGCCCTTCACCTCGGACATGGCCACCATGGGCACGAAGCGGATGAAGAGCAGGAAGAGCGTGAAGAAGAGGCCGAAGCTCCCGGCCAGCGTGCACCACTCCACCCAGCTCGGCCGGTAGTACCCCCAGCTGGAGGGGAGGTAGTCGCGGTGCAGGGAGGTGACGATGATGACGAAGCGCTCGAACCACATGCCCACGTTGACGAAGATCACCACGATCATGGTGGCCAGGGGCGTGGTGCGGATGCGCTTGGACCAGAAGAGCTGGGGGGTGATCACGTTGCAGGTGACCATGATCCAGTAGGCCCAGGCGTAGGGTCCGAAGGCGCGGTTGACGAAGGTGAAGCTCTCGTAGGTGTTGCCGCTGTACCAGGCGATGAAGAACTCCACCATGTAGGCGTAACCGACCATGGAGCCGGTGGCCAGGATGATCTTGTTCATGTTCTCGATGTGCCGGAGCGTGATCACGTCCTTGAGGCCGAAGAACTGGCGGGCGGGGATGGCCAGCATGACCACCATGGCGAAGCCGGAGAAGATCGCCCCCGCCACGAAGTAGGGCGGGAAGATGGTGGTGTGCCAGCCGGGCAGCACCGAGACGGCGAAGTCGAAGCTCACCACCGAGTGCACGGAGAGCACCAGGGGAGTGGCGAGGGCGGCCAGGAGGAGGTAGGCGCGCTCGTAGTTCTGCCAGTGCCGGTTGCTCCCCGTCCAACCCAGGGAGAGCGTGCCGTAGACGAAGTACCGCAGCTTGCTCCTGGCCCGGTCCCGGATGGTGGCCAGGTCGGGGATCATGCCCACGTACCAGAAGAGCAGGGAGACCGTGAAGTAGGTGCTGACGGCGAAGACGTCCCAGAGCAGCGGGCTCCGGAAGTTCGGCCACATGCTCATCTGGTTGGGGTAGGGGAAGAGCCAGTAGGCGAACCACCAGCGGCCGATGTGGATCCCGGGGAAGATGAGGGCGCAGATCACCGCGAAGATGGTCATGGCCTCGGCGAAGCGGTTGATGCTGGTGCGCCAGGTCTGCCGGAACAGGAAGAGGATGGCGGAGATCAGCGTGCCCGCGTGCCCGATGCCCACCCAGAACACGAAATTGATGATGTCGAAGCCCCAGCCCCCGGGGATGTTCAGCCCCCACACCCCCACGCCGGTGCTGAACAGGTAGGTGATCATCGCCAGCAGGAGGAGCGTCCCCGAGCAGGCGACGGCAAAGGCGATGTACCAGGCGCGGGGCGGCTTCCTCTGTTCCACGATGGCCGACACCTTGTCGGTCACGGAGGCCAGGTCGTGCCCCAGGATGAGGGGCGCGCGATGCCTCGGGTCGTCCGAGGTGTTGTCGAGGGGGTGCCGCGGGGGGCGGGTCATGCCTGAATGGGGGCGGGCGCTCATGCGTTCCGTACCCTGGCGAGGTACCGCAGCCGCGGCCTCGTGTTGAGCTCCTCGAGCATGCCGTAGGCGCGCTGCCCGTCCGTCTGCTGCCGGCGCACCGCGCTGCTCTCGTCGTTCAGGTCGCCAAAGGTGATGGCCTCGGCCGGGCAGGCCTGGGCACAGGCGGGGACGATCTCACCGTCCCTGATGGGGCGGCGGTCGTTCTTGGCCTGGATCTTCACCCGCTCGATGCGCTGCGTGCAGAAGGTGCACTTCTCCATCACCCCCCGGCCCCGCACCGTGACGTCCGGGTTGTAGGCCATGGCGGCGATGGGGTCCTGCTTCTTGTGGTTGTTGAACCAGTTGAAGCGGCGGACCTTGTAGGGACAGTTGTTCGAGCAGTACCGGGTGCCCACGCAACGGTTGTAGACCATCACGTTGAGCCCCTCGGAGTCGTGCAGGGTGGCGGCCACCGGGCAGACCGGCTCGCAGGGGGCGTTCTCGCAGTGGTGGCAGGTCACGGGCTGGAACACCACGGTCGGATTGTCGGGCTCCCCCTTGAAGTAGCGGTCCACCCGGATCCAGTGCATCTCGCGCCCGTTCGCCACCTCGGACCGCCCCACCACGGGGACGTTGTTCTCCGCCTGGCAGGCGATGGTGCAGGCGTTGCAGCCCACGCAGGCGTTGAGGTCGATGGCCATCCCCCACTTGTGCCCCGCGTACTCGAAGGAGCGATAGAGCTGGGGCGGCTTGGGTGGAGGAGCTTCCTGCGTGGGAGGATGGCCCGCTTCCTTCTCCGAGCCGTGCTCGAGCGGGTTGGCGACGCTGGCACCCCGCTGCAGGTCGGGAAAGGAGATCTCGCGCACCAGGAGCGGCAGGCGCTCGGCGCGCTCGCGGGCTCCCAGCTGGTCGATGGCATGGTGATCCTGCGTGGTGGCCAGGGTCTCCCGCTCGCCCGTGGGCGTGAGCGAGGCCACGGTGGCGTGGAGCGCGTCGCTCCTGCGCAGCGGGTAGAGGTCCGTTCCCACCCCGTCCCCCACCCTGCCACAGGAGGTGCGGCCGTAACCCAGGTGCACGGTCGCCGTCCCCGGCGGCTGCCCGGGCATGGGATAGACGGGCAGCACCGCCTCGCCGTGCGCGGTGCGCACGCGCACGCGGTCTCCGATGCGCAGCTGGAGAGCCTCCAGGGTGAGGGGACCGACCAGCGCCGCGTTCCCCCAGGTCATCTTGGTCAGCGGCTCGGGCATCTCCATCAGCCAGCCGTTGTTGGCGAAGCGGCCGTCGTACAGGCCGGGGCTGGGGCGGAAGACGATCTCGAGCTGGTCCTCCGCAGGCCTGGGCCGGGGCTGGAGCAAGGGACCGACCCACCCGGCGGAAGCCACCGCGGGAGACACCGCCGGCCAGGCCGTCCCTTCCACGAGGCCGTCGTGGAGGGCCTGGCGCCAGCGACGGTCGTCCGCGCTTCCGGTCACCGCGGCGAAGGAGCGACGGACCAGCTCGTGGCTGCGCGCAGCCGGTTCCCCGAGAAGAGCGGCCAGCAGCTCGAGGGCCGTCTTGCCGCCATAGAGCGGCTCGATCAACGGCTGCGCCACGCCGTACGTGCCGTCCCAGGCCCGCGCGTCTCCCCAGGCTTCGAGGTCGTGGGCCTGCGGCACGTGCCAGGTGCTGCGGCGCGAGGTCTCGTCCACGCGCTGCGCCAGGTGCACGCTGGTGGGGACCTTGGCCAGCGCCTCGCCGAAGGCCAGGTCGGCGGGCGCGTCGTAGACGGGATTGCCGCCCAGCATGACCAGCGTGTCCAGCCTGCCGGCCGCCATGTCCTGGACGAGCGCGCGCAGCCCATCCAGCTCGGAAAGACCGCTGTCCGGCGCGTCCACGTAGGCGATCGCGTGGTCCACGTTGCCGAGGGAGACGTTCAAGGCATGCACGAGGGCGTGCACCTCGGCGGGCTGCCCGGGGCCGGCGAGCAGCACCGAGGCGCCGGGGGCCGCCGCGAGATCGGCGGCGATGGGCGCCATTTGCTCGGCCAGGGGGTGCGAGGCGAGCGGGAGGACGGCCGTCCCCAGCGCGGCAGGAAGGGCCACACCCTTCCGGGTGAGGGCCGCGGCCAGGCAGGCGGCGGCCGTGGGGATCTGCGAGGGGGGGAGCGCGACGCGGCGATCGGCGTTGCCGCCGGTGACGGTGTATCCGCTCTCCACCACCCAGAGACGGTTGATCCTCCCCTCCGCAACCCGGCGGCCGGCCGCGAAGTCGTGCGCGTGGCGCACCGCGTTCGGGTGCTCGTAGAGGAAGTCGTCGTCGAGACTGACGATCACGCGCGCCTGGTCGAGGCGCGGCACCGGCCGGAGGGGGCGGCCGAACACGAGGGCGGTCCCCGCCCGCTCGGCATGGCGCGAGACCGGGGCCCACTCCACCCAGCGCGCCTGGGGGTAGGCGGCGAGCAGCCGCCCACGCAGCTCCGCGAGCGCCGGCGAGCTCCCGGGACGCGCCAGCACCGCGAACCCCCGGCCCCCCTCCTGGCGCAGGCGTGCCCAGTGGTCGGCCAGGAAGCCGGCGAGGTCGTCGAAGGTGGCGATCTCGCGGCCTCCGCGGAGGACCTCGCGGCTGCGGTCGGGATCGTACATCTCGAGGATGAGCGCCTGGGCGCGGGCGCTGGTCTTCCCCAGGCTCGCGGGGTGGGAGGGGTTGCCCTCGACCTTGATGGGACGCCCGTCGTAGCTCGTCACCAGCAGGCCGAGGGCGGCACCGTCCAGCTCGAACGCGGTCGCGTACTGCTCGGGGACGCCGGGGATCACTCCCTCGGGCCGGTAGGCGGCGGGGACGATCTCGTCGACGGGCCAGCGGCAGGCGGTGAGCCCGGCGAGCGCCGCCGACGCGCCCATGATCTTGAGGAACTGGCGGCGGCTGGCCGGGGTGAGGGCCTCGTCCAGGAAGGAGGGGAACTCCTTCTCCGTCCAGGCCTGGAACTCCGGCGTGTCCGCCAGGTCTTCCAGGCTCCTCCAGTAGCGGGGCGGGGTCAGCGGTGGCATGTGCTGCAATCCGTGGAAGGGTTGATCGCGTTCTCCGCGCGCAGCCGGGAGCCCAGGGTGCGGCGGTCCCCGTCCGGCGTCCAGTCCAGCTCGGTGACGTGCTCGACCGGCCGCAGGCGGGGGTCGGGGTCACGATGGCAGTCGAGGCACCAGCCCATGGAGAGCGGCTCCTGCTGGTAGACGACCTCCATCTTGTCCACGCGCCCGTGGCACTCCACGCAGCTGACGCCCCGGCGCACGTGCGCGCTGTGGTTGAAGAAGACGAAGTCGGGGAGGTCGTGGACCCGCGTCCAGCGCACGGGAAGGCCGGTAGCGTAGCTTTCCCGGACGGGAAGCAGCTTGGGGCTCTGGCTGCGGATCTTGGCGTGACAGTTCATGCAGGTCTGGGTGGGGGGGATGGAGGCCTGTGCCCCGACCTCCACCGTGTTGTGGCAATAGCGGCAGTCGATTCCGAGCTGGCCCACGTGGAGTGCATGGCTGTAGGGCACGGGCTGGGTGGGCATGTACCCCACGTCGGTCGTGCGCGGATTGCCCCCATAGTAGAGGAGAACGATGAGGTAGAGCGGACCGCCCAGGAGGAGGAATCCCATCAACGGCCGCGCCCGATCGATCCACTTCGGGAACACGTAGGGCGGCGACTGTTCCGGGTCCTGTTCCATTGCCCCGCCGGGAAAGAAAAAGGTTGGGCATCCTAGCGCTGCCCCGAGGAGGTTGTCCACCGTGCCCGAGCTTCCCGATCTGACCATCTACCTCGACGCGCTGGAACGCCGGGTGGTGGGGCGGCGTCTGCTGGGCTTGCGGCTGGGAAGTCCGTTCGTGCTGCGCTCGGTGGACCCTGCGCCGGCGGACGTGGCCGGGCGGAAGGTGGTGGGGCTGCGGCGGCTGGGGAAGCGCCTCGTGCTGGAGCTCGCGGGCGATCTCTTCGTGGTTTTGCACCTCATGATCGCGGGCCGGCTGAAGTGGGGCGCGAAGGGCGCCAAGCTCCCGGGGAAGATCGGACTGGCCGCGCTCGACTTCGAGGACGGCAGCGTGCTCCTCACCGAGGCCTCGCCGAAGAAACGGGCGTCCATCCACCTGGTGCGGGGAGAGGCGGGCCTTCTCGCCTTCGTCCGAAGCGGCATCGAGCCGCTCTCCGCCTCCCTTCCCGAGTTCACGGCGGCCCTGCGGCGCGAGGTGCACACGCTCAAGCGCACGCTCACCGATCCCGATCTCTTCGCCGGCATCGGCAACGCCTACTCCGACGAGATCCTCCACCGGGCGCAGCTCTCCCCCACCCAGCGCACCGACCACCTCGACGAGGAGGAGGTGGACCGGCTCTACCGTTCGACGCAGCAGGTGCTGACGGAGTGGATCGCGCGGCTGCGCGAGGAGACGGGGACAGGATGGCCGGAGAAGGTGACGGCGTTCCGGCCCCACATGGCGGTGCACGGGAGGTTCGGTCTCCCCTGCCCGGTCTGTGGGACCAAGGTGCAGCGGATCCGCTACGCCGACAACGAGTGCAACTACTGTCCGCGCTGCCAGACCGAGGGCCGGCTGCTGGCGGACCGCGGGCTGTCGAGGCTGCTGGGGAAGGACTGGCCGAAGCGGATCGAGGAGTTGGAGGGGTGAGCTCCCGGACCCAAACGCGATCCGGGAGCCTTCAGAGCTTCTAAGTGCCTGTCCCCTTCACACCTGCTGGTGCCACTTGATGCCGCAGCCGACGGCCTTGGTCTCCTTGACGGAGACTTCCTTGCCCGCGACCACGGAGTCGAGGGCGTCCTTGAGGTAGCTCTTCGTCACCTTCTCCGCGCTCTCCACGTTGTCGTCCACGGCGCCGTGATAGACGAGGGCGCCCTTGGCGTCGAAGAGGAAGACCTCGGGGGTGCGGGCGGCGCCGAACGCCTTGGCCACCTGCGAGGTGGAGTCCACCACGTAGGGGAACTTCATGCCCCGCTCCTTGGCGCGCGCCACCATCTGATCGTAGCCGTCGTCGGCCACCACCTTGGGATCGTTGGCGTTGATCGCGATGACGCCGATGCCCTTGCCGGCGTAGCTGTTCCCCAGCTCCACGATGCGGCTCTCCCACCCCTTGGCGTACGGGCAGGCGTTGCAGGTGAAGACCACGAGCGTGCCCTTGGCCCCCATCACGTCCTTGATGGAGACCTCCTTGCCGTCCACGCCCTTCATCTTCGCGTCCGCCATGGGGGCCTTGGCGCCGATCTCCAGGGCAGCCCTGCCCTTCCCCTCTCCGGCGATGCCGGCACCCGCCACCAGCACGAGGGCAGGCGCCAGGGCGGCCAGCTTCGTCGTCATCCTCATCGAGTCGTCTCCTTTCCCTCCTCCCGGAGGAATGGTCGGATCTTGCTCTCGAGTGTCGCGTAGGTCGCCTTGTGATCCACGAGCTCCACCAGCCTTCCCGTCCCGTCGAACACGAAGGTCGCGGGAAGCGCGCCGCTCCAGCCGCCCCCCAGCGCGTTGATGAACGTGTCGTCGTCCTGGTCCTTGAGGAGCGTGGGGAAGTCCACCCCCTGGTCGGCGAGGAACTTCACCGCCTCCTCCTTGCCCTCGCCGAAGTCGGCGTTGACCAGGACCAGGCGCAGCCCGCGCGCCTGGTAGGCCCGGCGGAGGCGCAGCAGGTCCGGGAACTCCTCGCGGCAGGGCTGGCACCAGGTGGCCCAGAGGTTGACGAGGGTGACCGACGCGCCCGGGCGGCGCACCTCACGCAGCACGGTGTCGGCCGTGGCCGCCGCCGGCGGTGGCGCCGTCACGGCCAGGAATCCGGCGATCAGGGCGGAGATGGGCAACATCAGGACGGCCTCGTGCGTTTTCGGGTGCTGAACGGCGCCGCCAATTCTACCCAGGGCTCCGGAGCGCGCCACGGCGCCACCGGGTGGCGCCCCCTCTATTTGCAGGCTGTTTACACGGGTGCGCAGGCAGGAACCGCGGTTTAAGCTTCGAACGGTCGTCCAAGGAGGTCTCATGCGCCGTCTCTTCCTCGCCCTCGCCTTCCTGGTCTCCCTGGTCACCCCGGCGCGGGCGGACGTGGACCTGACGCTTGATGCGCAGTCCCTCACGCGCCTGCTGTCCATCCTGGCGCCGCCCACCGTGCAGGTCGGCATGGCTCCGGCCGCCGCGATCGAGGTGGCGATCCGGGACATCCAGGTCACCGGCTTCGACCCCGCCGCAAACGGTGGCCTCGGACACCTGCTCACGAAGCTGCGCCTGGTCTCGCCCCAGATCGGACTGGACCTCGAGGTCACCCCCCGCGTGGCCCTGGACATTCGCAAGAAGGACGGCCTCTCCTTCTGCTACGTGACCTTCCAGAAGATGGAGGTCCCCATGCCCTGGGGGAAGCTCGACGCCGCCACGCTGCTCCCCTCGCTCCCCGTCCGCGCCGACCACGTCTACGAAGTCGAGACCTCCACCGGCTCGGCCGGCCTGCGGAGCATCCTCACCAAGGCGACGATGAGCGCCTCCGAGCTGAAGCTGACCTTCGCCCTGGACCGCGCGCCCCTGGCGTCCGGTCAGTAGGCCCGCCTCCTCCGCCGCTGGCGCGACCGGGAAAAAGGGACGGCGGCGCCACCGCCGGGGAAGAACGTCCCTGGGCTGAAGTACTCTGGCGTCATGCCGGTCACGTGGTCGCTCGACGGGGACCTGCTCCAGCTGGACCTGGAAGGCGACTACGCGCCCACGGACATCATCGATGCCTTCCTGACCGCTCTGGCCGATCTGCGCTGTCCCCCGGAAGTCTCCCTCCTCCTCGATACGACGCGATCGCAGTCGCTGGACAAGCGTTCTCCGCGGCAGATCCGCCACGTGGCCCAGTACCTCGGCCCGTACCGGAAGCGGATCCGGGGACGCTGCGCCGTCGTGGTGGGCAGCGATCTCCAGTTCGGGCTGAGCCGCATGGGGAGCGCGTACAGCGACAGCGTGGGCGTCGACGCCGGGGTCTTCCGCTCCCGGGCGGAGGCGCTGGAGTGGCTCCGCGGGTGACGCGCGGCTGCTACCCTCCCCCGCCATGCTCAGCTTCGCCAACGTGTCCAAGCAGTACGGGCGCCAGCTCCTGTTCGTGGAGGCCTCCTTTCAGCTCAACCCCGGCGAGAAGGTGGGGCTGGTGGGCCCGAATGGGGCGGGGAAGACCACGCTCTTCCGCCTGATCGTGGGCGAGGAAGCGCCCGACGAGGGGGAGATCTCGCTCCCCAGGCGGCTGACCGTCGGCTACTTCCGGCAGGACGTGGGGGAGATGCGCGGCCGCTCCGTACTCGACGAGGCGATCGCCGGCAGCGGACGCCTGGGAGATCTCCACCACGAGCTGGAGGCGCTGGAGGCGAGGCTCGACGACCCCGCCGCGCTCGAGCGCTACGGAGAGGTGCAGGAGGAGTACCAGGCGCGCGGGGGCTACGAGCTGGAGGCGCGGGCGCGCGAAATCCTCCACGGTCTGGGCCTCCAGGACGACCGCATCGCCGGCGACGTGGGAGCGCTGTCCGGCGGCTGGAAGATGCGGGTGGCCATGGCCAAGGTTCTGCTGGGCCGGCCCGACCTGCTGCTCATGGACGAGCCCACGAACCACCTCGACCTGGAGTCGATCGTCTGGCTGGAGGGGTTCCTGCGCGCCTATCCCGGCACCATCCTCCTCACCAGCCACGACCGCGAGTTCCTGGA
>DASUFT010000151.1:0-48666 GCA_036274395.1 Candidatus Polarisedimenticolaceae bacterium | reverse complement strand
TACGTCGTCGGCGACGCCATGATGGAGGTGGACATCGCCCTGGGGGCCGAGCCGAGGCTGGGCGCGCCGCGGGAGCTGTTCAAGCGCACGTCCCTCGGGCGCGCGCTCCCCTTCGGCTGGCCCCCCGGGTACGACGTCTCGGCCCTGGGGGACCGGTTCCTGGTGGTGGAGCCGCTGGAAACGCGGGCGGCGACCGGCGGGATCACCGTGGTGGAGAACTGGACCCGAGCCGTTCCGCGCTAGGCACCGTTCAGGTTCCGTCAGCGACCGTTCAGGGGGACGGATCATCTTCAGGACGTGCGCCCCCTCGCCCTCGTCCTTCTCCTTGGTGTCTCACCGCTCGCCCTCCCCGCCGTCCGCGCCCAGACGGCGCTCGACGACCCGAGCCTGGAGGCAGCCGGGCTGAAGGTCGGCACCATCACCGTGGAGGTGGCCGACGTGTTCCAGGACGAGGGCCAGGAGGAGCACCTCGTATTCCGGCTCGCCGACAAGCTGCACGTCAAGACCCACGACAACGTGCTCCTCCGCCAGCTCGTCCTCAGGCCGGGCGATCCCTATTCCGGCGCACGGCGCCGCGAGTCGGAGCGGATTCTCCGGACCAACGCCTACCTCTACGACGCCGAGCTGCGCCCGGTGCGCGTGCACGACGGTGTCGTGGACATGGCGCTCAAGACCCGGGACGTCTGGACGACCCGCTTCGGCCTCGGGTTCGGCCGCGCCGGGGGCGTGAACAAGACCCACCTGGGGATCGAGGACGCGAACTTCCTGGGGACGGGCAAGCAGGTGGCGCTCCGCCGCACCTCCGGACCCGACCGGGTGGAGACGGTCTTCGGCTACCGCGACCAGGGGATCTTCGGCTCCCGCTACCACACCGAGCTGGCCCACGCGAGCAACAGCGACGGGTCGCGCAACGCCCTCCGCTTCGAGCGTCCCTTCTTCTCCCTGGATGCGCGCTGGACGGCGGGCGTGCAGGCCAGCGACGACCAGCGCGTCGATTCCCTGTGGTCGCTCGGGCAGGTGGAGTCGAGCTTCGGCCACCACGCGCGCAACGCCGACGTGTGGGCCGGCTGGTCCAGCGGACTGCACGGTGCCTCCGCGCTCCGCTGGACGGCCGGGTTCTCGCTGCGGGATGACGTGTTCGAGACCCTGCCCACGGGGGGAGCCCCCGCGCCGCCGGACCGGCGGCTCGCCTATCCCTGGATCGGCGTGGAGCGGGTGCACGACGGCTACGTGGCCCTGCAGGATCTGGACAAGATCCACAAGACCGAGGACGTCAATCTCGCGCCCACCTGGCGCGCCCGGCTGGGGTACGCCTCCCCCGCCTTCGGCTCCGATCGCGCCGAAGCCGTGCTCGAGTCGGGCGCGTCCGGCGGGCGTGCGCTCGGTGGCGGCAAGATGCTGCTGCTGGACGCCGCCGTCACCGGCCGGGCCGGCTCCCAGGGACCGAGGAATGCCGTGGCCGAGGGCGGGGCGCGGCTGGTCCTGCCCGACGTCAAGCATGGCAACCTGGTGTTCTGGCTGCGCGGCACCTTCGCGCACGACCTCGATCCCGAGAACCGCATCCTCCTGGGCGGCGACTCCGGCCTGCGGGGTTACCCTCTGCGCTACGCCTTCGGGGACCGCACGGGGCTCCTGGGGGTGGAGCAGCGCCTCTATGGCGAGCGCCAGTTCGCCCATCTGTTCCGGGTGGGCGCCGCCGCGTTCGCGGAGATGGGCTACGCCTCGGGTGGGGATGCCCCCGCCAGCCAGCTCGGACTGCTGCGGGACGTGGGCCTCGGTCTCCGCTTCGGCTCCAGCCGCTCCTCGCACGGCGCCATGATCCACGTGGACGTGGCGTTCCCCCTGGATGCGGCGGGAAACCAGGGTCACCCGCAGCTGCTGGTCTCCACCGGGGACACCTTCTGATGCAGGGAGGACGCGCCCGCCTCGCGGCCGTGCTGGTGATCGCACCCGTCCTCTTCGGGATGGTCCTGCGCCTGCTGCTCGCCGCCAGCTTCGATGGCGCGGCCCCGGTCTCCAGGATCACCCTGGCGCTGCTGCTGGGCGCCGTGTCCGATCTCGCCGTCTCCCTCGTCGTGCTCACCCCGGCTCTCCTGGCGCTGTCCCTCCTGCCCTTGCGGCGCCTGGCCCGGCCCCGCGTCCGCACCGCGCTCCTCTCCGCCTACTTCGCGGTCCTGTGCTTCGCCACCGCCGTCCAGTACTTCTTCTTCGACGAGTTCAACGCCCGCCTCAACCACCTGGCGCTCGATTACCTCACGCATCCCAAGGAGGTCGTGGGAAACGTCTGGCAGAGCTACGACGTGCCGTTCTGGCTTGCCGTCGCCGCCCTGGCAGGCATCGCCCTGGCGATGCTGACCTCCCGCATCCTGCCCCGTGTGCCCGCACCGCCCCGGCCCCGCCGGGGCCGCGCCCTGGCAGGCGCGCTCGTGCTGCTGGCCACGGGGACCGCCGTGGCCGCGCTCCACACGATCCCGGCGGCCCCCTCGGGGGACCGCGTCACCGACGAGATCGCGGGGAACGACCTGGAGTCGCTCTGGCGCGCCTTCCGCACCGCCTCCCTCGACTTCGCTGCCTTCTACCGCACGCTTCCCGTCGCCGACGCGCGCCTCCTCGCCGCCTCCACCCTGGGGTTTCCCCCCCCGGCCGCGCCGGGAGCCCCTCCCGACGCGTTCTCCCTGCAGCGTCCGGCCCCCCGGCCCTCGGCCGGCAAGGGCTGGGACGTCGTCGTGCTCGTGGAGGAGAGCCTGGGGAGCGAGTTCATCGGCGTGCTCGGGCATCCCGAGCGGCGCACCAGCCCCGGCTTCGACCGCTGGAGCAGGGAGGGGCTGCTGCTCACGCAGCTGGTGGCGACCGGGAACCGGACGGTGCGCGGCCTGGAGGCGACCCTGTGCTCCTTCCCTCCCCTGCCCGGCGAGGCCATCCTCAAGCGCGACCGCTCGCAGGACGTCGCCACCCTGGCCCGCGTGTTCGGCGACCTCGGCTACCGGACGACGTTCGTCTACGGGGGCTGGGGCCTGTTCGACGGGATGAAGGGGTTCATGACGCAGAACGGGTACCAGGACTTCGTCGAGCGCGACGCCTTCCCGGGGGACGCCTTCCACACCATCTGGGGCGTGGCCGACGAGGTGATGCTGGACAAGGTGCTCGACCTGCAGCTCGCGGCGCAGGCTTCGGGCCGGAAGGTCTTCGTCACCGCGCTCACCGTGAGCAACCACAAGCCCTTCCGCGTGCCGGAGCGCGGCACCGCCTGGCCCGCCACGCAGCGCATGCGCGAGACCGGTGTGGCCTACGCGGACTGGGCGCTGGCCCGCTACCTCGACCGCGCGAAGGAGGCAGGGCTGCTCGCGCACACGCTCGTCCTCGTCGTGGGCGACCACGGCGCACGCGTGTACGGTGCCACCGAGATCCCCGCCGCGAGCTACCGCATCCCCGCCCTGTTCCTGGTTCCCGATCCCGCCTGGCACGGGCGCCGCATCGACCGCCTGGCCTCGCAGATCGACCTCGCCCCCACGCTCCTCGACCTGGCGGGAGTGGAGACGGCGGAGCCCTTCTTCGGCAGCAGCGTGCTCGGGCTGCCGGCCGATGGGGGACGCGCCTTCCTGCACCACGACCGGGATTTCGGGATCCTCACCGACGACGCGCTGGTGGTGCTGGGCCTGGGGAAGACGGTGCGTTACTACCGGCGGGAAGGCAAGGACGTGGACGTGTTCCAGCCCGTGGCCGGGGGCGCCCGTGACCCGCGCCTGCGCCGGCTCGAGGACCAGGCCATCGCGGTGTTCCAGACCGCCGCCGAGCTGTACGAGCACCGGCGCTTCGCGCTCCCGGGGGACCTGGGAGACGGTCTCCTGGCCCGGAGCGGAGGGAAGGGGCCCCTTGGGAGACGCCGCACCGGCAGCTAGAATCCGTGCGGAGACTCTCTCCCTGCGCATCCTCGTCGTCGAAGACCACGCGGACACGCGGCGCATGCTGGAGGGCGCGCTGCGCGAGGCGGGCCACACCGTGGTGACGGCGCCCGACCTGGAGGCCGCCCGCGCCCGCCTGGCCGAGGGGGGCTTCAGCGTGGTGCTGCTCGACTGGATGCTCCCCGACGGCTCCGGGACCGAGCTCTGCCGCGAGATGCGGCAGGACGGCGATACCACGCCCGTCCTCGTCCTCACCGCGCGGGGCGGCGTGGAGGACCGGGTGGAGGGGCTCGATGCCGGCGCCGACGACTACCTCCGCAAGCCGTTCGCGGTGGCCGAGCTGCTGGCCCGGGTGCGCGCCCTGGCGCGCCGCGGCCCCCGCGTGCTCGACCCCGTGGTCACGTTCGGCCCCGTGCAGATCCGGCTGGCCGAGCGCTCGGTACGCGTGCACGGCGAGGAGGCTCCCATCACCGCCCGGGAGATGGCGATCCTGGAGGTGCTGCTGCGCAACCGGGGCCGGGCGGTGGCGCGCGCCGACATCCTGCAGGCGGTGTGGGGATCGGAGGACGCCTCCGGCGCCAGCCTGGAGGTGCTGATCGGCCGCATCCGCCGCAAGCTGGGGCAGACCGGCGAGCACCTGCTGCGCACCCACCGGGGGTTCGGATACTCGATCGCGGGGGGGCCGGAGGCGTGAGCCAGACCCTCCTGGGGCGGCTGGTGCGCGTGCAGGCCTGGGTGGTCGTCTTCTCCTGCATCGTCCTGGCCCTGGGGGTGGTGCTGGCCTCGGCCCTCGTGCTCCGCGGCACCCAGGACGCCACCCTCCGCTCGGTCCAGCGCGAGCTGTGCCGCGGCGTCGTGTACGAGATGGACGAGCATCACGTGGACATCGTGAGCGCGGCCAGGGAGTTCTTCGAGGAAGCTCGGATGGAGACGGTGCGCTTCGAGCTCTTCGCCGGCGACGGACGCCAGCTCGCATGGGAGGGCGCGGAGGCCGACCTGGCGTTCACGCCCTCCAGCGGATGCGGCAGCCTGGTGGGCCGGAGCGGTGGCCGCTGGCGGGCGTGCACCGACGTCTGCGAGAGCACCGGGTTCGTGCTCCGTGCCTCCGAGCGGGATGCGCTCGCGAGCCCGGCCGCCCGCACGGTGGTGTGGACGCTGCTGGGCCTGCTCCCCCTGGCATCCCTGGCCGGCACCCTCTACGGCCGCGCCGTGTTCCGCCGGGCGCTGCTGCCGCTGCAGTCCCTGGAGCGTGCCGCCGCCTCCGCGCAGCCGCGCTCCGGCCTCACCCTCGGCGTGCACGCGCGCGACCGCGAGATCGCCGGGCTCGAGCAGGCGTTCGACGGCCTGCTGGCCCGCCTGGACCAGGCGATGCAGCGCGAGCGGCGATTCACCCAGGACGCCTCGCACGAGCTGCGCACGCCCCTCACCGTGCTGCGCGCCCGCCTCGAGCGCGCGCGGGCGCAGGCCGCCGCCCCCGGCGGGGTGGAGGACATCGACGGCGCCCTGGCCGAGGTGCGCCGGATCGACGGGCTGATCGAGTCGCTCGTGCTCCTGGCGCGGGCGGACGACGCCGCCATCCCGATGTCTCCGGTGAACGTCTGCGACCTGGCACGGCAGGCGTCGGCGGAGCGGGCGCGCACGGACGGGGCTGCCAGTCCGGCACCGGAGGTCCTGGCCAGCGACGAGGTCCTCGTCCGCGGGAGCGAGGACCTGCTGGTGCGCATCTTCGACAACCTGCTCGACAATGCGCGCAAGTTCGCGGGAAGCGAGGCCAGGTTGCGGGTGCACGTGGGCGAGGAGGGAGATCAGGTCGTTCTGCGGGTCGAGGACGACGGCCCCGGCATGGCCCCCGAGCACCGGCCCCGCGCCTTCGACCGGTTCTTCCGCTCCCCCGTGGACCGGGCGAGGGTGGAGGGGACCGGACTGGGACTGGCGGTGGTGCAGTCCATCGTGGAGCGCCACGGCGGCAGCGTCTCCACCGGCCCCTCCCCCCTGGGGGGCGAGGAGGTGCGCGTGCGCCTCCCCCGCTACCGCACCGCCTGATCGATCCAGGCGGCGGTCACCTCGGCCAGCTCGTCCAGGACCTCGGCATCGGTGCGGCCCGAGCTCTTGCGGACGTGGAATCCGTGGTCGGCGCCCTCCACGACGTGCATCGTGGCGTGCGGCATGGGCTCCACCACCGGCCGGAGCAGCGCCAGGTCGGCCAGGGTGTCCCGCGTTCCCTGCAGGAAGAGCATGGGGACGGACACCTTTGCCAGATGCGCGGCCCGGGCGGTGGACGGCTGCCCCGCCGGATGGAGCGGGAACCCCACGCACACCAGGCCGCGCACGCCGGGAAGAGGCGCCTCGGCCATGGCCTGGGAGGTCATCCGCCCTCCCATGGACTTGCCCCCGGCGAACAGCGGCAGGCCGGAGGCGAGGGAGGCACCGGCGCGGACGGCGGCGCGCACGGTCGCCATCAGCACCGGCGGCTTGTCGGGCGTCCGGCCCCCCCGCTGGGCATAGGGAAAGGCGAAACGCAGGGTGGCCACGCGCCTCGACGCCAGCCGCCGCGCCAGCTCCTCGAGGAAGACGTGGCGCATGGGCGCCCCCGCCCCGTGGGCCAGCACGAGGAGGGCGCGGGCGTCCGCCGGCCGCGCGAGCATGCCCTCGACCTCGCTCCCCTCCGCGACCGCGATGCGCATGGGTTCCACGGGCACGAGCCTAATCCATGCCTATACTTTCGGGCATGGTCCGCGCGAAGGTGAAGCGTGTGAAGATCCCCGCCCTCCTCGAGCTGAGCAGGTTCCACATGCGCCAGGGAGAGGTGTTCGAGACGGTACGGCGCCTGGTGAAGCGCCTGGAGGAGGAGGGCCTCGGTTACGTGGTGGCGGGTGGCCTGGCCGTGCTGGAGAACGGCTACCGGCGCGCCACGGAGGATGTCGACGTCATCATGCGCCCGGCGGATCTCGAGCTATTCCGCCGCCGGCTGGTCGGGAGAGGGTACGTGCCTGCGTTCCCGGGCGCCGCGAAGTCCTTTCGAGATGCAGAGAGCGGCGTGCGCATCGAGATCTTGACCACGGGAGATTTCCCGGGAGATGGCAAGCCGAAGCCGGTGGCCTTTCCCGATCCCGCAACGGCGGCGGTCGAGGGAGAGGACTTCCGGTATCTACGCCTCGAGCCGCTGCTCGAGCTGAAGCTCGCCTCGGGCATCAGTGCTCCCCATCGCCGACGCGATCTGGCGGATGTGCAGGACCTGATCGTCTCACTCGATCTTCCCCTCGCCCTCGGTGACCGGCTGGATGCGAGCGTGCGCGAGGCCTACCGCACGCTCTGGGACGAGGTGCGCGACGTGCCGCGGGAGCGGGACTGATGCGCCGCCTCCTGGTCTGTCCCTCCTGCCGCCGCCGCTACGATGCCACCCCGGTGGCTGTGGGGGGCCGCGTCCGCTGCCGGTGCGGGACGACGCTGGACGTGCGCGAGGAAGAGGTCCACGACGCGGCGGTCGTCCGGTGCCAGTCCTGCGGCGCCACCCGCGAGGAGGGTGCGGCGAGCTGCCCCTTCTGCGGCTCGGATTTCACCCTGCACGAGCAGGATCTGGACACGATGTGCCCGGGCTGCTTCGCGCGCGTGTCCGGCCGCGCCCGCTTCTGCCATCACTGCGCCGCCCCCATCTTCGCGGACGAGGCGGCGGGAGACCTCACGGAGCGCACCTGCCCCACCTGCGAGAGCGCCCCCCTGCGGAGCCGGGCTCTGCAGGGGGACGGTCTCTCCGCCCTGGAGTGCAACCGGTGCGGCGGCCTCTGGCTGGGGGCAGAAGCTTTCGCCCGGCTGCGGGAGGCGACCCTCGCCGCCGCCGACCCCAACCCGGATGCTGGCGCCATCCGCGCCGATGCCCGCGAGCGGCGCACGGGGGGGAATGCGCGGGGGCCCCAGTACCGGCGCTGCCCCATCTGCTCCGTGCGCATGAACCGGGTCAACTACGGGAAGCAGAGCGGCATCCTGCTGGACCGCTGCCCCAGGGACGGCCTCTGGTTCGACGGCGACGAGCTGGACGCGGTGCTTCGCTGGATGCGCCTGGGAGGCGAGCGCCTGAGCGCGGAGCGGGAGGCGCGCGAGGTGCGCGAGAAGGCGGCCCTGGCCCGCTTCCGGGTGGAGCCCAAGGCTCCCGAGGACACCATGCGCGACTTCCAGCACGGGGACGACAGCTCGGACTTCCTGGGGAGCCTGGCGCGCTGGCTCGGCCAGCGCATGCGGTAGCGCCGTGCGCCCCGCGGCCCTTCCCGTCGTGGACCTGGGACCTCTCCTGTCCGGCCGGCGCACGGAGGAGGCCGTGCGCGCGATCGGCGAGGCCTGCCGCACCTTCGGGTTCTTCTACGCCGTCGGCCACGGCGTGGACCCCGCGCTCGAGCGCCGTCTGGAGGACGCCAGCCGCCGTTTCTTCGCCTTGCCCCGGGGGGACAAGATGGCGATCCGCATGGAGCGCGGCGGACGGGCATGGCGCGGCTACTTCCCCGTGGGCGACGAGCTGACCTCCGGCAGGCCCGACCTCAAGGAGGGCCTCTACTTCGGAGCGGAGCTTTCCGAGGACGATCCCCGCGTGCGCGCCGCCCGGCCCCTGCACGGCCGCAACCTCTTCCCCGAGCAGGTTCCGGAGCTGCGGCCGGCGGTGCTCGCCTACATGGACGCCCTGGAGCACGTGGGGCAGGCCGTGCTGCGCGGGATCGCGGAGAGCCTCGGGCTCGCGCCCGGGTACTTCCGGGAGCGGTACACGGCGGACCCCCTGATCCTCTTCCGCATCTTCAACTACCCCGCGCAGGGGGCGGAGGACCCCGGCTGGGGTGTGGGCGAGCACACCGACTACGGCCTCCTCACGCTGCTCAAGCAGGACGACGCGGGAGGGCTCCAGGTGCGGACCGAGGCCGGCTGGATCGATGCACCGCCCCTCCCCGGGACCTTCGTCTGCAACCTGGGCGACATGCTGGAGCGCATGACCGGGGGGCGCGCGCGATCCACCCCCCACCGGGTCCGGAACGTGGCCGGACGGGACCGCCTCTCGTTCCCCTTCTTCCTCGATCCCGGGTTCGATGTCGAGGTCCGGCCCATCGCACTGCCGGCGGAGCCGGGCGGTACCGATCGCTGGGACGGGGAGAGCGTGCACGCCTTCGAGGGCACGTACGGGGACTACCTGCTCCGGAAGGTCGGCCGGGCGTTCCCAGGGCTCCGGAACGGGGTGCTCTGACCCGATCTCGATCGAATCACATCTCCGTGCGATCGCCAGCAGTCGTCTCCCGGGGTAGACACCTCCCGGGGAGGCTGCCATGCGCCATCGCCGCATCGTCCTTGTTTCGTCCTTGCTTTGGGGACCCTTTCGGCGGAGATCAGAGGCGGAGGGGAGCGCCATGAGGGTACGCGTCCTCGTTCTCCTGATCCTCGCCGCGAGCACGAGCGGCCGGTCGTTCGGCCAGTGCGACACCGCGGACCCCGGATTCTCGTCCTTCGGCTTCGCTCCCACCGCGATCAACACGACGGCCGCGGCGCAGACCGTGACCTGCACGATCGCCATCACCGACGCCCTGGCCGGCGCGACCAGCGTGGGCTGCCAGTTCCAGTCCCCCAGCTTCCAGAAGCAGCTGAGCTGCACCGCGATCACGCCGACCTCGGGAACTCCCCAGAACGGGGTCTTCTCGTGCAACGTCACGTTCCCACGCTATTCCGAGGCCGGGGTGTGGAAGGCCAACCTCATGGCCAGCGACGCGGTGGGAAATGACGTCCTTCTCCAGTGGTTCTTCTTCCCCGTCGGCTTCCCCACCGACCTGACCGTCACGTCCGATCCCGACACGGCGCCGCCGGGGCTCACGGACCTCGCGCTCGTCCCCACGGCCGTCACGGTATCCACCACGGCCCAGAACGTGGCCTGCAACATGACCGTCACGGACGCCAAGTCGGGGGTGGGCACGGCGACATGCATCCTCCAGGGCCCGGCGGGGACCCAGGTACGGGGGTGCACGTCGAACGCCCCCACCTCGGGGACCCGGAACAGCGGCGTGTTCTCCTGCACGACGAGCATGCCGCGCTACGCGGACGCCGGAACCTGGAGCAGCGCCGTGTTCCTGGTGGACCAGGTGGGGAACTTCGGCCAGTTCCTCCCGGGCGATACCCTGGCCGTGACCTCGGTCCCCGAGGACATCACCGCACCCTCCCAGGTCTCGTTCGACTTCAACCCCAAGACGGTGGACACGGGGAGCGGACCGAAGAGCGTCACGTGCACGATGGCCGTGGCCGACTCCCCCGCGGGCGTGGACAGCGCGACCTGCACCTTCGACTACACGGATCCCGGCACCGGCGAGAGCTACACGCAGGGCTGCACGTCCGCCGCGCCCTCCGCGGGGACGCGCAACAGCGGGACCTTCATCTGCAACGCCACGCTGCCGCGCTACACGCCGGGCGGGAGCTGGTCCTCGGCGGCCTCCTACTTGGATCTGGTCGGGAACCAGGTGGACGTGCCGAGCGCCCTGCTCCTCAACGTCGGCTGCTCGACCCCCGAGGCGGAGACGACCTGCCGGTTCGACACCAAGACCAACCTGGCCTGGAACACGGTGGCCGGCGCCACCCGGTACAACCTGTACCGCGGCGCGCTCAGCGGTCTGGTCGACGTCAACCTCGATCACCTGCCGGACGGCGGGTACGGCACGTGCCAGAACGCCCGGGACCCCAACCTCACGGACCTGCTGTTCGCGGACGCGGACGTCCCGGCCGCGTCACAGGGGTACTTCTACCTGGTGGGCTACACCAGCGGGGGCATCCAGAAGGGGCTGGGCGTGAACAGCTTCGGGCTGGCCCGCACCGTGACTCCCTGTCCCTGAGCGGCTGCCGGCGGGGCGCCCGCCGCCCTTCCATGGCATGATCGGCACATGCGCCGGGGCCTCCTCGCCGCGGCGGTCCTGACCTGGTCGCTCCTCGCGGCGAGCCTTGCGCGGGCAGACAACTACCTGCTGCTCGATCGGGACGAGGACGCCGCCCAGGTCCGGATCGACCTGATCCGCGGCGCGCACACCTCGATCGACGCCACCTACTTCATCGTGGGCAAGGACGGCGTCGCCCTGTCCGTGCTGGCGGAGCTGCGGGCCGCGGTGCGCCGCGGCGTCGCCGTGCGCATGATCGTGGACGCCCCCTTCAACTCCATCCCCCTGAACGTGCGGGCCGCCCTGCGCCGCGACGGCGTGGAGCTGCAGGAATACCACCCGTTCCGGCTGTGGAAGCCCTCGTGGTGGGGGCGGCGCATGCACGACAAGCTGCTGATCGTGGACGGCGTGCACCTGGTCACCGGCGGACGGAACCTCGACGCCGCCTACTTCGGCCTCAAGGACGAGGAAGGCTCGGATGCTCCGCGCGACTACGTGGACCGGGATGCCTACGTCTCGGGACCGGCGGCTGCACGCGCCCAGGCCTACTTCGATCAGGTCTGGAGCAGCAAGGAGGTGCGGCGGGCCAAGCTAGGAAAGTTCCGTCCGCGCTCCATGGACGTCCCCTGCGAGGAGGACGACCGCCGCTGCCTGGAGCGGAAGGCCCGCCTCGTGGCCGAGGTGGACGAGGGTGCGCGCCAGCTGGACGAGCGCTACCGCGCGCTGGACACCGTGGGCGTGGTGCGCCGCGATGTCGTGGAGCCGCTGGTCTTCGCAGGAACGGACGTGGGTCCGGTCACCTTTCTCCACGATCCCGTGGGGAAGAAGGACTCCGAGGACGGGATCGGCGCCGAGCTCTTCGCCATGATGGACGGCACGCAGACGTCCATGCTCCTGGAGTCTCCCTGGCTGGTCCCCTCGCGCGCGCTGCGCAAGTCCTTCGATCGGGCGCTGGCGCGGGGGGTCCAGATCCGCGTGCTCACCAACTCCTGGGCCACGACGGACAGCCTCATGACCCACGCCGGCTACCTGCGGTTCCGGAAAGGGCTGGCCAAGAAGGGGATCGAGCTCTGGGAATACGCCGGGCCGGGATGCCTGCACTCGAAGACCGGCGTGCTCGACGACCGCAAGGTGATGATCGGGAGCTTCAATCTCGATCCCCGCTCCGAGCACTTCAACTCCGAGGTGGCGATCGTCTTCGACCAGCAGGCGGCCGCCGCGAAGGCGCGGGAGCCGCTGGACGACCGGCTCGGCAAGGCCGTGCGCATCGGAGCGAACGGGAAGCCCGTTCCCGGACCGGTCACCCTTCCCAAGATGCCCATGAAGCGGAAGATCATGCTCGGACTGGCGCGGATCGTGGCCATCTTCGTCCACCGCCAGCTCTAGGCTCTTGCTCCCCGGTGGCGCCCATCCCGGTCCACCGGCAGAATTGAGGCAACCCATCCCCAAGGAGGCGCGTCATGAAAGCAGCGGTGGGAGCCCTCCTGCTCACCGCCACCTTCGCCGCTCCCGCGGCGGCGGACATCCGCGTGTGGGCGGACAGGGACCGGCAGGGTGACGGACGGGAGATCCGCCGCGCCGTGCGAGACCTCAGGAACTACGACTTCGACGACCGGATCTCCAGCCTGGAGACCGACGAGGCCTGGGAGGTCTGTAGCGAGCCGTTGTACCGCGGAGACTGCCGCATCGTGAAGGGCGTCGTTCCCAATCTCCGCGTGATCGGCCTCAACAACCGGATCACCTCGATGCGCAAGGCGTCGGAGGAGATGCTGTCGGAGCTCGAGACGATCGAGCGGCCGCGGTCGAACCGCACCGAGGCGGCGCCCGTCCCTTCGAGAAAAACCACGACGCCGAAGCCGGCCCCCGAGCGATCGGCCAGCCCCGAGGAGGCCAAGGCGGAGCCGGTCCCCTCCACGGCGACCACGAAGCCGAAGCCGACGCCCGAGCCACCCGCCACCGCCGAAACGACCGCGGATCCTACCCCCGCGGACGCGTGGCGCGCCGTGAAGCCGCCGCCCCTCCCCCCGGCGGAGCCCGCCGCGCCCACGCGGGAGTGGTGGCAGGGACGCGACGAGACGGCGGGCGGTCCCCCCAGCCTCGATCTGTTCGAGAAGCCCAACTTCGAGGGGAAGCGCGTCCGCCTCGACCAGGCGGTCTCCGACGTCACCCAGCTCCAGCAGTCGGTGGGAAGCCTCCTCGTGCGGGCAGGCTCCTGGCGCATCTGCTCGAAGCCGCAGTTCCGCGGCCGCTGCCGCACGGTGGACGCGAGTGGCATGGGCGTCGCGGAGACGCCGCTGATCGGCTCCTTGCGTCCCGAGACCGACTAACGCGCCGGCGGACGGTCCCCCGGCTTGCCCGGCGGGTTCGGCGGATCGGTCTGCCCCGGTGGCGTCGCCGGCGGCCGGTCCGCGGGCCGACCCGGCGGCAGGTGCGGGCTGGCCATGGTCTCCTGCCCGTCTCCCACCGACTGGGCCAGGAACTCGAGCACGGGCGAGATCCGTTGGGCCGTGGCCTGCTGGCGCGCTGGCCGGGTGGCCTCCGCCTTGGCGGGGGCCGTGGAGCGTGACGTCGCGGCCTGGGCGAGGGCGGGGAGCCCCGTCGCCAGCAGGAGGGCCGCCACCGCCTGCGCGGCGTTGAAGCGGTTGGGTTGTGTCATGCCCCGAACGTACGGCGCTCCCCCGCCCGTGGGAAGGGCAATGTTTTTGTGGCACCCCTTCGGCCGCCACACTTCTCCTATAAGATGCCGCCGACGAGGGGGACGATGCGGGTCGAGACCATGGAGGATCGCGGCATCCGGATCCTGTCCTGCGAGGGCCGGATGATGCGCGATGGCTCGGACGAGCACCTCATCGGCGCCTGCGACGCCGCCATCGAGAGCGGCGGGCGGATCGTGATCGACCTCCGCAAGACCGCCTGGATGGACAGCTCCGGGGTGGGGGCGCTCGTGGCCTGCGCGAAGCACGCCGCGGAGCGAGGGGCGGTGATCAAGGTCGCCCTCCCCGAGGACGGTCCCGTCCGCAAGGTCTTCGCGCTCTGCCATCTGGAGCGGGTGTTCGATACCTTCCGGGACGTGGCGGCCGCGGTCGCGAGCTACCTCAAGTAGCCCAGCGAGCGGAGCTGGGCCCGAAGCTCGTCGGAGATCGCTCCCGGGTCCTCGCGCTCGGACCGGGGGCGCAGCGCGTACCGCGAGCGCACGAGCAGAGCGCCGAACGCATCGCGCGCACGGGGGTCGAAGCGTCCCGACTCCGGGTTGCGCTCCAGCGGGTCGCTGCCGAGATCGAAGATCTCCGCGGATCTCACGTCCAGCTTGACGTCGTAGTGGACCCGGTCGGGGTAGGGCGCCAGGATCGCCTTGAGCGTTCCCTCCCGCCAGGCGAAGCGGTCGGGCCCGTGCTCGATGGACTCCGCGAAGATCGGACGCGGGGGGAGCTCCGTCCCTTGCGCGAGGGCGGGCCCGAGGCTGCGGCCTCGATGGTGCCGGTCCGGGGGGAGCCCCGCGAGATCGAGGAGCGTGGGCGCGACGTCCAGCAGACTCACCGGTGCGTCCAGCGTCTTGCCCGCAAGGACGCGGCCCGGGGCGCGGAAGATCAGGGGGACGTGGACCAGCTCCTGGTAGAGCGAGTGCCCGTGTCCGGGGCTTCGCGACTCCACGTGGTCCCAGAGGTCCTCGCCATGGTCGGAGAGCACCACCAGGATGGCGTCGTCCAGGATCCCCTCCGCGCGCAGCGTGGAGAGGAAGGCGCCCACGTGTCCGTCCGTCGCCCGCACGCCGCTGTCGTAGAGGGCCTTGACATACCGGCGCTCCTCCTCGGTGAGCTTCAGGTCCCCGCGGTACACCGCCTCCACCTGGTCCACCGTGAACCCGGGGGGCAGGCTTCCCCGCGGTGTCACGACGCCCTCCGAGTGCCTGTACGGGAAGTGGGGCTCGTAGGTGTGGACGAACAGGAAGAAGGGGCGCCCCCGCATGCCGCGCACCCACTTCAGGGCGTTCCCGAAGATCGCGTGGGAACCCCCTTCCTTCCACTCGTCGTGGTCCTCGTAGATCTCGAACCCCTGGCGAAAGCCGAAGCCGCCGCTGACGTAGGAGGCGCCGGTGAACGCCGCGGTGCGGTACCCCGCGTCCTGCAACCGCTCCGTGACCATGGAGCGGCGCCGCGCGATCTGGTTGGAGGTCCACTGCACGCCGTGGTCGAAGGGGAGCATCGAGGTGAAGATCGACACGTGCGAGGGGAGGGTCCAGGGCGCGGCCGACATGGCGTCCGTGCAGGTGGTGCCCTCGGCGGCCAGGGCCTGCAGCCGAGGCATCTCGGAGAGCCGGTCGGCGCGCAGGGTGTCGATCGAGACCAGCACGATCGAGGGCCGCCCCGCGGCCCTCAGGCTTCCCACCGTCGTCCGCAGGCCGGAGGAGACGGCGAGGACGACGCAGATTCCCAGGGCGAGGTCCCCGGCCCGGACCACAAGCCGCGGCCCGGCGGCCGCACGGCGGACCCGCGGCCACAGCGCGAGCAGCGATCCCAGGGCGGCGCCGAGCGCGCCCCCCAGGAGCGCCGGGCTGGACAGCCGGTACCAGGCCAGCCACAGCGTGCCGTTCTCCAGGTCGCGGCAGCGGTTGGCGTCCAGCAGTCCCCACGCCGCTCCCACCGCCAGGCCCAGGGCGGCGATCGAGCCGGCGAGCGCGCGCAGGCCGCGCTGGCGCACTCAGACCGCCCTGAGCAGCTTGAAGGCGTGACTCCAGGAATTGTGCAGGAAGCCGGGCAGGCACCAGAGCTGGCAGAGCGGCTCGAGCGCGCGGGCGGAGGCGGCGGAGCCCACGTCTTCGGGCTCCCAGCCGAACTGGCGGAGGATGCCCGCGACCCGTTCCTTGGCCCGGGGATCATCGCCGCAGAAGAACATGGTGGGAGGTCCTCCCGGCAGCTCGGGGTCCACCATGAAGGCGTTCCCCACCGAGTTCCAGGCCTTGACGAACCGCGCCCCGGGGTGGGCGGCCTGCAGCCGCTCCATCAGGGAGTCGTTGGGGCCCGTGAAGAACCGCAGCACGCCCCGCTCGGGAGGGCGATCGTCGATGGGGTTCGTGGTGTCGATCACGATCTTGTCGGCCAGGGCCTCGTCCCCCGCCAGCGCGAGCGCCTCGATGGCTGCGGTCCCCTTGACGGCCAGCACCAGGATCTCGCCGGCGGCGGCGGCCTCCGTGAAGGTGCCGCCGGCGAGCCGGTGCTCGCGTGCAAAGGCCGCGAGCTTTCCGGGGTCGCGGCTCCCCATCCGGACCTCGTATCCCTTCTTCGAAAACCCCGCCGCCAGAACCTGCGCCACGATCCCCGAGCCGAGCACCCCGATTTTCGCCGCCATCGGTCCCTCCTGGCAGCGGGCATTCTAGCCACCTCCGGCGACGCTGTATCCTGGGGCGGACCTGCGGCCCGGCCTTTCCGGGTGAGGAGGAGCGCGTGACCCCCCGACCCTCTCCTCTCGTCAGCGTGGTGGTCCCGGTGCTCAACGAGGCCGGGCACCTGCCCGAGCTGCTGCGCCGGCTGCGTGCCGTGGCCGACGTCGAGATCCTCTACCGCTTCGAGTTCGTCTTCGTGGACGACGGCAGCGAGGACGGCACCGTGCCCGCGCTCTGCGCGGCCGTCCAGCAGGACCCGCGGTGCAAGCTCCTGGAGTTCACCCGGAACTTCGGCCACCAGGTGGCGCTGACGGCGGGCCTGACGGAGGCCGCCGGCGACGCCGTGGTCACCCTGGACGGCGACCTGCAGCACCCTCCGGAGCTGATCCACGCCTTCCTGAGGGAGTGGGAGCAGGGGGGCCAGGTGGTGCTGGGGGTGCGCCAGGGACGGCAGGCCTCCTGGTTCAAGCGGAAGAGCGCGGCCTGGTTCTACGCCCTGATCAACCGCTGGTCGGACGTCCCCGTGGTGCCCGAGGCCGCCGACTTCCGGCTCCTCTCCCGCCCGGCGGTGAACGAGCTGCTCCGGCTGAAGGAGCGCGCGCGCTTCCTGCGCGGTCTGGTGGGCTGGATCGGGTACGAGCCCGTCCTCGTCCCCTACCAGGAGGGGCAGCGCCGTCACGGTGCCACCAACTACTCGCTGGCGCGGATGCTGTGGCTGGCAGCGGATGCCCTGACCAGCTTCTCGGCGGTCCCTCTGCGGATCTCCACCCTGGCAGGCGCCCTCACCAGCGCCGCCGCCGGCGCCTACGGCCTGTACGTGCTCCTGATGCGCCTCCTGCATCCCGAGCGCATCGTCTCCGGCTGGACCAGCCTGGTGCTCACGCTGCTGGTGCTGGGCGGCATCCAGCTCTTCAGCCTGGGCATCGTGGGGGAATACCTGTACCGGATCTACGACGAGGTGAAGGGCCGGCCCCTCTACGTGGTGCGGCGGCGGGTGGGGTTCGAGGACGTCAGCGAGCCAGCGCGACCTTTCCCGTCGCGAGAGAGTCGTACAGGCGTTCCGTCCTGACCACCTGCTCGCCGATGGAGAAGCGGCGTGCGCGCTCGCGCGCCGCCTCGCTCATGCGTGCCCTCTCTGCGGCGTCCCCCAGGAGCGCGAGCATCCCCTGAGCGAGACGCGCAGGATCCTCCGGCGGCACCAGGTGCGCGGCACCGGAGCCGTCGATGGCCTCGGCATTGCCCCCCACGGCGGTGAGGACCTGCGGCAGCCCGGCGGCCATGGCCTCCAGCACCACCAGCGAGAACCCCTCTCCCAGCGAGGCCATCACGTGCAGATCGGCCAGGTGGTAGAGATCCGCGACATCGGCCCGCGTGCCGCACAGGCGCACGTGGTCCAGCAGACCGAGGGCACGGATGTGCGCCAGCACCTCGGATTGCCGGCGTCCGCCTCCCGCCATCACCAGCACCGCACCGGGCATCCTCGCCCGGACCTGGGCGAAGGCGCGGAGCAAGTCGTCCGGGCCCTTGATCCGCTGCAGCCGCGCCACGTTGAGGAGCACGGGGCCGAGCCCCTCCAGGCGCAGCTCGTGCCGCAGGACGGCCAGGCGCGCCGGAGGTGGCGGCGCGGCGAAGTGGTCCACGTCGATGCCGTTGCGGATGACGACCGACCGCCCGCCGTTCACGGCCAGGCCCGTCAAGTGATCGCGGCGCACGGCTTCGCTCACGTAGACGTTGGCGCTGCGTCCCGTCCACTGCGCGCGCTCGCGCTCCACGGCGCGCGGGCGGAAACCGGGGCGGGTGTGGAAGGTTGCCACCACGAGGGGGATGCCGGCCAGGCGCGCGGCTTCGGTCGCGCAGTGCGCCGCATGCTCCGCGTGGGCGTGCACCAGGTCCACCCCCCGCTCGCGCAGGGCGCGGGCGAGGCCGCGTGCGGACCAGCCCACGGGGAGCCGGCTGGGACAGCGGCAGACCTCCACCGGGATGCCGGCCCGCTCCAGCTCGGCGGCCATGGACCCTCGCCGGCGCAGGCAGATCATGCGCGTCTCGTACCGGCGGCGGTCCAGCCGGGGGAGGAGGTCCACCAGCGACCGCTCGATCCCGCCCACCTCCAGGTGCGCATAGACGTGCGCCACGCGCAGGTGCCGGGGCGCGCCGCTCAAGCGGCCTCGCTTCCGGCGGCGCGGCGCGCGGCCACGAACATGATGTCGCCCAGGCCGATGCGCACGTCCCGGCGCAGGAGGGACGGAGGAAGGCCGTGCAGCAGGCGACGCGCCGTTCCCCTGAGCGCTCCGTTGCGGCCGAAGCGGTCGAGGTTGTGGAGCACGTTCCCGATCTGCCGCCGTCCCGCCAGGGACTCGATGCCCAGTGTCTGGAACCCGAGGTCACGGAGGAGCCGGCGGATCCCCGCGCGCGTGAAGTAGTGCACGTGTGTGGGGGGATGGATCATCCGCCAGCGCGGGCCGCGCAGGCGGGCCACCAGGCTGCCGGCGTCGCCCGTGGTGAGGAAGAGGTATCCCTGGGGGGCGAGGAGGCGCGCCGCGCAGGCCAGCGATCGCCTGGGATCGGGGAGATGCTCGATCGTGTCCCACAGGCAGACCACGTCGTAGGGGGTGCCGGGGCGATGGTGGCAGACGTCGACCGCCTCCGCGCTCACCCCCAGGCGGTCCCGGGCCGCCGTGACGGCCGAGCCGCTGACGTCGAGGCCGTGCACCCGGGGGAAGCGCGCCGCCGCCTCGGCCAGGAAGAACCCGTGCGCACATCCCACCTCGAGCAGGCTCTCGCCGGATGCACCGTGACGCTGCATCCGGTCCAGGTAGTCGCGGAAGTTGCGGGCCAAGGTCTCGCGCTGACCCGCGTAATCGAGGTATTCCTCGTTCTCGTGGTAGCCGTGGCCGTACAGCGCGGTGCTGTCCACGGTCTCCGCCCCCCGATAGAACCGGTGGCCGCAGCCCCTGCAGCGGAGGAGGTCCGGATGCCGGTCCGGTGCGTGGTCCATGGACGAGCACACGATGCAGCGCACGGCGGTGATCCGGTCTCCCTGTGGCGGCGAGGGTATCACCGGAGCCCGATCTGTCGCCTGGTGGATAAAACGAAAAGGGCCCCGGATCGGACGATCCGGGGCCCGGGGTTGGTTCGGTCAGCGGCGGCGTTGGGTTCCCCGCGTCGGGGACACCTCCCTGGCGCCACGGACGCCGGAGCGGTCCTACGAGGACGCCACCTCCACCGAAACGTCAAGGTAGCCGTTCAATGGATCACCTCCTTCGTCCGGGCGTTTGCAAGCGGAGGGTCCCATCCCTCCCGATCGGCCGAGCGCCCGAGACCCGGCCGGCCGCCGCGCGGCGTTCGCGCCCGCGGAGCCCACATGCCAAAAGAATGTGTGGAACATGGCGGAGTGTCAAGGACTACTCCGCCACCACCACGCACTTCCCGGCGTCGATGTATCTGAGCATCGCCGCCGCCACCGCCTCCCGGTCCACGCGCAGGAGAGCATCCAGCCGCTCTCGCTCGCCTCCCGGAGCCTGCCCGGCCAGCGCGTCCATGGCGAGGAAGTAGGCCTGGTTGATCCGCGTGAGCCGCCGCATGAGCATCCGACCCCGCAGGCTCGCCGCCGCGCGGGCCACCGCGGCCGGATCACCGGGAACGAACCCCGCGATCCCGGCCCGCAGCAGGACGAGCGCCTCGTCCAGGTTCGCCTTGCGCGTCCCCATGGTGACGAGCAGGCGCATGCGCCCTCCCCAGGGCGCGATGGACGCGCCGACCGTGTAGGCGAGGCCGCGCGTCTCGCGCAGGTCGAAGGCGAGCGCATCCGACAGCATGGCGCCCAGCACCGCGAGGGCCGCCCGGTCGGCCTCGGGCGCGTCGAACACGTACCCCATGGCGATCGTCACCTGCTCGGCGAGGGTGGCCGCGCGGCGCTCCTTCCCGCCGGTCCCGGTCGGCGGCGGCGGCGGCACCGTGGGAGGAACGCTCCCTTCCGGCAGGTTCCCGAAGGCGGCGTGCAGCGCCTCCAGCACGGCCTGGGGGGGCACCGGCGACTCCACCGTGACGAGCAGGCGCCGCCCGGTGACGTAGCCGCGGTGGAAGCTGCGCAGTTCGTCCGTCGTGACGCCCTGCAGCGATCCCGCGGTCCCCAGCACCGGACGGGTCAGCGGGTGGTCCGGCGCCAGCGCCGCCTCCAGCGCGTCCATGGCCCGGTTCCGCGAGGCGGCGCTGCGGCGTGCCTGCAGGTCCTGCATCTGGCCCAGCACGGCGGCGAGATCCCCGTCGTCGAGCCGGGGACGGACCAGGACGTCGCCGAGCAGCGCGATCCCCTCGCGCCAGTTGTCCGCCGGAAGCTCCAGGCGCACGAAGGAGAACTCCGGGGTCGTGTAGTAATCGTCGTAGGGCACCGAGGGGTCGTCGTCCGTCTTCAGGCTCGCGCCCAGACGGGCGAGGCGCACGGCGAAGGCCGCCTCGTCGAGTTCCACCGTCCCCCTGGGGAGGAGGTGATGGAGGAGCGATGCCATCCCCGCCCGGTCCCGCGGCTCGGAGGCCGCCCGCGGCCGCAGCGCCACGTGGACCGCACACACCGCGGAGTCGTCGCTCGCCTCGACGATGGCCCGCATCCCGTTGGGGAAGACCCGGTCCACCCGGCCCCGGGGAGGAGCCGGGGCCTCGATCCTGGGCTCCCACCGTCCGCTCCGGTCCCCGAGGTCCGGCCCCATCACGGCGATCCGCGCCCCCTTCAACCCCTCCTGGAGCAAGGCGGCCGCCCGCTCCAGCTCCTCGTCCAGGACCCCGTCGTAGCGGCGCCCCGACCGCGCCAGCCATCCCGGGGGCGCCTGGAGCAAGGCGGCGCCGCGGTTCAGCGCGAAGTAGTGGATCTGGTCCGCCTCCAGGATCTCGCGCGCTCGCGCCGCCGCCCGCACCAGCGGGAGCCGCGCGCGGGCGGGGCTCCCGGGGCCCAGGTCGGAAAGGGCGCGTGCCAGGGCGTCGAGTACCGGGAGGTGCGGCTTCCCCGGAGGGAGCGTGGCCGTGAGCTCCACGGTCGTCCACGGCCCCGCGCGCGGCGCCAGCGCCAGCCCCAGCGTGGTCGCCGCCGGGTCGGCGCCCGAGGTGAGGGCCTCCTGCAGCGGCGCATCCTCTCCGCCGGCCAGCGCGTCGAGCAGCAGCTCCACCGCGGGGACGAGGGGGTCGTTTGCGGCGAGGCCCAGGGGGAACGCCGCCTGCACGTACGTGCGGGGAGCATCCAGCCTCTGCACCGTGAGGTTGTCTTTGGGGGGAGCCGGCCACGCCCCCGCCTTGCCGGCCGGGAGCGGTGCCGCGGGTGCGGCCCCGAACGTGCGCCGCACGAGGTCCAGCATGGCTTGGGTCTCGAAGTCCCCCATGACGACCAGCAGCATGTTCCCGGGAACGTAGCGTTCCTTCCAGTAGGCCACGACCTCGTCGCGGCGGATGGAGGCGATGCTCTCCGGCGTCCCCAGCACCGGGAGCGCCAGCGGCGTCCCCGCGTAGGCGAAGGCGCGGAAGCGCTGCCACGCCGCGTACCCCGGGTCGCTGGCGTCGCGCGCCATCTCTTCCAGGACGATCCCCTTCTCCTTGTCGAAGTTCTCGGCGGGGATCGTGGAGCGGAAGAGCATGTCGGCCTGGAGGTCGAGACCGGCCCCGGCGAACTCGCGCTGCACGAGCAGCGTGAAGAGCGTGTGGTCCTCCCGCGTGGTGGCGTTGTTGTAGGCGCCCACGCGATCGGTGGCGTCGTAGAGCGCGCGCTGGCTGCGCGTGGTGGTTCCGTTGAAGAGCAGGTGCTCGAGGAGGTGGCTCGCCCCGCTGCGGTCGGGCCGCTCCTCGGTCACCCCCGCCCCCACCACCACGGTGGAGGCCACCATGGGGTTGGCGTGGTGCTCGATGAGGACGACGCGCAGCCCGTTCGGGAGGGTCTCCTCGCGGTAGGCGGCGAAGCCTACCGCCGCGGGCACGACGGCGAGAGCGAGGAGGACGAGGCGGCGAGGGAGCATGGGCCGCGAGTCTATACTGCGCGGCCATGTGGACCCGGACCTTCCTCGTCGCCATGGTGTTGGTCTCCGCCTGCACGTCCTACCCGCCCGACCACCGGCCCGCCGCGTCGCCGCTCGACCCCCGCGAGCGGCACCTCGCCCATGTCCGTCAGCTCACCTTCGGAGGGGAGAACGCGGAGGCCTACTGGTCGCCGGATGGACAGTGGCTGGTCTTCCAGGCCCACGGCGGCGCCCACGCCGACGCCGCCTGCGACCAGATCTACACGATGCGGGCGGACGGGAAGGACGTCTCCCGCGTGTCCGACGGCGGGCGCACCACGTGCGCATACTTCTACCCTGGTGGACGGCGCGTCCTCTACAGCTCCACCCGGGCCGCAGGGCCGGCCTGTCCCCCGGAGCCGGACTTCTCGCAAGGCTACGTCTGGGGGCTCTACGACTACGACATCTACGTGTCCGATCGGGACGGCGGGGACCTGCAGCGTCTGACCGAGACTCCGGGCTACGACGCGGAGGCGACCCTCTCCCCCGACGGGAAGCGCATCGTGTTCACCTCGGTGCGGGACGGGGACCTCGAGCTCTACTCGATGGCCCTCGACGGCTCGGACGTGAAGCGCCTGACCCACACGCCCGGCTACGACGGGGGAGCATTCTTCTCCCCGGACGGGAAGCGCATCGTCTATCGCGCCCACCACCCGGAGGGGGAGGAGCTGGAGGCCTTCCGCCGCCTCCTGAAGGAAGAGCGGGTGCGTCCCACGCGCCTCGAGATCTGGGTGATGGACGCCGATGGCGGCAACGCCCGCCAGGTCACCGACAACGGGGCGGCCAACTTCGCGCCCTACTTCCACCCCGACGGCAGGCGGATCCTCTTCGCCTCCAACGTGCACGACCCCAAGGGCCGGGACTTCGACCTCTACCTCGTCGGCATCGACGGGCAGGGCCTGGAGCGGGTGACCTACAGCCCCGAGTTCGACAGCTTCCCCATGTTCTCACCGGACGGAAAGCGCCTGGTGTGGGCCAGCAACCGCCACGGCGCCCAGCGAGGGGACACGAACCTCTTCGTGGCCGACTGGGTGGAGTGAGTCAGCGGGCGGCGGCCTCCACCTCCGCCGTCTTCCTCTCTCCCGCCCGCACGTAGGTGAGACGCACCCGCTCTCCCGGAGACAGGCGCTTCAGCGCGTCGGAGTAGGCGCGCAGGTCGGCCACGGCCTGCCCGTTCAGCTCCACCAGGACGTCCCCGGGGAGGAGCCCGCCTCGCTCGGCTGCCGACCCCGCGACCACGCCCTCCAGGCGCACGCCCGCGCCGGCGTAGGCGAAGTCGGGGATGGTGCCCAGGGCGACCTTGCGCGCGCCTCCCTCACCGGCGGCGCGCACCTCCGCGCCCGCCCTGGTCAGCGGCTCGGGCCGGGCCGCCAGGTAGGCGACGGCCTCGCGCGCCACCGCCACGACCTTGGCGATCCCCGGGACGTCGACCTTGTCCGCGGTGTCGCCGGCCGTGTGGTAGTCCGTGTGCGGACCGGTGAAGAGCTGCACCGCCGGGATGCCCAGCTCCTGGAAGGAGAGCTGGTCGCTGCCGCCGGGATCGGCGGCCACGGGCTCCACCGGGACGCCGGTCACGAAGCCGGCCCCGCGGAAGACGTGCGGCCACTCCGCGGCGGTCCCGGTCCCCAGGACCAGGAGCTTCCTCTCTCCCAGGCGGCCCACGGTGTCCAGGTTCACCATGGCGAACACCGTCGCTCCCCCGGCGGCCAGCTTCGCCGCCAGGCGCTTGGAGCCGACGCGTCCTGCCTCCTCCTGGTCGAAGGCGGCGAAGACGATCGTCCGCTCCGGGGGAGGCCCGGCTGCGAAGGCGCGCGCCAGCGCGAGCAGCGCAGCCACGCCGCTGGCGTTGTCGTCCCCGCCCGGGTGGAGCACGCCGCCGGGGCGGCCGAGGTGATCGAGGTGCGCCCCCACCACCACCACCTGTCCCCTCCAGTCCTTGCGGCTCCCGGCCAGCGTCCCCACCACGTTCCCGTCGTCCGCCACCGGCGTCAGGCCGGCGGCGCGCAGCTGCGCGGAGACGAAGGCCACCGCGCGGGCATGCCCTTCGGTGCCCGGCCCGCGGCCGTCCATCTCCGGTGCGGCGAGCGTGCGCACGGCGGCCGCCAGCGGCTCGGTGGCGACCTCGGGGGGCGGCACGGCGAGCGGCGCACGGCGGGCGAGCGCCGCGCGCGAGGCCAGGGCTCCGGGCGCGAGGCTCGCCGTGAGCGGAGAGCGCACGCTCGGCCACCGCCCCTTCCCCACGTTCGCGGGCTCGTTCCCCTCGAAGGCGAGCCACGAGTACTTGCCGTAGTGCGGCAGCTTGCGCGCGAGCCCGGGGACCTGCTCCGGGCCGTCCGCGGCGAGCCACGTCACGATGCCGTCTCGTTCCCCTCGGGTCACCGCCACCGCCGCCAGTCCTGTCCGCGGGCGCGCCAGCTCGGGAAAGGACACGGCCGTGCCGGTCGCCTGCGCACCGTAGGGAGCGAGGGCGCGCCCCACCTCGGGAACGAACCGGTTCTCCCACCCGAGCACCCACACGGTGCGGCCGGTGGGAAGCGCCGCCAGGTCGGCGTCGGAGCGGAGCTCCACGCGGCCCGGCTCGGGCGCCAGGGCCTGCACAAGGGTGCGGTAGGCCTGCTGGAGGGGCGGGGCGGCCGAGGCCGGCAGCACCGCCAGGACCCGCTCCGCTCCCAGCGCCCCGGACAGGGCGGGCGGGACCTCGCCGGGGTCGAGGCGGCGGAAGAGATCGAACGCGGGATCCACATCCACGCGAACGGGCCGTCCGGGCACCTTGAGATCGAACGGCGCCGTCCCCTTCTCCAGGGGCACCCGCGTCTCGAAGACGGCATCCACGCCCTCGAGCGTTACGGCCACGGGCACGTCCAGCACGTAGGGCTTCCCGGGCTGCACCTGCGCCAGGACGCCCCGCACGTGCCACCCGTCGCTCTCCTGCAGCGCCGCCGCCTCGCGCACCGCGAGCTGGGGCGCCCCTGTGCGGGTCAGCGCCTGCGCGAAGGCGATCTGGAGGTCGCGGCCGGAGGCGGCCTCGAGCGCGCGGCGCAGCGCGCCGAAGCCAGCCTCGCGGAAGCGCTGCTCGGTGTAGAACCGGCGGAGGCCGGACAGGAACGCCTCGTCGCCGAGGGCGCGCCGGACCTCGTGGAAGAGCATCATCGCCTTGCCGTAGCCCACGGCCTCGCTCGCCGGGCTGTGCCGCTCGCGAAAGTTCTGGAGCGGGAAGTCCTTCCCGCCGGTCACGTAGTCGGTGTACCGCTGCAGGGCTTCCTGCCGGTACCCGGAGGCATCGCCGGACTGCTCCTGCAGCAGGTGATCGGCCAGGTAGGCGGTGAGGCCTTCCGACCAGTTCCCCTCCGACGGATCCACGAACACCCCGTTCCCCCACCAGTCGTGCAGGATCTCGTGGGGGTACGAGCTCTGGAGGAGGAACGGCAGGCGGATCACCTTCGAGCCCAGGGCCGTGAAGGAGGGGAAGCCGTACCCCGTCTCCCAGAAGTTCTCCACCAGGGCGAACTTCGGGTACGGGTAGGGTCCCAGCAGGTCCTCGTACATCCGCAGGTAGCGCTCGGTGGCGTCCAGGTACCTGGCCGCCAGGGCGTCGTCCTTCTCGCGGAGGAAGGTGAAGGTCTCGACCTTGCCGGCGCGGCGCGCGGTCTCAACGAACCGGCCGGCGAGGAGCACGACCTCGGCCTGGGGCTCGCCGCACTCCCACACCACGCGCGCGGCGCTCTCCCCGCGCACGTGCGCGGCGCGCCCTCCCTGGCTCACCGCGTCCCAGCCCGCGGGAAGGTCCACCGCGAGCCGGAAAGGAAAGGTGCCGCCTCCGAACGAGGCGACCCAGAACGCGGCCCCGGTGAGGAAGACTCCGTCCTCCCCGATCGTGCCCGGGGTCTCCGCGAAGCCTCGTGCCTGCTCCTCCGCCACCGGCTGCACCGGATGATCGAGGAGGCCCGCATAGGCGAGGGCGAACGACGACGCCCCTTGGGGGAGCGTCACCTCCCACAGCTTCACGGGAACGGTCGGGGGCTGGAAGCGCTCCCCGGTCAGCCCGAAGTCCGACGCCCTGGGTGGCCGCCGCAGCTCCTCCAGGACGACACCGGGCGAGGCGGTCTCGGGCTCGAAGGTGGCGTGGAGGAGGAAGCGCAGGCTGCGCGCCCCGTCCGTCCCCACCTGCACGGTGTCGAGGACCTTCACCCGGTGCCCCGCCGGGTCGAGCGCCACCTGGAGGTCCCGCGCGGGCGCGGCGAGGGCGAGCGAGGGCAGGAGGAGGGCCAGGACGAGGACGGCACGCATGGGACGGGATCTTACCGGAGGCGCGCATGGAGGGTTTTTTCTGCCCCCAAGTCAGGGATTCCCCGACAGCACCTGCCTCGAGCGTTCCTGTACGGTGGCAGCTTCACCTAGGGCGGGATCTTCGTGGCCTGCCACGCCACGGCCTGCCAGGCGCCGTTCCGCTTCACGAAGGTGCCCGTGTTGAAGTACTGCTGGCTCGCGGTGACCAGGCGGAAGGCCACCACCGCGGTCTTGCCATACAGCCGAACCTGGACATCCTGCGCGGTATACGTGACAGGGGACGCGTCCGTGTTGGACGGGTGGTTCACGTCGCGCAGGATGTCCGCCTTTCCCATCCGCTTCCCGGCGGAGCTCGTGTAGACGAGGTCCTCCGCCCAGAAGCGCGCGTGCACCGCGGGATCGTTGACCGAGGCACCGGCCAGGAACGCATCCAGCAGTCGGCGCAGGGCGGTCTCGTCGGACGGCGCCGCCCCCAGCAGAGCCACCGCCAGCAGCACCACCAGACGCCTCATCGGGCTCCCCTCCCTCGCCGCAGCCTACCCCGAAGGCTAGGATGGGAGCACTCCAGCCACGCGAAAGGAACCCCATGCCCGGCGATCCCATGGAGACGATGGTCGATGCCCTCCGCCGCTTCGGGAGCCGCGGATACACCGATGCCTTCCAGGCCCGTCCCGAGGGCCTGCGCAACCTGAGCACGGGGGACCTCTTTCCTCCCGAGGACCTGATCGTGGAGGACCTGGCCCGCTTCGAAGGCCAGTCCGATCCCGGCGACGAGGCCACGATCTTCGCGCTGCGCTCCCGCGACGGCGCCACGCGCGGGACCTACACCGTGACCTTCGGCACCCAGATGGACACCCTGGACGCCGCCATGGTCCCGCGCCTGAAGGAAGGACGAAAGGACCATTGACGTGGTCGCTTTCCCCTTCCTCCATCCGCTGGTCCTTCCCTTTCTGGTGACCATGCTGATGTACGTGCGCCGCCGGGGTGGAGCAGCCCGGCTGTGGTGGCGGGTCCTGGTGGTGAACGGCCTCACCTCCGGGATGGGCCTCTGCCTGGCCGTCCTCTGGGTGGGGGAAGAGAGCGCCCCGTCACGCGCGGAATGGGTCCTTGCCTGGGTCGCTGCGTGGATGGCCAGCGTCGCCCTGAAAGCGTGGGGGCTGCGCACGCTCGACCGGCACCGGCAGGGACACCCGGATGTCCTCGAGGTGGCGATGGCGAACCTCGCCAGCTACGTTCCCCTGGCGTTCTTCGTGCAAACCAGGCTCTAGCCGCGGGCTACTCGTGCCGCAGGGCCTCGATGGGATCGAGTGCCGCCGCCTTCCGCGCCGGGTAGAGGCCGAAGAACACCCCCACCGCCACGGAGAAGCCGAGCGCCAGCACGACCGCGGGAACGGACACCGCCGTCTGCCATCCCGTGGCCGACTGCAGGATGGCGGCGGACACGAAGCCCAGACCGATTCCCAGCGCCCCCCCCACCAGGCACAGCACCACCGACTCCACGAGGAACTGCGTGAGCACGTCCGTGCCGCGGGCGCCCACCGCCAGGCGCAGGCCGATCTCCCGGGTCCGCTCCGTCACGGACACCAGCATGATGTTCATGATCCCGATGCCCCCGACCAGGAGGGAGATGCTGGCGATGGCGAGGAGCAGCACGGTCATCACCTGCGTGGTGGCGGAGGCGGTCTCGATGAGATCCGCCTGGTTCCGGATGGTGAAGTCGTCCGGCTCGCCGGGGGTCAATTGGTGGGTACCCCGGATCACCTCGCGGATCTCCTCCTGCGCGCCGGGCACCTCGGCCGGCGAGGCCGCCGAGGCCAGGATCTGCGGCAGGAAGGAGTGGCCGGCCAGACGGGTCTGCGCCGTGGTGTAAGGGATGATCACCACGTCGTCCTGGTCCGCGCCCTCCGCCGTCTGCCCCTTGCGCTGGAGGACGCCGATGATGTCGAAGGGAACATCGCGCATGCGCAGCTTCTGCCCCACCGGATCCGCACCGGGGAAGAGCGCCTCCGCCACGGTCTTCCCCAGCAGCGCCACCTTGCGCGAGGCGCGCACCTGGTCCGGGGCGAACAGGCTGCCGCTGTCCGCGGACCAGTCGCGGATGCTGAAGTAGTCCTCGTGCACGCCGTAGATTGGGGATCTCCAGTTCCCCTCCCCTCCCACGAGCTGCCCGCGGGTGACGATCACCGGGGTCACCGCCGTCACCAGCAGGCGCTGCCTGCGGACGGCGTCGGCGTCCGCCACCGTCAGGCGCGTGAAGGTCTGGGCCCCCTGGCTCACCGCGCCCTGCTGCGCCGCGCCGGGGGTGACCACGATCAGGTTCGTCCCCAGGCGGGTGACGCGGTTCTTGATCTCGTCCCGCGCGCCCTGGCCCACCGCCACCATGACGATGACGGCGGCGACGCCGATGACCACGCCCGAGACCGTGAGCAGGGCGCGGGTCCGGTTCTTCAGGATGCTGCGCACGGAGGCGCGCACGAGCGTTCTCGCGTTCATGCCGACAGCTCCTGCACGGGCAGGGCGGAGAGGTCGGCGGCGGCATCCCGGCGGGCCAGCGGCTCGTCCCGCACGATGCGGCCGTCCCGCAGCTCCACCACCCGCGTGCAGTAGCGGGCGATGTCGCGCTCATGCGTGACCAGGACCGTGGTCATCCCTTCCCGGTTGAGCTCCTGGAAGAGCGCCAGGATCTCGATGGAGGTGCGGGTGTCCAGATTCCCCGTGGGCTCGTCCGCCAGGAGCAGCGAGGGACGGGTCACCAGCGCCCGGGCGATCGCCACCCGCTGCTGCTGCCCACCGGAGAGCTCGGTGGGCTGGTGGGTGAGGCGCTCCCCCAGCCCCACGCGGCGCAGCGCCGAGGCCGCCTCGGCCGCCGGGTCGTGCCGCTTGCCGGAGCGGTCGTACAGCAGCGGCAGCTCCACGTTCTCCAGCGCCGAGGTGCGGGGCAGGAGATGGAAACCCTGGAAGACGAAGCCGATCTCGCGGTTCCGGATCTCCGCCAGGCCATTCTTGCCGAGCTGGTCCACCCGCACGCCGTTCAGGCGGTAGATCCCGGAGGTGGGGGCGTCCAGGCACCCGAGCAGGTTCATGAGCGTGGACTTGCCGGAGCCGGACGCTCCCATGATCGCCACCATCTCCCCGCGCCGGACCGCGAGGTCCACGCCGCGCAGCGCGTGGACGGCGGTGGTGCCGATCCGATAGGTGCGCTCCAGGCGCTCGGTGACGATGAGCGGCTCGGCCATGGCGGCGCTCACCTCACCCGGCCGGGCCCACCCGGTCCACCGGGCCCGCGGTTCTGCTGCTGCTGGAAGGGGCTGCTCCCGCTCTGGCTCTGCTGCTGGATCACGCCGGCGACCACGTCCATCCCCTCGCGCAGCTCCGCGGAGACGATCTCCGTCTCCTGGCCGTCCGTCAGCCCCGTGCGCACGCGCAGGGGCTTGACGCCCTTCCCCTCCGGGACCCACACGATCGCGGACCCCTGCCCTCCCGGCTGCGTGCCCCGCGTGCGCTGGCCGTCGGCCCGGCTGCGCCAGCGGTTCCCTTCCCCGGTGCGCGTCCCTTCCGCACGCCCACCCTGGCGCAGCGCGGCCAGCTGCGCCTGCATGGCCTCGGTGGGGCGCACGCGCAGCGCGGCGTTTTGGACCTTGAGCACGCCCCTGGCCCGGGCCACGATGAACTCGACGGTGGCGGTCATCCCCGGCTTCAGGCGCAACCCCGGGTTGTCCACGTCCACCACCACCCCGTAGCTGACCACGTTCTCGGTGGTGGTGGACTGCAGGCGCACCTGGGAGACCCTGCCGCGGAACTTCTCCTCCGGGTAGGCTTGCACGGTGAACTCTACCTCCTGCTCGGCCTGGATCTTGCCGATGTCGCTCTCGTCCACGGCCGCCAGGATCTGCAGGCGGGAGAGGTCCTCGGCCAGGCGGAACAGGACCGGGGCCTGAAGGCTGGCGGCCACCGTCTGGCCCGCCTGGACGTTCCGCTCCACCACCACGCCGTCGATGGGGGAGCGGATCTCCGTGTACCCCAGGTTGCGGCGGGCACGGTCGAGCGCCACCCGTGCGGCCTCGAGATCGGCCTGCGTGGTGGCGGCCTCGGCCGTCGCGGTCCGGTAGTCGCTCTCCGGCACCAGGCCACCCCTGTAGAGCGTCTCCGCCCGCTCGGCCGCCCACTTCTTCTGGGCCGCCTGCGCCCGGGCCTTCTCCAGGTCCGCCGACGACGCGCGCACCGCCTGCTGCAGGATCGTGGGGTCGATGCGGGCGATGAGCTGTCCCTTCTTCACCCGGGAGTTGAAGTCCACCAGGATCTCCGAGACCTGGCCCGAGACCTGGGTGCCCACCTCGACGCTGGTGACCGCCTGCAGGGCGCCGGTGGCGGAGACGACCGAGGTCAGGTCCCCTCGCTCCACCGGGACCAGGCGGTACTCCGCAGCCGCCGTCCGGCCGCGCACCGCAAACCAGGCCACCACCGCCACCACCGCCAGGGCGGCCAGGAGCCATCCCGCTCGCTTCATCGCTTCTCCGCCTCTCTGTCAGGGAGACGAGGCCTTCCCGGAGATCGTGTCATTCCCGGGAGGGCGACACAGGCGAGGGACGGGCGCCGTCTCCCATACGGTAGCCTCGCTCCGGCAGCGCACGCACGCGAGGGCCGCAACCTCCGGGCTGCCGCGAGGGGGAAGCCGGTTGACGACGGAGGACCGGGAGGCGCTGCTCCGCGCGCGGGAAGGACACGAGGAGGCCGCCCGTGCCCTGATCGCGCTTCACGGCGGCTCCATGATGCGGACGGCGCGGGCCTCGCTCGGGCGCGCGGCGCCCGGCGAGGCGGAGGACGTGGTGCAGGAGGCCTGGGTGGCCGCGCTGGCAACGGAGGCGCTCCCCACGGGAGACGTGGGGGCCTGGCTTCGCGCCATCGCCGTGCGCAAGGCGCTGGACGCGCGACGGACCCGGGCACGCCGCCCGGAGGCGCCGCTCGATCCCGCACGAGAGCCGGGCACCGGCGGCGAGGGACCGCGGGTGACGGTGCTCGCCGTGCGCGAGGCGCTGGATCAGCTCTCGCCCGCCGACCGCGCCACGCTGGTGCTCGCCGACCTGGAGGGACGCTCCATGGCGGAGGTGGCGCAGACCCTGGGGAGCACGGAAGTCGCCGTGCGCCTCCGCGCCTCGCGCGCCCGCCGCAAGCTGCGCCGCCTGCTCCAGGGTGTCGTCCTGGAAGGAGAACCGGCATGAGCAACCACTGGACCCGCCGGGTCCTCGAGATCGCGGCCGGGCCCTCCAACCCGGAAGACGCGGACCGCCTGCAGGCCGCCCTCCCGGGAATCCTGGCGCGCGCGCGCCGGGAGCGGGAGTCGGCCATGCCCGCCACCACCTGGGACGTCCTCCTGACGCTGACGCGGCGATGGCTTCCCGCGGCGGTGGCGGCCGCCGCCTCGCTCGGCCTGCTCGCGCTCCTCGCGTCGCAGACCGCCGCCGCCGATCCCTGGGAGAGCGCGCTCCTGGCGCAGGCCGCCGAGGAGGACATCGTCGCCGAAGCCATCGCGGGCGCGGAGGCTCCGTGACCCCCGTGCCCTCGCGCGGCCTGGCCGCGGCGTTGCTGCTCGCCGTGTTCCTCGCGGGTGCGGGGGCCGGTGCGGCCGGTCTCGCCCTGGGCCAGCGCGCGTTCGGGCACGAGGGGCACCGCGGCCGCCCCCTCGAGCGCCTGAGCCGCGAGCTGGACCTCGATCACGCGCAGCGCCAGCAGGTCCGGGAGATCCTGCTCCGCCAGCGCGCCCGCATGCGCCCGCTGTTCGAGGAGACGCGCCAGGAGATCCGGGCCGTGCTGCGCCCCGACCAGCAGGCCCGCTTCGACGCCCTCCCCCGACCGGGGGGCCGGCGGCTCCGCCACGAGAAGTGGAGAAAAAGCACCCCGTTTGCTCCGTGATCCGAGGTCCCTCCGCTCCTAGACTCCCCCGCCACGACGGTGTGCCGGTCCATCCGGCCAGGGGGTCTGCATGAAGAAGGTGTTGGTTTCTCTCTTGGCGGTGGTGCTGGTCTCCGGGATGGCCCTCGCGCAGGACAGCTCGTGGAAGGTGCGGTTGCGCGGGATCTCCATCCAGCCCAACGACAGCAGCGACCAGATCCCCGGGACGTCCGGGACCGAGGTCGGGGTGGACTCGGCGTTCGTCCCCGAGGTCGACCTTTCCTACCAGTGGAACCCGAGATGGGGCGTGGAGCTCGTCGCCGCGTACGCTTCGCACGACCTGGAGACCACGGGCGGCGCCGCCAGCGGCGTGGACAGCGGGACCGTCAACCTGCTGCCGCCCACGCTGACGCTCCAGTACTTCTTCGGGGAGAAGATCCGTCCCTACATCGGGGCCGGGATCAACTTCACCACCATCTCCTACGACCTTCCCGATGACGGCAACCCCGCCGACGACATCCGCGCGCTGGGCGCCACCGACGTGGACACCGATTCCTCCTTCGGATTCGCGGTCCAGGCCGGTCTGGACTGGAACCTCGGCGACCACTGGCTGCTCAACGCCGACATCAAGTACGTGACGCTGTCCACGGACGCCACCATCCAGGGCGGGCTCCTCGACGGCATCAAGGTCGGCATCGACGTGGATCCCTTCATCTGGGGCGCGGGCGTGGGCTACCGCTGGTAGTCTCCCGCTCCCGCGAACGGTGCGCCGTCGTCCCGACGCGGCGGCGCACCGCTTCGGCTACGATCCCCCCGTGCCCCTCTCCCCCGTCCTTCAGACCCTCCGCCGCTCGCGAGCCGTGGCCGTGCTCCGCACGCCCCACGCCGCCGCCGCGGCGCCCGCCCTGCGCGCCGCCCTGCGCGGCGGCTTCCGCGTGCTCGAGGTCACGCTCAACACGCCGCAGGCCCTGGAGCGGATCGCGGAGCTGGCGGCCACACCGGAGGTGGTGGTGGGCGCGGGCACGGTCCTCTCCCCCCCGGAAGCGCACGCCGCCGCCCGCGCCGGCGCCCGCTTCCTGGTCTCCCCGGTATTCGACCCGGAGGTGCTGGAGGCGGCCCGGAGCCTGGACGTGCCGCTGCTCCCCGGGGTCGCCACCCCGGGGGAGGCGCTGCGCGCGCACCGGGCGGGGGCGGAGGTCCTGAAGCTCTTCCCTCCTCCGGCAGGCGGGCCGGCGTGGGTGCGCACGGTGCTGGCGCCCCTCCCCTTCCTGCGCCTGGTCCCCACCAGCGGCGTGGACGCGGGGAACGCGCGGGAGTGGCTGGACGCCGGCTGCTTCGCCGTGGGTGTGGTGAAGGCGCTCTTCGACGAGGACGACCTCGCGGGGGGCCGCTTCGATCGCGTGGAGGCGCGGGCGCGCGCGCTGCTGGCCGCGCTGCCATGAGCTTCGGCATCGCCCCCCCCGGCTTCCGCCTTCCCCAGAGCACCCATGTCGGTGCAGCGCACCTCCAGGTCGCCGATCTGACGCGCTCGCTCGCCTGGTATCGCACCATCCTCGGCTTCCGCGTCCTGCGACAGGACGGGGAGAGCGCGGTGCTGGGGGCCGACCGCCCCCTCCTCCACCTCCACCTCCGGCCGGGCGCCCGTCCTGTGCCGCGGCGCGGCGCCTACGGGCTCTTCCATGTCGCGATCCTCCTCCCCGGCAGGCCGGCGCTGGGCGCATGCGTGGCGCACCTCGGCGAGCAGGACGTGCGCGTGGGCATGGCGGACCACGCGGTCAGCGAGGCCCTCTACCTGTGGGATCCGGACAACCTGGGGATCGAGGTGTACGCGGACCGGCCCCGCAGCACCTGGAAAGAGCGTCGGGACGAGCTGGTGATGACCACCGATCCCCTGGACGCGCCGGACCTCGTGCGCGCGGCCGGGGGCGCGCGCTGGCAGGGCGTGCCGGACGGCACCACCCTGGGGCACCTGCACCTGCACGTGGGGGACCTCGACACCGCGCGCGACTTCTACCACCTGGCGCTCGGCCTGGACGTCACCGTGTGGCACTACCCGGGGGCGCTGTTCCTGTCCGCCGGTGGCTACCACCACCATCTGGGGACCAACACCTGGTCTCCGGGACCGGCGGCGGCGGAGGACGAGGCGCGCCTGCTGCACTGGGAGCTGGTTCTTCCCCACCGGGACTCCGTGCTCCAGGCGGGCGAGAGCCTGCGTGGGGCCGGTTACGGCGTCGAGCAGCGCGGAGACCGGATCGCCACCGCCGACCCCTGGGGCACCGCGCTCCACCTCACGCCACGAGCCTAGGCACGAGCTGCCTGGCCCGCGCGCGCATGACGGAGGCCTCGTGCGCGGCGCCGGCCTCCGCGTGCAGCTCGGCCAGGCGCAGCGGGCCCCAGGGGTTCCCCGGCTCGCGGCGCACGATCTCCTCGGCGGCGGCGAGGGCCCGGTCCAGCTCCCCGCGGGCCCGGTGGTACTCGCTCCGCTGCATGGCGGTGGTGAAGCAGAACCCCGCCTCGCGATCGAAGCGATCGAAGTCCGCGGGGCCGTAGGCCGCCCGCCGGCCGGTTCGCTCCAGCTCCGTGGTGAGGGTGCGGAAGTGACGCTGCGCCGCCTCGTCCTCACGGAGGTAGACGGCGGCGCGAGGATCGTGCACCCACATCTCGTCCCCCACGCCGAGGAAGCGCTTGCTGTCCTCGTAGAGGCGCGTCCCCGGGTAGACGGCGAGGGGAGCCACGATCCCGTCGTGCGGCAGCACCTCGCGGATCAAGTCCACCGTGGCCTGGATGTCCTCCTCGGTCTCCTCGGGCACGCCGCTGATGAGGTAGATGGACACCACCAGGCCGGCCGCGCGGGTCATGGCCACGGCGGTGCGGATCTGCTCCAGGGAGATGTCCTTCTGCAGCAGCTTCAGGATCCGCTCCGAGCCGGACTCGATCCCGTACTGCACGTGGTGGCATCCCGCGCGCTTCATCCAGCGCAGCCGCTCCTCGTCGACGAGATTGACGCGCGACTGGCAGTCCCAGAGGAAGGTGGGGCCCTCCTCGATCAGGCGCCGGCACAGCTCGAGCGTGCGCGGCCGGTGCGCGGTGAAGGTGTCGTCCCGGAAGGAGACGTGCACCAGCCCGTGACGTGCCCGCATGGTGCGCAGCTCCCTGAGCACGTCGTCCACGGAGCGGAAGCGCACGCGGCGCCCCCAGAAGTCCGGGGTGTTGCAGAAGGTGCAGGCGCCCGGACACCCTCGCGAGGAGATGAAGTAGCGGAGCTGGTCGGGCACGTCCACGCCCAGGGAGCGCGCCAGGTGATCGGCGTTCTGGGGCAGGCGGTCCAGGTCGGTGATGGTGGGGCGGTCGGGGGCGCGTGAACTCCTGGTTGTCGTTCCCAGAACACCGTCGACCGACTCGCCCGCCGCCTTCTTCTGGAGAACCTCGAGGAGGGTGTCCTCCCCTTCCCCTCGAATCACGGCTTCGAACGCGGGATAGGCCTCCAGCCATGCCTGGTCGAGGTGAGTGACGTGCGGTCCGCCGGCGACGATCGTCAGGTCGGGCAGGACGCGCTTGGCCAGAGATGCGAGTTCGTGGGAAGGATGTCTGTTGAACGTGAAGACGGACAGGCCGAGCACGTCGGGGCGCTCCCGCTCCAGCATCTTGATGACGCGGTCGGCGGAGTACCGGGAGAGATTGCCGACCTGGCTGGGAAAACCGGCCTCGTTCAATACGGCGTTCAAGATCCCGAGACCAACCGGGATCTTGCGGGCGAAGTAGTCGTCCGCAAGCTCGGGGCCGGCTGTGTAGGCGAGGAGCGTCTTCATGGGGACAGGCACCAATGAGAATTCACGTCTTCGGCGAGAACAATACCATCCCGGCTTCGCTCTCCTCGAAGCACCATTGCCGGTGGGCGACCATCTCCTGAAGACGTCAGTTCTTCTTGGTGCCTGTCCCCCTAGGTCCCAGCGTTTTCGGAGGCTGCATCACTTCACCAGCACGCCGAACACGATGAGCATTGCGACGAGGATACCCATGAGACTCTCCCCCGCGATCAGTCCGGAGGACACGGGGACGACGTAGCGATTGGCCAGGAGGGGACGGCGGCGCCGGAGGATCTCGGCGATCAGTGCCCCCAGGAACATGGCGATGGCATTGCTGCCTGGGATCACCATGGCGATGCCCAGGCCCGAGGGTGACGGGACCCATGCTCTGGCAACGGCCGGGGCGAACCGCTCGGCCAGGGCCAGCGCGATCCCCAGGAGCAGGCCGACGCCGATCCCAACCCGTGCAGGCGCCGTGAGGGCCCCCAGCCCGTTGGCGAAGGCCTCCGACACGCCCGCCCACACCAGACAGGAGGGCGCCGGCCAGGCCGGCGTCCCCAGCACCGAAGGGTCCGGAATCAGCAGCATGAATGCGGGCACCACCACGAAGGCTCCCGCCACCACGCCGTAGAGCTGGGCTCGGAACTGCGCGCGCGGGTCGCCCCCGAGGAGCCACCCCGTCTTGAGCGTGGTCAGGAGATCGGCCGCATGCAGACCGATCCCCCCGGTGACGTTGGCGGCCATGATGTTCCCCGGGAGGTTACCCGGTGCGATGCCACCGTAGACGAGCTGGGTGACCGGGCCGAACGCCTTGGTGGGGGTGACGTCCGTCTCGCCCGTGACCCGCGCAGCCACGAAGCCCATGACCACGGCGAGGGGAAGGGCGATCAAGGCGGCCCAGAGCGGAATCTGGAAGAGCCAGGTCATGAGTGCGATCACCACGGGGGCGAGCACGACGAAGCCGAGGGGAAACCACCACGCGGGGCACTCCACGGCATCCATGGGATCGGCGGACTCCTGTCTCGCTCTCCCGAACACACGGCCCAGACCTCCGAACGAGCGTGCGACGCTCCTCCAGTCGAGCAGGAACGAGGTCAGACCGGAGGCGACCAGGATGGAAGCCGCCGGCCATACCGTCCATCCCACGATGGCCTTGTAGGTCACGGTGGCGATCACTCCCTGCTCCACCATCGCCGGCGCCAGAAAGGCATAGGTCAGGATCCCCCCCAGCAGGAGGGACCATCCCGTACGAAAACTCATGAGCGCGCCGGCGCCCACGAGCACGAGCTCCGTGGTCAGCGTGAGCGTCCACTTGGCGGCGGCTTGTCCGCCGATGGTGAGGAACGGGATCTCCACGTGGTCCCGGAGGTTGAACGGCATCCAGCCCGCCTTGGCGGAGCGAAACCAGGTGAGGACGGCCGCGATCAACGCCGCCCACCCCAGAGACTTGGCCTGCTTGGACCCCTCGACCGCCGCAGAGCCTGCACTGTGGAGGGAGCGGATCGTTTCCGCGGTGGCGGTGCCGGTGGGGAAGGCCAGGGATTCCTTGTTGATGAGCTGGCGCTTGATGGGAATGGCCACGAACACGCCGAGGGCCGCGATCACCCCGAACCAGGCGATCATGGGGACCTGCGGCGGCCGCACCGCGGTCACCATGAGCAGCGCTCCGAAGGCGGCCATGTTGCCGCCCCCCGTCATGTACCCCGCTCCCGAGGAGACGGTGGTGAGCGCGTTGTTCTCGAGGGCAGTGAGCGGCTGGCGCGTGAGGCGCGCCGCCTTCAGGGCGCCGAACACGGCGAAGGCCAGGATGGCCGCCGTGATCGTGACCCCCATGGACCAGCCGGTCTTGAAGAACACGTACAGGTTGGACAAGCACATCACGGCGCCGATCAGCATCCCGAACACGATGGCCCGCGGGGTGAGCTGACGGGGATCGGCCACGCGCACGTGGGCCAGCCAGTGACGCTCCGGGTCCGTTGGCGCGGCGGCTTCGGGCTGACTCATGGGCTCTCCGTTAGGTCGGAGATTGTACGGGCGACTGCTATCTTTGGCTCTCACCATGAAGGCGCGCGAGCTCTCGAACCTCGGCGTGCCGCGGGGCGAGGCCACGCGCACCGCCCTGGAGTGCGTGCGCGCGGCCCGTGCGGCGGGGCTTCCCATGCACGAGGTGCGCGAGCGCCTGCAGGCGGTGGTGTCCGACCCGTCCGCCCACCAGGGCGACCCCGCCTTCGGGGAGCTGGCGCGCCTGCTCCGGCGCGACGAGCACGCCCGCGCCGGCTTCGTCCCCCGGCGGGAGCCCGCGCCCTGGAGGCAGTGGGGCCAGGACCTCGAGGCCGAGGCCGTCCAGCAGATGCGGAACGCCTGCGCGCTCCCGGTCACCCTGCGGGGCGCGCTCATGCCCGACGCCCACGTGGGGTACGGCCTTCCCATCGGCGGCGTGCTCGCCACGGAGAATGCGGTCATCCCCTACGCCGTGGGCGTGGACATCGCCTGCCGCATGAAGATGACGGTGCTCGACCTCCCCGCGTCCTCCATCGAGAACGCCGCCGACCGCCTGGCCAAGGCCATCGAGGGGGAGACCCGGTTCGGCGTGGGAGCGACCTTCCAGGAACGGCGGCAGCACGCGGTGCTGGACGAGGACTGGTCCGTGACCTCGCTCACCGCGTCCCTCAAGGACAAGGCCTGGGCGCAGCTCGGGACCAGCGGCAGCGGCAATCACTTCGTGGAGTTCGGGACGCTGACCCTGGAGCGCGACGATCTCGGCCTCTCCGCCGGAACCTACCTGGCCGTCCTCAGCCACAGCGGCAGCCGCGGGGCCGGCGCCGCCGTGGCCAGCCACTACAGCAACCTGGCGCGCACGCTCCACCCCGAGCTCCCCCGCGAGCTGCAGCACCTGGCCTGGCTTTCCCTCGACACCGAGGAAGGGAACGCCTACTGGCAGGCCATGGAGCTGATGGGGAAGTACGCCGCGGCCAACCACGCCTGCATCCATCGCCACCTGGCGCGCCACCTTGGGGCCGACGTGCTCCTCGACCTGGAGAACCACCACAACTTCGCCTGGAAGGAGCGGCACGACGGCAGGGACGTGATCGTGCACCGCAAGGGCGCCACACCCGCCGGGGCGGGCGTGCTCGGGATCATCCCCGGCTCCATGGCCAGCCCCACCTACGTGGTGCGCGGCCGGGGGAGCGTGGCCGCGCTCGACTCCGCCTCCCATGGCGCGGGCCGCCGCATGAGCCGCACCGCGGCCAAGCAGAGCTTCACCTGGGCGCAGGTGAAGCCGCACCTCGCCGCAGCCCGGGTGACGCTGCTCTCCGCCGGGATCGACGAGGTGCCCGGGGTGTACAAGGACATCGACGCCGTCATGGCGGCGCAGGCCGACCTGGTGGAGCCGATCGCCCGCTTCGCGCCCCGGATCGTGAAGATGGCGCCTGCCGGGGAGCGGGCGGAGGACTGAGGGGACAGGCACCTATAAGAGATCATGGGTTTCTCGAGCCGACACGAGCGGCAAAGGCCACGTCCCCCGCTGGAAGGCCCGCGCGCGTCTGTTCTCGGATGTCGGTCTCCAGTTCCCTGTCGGCCTCCGCAGCCAGCCATGCACTCCAGTTCGCGACATGTCCCGGAAAAGGTCTGCTGCAGGCAAGCAGTGGATCCGCGACCCTCATCGCGTGAGCTCGGGCACTCGACCAGAGATGGTCCTCCGCCCGTTGCACCAGACCCGCGCGCACCGGATTGCATTCCACGTACCGGACGGCAGCCCAGAGGTGTGCGTCATCCATGGGCGTGGAGAAAAAGCGGCTGGACCAGAGGTGGCCCGACCAACCCTGGCGTGCGTTGACCCATTGCGCGTACTGGCCATGGGCCCGGTGCAGGGCTCTCGACAGCGCATGCGCCTCGCGGGTGACGATGATCAGGTGCACATGGTTGGGCATGAGGCAATACGCCCAGACCTCGACTCCGAAACGCTGGGTCTCGGCCTGCAGCAAGTGGAGGTACCGTCGTTGAGCTCCGCTCTCCACGAAGATGGGAGCGCGCCGGTTTCCTCTCTGCGTTACATGGATAGGACAGTCAAGGGGAACGATCCTGGCGTGACGTGGCATCGTGCGCCTCTGCCGGCGGGACGACACCACGATAGGTCGCGGCGAGTTCGCTTTCCCCGTGGTGGGTTGCGGCAGGGGGACGGGCCTGAAAGACCGGTCGATTCTTAAAGGTCCTAAAGGTGCCTGTCCCCTAGGGGGCGACGCCCACCAGGGGGTACTTGAAGTAGACGCCCTCGGAGGCCTTCACGGCACCGACGATCGGCAGCACGAGCGCCACCACGCCGAGCACGAACCAGAAGACGAACACGAAGGGGATGAGGATGATCGTCAGGAGCAGGAGCGCCGCTCCTCCGGCCAGCAGCCAGGCCACGATGTTGAGGAACACCGCCTGCTTGGCGATGGACGAGATGACGGGCGAATCGCTCTTGATCATCCAGATGATCAGGGGGACGAGGACCCCGCAAAGGGGAACGAGATAGCCGGCCAGGCCGGACAGATGCGTGAGCACCGCGGCCGTGCGCTGGTCCGGCGCGATGGCGACGTTCGCGTAGGGCATGCGACCTCCTTTATCGTGGTGCTTCCTCGTCCAGGCGTGCGGCGGCGGGGATGCGGTAGGCCTCCAGGACCTCCCGGGTCGCGCCGTCCATCCCGGCGGCGTCGAGCACGATCTCGTTGCGCACGAAGTTCGGCCGCAGCTCGATGCGGTCGAACCCGTCCACCGGCTGCTCCAGGGCCTCGGCCACCTTGGTCACCGAGTCCACCACCTTGCCGTTGACCCGGACCACCTCCAGGTCGCTGACGTCGTGGTAGCCGAGATTGTAGGCGGAGGGGAGCACGGCGGAGATGATGACGATGCGGCGCCGGTCGGGCGCCTGCTCCTCGGAGAAGAGCGCGGAGCGGACCACGAGCTGCGTGGGCGCGCGCTTGCGCCACTCGTCCCCCCAGCTCCGCAGGTAGGGTCCGTCCAGCTCGCGGAAGACCAGACCGCCCGCCACGACGTAGGGGGGCGGCCCCAGCTGCCGGTTGGGGACGAGGTCGAGCCCGGAGTCGGCACGCCGCAGGGGGATCTGCAGGCGCACCTCCTTCCCACCCCGCCAGACCACCGCCGGGAGCAGATCGCCGGGGAGGTGGCCGTCGCTGGCGATGTTCCCGAACCGCAGCTCGCCGTAGCGGGGATGCGCGTAATACCCCGACTCGTCCAGCGCCTTCCCGTCCAGGGACAAGAGGATGTCCCGGGGCTGGAGGATCCCGTAAGCCGAGGTTCCCCAGGGAACGCCGGTGACGACGATCCCCCGCAGCGAGCCGGGAAGCCCCAGGTACTCCGAGAGCGCGGGGTCCTCGTTCACCTGCCAGTCGAACCCCAGGCTCGCCATTCCCCGGTAACCCCCGGGAGCACGCGCCTCGCGCAGGAAGGCCGCGATCACGTCCACGGCGATGATCCGCGCGGTCTGGTCGCTCTGGGAGGCGGACAGCCCCACCAGCGTGCCGTCGGAGAAGACGGGCTCCCCCCAGCCTCCCCCGGAGAGGTCGGTGGTGACAAGGATGAAGGGGTGCTCCACGGCGCCGAAGAGCGAGGACTGCACCTCCACCCGGGTGACGCGGCTGGTCTGCATCTCCAGTTGGCGATTCCGCCAGCGGGCGGTGCGCAGGGCGGCCCGGGTGGGGACGCTCTGCGCCAGCTTCACCGGCTTGAGGTCGTCGAAGAAGCCGGGCTCCTCGATGGACAGCAGCGCCAGGTCCACCTCGGGATCGATCAGGACCGGCCGCACGGTGGCGCGCGCGGGCCTTCCCCGCTTCTCCACCTCGATGTGCGTGGCGTCGGCCATGACGAAGGCGGTGGTGAGGAGGAAGGGTCCCGGCACCACCACGGACTCCGCCCGCCGCACCTGCGGGCTCTTCTTGGCCCAAGGCCGGTCCTGGTCCCAGGGCTGGTAGGTGATCACCAGGCTCACCACCTGCGCCTCGGTGGTCCCGCCATCGGCCGGCACCTGGGCGGCGGCGGGAAGGGCGGCGGCGAGCGCGAGGACGAGGGCTGCCCCCCCGCGCGCGCTCACAGGTTCCGGTCCCTGGGAACCCCGTAGGTCGTGAGGATCGCCTGGTTCGCCGCCTGCGCGGCCTGCCGGTCCAGCACGGAGAAGTGTCCGGAGCCCGAGAACTCGAAGATCAGGAAGCGGTCCTGCGAGGACTCGAGGGTGCGCACGAGATCGTTCAGGTCCTGGATCTCCTTGCCGTTGACCTTCTCCAGCACCTGGTTCCGGTACCAGGCCATGTTGGTGTTCACGGGATGGTCCAGGCGCCGCAGCAGGACCACACGCTCCCGCGTCTGCACCGAGGGATCCTCGTAGGGCCGGTAGAAGTACTCGTACATCACCTGCTTGTCCGCGTCCGAGAACCAGTGCTGGCCGAAGGTCTCGAGCATGCCCTGGTCCAGGGGCACGAAGATCAGCCCGCCGTAGACGAAGTAGCGGGGCTGGCGATCGTAAGGCGTGCCGTACAGCTCACGCCGGGGAAAGACGCGCAGGGGCACCGCCACCTCCCGCCGCTGCCCGTCCCGCAGGATCCTGAAGCGCGCCACCTCCCCGACCTGGTGCCGGTCCAGCAGCATCCCGAAGGGGAGGCGCAGGCCGTCGACCGGGATGGAGCCGTCGTTGGCGATGGGCTTCCCGTCGATGGCCAGCAGGACGTCCCCCACCTGGAGCACACCGTCGGCGCTGGACTCGCGGCGCACGAAGGAGACGAGCACGCCGGTCTCCTTGTCACCCATCCCCACCGCCCGGCGCTGCACGGGGTTCTCCAGGGTGGCGGAGAAGGCGCCCAGGTCGGGGTAGCCGTCGTAGCGCCCGTCCTTCACGTCCACCAGGAAGTGCTGCACGACCTCGACCGGGATGAAGAAGCCGACGTTCTCCAGGGCGTCCGTTCCCTGGAAGGCGACCCCCACGACCTTGCCGTCCTGCACCACGGGGCCGCCGCTGTTCCCGGGGTTGATGGCGGCGTCGGTCTGCACGGCGAGGTGCCGGTCCACACCGGAATGGACGTAGACCTGGAGGTCCACCCGGGAGACCACCCCGCGCGTGGAGGAGAGCTGGTCGCTCCCCGTGGGGAAGCCGTAGGTCTCCACCACGGTGCGCAGCTTGGGAAGGCCTCCCAGCTGCAGCTGCGGCACCGCGTCCAGCAGACCGGCCTCCACCGGCTCCACCAGGGCGAGGTCGGCGTCGTGCCCGGCCGCGATCACCCGCGCCTCGTGCGGCATGGGGTCGTCGTAGAGGAAGAGCAGCACCATGCGGGCGTCGGAGATGACGTGGGCGTTGGTGAGGACACGTCCTCCGTCCACCACGAAGCCGGTCCCCACGCCGCTCGACACGCCCTCCATGTCCCAGGGAGAGAACCAGCTCGCCCGCTGCGCGTAGGTGACGACGCGCACGACCGAGCGCTCGATGAGCGGCGGGGCCTCCTCCCCCAGCACGCCGCCGCCGGGCTGCTCTCCCGGCAAGGGAGGGTTCGCGGGCTGTGGCTCTGCGGTGGCCGGCGGCTTCTGGGCCGCCAGTCCAGGAAGCAGTAGAAGAGAAAGGACGAGGAGGGTGGGGAGAGCGGAAGAGGGGAGGCGCATCCCCCCTACCTTAGCAGCACCCCTGCTCTGGTAGAGTTTGCGGCCCGTGACCGACCCCACCCCGCGCCGCACGACCGTGCGCCAGTACCGGTACATCGACCTGGTGACGGTGGCGTTCGTCACCGTGCTCCTGTGCGCGAACCTCATCGGCCCCGCCAAGGTGGCCAGGGTGGGACCGGTCACCTTCGGCGCCGGCGTGCTGTTCTTCCCCATCTCCTACATCTTCGGAGACGTCTTGACGGAGGTGTACGGCTACGCCCGGGCGCGGCGCGTGGTCTGGTCCGGGTTCGCGGCGCTGGCCTTCGCCTCGTTCATGGCCACGGTCGTGCTCGCCTTCCCGCCCGCCCCCGGCTGGCCGCACCAGGCCGCGTACGAGACGGTGTTCGGCTCCACCTGGCGCATCGTGCTGGCCTCGCTGCTGGCGTTCTGGGCGGGAGAGTTCTGCAACTCGTACGTGCTCGCCCGCATGAAGGTCAAGACCTCGGGGCGCTGGCTCTTCGCCCGCACCATCGGCTCCACCATCGTGGGCGAGGGCGTGGACTCGCTGATCTTCTACACGGTCGCCTTCTACGGCGTCTGGCCCGCGTCCCAGCTCCTCACCGTGATGGCGAGCAACTACACGATCAAGGTGAGCTGGGAGGCGGTGGCCACCCCCTTCACCTACCGGATCGTGCACGCGCTCAAGCGCGCCGAGGCCGAGGATTTCTATGACCGCGACACCGACTTCAACCCCTTCCGCCTGGGCACGGAGGCCACCCCATGATCTTCGCCGCGGCACTGACCTCGCTCGCGCTCCTCTCTCCCGCCGAGCCCCCTGCAAAGAAGTGGGACATGACGACGTTCACCCTCGTGCTGGTGCGCCCGGGAAAGCCTGCGTCGGAGGCTCCCCCTGATGCCGCCGAAGCCCACGCGGCGCTTCTCCGGAACCTGGCCGCCGGGGGGAAGGCGATCGCCTGGGGCGCGATCGAGGGGAGCCCGGACCTGCTGGAGGTGATCGTCCTCGACGTGCCCAAGCCGGAGGAGGCGCGTCCGCTGCTCGAGCGCGATCCCTGGTTCCGGTCCGGCGCGCGCGTTCCCGAGCTGCATCCCTGGTTCGCGGCGCGCGGGATCCTGAAGCCCGCCCCCGCCGGCGCCGTCCCGGAGACGATCACCTTCGGGCTCCTGCGCCGGCCGCCGGACGCCCCCCAGTACCCAGAAGAGAAGCTGAAGGAGATCCAGAAGGGCCACATGGCGAACATCGAGGCCATGGCCGCCTCCGGCGACCTGGCGATCGCGGGTCCCCTCGCGGACGACGGCACGCTGCGGGGCGTGTTCGTCTTCCGGGGAACGGACGAGAAGCACCTGCGGGAGATCGCAGCACCGGACGCGGCGATCCAGGCGGGGCGCCTGGTGCTCGATCTCTACCGCTGGAGGGTGCCGCAGGGGACGCTGCCGCCCCCCTAGATGCGCGCGCTCTCGCGGCGCCGCAGCAGCCAGGCCTGGGCGCTCATGGGGGCCTCTCCCTCGGGGAGGCGCACCCGCTGATAGGAGCCGTCCGGACGCATGCGGCGCGCCTTGAGGTTGTCGGCCAGGTAGACGGCGAGGATCTCGTCGCGCACGGCCACCACCTGGCGGGGATCGGTCACCGGGAAGAGCACCTCCACGCGGCGGAAGATGTTCCGCGGCATGAGGTCGGCGCTCCCCAGGAAGACCTCCTCGGCGCCGCCGTTCAGGAAGTAGAAGACGCGGCTGTGCTCGAGGAAGCGGCCGACGATGCTGGTGACGCGGATGCGGTCGCTCACCCCGGGCACCCCCGGACGCAGGCAGCAGATCCCGCGCACCAGCAGGTCCACGTCCACGCCCGCCCGGGAGGCCCGGTAGAGGAGACGGATCATGGCCCGGTCCACCAGCGCGTTCACCTTGAAGATCAGGCGCGCCGGCCGCCCCGCGCGCGCGTGCTCGATCTCCCGGAGGATGCGTTCCTCCAAGGCCTCCCTGAGGTTGATGGGCGCGACGAGCAATCTTCGATAGGCTGTTTTCGCCGAGTAGCCGGTCAGGTAGTTGAACAGATCGGTGACGTCGGCGCCGATCTCGTCGTCGTCCGTCAGGTAGCCGAGGTCGGTGTAGAGCTGGGCGGTGATGGCGTTGTAGTTGCCGGTGGCGAGGTGCACGTAGCGGCGGATGCCCCCGTTCTCCCGCCGCACCACCAGCAGCACCTTGGCGTGCGTCTTCAGGCCGGGGAGACCGTACACGACGTGCACGCCCTCCTTCTCCAGCGCCCGCGCCCACTCGATGTTGCTCTCCTCGTCGAAGCGCGCCTTCAGCTCCACCAGGACGGCGACCTGCTTTCCGTGCAGGTTCGCGTCCATGAGCGCCTCCACCACCGGCGAGTTCCGCCCCACCCGGTAGAGCGTCATCTTGATGGCCAGGACGTCCCGATCGCGGGCCGCGGTGCGCAGGAAGTCCACCACGGGCACGAACGAGTCGTAGGGGTGGTGGAGCAGGACGTCCCCGCGCCGGATGGCGGCGAACACGTCCAGGTCCTCCGCGGGAGCCAGGAGCCCGGCGGGCACCGCGGGAACGAAGGCGTGGTCCCGGAGGTCCGGCCGGTCCAGGGTGGCGAGCTGCACGAGGTCGGACAGGCCGAGCACGCCTTGCACCCAGTAGACGTCCTGAAGGTCCACCTCCAGCTCGTGCACGAGCAGGCGGAGCACGCGGTCGGCGATCCCCTGCCGCACCGTGAGCCGCACCACCTCGCCGAAGCGCCGCCGGCGCACCCCCTCCTCCACGGTCTCCAGGAGGTCCGCCGCCTCCAGCTCCTGGATCTCGAAGTCGGCGTTGCGCACCACCCGGAAGGGATGCGACTCCAGCACGTGCATCCCCGGGAACAGCGCCTCCAGGTGCGCCGCCACCACGTCCTCCAGCCATACGAAGACGCGCTCGCCGCCGGTATGGACGGGCACCAGGCGGGGCAGCGTGCCGGGCACCTTCACCCGGGCGAAGCGCTCGCGTCCCTCGAGGTCACGGAGGAGAACGGCCAGGTTCAGGCTGAGGTTGCTGATGTGCGGGAAGGGACGCCCGGGATCGAAGGCCAGTGGCGTGAGCACGGGGAAGACCGTGCGCTCGAACCAGGACCGCAGGGCGGCGCGCGCCGTGGGGTCGAGACTGCGGTGCTCCGTCACGCGGATGCCGGCGGCGGCCAGCTCGGGGAGCAGCCTCTCCTCGAGGCAGGCCCGCGCGGCCAGCATGAGGGCGGCCGCTTCCTGGCGCACCGCCTCCAGCTGCTGGGCGGGGGTGCGCCCGTCCGGCGAGACCTCCGTGACCCCGGCTTCCACCTGCTGCTTCAGGCCCGCCACGCGGACCATGAAGAACTCGTCCAGGTTGCTCCCGAGGATGCCCAGGAACTTCACCCGCTCCAGGAGCGGGTTCGCCGGATCCTCCGCCTCCTCGAGCACGCGGCGCTGGAAGGCGAGGAGCCCGAGCTCCCGGTTGACGTACAACCCGGGATCGTCGAGGTCCCGGGCGGGGTCCGTCCCGGTGGCCGTGTCGAGGTTCATGAGCGGAGGATTCTAGCCGTTCCCCGGGATCCCCTGGCGTACCGGAACCGCCGGGACCGCCCCGACCCTGTGACGATTGCGTGAAAAAGAGGAGGGCTTCCGGCCTTATTCCCGGGGGGTGCCGTCCTTTTCCCGCTCGGGGGCCTGCGCCACCACGGGCTCCACCACGAGGTCGGCTCCATCGCGGACCACGGCGACCTCGACGGGGTTTTCGATCCCGCACTCCGCGATCAGGGCGCCCAGGGCCCCCACCGACCCCACCTTCTCCCCCGCCACGCCGATCACGAGGTCGCCCACACGCAGACCGGCGGCTTCCGCGGGGCTCCCCGGCTCCACGGCCGCCACCAGGACGCCGGCGCCCTCGCTCCCCCCGAAGTGCTCGCGCAGCGACTGCGGGAGGTTGATCGCGGAAACGCCGATCCAGCCCCGCCGCATCCGGACCGAGCTCCCCTCCGGCCGCTCTCCCAGACGCGCCGCGGCCACGAACTCCCGGCCGCCCCGCTGCACGGTGAGGTTGACCCGCGTGCCCGGCGACAGGGCGCGCAGGCGCGCCATCAGGTCGGCCGAGCGCGTGACCGCCTCCCCGTCGAGGGCCAGGATCCGGTCCTGCGCGCGCAGGCGCGCCTCCTCGGCGGGACCGTCCGCCACGATGCCACGGATGCGCACGCCGGGCTGCACGGTGGCGTTCTCCTCCGCCCGGCCCTCCCTGGGGTCGTCGAGCATCACGCCCAGCCAGCCCGACGCCGGATCGGCGGCGGCGGAAAGCGTCAAGGCGAGGAGGAGAGGGGAAAGGAGGACGAGCGGGAGCCGGCGCATCGTGCGACCTCCGGGATGGCACTGGAGTATACGCGCGGGTGCGCCCGCGGGACGAGGATCAGGGGGCCTTGCCGGCCTCCCCCAGCACGTCGCCGCGCACGAAGAGCACGCCCGGCCCCTCCAGCAGCGTCTTCAGCTCCTCCGGGGAGACGCTGTCGCGCACCGCCGCCACGATCGGCTCGCCGAAGAACATGCGGGAGTTGATCCGGTCGGCCAGGGCGTGGATCCGCACGTAGGTGTTGGCCACCGCCCGGTCCACCACCACCGTGACCCGGTTGCCGTCGAAGGCGACCAGGCGCACCTCGGGGAAGCGCTTGGCCTTGGCGGCCAGCGACTTGACGAAACGCTTGCGCCGGTTGCGCATCCGCCGCCAGACGAGCAGTCCCGGGAGGACCAGGAAGAAGAAGACCCCCCAGAACTGACCCTTCCAGACCAGCACGGCGAGAAGCGCCAGCGCCGCCAGCGCCAGCACCGCGAACCACACCCA
>DASUFT010000150.1:0-24421 GCA_036274395.1 Candidatus Polarisedimenticolaceae bacterium | reverse complement strand
GGCGCTGCCGCCCACCTATCTCCCGTTCACCGGTGCGATCAAGAGCGAGCTGGTGCCGTTCTACCGGGCGATGCTCAAGTACATGCGCGCCCGCGGCATCCGCGCCGGCGTGCTGGGGATCTCCAAGGGCGGCACCGTCCTGGCAACCAACGGGTACGGCTACCGCGATGCCGGCCTTGACGCCGATCCCTTCGTCAACGCCGGCGAGGGCGGCCCCCTGGTGCAGCCGGACGCGCCCTTCCGGATCGCCAGCGTCACCAAGCCGCTCACGGCCGCCGCGGTGCGGGACGCGGCCGCGGACAACGGTGTCCCCATGAACAGTCCGGCGGCCCCCTGGGTGGGCCAGAGCTTGAACTTCAGCTTCATCAACGGCTTCCCGCCCCTCAACTACAACGTCACGCCCTCGGGCACCGATCCCCGCTGGGCGAACCTCACGATCCAGCACGTCCTCAACCATCACGTCGGCTTCTGGCGGGACTCCGCCCTGCCCGGGAACAACGGCCTACCCGCCTACAACTCCGGGAAGCTCCCCTTCACCGTGAATCCGAACGATCCCAACAACCCGAACGACTTCCAGCCCGCACTCACCGGCTTCTCCAGCGACATCAGCTACACGACGAGCTACGTGCTGGCCGGGCTCCAGCTCGCCAGCGATCCTCGTCCCACGGTGGCCCGGACCATCCTCTTCGCTGCCGGGAACACCTTCCAGTACCCGCCCGGCGGCAACGTCGGCCAGGGAGACAACTACGCCAACATCGGCTACATGCTCGCCGGCCGCGTGCTCGAGGGGCTGCGGGGCGAGGACTACGACCCCGACGATCCCGAAGTGCCCGAGGGCTGGGGGAAGTTCCCCAAGCTGCTGCAGAACTACCTGTGCGAGGCCTCGGGCATCCAGACCGGCGTCTACCCGGGCGACACCTTCCACCCCTACGCCGGCGAGCCCTACTACCGGGACATCGACGAGGACGGGAACGAGGAGTGGGAGTGGAACCTGGCCGGCGGGTCCGAGCGGATCCGCTACAACAACCAGGCGCAGATCTGGGAGTTCTGCCAGTCCGGCTGCGGCGCGCCCGGCGCGGTCTGGAGCACGTCCGCGAACACGCCCTCCCCCTACGGCGGGATCTGGCTGGCGCAGCGCAACTCGGCCGGTGGCATCGTGGCCACCACCACCGCCCTCCTGAAGTTCGCCCGCAACCACCGCGTCAAGGTGGGGACGCCGTTCGAGGGGGCGGCGGGGACGGGATCACTGCTGGCGGCGCCGGGCGCTTACGGGTCCAGCTCCAGCCACAACGGCTCGCTCCCGGGCACGCGCGCCTGGCTCTGGCAGATGGGCGGCGCCCGCAACAACCGGCTGCCCTTCGAGTGGCGGGCCTGGAACCCGGATCCGGCTGCACCGCTCGACCTGGACGAGAACGGGAACGTCCTCGTGGACGAGGCGACGCTGATCGCATCCTCGTGCGTGCTCCCTTCGGACGTTGCGGTTGCAGTGATCTTCAACCAGCGCCAGGACCGCCGCGCGCCCAGCAGCGGCGGGGTGGGCAACTCCACCAACGGACGGGTGTACGGACGGATCGCCGATTTCCTGGGCGATGCCGTCTGCCAGGTGATCGCGGGCGAGGGCTGGCCGGGATTCGGGGAAGCTCCGGCACAGCTCGCCGTCCAGCCCAGCTGCAACTGATGGAAGGAGAGAGGAGAAACGCCATGGACCGCCAGCTGCTCGCCGCGTGCACCGCCTTCCTCATCGCCATGGCAGCCGACGCCGAGGGGGAGGCGCTCAACGCCTCCACGAACCTCCCGGCCAAGGCACCGGAGCCGGCTCTCCGGAAAGCAGGGTGAGGCTCAGGCGCCCCGGAAGCTCAGGTAATAGAGGACGGGGACCGCCATGCGGCTGATGAGCAGCGAGGCCAGCTCACCTGCCATCAGCGAGATGGCCAGGCCCTGGAAGATGGGGTCGGCCAGGATCACCGAGGCGCCCACCACCACCGCCAGCGCCGTCAGCAGCATGGGGCGGAAGCGCACGGCGCCCGCGTCCACCACCGCCTCCTCGAGCGGCATGCCTTCCCCCAGGCGCTTCTCGATGAAGTCCACGAGGATGATCGAGTTCCGCACCACGATCCCCGCCCCCGCCATGAACCCGATCATGGAGGTGGCGGTGAAGAACGCGCCCATCAAGCCGTGCGCCGGCAGGATGCCCACCAGGGAGAAGGGGATCGCCATCATCACGATCACCGGGGTGAGGAACGAGCGGAACCACCCCACCATCAGCACGTAGATCAGCACCAGGCAGGCGGCGAAGGCCGTGCCCAGGTCGCGGAACACCTCCAGCGTGATGTGCCACTCGCCATCCCACTTCAGGGCGGGGGTGTGGTCGGAGAACGGCTGGGAGGCGTTGTAGATCTTCACCTCGGGATGGCGCGCCGCCAGCGCCTCGTTCATGGCCCGGATGGCGTAGAACGGGCTTTCCACCACCCCCGCCACGTCACCGATGACGTAGGTCACGGGCATCAGGTTCTTGTGGTAGATGCTCTTGTCCGTGACCGTGCGGTCGAGGCTCACCAGCTCGCGCAGGGGCACGAGCGGCGGCGCCCCCGCGCCCGCGCCCGGTTCCGGCAGGGCATTCGCATCCCCGGAGCGCACCCGCAAGGCCAGGAGGTCCTCCGGGCTGCTGCGGCTGGCCAGCGGGAGCTGCAGCACGAGGTCCACGTCCTCCTTCTCGCGTGGGACGTGGAGCAGGTCCACCGACTGCCCCCCCACGGCGAGCGCGAGCGTCTGGGAGATCGTCTCCGCGCTGATGCCGTGGAGCGCCGCCTTCTCCTTGTCCACCACGAACCGGATCTTGGGCTGGTCGGCCTCGATGTACCAGTCGGTGTCCACGACCCCGGGCGTGCTCCGGAAGATCGCGATGGTGTCTTGTGCCAGGGCGTGCCGCTCCTCCTCGGTGGGCCCGTAGATCTCCGCCACCAGGGTCTGCAGCACGGGCGGTCCGGGGGGCACCTCGGCCACCGCTGCCCGGGCGCCGAAGCGCGCGGCGATCTCCGCCACCCGGGGCCGGACGCGCTTGGCGATGGCGTGGCTCTGGGCGTCCCGTTCCCCCCGGGGCCGGAGGTTGACCTGGATGTCCGCGACGTTCGCCCCCCGGCGCAGGAAGTAGTGGCGGACCAGTCCATTGAAATTGAAGGGCGCGGCCACGCCGGCGTAGATCTGGTAGTCCGTGACCTCGGGCTCGGTGCGGACGGCGCGCGCGATCTCCCGCGCCGCCTGGGCCGTGCGCTCCAGGGCGCTCCCCTCCGGCATGTTGAGCACGATCTGGAACTCGCTCTTGTTGTCGAAGGGGAGCATCTTCACCTGCACCAGTCCCAGGGGGACCAGGGCGCAGGCGGCGAGCAGGAGCGCCACGATGCCGGCCAGGAAGGCGAGGCGCCATCCCGGCCGCTCGATGAGGGGGCCCATGGCCCGCCGGTAGGCGCGGGTGAAGAGGTCCCGGCCTTCTCCGTGGGCGGCTCCACCACCCTGCCGCCGCCGGAGGATGCGGACGCTGGCCCAGGGCGTGACGACGAAGGCGATGAGCAGGGACCAGAACATGGCGGCGCTGGAGCCGATGGGGATGGGACGCATGTAGGGTCCCATCAGCCCCCCCACGAAGGCCATGGGCAGCACGGCGGCGATGACGGCGAAGGTGGCGAGGATGGTGGGGTTCCCCACCTCTTCCACCGCTTCCACGGCGAGATCACGGAAGTTGCGGTGCGCGTTCCCGGGTAGGCGCGCGTGGCGGACGATGTTCTCGACCACCACGATGGCGTCGTCCACCAGGATGCCGATGCTGAAGATCAGGGCGAAGAGCGTGATGCGGTTCAGGGTGAAGCCGTAGAGGTAGAAGACGAGCAGGGTGAGCGCCAGGGTGGCGGGGATGGCGATGGCCACGATCGCGGACTCGCGCCAGCCCAGCGCCAGCAGGACCAGCAGGGAGACACCGAGCACCGCGAGCAACATGTGCCACAGAAGCTCGTTGGACTTCTCCGCCGCCGTCTCTCCGTAGTGCCGGGTCACCGTGACGGACACGTCCGCGGGGAGGATCCTTCCCCGCTCCCCCTCCACCTTGCGCAGCACGTCGCGGGCGACGGTGATGGCGTTGGCCCCCGGGCGCTTGGCCACGGAGAGGGTGACCGCAGGCTCCTCCACCTCTCCCCGGCCGAAGAGCACGTACTGGCTCGGCTCCTCCGCGCCGTCCACGATCTCCGCCACGTCCCGCAGGTACACCGCCTTGCCGCCGAAGGTGCCCACCACCACGGCACCCACGTCCTCCGCGCTTTCCAGGAAGGCGCCGGTCTCGATCCGGATCTCCCGGTTCTGTGAGGTCAGCCCGCCGGAGGAGAACTGCCGGTTGGCCTGGCGCAGCATGGGGACCAGGCCGGCCGGGGAGAGGTTCCGGGAGGCGAGCCGCACCGGATCGAGCAGCACGCGCACCTGACGGCGGGCCCCTCCCAGGATGGCCGTCTCGCCCACCTGCGCCACCTGCTTCACGGCATCGTCCACCTGCGCCACCAGGCGGCGCAGCGTCAGGTGGTGGTAACGGGCGCTGTGGAAGGTGAGGGCGAGGATGGGGACGTCGTCGATCGTGCGCGCCTTGATGAGCGGCGGGGAGACGCCGTGGGGGATGCGATCGAAGTTCTGCTGCAGCTTCTGGTTCAGCTTGACCAGGCTGCGCTCCAGGTCCTCCCCCACCCGGAAGCGCACGATGGCGAGCGCTTCCCCGGGACGCGAGGTGGAATAGATGTACTCGACCCCGGGGATCTCCCAGAGCAGCTTCTCCATGGGACGGGTGGCCCGTTCCTCGACCTCCTTGGCGCTGGAGCCGGGCATGGCCACCAGCACGTCGATCATGGGGACCTTGATCTGGGGCTCCTCCTCGCGCGGCAGCACGGCCACGGCGAAGGCGCCCAGGAGCACGGCGGTGACCACGACCAGCGGGGTGAGCTTGGAGCTCACGAAGGCACGGGCCACCCGGCCGGCAATCCCGGAGGAGGCGGGGTCCTTCATCGGATCTGCAGCGGCTGTCCGTCCAGCAGGAGAGAGCCGCCCTCGACCACCAGCGTCTCGCCTCCCTCCATGCCGGAGACCAGCTCGACCTCGTCGCCGAAGCGTCTGCCCGTCCGCACGAGGCGCAGGCGCGCCTTGCCGTCCTCCACGACGAACACGATCTCCATCTGTCCGCGCTGCACGACGGCGGAAGCCGGCACGCGGAGGGCGGTGGTCTCGCCCACGGGCAAGGTGACGCGCCCGAACTGCCCCGCCCGCAGGCCCGGGGTGGGCGGAAGGTCGAGCCTCACCAGGAAGGTGCGGCTGCCGGGATCGCCCGCCGGGGAGATCTCGGCCACCGTCCCCCGCAGCTCGGCGGAGAGCGCGTCCACCCGGACCGGCAGCACGTTCCCCAGGGCCAGCGTGCCCACGACCGCCTCGGGGACATCGGCTTCCAGGCGGAGCGCGCGGCCGTCCTCCATCTCCAGCAGAGGCTTGCCGGGCGCGGCGAGGTCCCCCACGTCGGCGTACTTGCGGGTGACGGTGCCGTCGAAGGGAGCCTCGATGGCGGTGTACCCGAGCAGCGTTTCCGCCTCCTGCACGGCTGCCTCCGCCACACGGGCACGGGCCTGGGCGGCGTCGAGCTCGGACTGGGGCAGGATGTTCTGCCTGGAGAGGCTGAGGGCGCGCCGCAGGTCGTCCTCCGTCTGCTGGCGGACGGCCCGTGCCTGATCGACGCGGGCCTGCACCTCGCGAGCCTCGATGCGGGCGAGCAGCGTGCCGCGCCGCACCGTCTGGCCCGGCACCGCCGTCATGCGGTCGATGCGGCCGCTGATCTTCGCTTCCAGGACCGCGCGAAGCTTCGCGCGCACGGTTCCCACCACGTCCTCGGTGGCGGCGTGGGGGCGCGCCTCGATCCGCTGCACGCGCACGGTGGCCGGGGGCAAGGCGGCGGCGGGAGGGGGAACGGCCTCCTTGCCGCACCCGAGGAAGGAAAGCGCGGCACAGATCGCGCCGGCCGGCAGCGCCCGCAAGCGATCAGGTCCGTGCGGGGGTCGCGGCCCCCGCGGTCTCCCGTCCCACGCCGGCCTTCCGCAGCATCATCTCCAGGGGGCAGAAGTTCGTGAAGGAGGACTGCAGCAGGTTGAAGCCCACGAAGGCGGTGAACCAGAGCCAGTAGCGGCTGTGGACCTGAGCCAGCACGAGGCTGAGCAGGACGAAGATGCCGGCGAAACGGCGGATCAGCATGTGCATCCGCAAGGATCACCTCCTGGGAACCCGCGGGGAGCCTACGCGAGGGGAAAGAGGGCCACAAGGACCCACTGGATTCTTTTGGTCCGGGGGCGTTACCGGGCTTGGCCGGCCCCCCCGCAGGCCGGGCTTTCCGTCAGGTCCAGGTAGGCACGGGCGAAGCGGCGGCCGATCTCCTGGTAGCTCTCCGTCGTGTAATGGACGTTGTCTCCCAGGGGAAGGTCGGCCGTCTCGATCATGGCCACGCAGGGGAGGTGCACCGACGCCTGCTGCTCCTGCACCTTCCTCCAGTTGGGGTACGCCTCCGGGGTCGTGGTGGAGCCGATCTGGGCGAAGACGACGGGCAGGTCTGGCCGCGCCAGGTCGCGCCGCAAGTCTTGCACCCACGCGGTGAACCGGGCGGCGTAGTCATCTGCGGAGGGGCCCTTCTCGGCATCCGACTCCCCCTGGAAGAAAAGGACCCCCGCGATCCGGCCCACCGGCGCCGCCGCACCGAGCCGCTTCAGGCAAGACCCGTAGAGCGTGTCGTCGCCCAGCGCCCGGCTCCACTCCCGCAGGGAGGTCGCTCCCCGGGCGCAGGGCACGAGCCCGATGGCCCCTTCCGGTTTCGCCTCCAGGAGCGCGCGCGCGAACGCCACTCCCGGGCTCGTTCCCAGATCCGGGCCGGCGTCCCGCGAGACCGCATCCACCTGATCCCGCGGATCGTCCACCGGCTCCTTCGCCTCGCGCCAGCGGTAGTCGTTCCCGAACACGAAGGCGCGGGGAAGCGGGGGTTGTGCCGCAGGCAGGGGAGAGAAGCCCACCATGTTCGATTGCCCCGCCAGGGCGAAGAGCTGAAGGTGCCCTTGCAGGTCGGCCGGGATCTCCACCTGCGCGGGCCAGGGAGCAGCGGCGACGGCCGGGCGCAGAACGCGTCCCACCCCGACCTGACGCTGGAAGAGGATCCCGGCGATGCCGCCGAGACAAAGGACGAGGACCATCCATCCTGCTGTGCGCGTGCGCAAGACCGGCTTACCGCCAGTCACCGATGGAGACGAAGCCGCCCCAGAAGTAAGGATGGGTGGTGCCGCCGGTGCGGCGCTGCTCGCAAAGCGTGCTGTGCACGGCGGCACGCACCGCCTCCACGGTGGAGGCCCCGGAGCGCCGTGCCGTGTACAGCGCGCGCATCCAGTGGCGGGTGGCGTCGTCCTCCACCGGCCACAGGCTGACGATCAGCGTGCGTGCGCCGGCGAGCTGGAAGGCACGCCGCAGGCCGAGCACCCCTTCACCCGGCTCGAGGGCTCCCTGGCCGGTGGCACACCCGGAGAGGACGGCCCAGCGGACCGCGCGCAGATCGAGGAGCGTCACCTCCTCCGCGGTCAGGATTCCATCGTCGGGATCGGAGGCATCGGAGCCGCCGGACAGGACCAGTCCCGCCACACGCAGCGGGCTCTCGCCCGGCACCTCCGCGATACGAAAAGCGTGAGCGGCGACGTGCAGCACGCCGGACGAGGGCGCCAGCTCCTTGAACGCGGACTCCTGGGCCTCGCTCCCCAGGAGGATCGTCGTGGGGCCGGTCCACCGTCCGGCCACGTCGAGCACCTCCAGGCGCGAGCCGGGCAGCGGCGTCAACCCCGTGCCGGGGTCCCCCAGCGCCAGGAGACCCGGCGCGGAGGGGACCGGTCCGTCCACCACCACGAGGTCCCGCTCCGCCGTCAGGTAGTGGAACGAGAGTCCGGTATCGGCCAGGTAGCCGCCGCCGGCGGGCGCCAGCGTCGCCAGGCTCACGTCGTGGAGCGCACCGTCGGGAACCACGAGCACGCGGTCCGCGCCGCCCAGGAAGGGAGCGAGCGGATCCCAGATCAGCTCCGCCAGGCGGCGTGCCGCCGCCCGATAGGCCGTCTCCTCGGCCTCGGCGTCGCCCATCCGGGGATCGCGGGAGATGCGCGCGAGCCACGTCTCGACGGAGGCCTCGAGGACCGCCGCGCTCCCCAGCGGGATCAGGCGTGGCGGCAGGTCGCCCGGCAGGAGCACGGAGGCGAGATAGCCGCCCGTTCCTTCCCCATGACGGAAAAAGGAGACGAGCACCGACCCTCCAGGGAGCGCGCGCTGGACCTCGCGCACCCCAGGTTGCCCGCGCACGGGTGCGTCCGGGGATGCGCGGCCTCTCTCCGCCAGCGCCCGCTCCGCCCGCTGGGCCTCCGCGCGCGCCCGAGCAAGCTCCTGCTCCGATCCGACGATCGACAGCCTCGCCAGCCGCTGGGAGGCCACCCGCAGCGCCTCCGCGCGGGCGGCGGTCTCCTCGTCCCCACGAAGGGCCAGGGTCCGGTTCCGCGCGGCGAACGTGTCCAGGACCAGGGCACGGGAGCGGATGGCCTCGTCCAGGAGCCTCCACCGCGCCGTGTCGTCCAGCTCGCCCCGGCGCTCCAGCCCCTCCGCCAAGAACCAGGCCAGATTCAGGCCCGTGACGCGCTCGCGCGCCTGGTCCAGGGCATCGTCCTCCGAGAGTCCGGCCGCACCGGCCTGGAAGTGTGCCCGGGAGATCCGCTCCGCGTCGAGCGCCTCCCCGAGCGCGAGGTTCAGACGCCCCTCGTCTCGCTCGAGCAGCGCCTGCTCCAGCAGCGCCGCCGCCCAGGTGGGATAGGCGCGCAGCTCGTTCTTCTCCACCAGGTCGAGGGCACGGGACAGCGACGCGTGTGCGGCCGCCAGGTCTCCATTCCTGCGCTGCAGGCCGCCCATCTCGGCCAGCACCTGTCCCACCGCGGGATGGCCTGGACCCAGGCGGGCGAGATGGATGTCCAGCACCTGGCGATAGAGCGCGATCGCGCCGCCGAGGTCGCCCCGCTTCGCGGCCAGCCAGGCGAGGGAGCGCAGGACACCGGCGGTCTCCCCCTGGCGGCTCGCTCCCGAGACTGCCCAGAGGTCGCGCGCGCGCGCGAGCACCTCCTCCGCCCGGTCGGGATCCGTGTCGATGAGCAGCCGTCCCAGCAGGTTCAGGCTCCGCGGCAGCTCCCCGTTCCGGGTGGGGAGAACCTCCTCGTAGATGGCCACCGCGCGCTCGGTCAGCTCCCGTGCCCTCCCCCCATGGCCGAGCTGCTCGTGAACACGGCCGAGCCGCAGGTGGTGCAGAGCCATGCAGGCGCTGTGCTCGCCGCAGGCCCTCTCCCACAGGGGCTGCGCGCGCTCGTGAAGCTGCAGGGCACGCCCGAAGTCGCCTTCCACGAAGGCGATCTCGGCCAGCAGGTGGAGATCCGTGGCCAGCTTCCTCTCGTCGACCGGACGCACCCGCTCCCGGATGCGCAGCGCCCGCTCCACCAGCGGACGCTCGCCCCGGTAATCCCGTTGCAGCCAGAGCCACCAGGCGACGTCGTCCAGCTTGTCGGCGGTTCTCGCGTCCTCGGGACCGAAGTGCGCCTCGGCGATGGCGAGGGCACGCCGTGCCAGGGCGGTGCCCTCTCCGGCGTTGGCTTGCGGGCTGTCCTGCAACAGCCTCTGCAGACGGGAGAGCTCCTCCGCGACCTGCAGGGAACGCGCTCCTTCGCGCAGTTCTGCCCCGTGCACGCGCGCGCGCGCCTCACGCACGGCGCCGCTGTCGTCGGGCTTGACCGTGTCCCCGGCGGGGAGGAGGGCAGCGCCGGCGAAGAGCACGCAAGATGCGGCGAGCCGAAGCGCACTGGAAATCAAGGAGAGGCCTCGACGTCGAGCCCGTAAGCGAACGCGTCGGAGGGATTCCCACCCTGCTGCCCGACGTAGAGCACGTGGCGTCCGGGCCCCAGTCCGCCGGGAACCGCCAGGGAGAGCCACTGGTCCTTGGACACCGATGGCTCCAGCGGCAGCGTTACCCCCTCGGGAAGCGCGATGCGCGCCACGTACGTCCCGTCCACGGCGCCTTCCGGGAGCAGCACGTCGAGCACGCACGGTCCGGCCGGAATGCGCTGCGCATCGCCGCGCTGGGGAGGCATCAAGTGCACGTGGAGGAGGGGCGCCGGGGCGCGCCATCCGGCGATCTGCCACCCCGTGAGGACGACCGCGAGGACAGAAGCCGCGGCGCCCAGGAGCCGGCGCCGGCTCACGGTGTGCAGCGATGCCTCGGCGCGCTCCAGCGCACGCAGGTCCGCTGTGCAGGAGAGACAGCTCCCGAGGTGGTCCTGCACCCGCGCCCGCTCCTCCGAGGAGAGCGCGGCGCGATCCCGGTGGTAGGCGACCAGCAGCTCGGGCGCGACGTGACCCGCCGGCGCGAACGCGCGCAGCGTCCGTGTCATGGAGCGAAGCGCCTTCACCTCGGCGCGGCACGCGGCGCATGCAGCGAGGTGGCGCTCGATGCCCGCGGCCTCCGCAGGGGGAAGGGTGCCCGCCGCGAACCAGGGGAGCCGGGTGGGGTGCGGGGACGCGGCGCTCACGACGACGGCCTTCCCGCGACGAGGCGGATCAGACGTGCCGGTGCCTTCGCGGCCTCGCGGCACGACAGGCGGAACCGGTGGATGCGCGACTTGAGCGCGCCCTCGGAGATGCCCAGTCGCGTCGCCACTTCCCGGTAGGATGCCCCCTCCACGCAGATCAGGCGCAGGATCTCGCGGGACTCGCCGGGGAGCGTGTTGAAGGCCTCCAGGTTCCGCCGGTGCTCCTCCAGGGAGATGTAGAACTCCTCGGGCGGTGGGCAACGGTCGCCGGAGGGGTGGAGCTCGGGATCGAACGCGACCTCCTGCCGCCGGCGCCGGATGTGCTCGAGGCAGGTGTAGCGGGCCACGTTGCAGGCGTAGGTGCGCAGGGACGCGATCCCCCGGAAGCGCCGGCCCGACAGGCTGTCCAGGGTCCGGCTGAGCGTCTCCTGGACGAGGTCGCGGTCGAGGTCGGAGTTCCGGAAGCGGAAGCTGCGGACGATCGTCCGCACGGCCTTCTCCAGGTGCGCGACTTCCCCGGGATCCCCCCGCAGGAACGCCGCGACCTCTTCCGCGCGATTTCGGCCCCCGTGCATGCGGGAGATATACCGGAAAACAGTCCCGAAACAGCGACCAGAAAACTTTTTTGCTGTCCGGACACTGCATTTCCGAAGGGGTTCCTCGCAGCGTACCCGGCAGCGCCGCTGGTAGAGTTCGCGTGCGCCGGAGGTGCCCCATGCGTGCGCTGCTCGCCCTGCTCCTCGCCGCCGACGCCTGGTTCGTCTCCGTTCCGCCGCTCTCGGTGCCGCCGGTCCCGCGGGCCGAGACGCACCGCCTCCTGGAGGGAGGTGTGGTCGAGACCGACGGGTTCGCCCAGATGACCTTCAGCTTCGGTGGCGAGTTCAAGGACGGCGTGCCGGGCAGCGGCCGTATCGGAGCGCTCCTCGTCCCCGACGACCCGAAGATCCTCCACCTCCTGCGCACCGAAGGGCAGGTGGTGTTCGCCGTGGAGGTGCTCTACAAGGTGGTGCCGGGCCAGCACGCGATCTTCGTGTCGGAGCAGCAGACGCAGCGGGTCGCCTTCCCCCGCTACCGGGTCTTCTTCTACAACGAGACGGGATCGACCGCGACGGTGTCGCTGTCCGTCTATCGCACGCGCTGCTGAACCTGCGTCTCTCCGGCCAGCGCGGACACGGTCCCGAGGCCGACCACAAGGAGGGCGCGCAGGTGCATGTGCGTGACGTCCGGCCCGGCACACGGCCGGGCCGGCGCAGCCATCAGGAACCGATCAGAACCGCCAGGCCAGGGCCACGCGCGCGAACAGGGGATTGACGTCCACCGTGTCCCCAGTGCTCGACTCCTCGGCGCCGGAGTCGATCCAGCGGAGGCCACCGATGACCGCGAGGTGCTCGCCCAGGCCGAGGTCGATCCCGGTGGAGAGGCCGAACGTGGTCTCGCTCTCGATGGACGTCGAGCCGCCGCCGAGCGCCGCATCGAGCTCGAAGTCGTCCCAGTTGACGAAGGCCACGGTGGGGCCGACGTACCAGGCGAAGCGATCGCTGTTGATCACGTGGAAGTTGGCGGTGATGAAGACGGGCTGCATCCCGATCTCGCCGACCTTGAACCCGTCCGCCTGGACGTCGTTCGTGACGTCCACCAGGGCGAGCTCGAACCCGAGGCGGCCGAACGGCTTCCACTCCGCGCCGACCTCGTATCCCAGCGCGTTGTCGGCCTCGAACTTGACGTCGTCGATGTTGCTGTCCGCCATCGGTGTGACGTAGGCCAGTCCGCCGAAGATCTTGAACTTGTAGTCCGCCTGCGCGGCCTGCGCGGGAACCGCGGCCATCGCCACGATCAGCACCGCAACCGCGAGCCATCCGAGACGCTTCATGGAATCCTCCCCATCGTCCCCCGGGGGATCCGGACGACGCGCAAGACCATAGCGAACGAGAGGCTCCCGTCGCCACGGGGTGGCGCCGCAGAGACTGGGCGTTGCGGCACCCAAAAGCTCCTGGGTCGGCGGGGGAATGGGTGGCCCGGGGCGTCGCACTGGGGGATCGGGGCGGGACGGGCGCGCTGCCAGGCCGTCGGTCCACCCAAACGGAGGTGCGGGACGGTCCTATACTGCCGGCCGGTGCTCCGGTGAAACGCCTGGTTTGCAGTGGGATGGCCACGCTGGTGCTCTCGAGCGCCGCGCTCGCGAGCGCGCCTCATTTCGAGCGCGTCGGGTCCGAGAGCGGTCCTCCCTCCGAGGTGGTCACTGCGCTCCACCAGGACCGGATGGGATTCGTCTGGATCGGATCGCGGACCGGCCTCGCCCTGTACGACGGCCACGCCTTCACGAGCTTCGGACACGATCCCTCGGATCCCGCGACGATCTCCGACGATGCGATCCGGACCATCGGCGAGGACCGTCAGGGGAACCTCTGGGTGGGCACGAACGCGGGAGGGCTGAACCGGCTCGACCGTGCCACCTGGAAGTTCGAGAGCTTCCGCCGCCGCTCGGGCGATCCCGGCTCTCTCAGCCACGACAGCGTCTACGCGATCGCCGAGGACCGCGAGGGCGCGCTGTGGGTGGGGACGCAGCGGGGGCTGAACCGGTTCGACCCCAGGACCCGCCGCTTCGAGACCTTCCTCCCCGACGGCTACGTCAGCTCGCTCCTGGTGGATCGGGCCGGGCGGCTCTGGGTGGGCACCGTGGGAGCCGGTCTCCACCGCTACGATCCGGCCACCCGCAGCTTCGAGGTCTGGCGCCACGATGCGGCGGACCCCGGCTCGCTCGCGGACGACAGCGTCTTTTGCCTGCTCGAGCAGTCCGGCGGCGGCCTCTGGGTGGGGACCAACGGCGGGCTCGATCGCATGGAGACGGACCAGAGGACGTTCCGGCACTTCCCGCTCGGCCATCCCGTGGTCACCGCGCTCGCCGTCGGCACGGATGGGCGCATCTGGGCCGGCACCTTCGGTGGGGGCGTGGATGCCCTCGATGCCGCGACGGGGAAGCGCGAGACCTTCCGGCATGCGCCCCTGCGGCGGGGCAGCCTCCCCTCCGACCGCGTGCTCGCCCTGCTCGCCGACCACGCCGGGGCACTCTGGGTCGGGACCTGGGGCGGGGGACTGAGCCGGGTCTCCGGTGCCGGGTTCCTGCTCATGGCCGGAGCCGACGCCGCGCCCGAGCCGGAGAAGCTCCCGGACCGGGACGTCACGGGGCTGGCCCGGGACGACGCCGGCGGCCTCTGGATCGGACTGCGCAATGGCACCCTGCTGCGCAAGGAGCCCGGCGGCGGGTACCGGACCTATGCGCTCGCGGGCGCGGGATCCATCCTGTGCATCGTCCCTCTCCCTCAGGGGGAGGTGTGGGCCGGCACGAGCAAGGGGATCGTCCGCCTGGACGCGCGCGCGGGCACGTGGTCGCTCCTCCAGCACGATCCCAAGGATGCGGGCAGCCTGGGACCGGGGTACGTGCCGATCATCCAGGAGGCGGGTGCGGATCGCTTCTGGGTGGGGACGGGAGAAGGGGGGCTGCAGGAGCTTTCCCGGCAGGGCCGCGTGCTCCGGCGGTTCGTGCACGACGCCTCCCGGAGGGACAGCCTCAGCGACGACTACGTCACCGCCATCCGCCAGGACCGGAGGGGCACGCTCTGGGTGGGCACGCGCTCGGGGGGCCTCAATGCAGTGGACCCGGGGACGGGGCGGGCGGCCACCTACCGCGCGGATCCGGCGGACCCCGGCACCATCAGCAGCGACAACGTCACCGATCTCCTGGAAGACGCGCGCGGGCGCCTGTGGGTGGCCACCGGGGGCGGCGGGATCAACCGGGTGGACGTGGCGCCCGACGGGCGGGCCTCCTTCACGCGCTTCACGGTGGCGGACGGTCTGGTGGACAACAACGTGATGGCCCTGCTCGAGGACGACGACGGCAGCCTGTGGCTGTCCACCAAGCGTGGCCTGTCCCGCTTCGCGCCCGACCGGTCCGCCGTCACCAACTACTTCGTGGCCGACGGGCTGCCCTCCTCCGAGTTCGAGTTCGGCGCCGCGGTGCGCAACGGGGCGGTGCTCCACTTCGGCTCCGTGCACTGGGTGGTCTCCATCCCGGCGGGAAGTCCGCTCCGCCCGGCCGCGCCCTCGCCCACCGTGATCACCTCGCTGCGGCGGGAGGGGGAGCGCGCGGGGGACGACCGGCCGCCCTGGGGGCTCTCGCGCATCGACATCCCCTACGGCCGCTGGTTCTCCATCGACCTGGCGGTCCTGGACTTCACCACCGAGCACGGCCACGCCCACGCCTATCGCCTGGGAAGGAAGGACGAGCCCTGGACCGACCTGGGTACCCGCCGCACGATCACGTTCACCGACCTGGACCCGGGCACCTACACCTTCGTGGGCCGGGGCCGGAACAGCCAGGGCGTGTGGACGGAGACCGCACCCCCGCTGGCCATCCGGGTGGTGCCGCCGTTCTGGATGACCTGGTGGTTCCGCATCCTGGCCGGGGGCGCGCTGCTGGCGAGTGCGTTCGCCTCCCACCGGGTGCGTCTGTCTCGCCTGGAGCGCCGCAACCGCCAGCTCCTGGAGCTGCAGGCCCAGCGGGAGCGGGCCAGCGCAGACCTGGCCCGGGCCTACGAGCGCCTGCAGGTCCTGGCCCGGCGCCTGGAGGCGGCCAAGGAGGAGGAGCGGAAGGACATCGCCCGCGAGCTGCACGACGACCTGGGGCCGACGCTGACCGCGGTGGTGATCAACCTGCAGCTCATCGGGGTGGAGAAGGACGCCGAGAAGGCGAAGCACCGGATCGCCGACTCCATCGACCTGGTGGACCGGATGGTGCAGCAGATCCGGGATCTATCCCTCGACCTGCGCCCGCCGCTCCTGGACGAGATGGGGCTGGTGGCGGCCCTCAAGGGTTACCTGGAGTCGCAGGCCCAGCGGACGGGGATCGACATCGAGGTGCGCAGCGAGAAGCCCCTCCCCGAGCTGGCCCCGGAGGTGGAGATCACCGCCTTCCGGGTGGCGCAGGAGGCGGTCACCAACGCCATCCGTCACGCGGAGGCGAAGAGGATCGACGTCACCGTGGAGCCGGTGGACGGCACTCTGGCGATCCGTGTGCAAGATTACGGGAAGGGATTCGACGTGCAGCGCTCCGTGGACGGATCGGCGACCGGCAAGTCGATCGGCCTGCTGGGCATGCAGGAGCGGGCGCGCATGCTCGGCGGCGATCTCAGGCTCGACTCGGTGCCCGGCCGTGGGACGACGGTACAGCTCCGTCTGCCCCTGGAGGCGAAGGCATGACCAGGACCCGGATCGTGCTGGCCGACGACCACACGCTCGTGCGGGGAGGGATCCGAGCGCTGCTGGAGTCCATCCCCAACGTGGAGGTGGTGGCGGAGTCGGGGGACGGGCGCGAGGCGCTGGAGCTGATCACCAGGCACGAGCCGGACGTGGCGCTGCTCGACATCGGGATGCCGAGCATGAACGGGCTCGAGGTGGCGCGCCAGGCTGTCAAGGAGGCGCCCCGCACCAAGGTGGTGATCCTCTCCATGCACGCCGACGGCGCCTACGTGAAGCAGGCGCTGCAGGCGGGGGTGGCGGGCTACCTGCTCAAGGGAGCGGCGGTGAGCGAGCTGCCCCTGGCCCTGCAGTCGGTGATGCGCGGGGAGACCTACCTCACGCCCAAGGTGTCGCAGTCCGTGGTGCAGGGATTCCTGCGCGAGGGGCCGGAGGGAGAGGAGCAGGTCAGCGGGTCCGAGGGTCTGACTCGACGCCAGCGGGAGATCCTGCAGCTCATCGCCGAGGGGAAATCCACCAAGGAGATCGCGCAGATCCTGGATGTCAGCGTGAAGACGGTGGAGACCCACCGCATGCGCCTCATGGACCGGCTGGGGATCCACGACGTTCCCGGCCTGGTGCGCTACGCCATCCGGGCGGGCATCGTGTCCCCGGACGCCTGAGTCCTGTCAGGGAGGTCCTGACAGGAGCGTGCTTTGGACGCTGACGGACGCCGGCGGCCGCGAGCCGGGTGTTGCCGGAGCACGACGGCCTAGATTCAGCGAGTTTCGCCGTCCCGTCGAGAAGATTCCAGTCCGGGATTTCGTGCCCACCCCCACCAGCGTCCTCCCGTCGGTGCGAGTCCAGCGCTCCTCGATGCGCGTCTCTCCCGATGTGGCTAGCCCGCCTCGATCGCCAGGGTAAGATGTGCGCCCCCTAACACGAGTGGAGGCAGGGAATGACGTTGCGGAAGCTGTGGAGAGTTGTCCTCACGGTTCTGACGGTGGGCGCGATGTTCAGCCCCGGCGCGCGCGCGCAGCAGGCAAAGCCCAACATCCTGGTCATCTGGGGCGACGACATCGGGACCTGGAACATCAGCTACAACAATCGCGGGATGATGGGCTACACGACGCCCAACATCGACCGCATCGCCAGGGAAGGTCTGTCCTTCACCGACTACTACGCCCAGCAGAGTTGCACGGCGGGCCGGGCGGCCTTCATCGGGGGCAACGTTCCGGTGCGCACGGGCATGACCAAGGTCGGCCTGCCCGGTGCCAAGGAGGGCTGGCAGAAGACCGACGTCACCATGGCCACCGTCCTGAAGAGCCTGGGCTACGCCACCGGACAGTTCGGCAAGAACCATCAGGGCGATCGCGACGAGCACCTGCCCACCATGCACGGGTTCGACGAGTTCCTGGGCAACCTCTACCACCTGAACGCGGAGGAAGAGCCGGAGAACGAGGACTACCCGGCCGATCTGGTCCTCCCCAACGGCAAGACGTTCCTCCAGCAGTTCGGCCCCCGCGGCGTCATGAAGTGCAAGGCCACCGGGCCCGACTCTCAAAGCTGCCAGGACACCGGCCCCCTCACGAAGAAGAGGATGGAGACCATCGACGACGAGACCATCGCTGCCACCAAGGACTTCATCCAGCGCCAGGCGAAGGCGGGCAAGCCCTTCTTCGCCTGGTGGAACGGCACGCGCATGCACTTCCGGACCCACGTGCGCCCCGAGCACCGCCACGAGGGAAACGACGAATACACCGACGGCATGATCGAGCACGATGCCAACGTGGGCGAGCTCCTGAAGCTCCTCGACGACCTCGGCGTGGCCAAGAACACGATCGTCATGTATTCCACGGACAATGGCCCCCACTACAACACCTGGCCCGACGCCGGCACCACCCCCTACCGCAGTGAGAAGAACTCCAACTGGGAAGGGGCCTACCGGGTGCCCGCGTTCGTGCGCTGGCCCGGTCACTTCCCGGCCGGCGTGACCCTGAACGGCATCGTCTCCCACGAGGACTGGCTGCCCACGTTCGCGGCGGCGGCGGGAGACACCACCGCCGTCGAGAAGCTCAAGAGCGGGGTGGACCTGAACGGCCGCCACTACAGGAACTACCTGGACGGCTACAACCAGCTCGACTACCTGAGCGGCAAGACCGACAAGGATCCGCGCAACGAGTTCTTCTACGTCAACGACGACGGCCAGGTGGTGGCCATTCGCTACGGCCCCTGGAAGGCGGTCTTCCTGGAGAACCGCGGCGAGGCGTTCGGCGTCTGGCGCGAGCCCTTCGTGGAGCTGCGCGTGCCGCTGCTGTTCAACCTGCGGCGGGACCCCTTCGAGAAGGCCCAGCACAACGCCAACGTCTACGACGACTGGTTCCTCTCCCGGCCCTTCGTCATCGTGCCCCTGCAGGCGCTGGCCGCGAAGTTCCTCCAGACCATGGTGGATTACCAGCCCAGCCAGACGCCGGGCTCCTTCAACCTGGAGAAGATCAAGAAGCAGATCGACGCGGCCGCGGCCGGTCACTAGGCGGCATGATCCAGGCGGGGTGCTCCAAGGGGCGCCCCGCCGTCCTGGGAGGGTCATCATGAGACGGGGGGAATTGCTGCCGCTGGGCGCGCTGGCGCTCACCCTTTCCTGTGTCACCACTCCCGCCCCCACCCCGCTACCCTCGTGGAACGACACGGAGCCCAAGCGCGCCATCGTCGCCTTCGTGGAGAGGGTCACGCAGGAGGGGTCCCCCGAGTACGTCCCCCCGGCGGAACGGATCGCCACGTTCGACAATGACGGCACTCTCTGGGCCGAGCAGCCCATGTACTTCCAGGCCATGTTCGTCTTCGACCGTGTCCGGGCACTGGCCCCCCAGCATCCGGAGTGGAAGAGCGATGAACCCTTCGCTGCCGTGCTTCGGGGGGATACCCATGTGGTCCTGGCGGGAGGCGAGAAGGCGCTCCTGGACATGGTCATGGCCACCCACGCGGGCACGACCACGGACGCCTTCGAGGCGATCGTGCGCGACTGGATCGGCACCGCCAAGCATCCCGGCAGCGGCCACCTCTACACGGAGATGGTCTACCAGCCGATGCTCGAACTGCTCGCCTATCTGCGCGCCAACGGCTTCAAGACGTTTGTCGTCTCGGGCGGCGGCATCGAATTCATGCGTCCCTGGGCCGAGCGCGTGTACGGCATTCCCCCCGAGCAAGTCGTGGGAAGCAGCATCCAGACGAGATACGAGTTGCACGACGGCGCGCCCGTTCTGCTGCGCCTTCCCGCGGTGAACTTCATCGACGACAAGGCCGGGAAGCCGGTCGGCATCCAGCAGCACATCGGCCGGCGTCCCCGGATGGCGGTGGGGAACTCGGACGGGGACTTCGAGATGCTGGAGTGGACGACTGCGGGGGAGGGGGCGCGTTTCGGCCTTCTCCTGCACCACACAGACGCCGCCCGGGAGTTCGCCTACGACCGGGAATCCGCCGTGGGCCGCCTGGACGAGGCCCTCCAGGCGGCGGACCGGAAAGGGTGGGTCGTCGTGGACATGAAGCGCGACTGGAATCGCGTCTTCCCCTTCGAAGCCGAGGCGAGGTGAGTCCGTTCCGGGAAGATCCGGACACGGTTCTCGGGCTCTACTCGCCCGCCGCCGGCACCCGCACGGTCCGGAACCCGAGGTGGTTGGTGCCGGTGTCGATCTCGCCCTTGCCGCGCGTCCCCACCATGTAGCGCGAGCAGTACTGGTCGGTGCAGAGGAACGAGCCGCCCCGGTGCACGCGCTTGACCGTGCCCGGTTCCGCGGGATCGAAGGAGCGGTCGGGTCCCCGGGGATTGCGCGCCACACCTCCCGCCGCGGCCAGCTGTGCGTAGGTGTCCGGGCGATAGTAGTCGGAGACCCATTCCCAGACGTTCCCCGCCACGTCGAACAGGCCGTAGCCATTGGGGGGGAACTGCGCCACCGGCGCGATCCCGTGGAAGTGGTCCTCGGCGGTGTCCTGATCGGGGAAGTGGCCCTGGTAGCTGTTGGCCATCCACCTGCCCTGCTTCCGGAAGGTGTCGCCCCAGGGATAGACGGCGCCCGTGAGGCCGCCCCGGGCGGCGAACTCCCACTCCGCCTCGGTGGGGAGCCGTCCCCCCGACCAGGTGGCGTAGGCCGCCGCGTCCTCGTAGGCGACGTGGACCACGGGGAGGTTCCCCTTTCCCTCGATTGAGCTGTCCGGCCCCAGGGGATGCTTCCAGCTCGCGCCCTTCACGTAGGTCCACCACTGGAAGTGATCGTTCAGGGAAACGGAATGGTCGGGGGGAGAGAAGACCACCGATCCGGCAATCAGGTTCTCGGGCGGTGCGCCCGGGTACTGCTCCGCGGTGGGGGTGCGCTCGGCGACGGTCACGTAGCCCGTGGCCTGCACGAAGGCGGCGTACTGGGCGTTGGTCACCTCGGTCCGGTCCATCCAGAAGCCGTCCACGTAGACGCGGTGGATGGGCCGCGAATCATGCGTGGCGAGCATGCCCACGGTGTCGTCCATGCGCTCCGGGTCCTGCGCCCCCATGGAGAACTCTCCGCCCGGGATCCAGGCCATGCCCGCGGGCGCGGGTCCCGGAGCAGGCGCCCTGTTCTCGACGGTGGGTTCGAACCGCGGCGGCGCCGGCTCGCCGGCCCGCCCGCGCACGCGGACCGCCAGGGCGACCCCGCCCACGACGAGGAACACGGCCGCGCCCACGATCCAGGGGCGAGCATGCGTCGGCAGGGGCCACGACATTGCGGGCATTGTGCCCCACGCAAAAGCGGTCATGCTAATGAGGCGGATGCGAGCCGCGGTCTCCCTGCCGGAAGGAATCAGGGTGTGAGGTTCCAAGGAGCCTCCCACGGCTCGAGCGCTCGTTGCTTCCGGATCAGCGGAAGGCAGACGCGCTGGAGCACGAGTACCCCGGCGACCTTCCCGCGGAGGCTCAGCGCCTGGCGTTCACGGCGCAGCTCCGCCTTCCCAGCGCGCAACGAGTTCAACAACTCCGGTGTGGGGCGAGGACGTTTCTGCATTTCCCTGCCCATGCGTCAAGGCTCCAGGCGGAAACGGTCGCAAAGCTGGTCAAAAGCGAAGGAGTCGAACGTCGGTGATTCCCGAGCCGCGGCCCGCTCCCGCCGCTTTCGAGTTCTGGCCATGGGCTCGAGGTAGAGCGCCGCCAGGTGCTCCGGCCGTACGACCCTGACGGGCACACCTTCGTATTCCAAGGTCGCGGCCAGCTCGATCGACTCGTCTGCGAGCTCCCCGTGCGCGGGAAGGAACTGCACCGGTGTGCCCTCGATCAGGACCCACTCGTAGATGGGAGCCACGCTCACGATCGCCGTCTCCTCACCGGGAAGGAGGACCAAGACATCGAGGTCGAACGTGGCCACCGGCTCCGTCCAGAAGACCAGCGCCATCGCTCCGGCGACGGCGTATTCATCGACGACGCCCTCTTCCTTCATCGTATTCAACACGCGCAGCGTGTCGGCGAACGTGCTCACGGATGAATGATAGCCCCGTCAAGATCGTCGGGGAGGGGTCACGATCTATGCCCGCAGCTGAGGCGGAAGCGCGCCGCTGGCTGGCCTCCGCGCGCGAGGACCTCCAGTGGGCACGGCATGCCGCTTCCGCAGGCTTCGAGCCCCCGCCTGCTTCCACGCTCAGCAAGCCTCGGACAAGGCGACGAGACCGGTCGACGCAGGGGGCTCGCTCGTGGATTGCCTGATCGCCGGCACGGCCATCCGCGAACCCCGCCGACTTCCAGCGCTTCCTGGGGGGAAGGGCTGCGGATGCCCGGCAAGGGTCCGGCCCCGCCCCGACCGCTTCGACGTGCGTGTCAGGGATTCCCTGACAGGATGGAAGGGATTTTTGTCGCTCCTGTCAGGCTCTCCCTGATCGCCCTGCCACACCCGCTCCTCGAATACTTTGCGCATGGACCGACGGCGCGTACTCCTGGTGGACCAGAACGACGACTTTCTGGACGGTCTCTCGGCGCTCATCGCCGAGGACCCCGGGCTCGAGGTCGCAGGCCGTGCCCACTCGGGCATCGAGGCCATTGAGCGGGCCAGGGATCTCAGGCCCGACCTGGTCCTCATGGATGTTGCGCTTCCCGACATGAGCGGCTTCGACGCCGTTCCCTGGCTGAAGAGGCAGCAGCCCTCCCCGTTGGTGCTGCTCGCCACCTTCCACCAGAGCCGCGTCGCCGAGCTGGCCGCCATGAAGGTGGGCGCCGACGCCTGCGTTTCCAAGACCGCCCTTCCTGACCATCTCCTGCTCATGCTGCAGGAGCTGCTCTTTCCGGAGGACATCCCCGAGCGCTGAGCGTGCTCCGACCCTGGCCGGTGCCTCCTCTATAATCCCCCTATGTCTCGAGGGAGGAACACCAAATCCCGGCCCTCACGCCTCCAGGAAGTGAGCAGCTTCTTCATGCGAGAAGGAGACGTCTACGACGCGCTTCGCCGTCTGGCGAGGCGCCTGGATGAGGAGGGTCTGCCCTATGCGGTCGTGGGTGGCATGGCGCTCGTCGAGCACGGCTACAGGCGAACGACCGAGGACATCGATGTCCTGATGAGACGCGAGACGCTCGAGGCCTTTCGCGAGCGGCTCGTGGGACGCGGCTACGTGCCCGCCTTCCCCCATGCGGCGAAAACGTTCCGCGACACGGAAACGGGCGTGAGGATCGAGATCGTGACCACGGGGGACTATCCCGGGGACGGCCAGCCGAAGCCGGTCCGCTTCCCCGACCCCGAGGCGGTGGCCGTGGCGGGCGAAGACTTCCGCTTCGTGGACCTCAGGACGCTGATCGAACTGAAGCTTGCATCCGGATTGTCCGCACCGCACCGGGCCCGGGATCTCGTGGACATCCAGGACCTCATCTTCCGCGCCAAGCTGCCGCAGGACCTCGTGGAACGCCTCGACCCGAGCGTCCGCGAGGAGTATCGCCGGCTCTGGCAGCTCGCGCAGTCGGTGCCTCCGCCGGAGTGACCGTCCGAGGTCAGGGCCCCTCGAAGTGGCAGCTGTTCACCGCGCGCACCTGGTAGAACGTCAGCCCGGGCGTTCCGGCCGCGCCGTCCTCCACCGTCAGCGGGGCCGCGGTCGCCGGGTTGCCGATCAGGTTGACGCCTGTCAGGAAGCGCGGATCCTGGGACTGCAGGACGTGGTAGCCGGCGCCTGAGACCGCGCTCCAGGTGAGGACCAGGTCGGGCGGACCGCCGTCCTCCACGCGCGCCACAGCGAGATCGGGAGCCATGGAGGGCGTGGGCTCGGCGCAGGTCTGGGGCGTGCAGCCGAACCCGCCCACGATGGTGGCGTGCAGCGTCCGCGGGCGGATGTAGCCGTCCGTGGTCACGCCGCTGCCATCCACGTCCTGGACCGACAGCGTCCACGTCCCCAGGAGCGACTGGCCAGCGAAGTCGGCCATGCTGCCCGGGCCGGAGGGGGCCGTGTCGCGGTCGAAGCGGGTCTCGATGCCGTGGCCGCTCCCCGCGCCCCGGTCGTGCAGCCGCACCGTCGTCCCCTGCGGCGAGGTCAGCTCCACGATGATCTGCGTCGGGTCCTGATGGAAGATGTCCAGGGTCACGTCCAGGTCCGCGATCGTGCGGTCGTCCGTGACGTCGAAGTTGGCCTGCACGGGAGTGCTGGTCAGGAAGGGGATGGGGACGATCGCGGTCCGGGTGTAGTCGCGCTGGCTGGAGCCCAGCGGGATCTCCATGCGGCTGCTGAACGGGGCGGAGTTCGACGCGGCGCCGTCGAGATCGAGGGTCAGCGTCTGCCCGCACTGGGCCTGGGGCAGGAGGACGAGCTGGGGTTGCGGGGCGACGCTCTCCGCCTCGCCGAGCGACGGGATGGTGGGCCAGCCCATCTGCGGGTCGAGGATCCGCACGTGCGCCGGGCCCACGACGGAGAGGGTCCCCGTGGTGGACGTCGCGGCATCGCCTCCCCCGTTGTGGAGGGTGGCCGCCAGGCCGAAGGTCTCGCCCGGCTCGGGGATGCCGTCGTCGGCGTCGATCACGCGATGGCCGGTCTTGGTCAGGCGGCTTCCCGCCGGAGCCCCCATGCAGGCGGACACCGGGCTGGCGCAGGCCCCGTTGCTGGCGAAGGCCTGGACACGGTAGTGGCGGAGCAGCGGGGCGTCGGCGCTGTCGTCGAGGTAGCTCGTCTGCGCCGCCGTCCGGGTGGCGATGGGGACCTGCTGACGGTCGCAGCCCAGCTCGCCCCGGTAGACCCTGTACGAGGTGGCGCCGGGAACCGGCGCCCAGCTCAGCTCGACCCCGGCCGGAGACGACGTGCGGGTCAGCACAGGAGCGGCCAGGACAGGGCAGCTGGTGTGGCTCTGGTTGGTGGCGTCGCCGGCGGCGCCGCAGGCGAGAGCGTGGCGGTCGAACGCCGCGAAGAGGGCGGCGGCGTGCGGGGTGCCGTTGGCCAGGTTGCCGTCGTCGTCGTCCGCCACCCGCATGCGCTGGTACCAGCTGGTCGCCCCGCAGGAGTTGGAGGACGTCGTCGTGCAGGTGTAGGCGTTCCCTCCCGACCCGGGCCGCGTGACGAAC
>DASUFT010000149.1:0-46066 GCA_036274395.1 Candidatus Polarisedimenticolaceae bacterium | reverse complement strand
GGTCACCCACTGATCGTGAAGATCGTTTCCGCCCGTTTCGACCGCTCGGTGTTCCGGGCGGAGGACGAGCCGAAGGACCCGGGGCCGGACATCCTGTTCCTGGGTCGCTCGAACGTCGGCAAGTCGTCGCTGATCAACCGGCTGCTGGGAAGCCGGGGGCTCGCGCGCACCTCCTCCACGCCGGGGAGGACGCAGAGCGTGAACTTCTACCGGGTCAACGAGGCGCTCTGGTTCGTGGACCTCCCGGGGTACGGATTCGCCAAGGCGCCCGTGGCCGTGCGGCGGACCTGGGAGGGGATGATCGAGGGGGTGCTGCGCCGCCGTCGGGAGCGCATCGCCTCCGGGGTCTTGCTGGTGGACGCACGGCACGCGCCCTCCGAGCTCGATCGCACCATGCGGGAGTGGCTCCGGGAGTTCGGGCTCGATCCGGTGATCGCGGTGACGAAGGCGGACAAGCTGTCGGGGAACGGGCGGGAGGCGGCGCGGCGCGCGGCGGAAGAGGCCCTGGGCGGCGAGCCCATCCTGGCCTCGGCGGTGACGGGGCAGGGAATCAAGGAGATCTGGGCCAGGCTGGACCTGGCGCTTCGAGGACGGACATGGACATCCGGGAACTGAAGACGATGGAGGTGGGGCAGCTGGTCAAGATGGCGGGGACGCTCGCCGTGGAGGGGGCGGGCGCCATGCGGCGCCAGGACCTCGTCTACCGGATCATCCAGGCCCAGGCCGCCAGGAACGGCTCCATCGTCACGGAAGGCGTGCTGGAGCGCCTCTCGGAGGGCTACGGCTTCCTGCGCGCGCCCGAGTCGAGCTACCTGCCGGGGCCGGACGACGTCTACGTCTCCCCCCAGCTCATCCGCCGCTTCGGGCTGCAGACCGGGGACGCGATCACCGGTCCCATCCGCGCCCCCCGGCACGGCGAGCGCTACTTCGCCCTGGCCCGGATCGACACCGTCAACGCCGGCGACCCGGAAGCGCTCCGCCGCCGCATCCCCTTCGACAAGCTCACCCCGCTCTATCCGGAGCGGCGCCTGCGGGTGGAGCTGCCCGGCCCCGACGTGTCCGGCCGCGTGCTCGACCTCATGGTGCCGCTGGGGAAGGGGCAGCGCGGCCTCATCGTCTCCCCCCCCCGCACCGGCAAGACCATGCTGCTGCAGGCCATCGCCCAGGCCATCCACGAGAACCACCCCGAGGTCTCGCTCCTGGTGCTGCTCATCGACGAGCGGCCGGAGGAAGTGACGGACATGGTGCGCTCGGTGAAGGGCGAGGTCGTCTCCTCCACCTTCGACGAGCCGGCCACCCGGCACGTGCAGGTGGCGGAGATGGTGCTGGAGAAGGCCAAGCGCCTGGTGGAGGCGGGGAAGGACGTGGTGATGCTGCTCGACTCCGTCACCCGCCTGGCCCGCGCCTACAACGCCGTGCAGCCGGCCTCGGGGCGCGTCCTCTCCGGAGGCCTCGACACCAACGCCCTCCAGAAGCCCAAGCGCTTCTTCGGCGCCGCCCGCAACGTGGAGGAGGGGGGCTCGCTCACCATCCTGGCCACCGCGCTCATCGACACCGGCTCCCGCATGGACGACGTCATCTTCGAGGAGTTCAAGGGCACGGGGAACATGGAGGTCAACCTCGACCGCAAGCTCGCCGACCGGCGGGTCTTCCCCGCCGTGGACCTCCTGCGCTCGGGCACCCGCAAGGAGGAGCTGCTCCTCTCCGACAAGGAGCTGAACCGGGCCTGGGTGCTGCGCAAGGTCCTGCAGCAGATGTCTCCCGTGGAGGCCATGGAGCTGCTGCGGGAGAAGATGACGAAGACGAAGTCGAACGCCGAGTTCCTGGAGAGCATGGCCGGCTGATTCAGCGCAGCAGCCCGTCCCGCAGTGCCTTGGCCACCGCCTCCGACTTGGAGTGGACCTCCAGCTTCTCGTAGATCTTCCGCACATGGAAGGCGACGGTGGAGCGGGTCACGCCCAGGACCTGACCCGCCGTGCGGTAGTTGTGGCCGTCCACGAAGAGCTTGAGCACGCGCACCTCGTGGGGGGTGAGGTCGTGCTCGGTCCCCGGCTGGGGAGTGAACCGCGCGAAGAGGTTCACGACCTGGCGGGCGAGCTCCGGGGAGATGGGAGCGCCCCCCGCCACCGCCTCCTCCAGCCGCCGCAGGATCTCGGCGTCGGGGGTCTTCTTGAGCAGGTAGCCGCAGGCGCCCGCGCACAGGGCACGGAAGATGCGATCGTCATCCTGGTAGACGGAGAGGACGACGGGCACCACCTTGGGCCAGGCGGCCCGCACCTGCCGGATGCCCTCGATCCCGTCCATCCCGGGAAGCCCCAGGTCCACCAGCAGCACGTCGGGCTGACGGCCGCGGAGGTCCTGCAGCGCGGCCTCCATCGTGGGCCAGGCACCGGCGCAGGCGAACCCGGGGGAGTCCGCCACCAGGTCGGCGAGACCCTCGCGGATGGTGTCCAGGTCCTCCACGATCCCGACGCGGATCGTGGCGCGGGTCGTCTCCGGCGAGTGGTGCATCCCCCGGATCTTACGGCGCCCGCCGGAGCCAGGCCCCCATCCGTTTGGACAGTTCTCTGACGGGACCGGTTCGGAGGACGACCTCCGTGCCGCCCCTCGGCCCGGGGCGCACCGCGAGCGTGCCCCCCACGGCCTCCGCCCGCCGCCTCATGTTCTGGAGTCCGAAGCCGGTGCCGCTTCCCGCCGGGCCGCCCAGCCCCTTGCCGTCGTCGCGGACCGTCAACACCAGGGTCCCCGACTCACGGCGGAGGCTCGCGTCCGCGCGGGTCGCCTCCGCGTGCCGCGCCACGTTCCGCAACGCCTCCTTGAACACCAGGTAGACCTGGCGGCGCACGTCGGGGTCGAGACGGGCGTCGTCGGCGTCCTCGGGGAGCGCCAGCTCCAGGGAGGTGTCGCCGTCCGCGAACAGGTCCACGGCGAACCGGCGCATGCGATGGACGAGGTCCGACATCCGGTCGCGCGCGGGGTTGATGGACCAGACGACGTCGCTCATGGCGTCCACCACGCTCCCGGAGAGATCCGTGATCCGCTCCAGCGATCCCTTGGCCTCGGCACTCCCGCGCGCCGCCTGGCGGCTGGCGGCCTGGGAGAGCACGGCGATCTGGGACAGGCTGGCGCCGATGTCGTCGTGCAAGTCGGTGGCGATGCGCGTGCGCACCCGCTCCACCTCGAGCAGGCGCGCCACCCGGATCCGGAACACGGCGTAGGCGAGGAGGGCGAACGTTCCCGCGGAGAGAGCCAGGAACCACCCCCGGCGCCAGAGGGGGGGCTCGATCCGGAAGAAGGCGAAGGTCGGGGCGCTGGCCTGGCCCTCGCCGTCCACCGCCCGGACCTCGAAGCGGTAGCTCCCCGGGGACAAACCGGCGAGGACGATGCTGCGGCTCGTCCGCAGCGGACTCCAGTTCTCCGAGGCGGGGAGCAGGCGCCACTGGAAGCGCATGGTCTCCCCGGCCCGGAAGCTGGGCGAGGTGAAGGCGAACTCCAGGGTCCGCTCGCTGCTCGCGAGCTCGAGCGGGCTCACGGCGTCGCGGGGGGTCCCGGCCACGCTCACGCCGGTCAAGAAGACACGCGGTGGATCCTGCTGCGCATGCGGCCGCGGGATCAGCCTCGCCAGGCCTCGGGCCGTCCCCACCCACAGCTCGCCCTCCGGGTCGCGGTGGAGGACAGCGACGCGGTTGGCCGGCAGGCCGTCGGCGGTGGTGAAGCGCCGAACGGTCCCGTCCGCGAGGTCCACGCGGTCAAGACCGTGCATCCCGCCGACGTAGAGGCGGCCATAGCGATCGTCGGCGGTGTCCATGGTCTCGTACGACGAGAGCCCATCCTCGGCGGTGTAGCGCCGGAAGGAAGGCGTGGCCCTCTCGGCTCCGTCCACCCGGAGCAGGCCGGGAATGCCGGCCACCCACAGCCGCCCCTGGGCATCCCGCCGGATGGAGCGCACCGCGGACTGGCGCGCGCGGACCGTCTCCGGCCAGCTCTCGAAGCGCCCGTCCCGGAAGCGGAAAAGCCCCCCCTCGTAAAGCCCCAGCCAGATCCCGCCCGCCCCGTCCTCCGCGAAGGCGACCCCTTCGGCCGCATCCGGCAGACCGTCCTCGGGACCGTAGCAGCGCAGGTCGCTGCCGTCTCCCTGGACACGGCACACGCCGTTCGACACGTGGATCAACCCGAACCACACCGAGCCGTCGCGCGCGACGAACACACGGTGGACGACGTTCCCCGGGAGGCCGTGCTTCTTGTCCACGAGGAGCGTGGGCAACCGTGTCGCGAGATCGCGCACGTGGGTTCCCGCGGGGTAGCGGGCGAGGCCGATGCCGGTGGCCAGCCAGAGCGCTCCGTCCACACCGCGGGCGAGGAGCTGCTGGGAGCCCCAGCCGCGCGGAACCTTCGGCGTCACCCCCCAGCGGTGAACGATCTCTCCCCGCCGCATGGAGACGAAGAACAGATTACCCAGCGTCACGAGGAGCCCCTCGTCGGGGTCGTCCTGCAAAGCCCAGACACCGCTCGTGAGCTGCTCCGCCTCGCTCCAGCTCGTCATCCCTTCCGCGGCCAGACGGACGACACCGGCCACCTGGGTCCCTGCCCAGAGATTCCCTTGGGCGTCGCTGGCCAGGCCGAAGAGTTCGCGATCGGGAAGGCCCTGCGCCCTGCCGATCTCCGTGCACCGCCGCGCGCCGGCCTCTCCCACGCACCGCACGAGGCCGGACGTGGTGGTCGCGATCCACAGGGTGCCGTCCCGGAGCTGATGCAGCCCGCGGGGGAACTGGGTCTTCCCCAGCAGCGTCTCTTCCACGATCGGGGTGCCCGAAGCGTCGGTCGTGACGTGCAGCACTCCGCTTCCCACCGTGAGGATCCACACGCCGCGCGTCCGGTCCGCGACCATGGAGGGGAGCCAGCCCCAGCCGGAAGTGATCTGCCCCTGGGGTCCGACCCCCAGTGTGTGCGGCGTGCCGTCCCGCGCAACCCGCGTGATCCCGTAGGCGCGCGAGGCCCAGAGGGCTCCTTCCGCATCGTAGGCGGTTGTCCAGACCTCCTGCGCCCCGTGGACCTCGGGGAAGGCGGGCGGACCCAGGTCCACGGCTTCCAGCCGGTCTCCCACGAGCCGGGCGAGCCCGCGGGTCCCTCCCATGAGCAGAGCCCCATCGGGAGCGATCACGAGATCGAGCACGTCGCCGACCAGCTGCTCGCGCTCGGCCGGCTCGACGGGCTCGAACGCGGGCCGCTCGGTGGCCATGGGGGAGCGTCGGCGGGCCACGCGCTCGCGCGCGAGCACGTAGAGTGTCCCGTCCGGAGCCTCCACCAGCTTGCGTGCGGTGGGGAAGGGGAGCCCGTCCTCCGCGCCGAAGTTCCGGAACTCGTGGCCGTCGAAGCGCGACACGCCGGCGTTGGTGGCCAGCCACAGGAAGCCCCGGGAGTCCTGGAGGATGAAGCGGACATAGTCCCCGGCCAGGCCCTCGTCGGCGCCGTAGGTGCGGGCGGGCAGGTGCTCGGCCCGGGCGGGGCACGCCAGCACCAGGCCGAGGACGAGGGTCCGGAGACGGCAGCGCACGGACGAGAGTGTACGGAGATCCCTGTCCAGATGGACGGTGCGCTCGGAGGACCCCTGGGACACGCTCGAACCCCAACCTCCTGCAGGCGGGGCGCCGAAGCACGACTCCTGCGGCGCCCCGCCCCTTTTCCCCTGGCCTTGCGGCCTCCCCGCTCGATGCCCTACAATCCGACGGTTCCAGGCACCGGAAAACCAAGGAAGGCGCCATGAAGAAGGGCATTCATCCCGAGTACCACGAGGTCAACGTCGTTTGCGCCTGCGGGAACACCTTCCAGACGCGCTCGACCAAGAAGGACCTCCGCGTGGAGATCTGCTCGGCCTGCCACCCGTTCTTCACGGGCAAGCAGAAGCTGGTGGACTCCGCGGGGCGCGTCGAGCGGTTCCAGAAGCGCTACGAGAAGAAGGGCGGCGAGAAGGCCGGAGAGAAGGCCGGCGCCCCCGCGTAGCGATCCTTCCCCCTCCCCTCGCTAGGAGGGACCATCCATGACCGCCCTCGACCCCAAGCTGGAGCAGAAGCTGCTGGCCATGCGCTCCCGCTACGAGGAGCTGGGGAGGGCTCTGTCCGAGCCCGACGTGGTGGCCGATCTGGAACGGTACCGCACGGCCAGCAAGGCCTACGCCGACCTCCGTCCCGTGGTGGCGATGCACGAGGCTTACGGAAAGACGGCCGCCGATCTGGCGGGAGCGCGCGAGCTCCTCTCCTCCGCGGACGACCCCGAGATGAAGGCCATGGCCGAGGAGGAGGTCGCCTCCCTGACCGCCCGCCTGGAGAAGCTGGAGCAGGACCTCAAGGTCTCGCTCCTTCCCGCCGACCCCAACGACGCCAAGAACGTGGTGCTGGAGATCCGGGCCGGCACCGGCGGCGACGAGGCCTCCCTGTTCGCGGCCGAGCTGTTCCGCATGTACACGCGCTACGCGGAGGGGCAGCGCTGGAAGATGCAGACCAGCGACCTCTCGGAGAGCGGGATCGGCGGCATCAAGGAAGTGATCGCCGTGGTGGAAGGGGAGCGCGTGTACAGCCGCCTGAAGTTCGAGAGCGGCGTGCACCGCGTGCAGCGCGTCCCCGCCACCGAAGGCTCGGGACGGATCCACACCTCGGCGGTGACGGTGGCCGTGCTGCCCGAGGCCGACGAGGTGGACGTCCAGATCGACGAGAAGGACCTGCGCATCGACACCTTCTGCTCGTCCGGGCCGGGGGGGCAGAGCGTGAACACCACCTACTCGGCGGTGCGCATCGTGCACCTGCCCACGAACACGGTGGTGCAGTGCCAGGACGAGAAGTCGTGGCACAAGAACAAGGCGCGCGCCCTGCAGGTGCTCCGGGCGCGCCTCTACGAGCGCAAGCTGCGGGAGCAGCAGGCGCAGCGGGCCAGCGAGCGGCGGGGCATGATCGGCTCCGGCGATCGCAGCGAGAAGATCCGCACCTACAACTTCCCCCAGGATCGCGTCACCGATCACCGCGTCGGCCTCACGCTCCACGACCTCCCCAGCATCCTGAACGGCGACATCGGCGAGCTGATCGAGGCCTTGGTCGCCCACGACCAGGCGGAACGCCTCAAGGAAGAGGTCAAGGTCGCGTCGTGACCGAGGCCGTCTCGGCCGCGCTCCAGGAGGCGGTGGCTCGCCTTGAGGCGGCCGGGATCGAGCGCCCGCGCGACGAGGCGCTGCGTCTGCTCGCCCTCGCCCTGAAGACCGACCGGGGGGGCGTGCTGGCCCGCCGGCCCGATCCCCTCCCCGGGGAGGCGGAGGAGAGGCTCGCCGGGCTGCTGCGGCGCCGCGAGGCGCGGGAGCCGTGGCAGTACCTCACGGGCGAGGCGGAGTTTCACGGGCTGACGCTCGCCGTGGACCGGCGCGTCCTCATCCCCCGGCCGGAAACGGAGGAGGTGGTGGACGCCGTCCTCGGTCTGGGCGTCCCTCCCGGGGGGAGGCTCGCCGACCTGGGGACGGGGAGCGGCTGCATCGCGCTCGCCGTCAAGGCAGCGCGGCCCGATCTCACGGTGCTCGCGCTCGAGCGCTCCCGGGATGCCCTGGCGGTGGCGCGTGCGAACGCGCGGCGGATCGGCCTCGAGGTGACGTTTCGCGAGGGCGACTTCGCGGAGCCGCCCCAGGATTGGACCGGGAGCCTGGACGCCGTGGTGGCGAACCCGCCCTACGTGGCGGAGGGGGAGTGGGGCTGCCTCGCCCCCGAGGTCCGGGACCACGAGCCGCGTGCCGCGCTGGTCCCGGGCGAGACGGGGCTCGAGGCCTACCGGGTCCTGCTCCCGGCCGCCTTCCGCCTGCTCGTTCCCGGGGGTGCCCTGGTGCTCGAGCTGGGCTGGCGCTCGGCGGCCCCGGTCTCCGCCCTGGCGCTTGCCGCGGGGTTCCGGGAGGTGGCGGTGCGGGACGATCTGCGCGGGGTGCCGCGCATCCTGGTGGGGCGGACGTGATTTCCATCGAGGAGGCCTTCGAGCGGCTCATGGCCGCCATCGCGCCCCTGCCGCCCGTCGAGGTGTCGCTCGAGTACGCGTACGGCCGGGTGGTGGCGGAGGAGATCCGGGCCGACAGGGACGTTCCGGCGGCGGACCGCTCGGCCATGGACGGCTTCGCCGTGCATGCGGCCGACGTGCGCGAAGCGGGGGCGATCCTGCGCGTGGCCGGGGAAGTTCGCGCCGGGGAGCCCGCGCCCGCCGCGGAGCTTCCCCGGGGGGAGGCGGTGCGGATCTTCACCGGCGCCCTCCTCCCTCCCGGCGCCGACGCCGTGGTCATGCTGGAGGCGACGGAGCTGGGTTCGGACCCCGCGCGGGTGCGTCTCTGCGAGCCCGCGGAGCGCGGGCAGAACGTCCGTGCCCGCGCATCCGATCGCAGGGCGGGGGAGATCGTCCTGCTGCCCGGCGATCCCATCCACGCCGCGGAGATGGCCGCGCTGGCCGCGCTCGGCCGCCCGCGGGTGCGCGTCCACCGCGCGCCGGACGTGCGGATCCTGGCCACGGGGGACGAGGTCGTGCCGGTGGCCGCCACCCCCGGAGACCACCAGGTGCGCAACAGCAACGCCTGGGGCCTGCGCGCCCAGCTTCGCGAGCTGGGCCTGACCGCCCGCGATGGGGGGATCGCCCCCGACGACCGGGAGGGGTTGCGTGCCCGGCTGCGCGAGGGCTTGCAGGGGGACGTGCTCCTCGTGACGGGCGGCGTGTCGGTCGGTGCCTACGACCTGGTGGCCGATGTGCTGAAGGGTGAGGGATTGACCGTCCTGTTCCATGGAGTGGCCATGCGCCCGGGGAAGCCGCTCCTCGCCGGGCGGTGCGGGGACTGCCTGGTCTTCGGCCTTCCCGGGAATCCGCTCTCCACCTTCGCCACGTTCCTCGTCTTCGTGGGCCCGGCGCTGCGGCGCCTGATGGGCTACACCCGCTGCGCCCCTCCCTGCCTCAAGGCCACGCTGCGTGCACCGCTTGCGCGCCGGCCGGGGCGTACCTCGCTGCACGTCGGGCGGGTTCTGCGCGAGGGGGACGGGCTGGTGGCCGAGCCCCTCCCCAGCACGGGGTCGGGGGACGTCCTCTCGCTCGTGCGTGCCAACGCCTTCCTGGTTACCGAGCCAGGGAAGGAGCCCCAGCCCGAGGGGAGCACGATCGCGGCGCTGCTCTGGCCGGAAGCCGGGCACCGCTGATGCCCGGCGTGGAGTTCGCGAGGCACCTCCTGGCGGCGGCGGCCGCCGCTCCCCGCCGCATCGTCTTCCCGGAGTCGGACGAGCCGCGCACGCTGCAGGCCGTGGCGCGCCTGGCCGCGGAGGGGATCGTGCAGCCGATCCTGGTGGGTGCCCGGCGCATGGTGGAACGCACCGCCACGCGCGAGGGGGTGGCGCTCGACGGCATCCCCGTGATGGACCCGGCCGATCCCGAGGTGCGGGCGCGCGCACGCTACGCCGCCGCCGCGGCCCTGGAGGGGAAGGGCATGCGCGAGGAGGATCTCGCGCGCCTGGTGGAGCATCCGCTGTACGCGGCGGCGGCCCTGGTCGCGGCCGGAGAGGCCGACGGCTCGGTGGCCGGTGCCGCGCACACGACGGGGGAGACGCTGCGGGCGGCGCTCCGCATCATCCGGCCGGCCAGCGGGGCGACGCTGGTCTCGTCGTTCTTCCTGATGCTGCTCCGGGAGCCCACCCCGGGAGGGGAAGACGTCCTGGCCTTCGCGGACGCGGCGCTGGTGCCCGACCCCACCGCCGAGCAGCTCGCCGACATCGCGGGGAGGACGGCGCGGAGCTTCGCCCGCCTGACCGGACGGGACCCGCGGGTGGCGCTGCTGTCGTACTCGACGCGGGGAAGCGCCGCCGGCGATCCGCGCGTGGAGAAGGTGGCCCGCGCCCGCGACCTGCTGCGCAGCGAGGCGCCCGGCCTCCCACTGGACGGCGAGCTGCAGGTGGACGCGGCCCTGGTCCCCGCGGTGGCGGCGGCCAAGGCGGGGGATGGTCCCCTGGGCGGCCGGAGCAACGTCTTGATCTTCCCCGACCTGTCCGCGGGGAACATCGGCTACAAGCTGGTGGAGCGCCTGGCGGGGGCGAAGGCGGTGGGGCCCATCACGCAGGGGCTGCGCCGGCCGGCCAACGACCTGTCCCGCGGCTGCTCCGTGGAGGACATCGTGCTGGTGGCGGCGGTGACGGCGCTGCAGGCCTGAGGAGAGACGGCCTTGGAGAGAGACATGGACGAGATCGAGGACGACGGAGAGGAGATCGGGGACGAGGGGTTCGCCGTGCGCGACGACCGGCAGGGCCCCCCTCCCGAGTTCACGGGAGCGGAGGCGGCCTACCTCTTCCGCAACAAGGAGGCGCGCTCCCCCATGGTGGTGCGCCTGGCGGACGGCGAGGAGGTGCGCGGCATCATCGAGTACTACGACCGCGACATGGTGAAGATCAACCGCACCGAGGGGCCGAACCTGTTCATCCGCAAGAGCCAGATCCGGTACATGCACAGGGAGTAGGACAGGCACCAAAAAGAAATGAAAGAGCGCGCCCCGGCGCGCTCTTTCATTTCTTCTTGGTGCCTGTCCCCAGTCACCGCACCCGTGTGCCGGAGGGGACCGCTTCCTCGAAGGTGGCCACGATGGGACGGCCGTCGGCATCGGCGGCCAGCAGCATGCCCTGGCTCTCCACGCCTCGCAGGCGCGCCGGCTTCAGGTTGGCCACCACCACGATGGACTTCCCCACCAGCTGATCGGGATCGTAGGCCTTGGCGATGCCGGCCACGATCTGGCGCCGCTCCGCCCCCACCTCGAGCTGGAGCTTGAGCAGCTTGTCCGCCCCGGGGATGCGCTCCGCCGCCAGGACCTTCGCCACCCGCAGGTCCACGCGCAGGAAGTCGTCGATGGTCAGGAGGCCGTCCGTCTCGCTCTTCGTCTCGCTCACCGGGGATCCCTCCTTGAAGTAGGCGGTGCGGTCCACGCGCGGGAACAGGGGCGCCGCCTTGCGGACGGGCGCGCCCTCGGGGAGCAGCCCCCAGCGGAAGGCCGCGCGCTCGGCCGGGATCTCCGACCCCAGCCGGGAGGCGATCTCCCGCGCGGCCGCGGGCAGAACCGGCTCCGCCATGCACGCCACCTGCAGCAGGGCCTCCGAGGCACCGCGCAGCACGGCGGCCTGCTCCGCACCTCGCAGCTCCCAGGGGGCGTGGCGCACCAGGTAGCGGTTGATCTCGGCCAGCAGTCCCCAGGCGGCGGCGAGGCCGGCGCTGAAGTCGTAGGCGTCGAAGGCGTCGCGCCAGGCGGTGAAGGCCGTCTGCGCGGCCGGCCGCAGCTCCTCCTCCGCCGCCGATCCCGAGGCAGGGGGGAGGATGCCGCCGCACCCCGAGGACAGCAGCGCCAGCACCCGGCTGGTCACGTTCCCCAGGTCGTTGGCCAGGTCCCCGTTGTACCGGTCGAGCATCTGCTCGTCGGAGTAGGTGCCGTCCAGGCCGAAGGTCAGCTCGCGGAGCAGGAAGTAGCGGAGGGCGTCGGGGCCGAAGTCGCGCAGCAGCGGCTCGGGCTTGACCACGTTCCCCAGGGACTTCGACATCTTGGCATCGTCCCGGAGCCACCAGCCGTGGGCGAACACCGACTGGGGAAGGGGCTCTTCCGCCGACATCAGGAAGGCCGGCCAGTACACGGCGTGGAAGCGGACGATGTCCTTCCCCACCAGATGCACCTGGGCGGGCCAGTAGCGGAGCCCGGGGGCGTCCCCCTCGCTCCCGTACCCCAGCGCGCTCATGTAATTGGTGAGCGCGTCCACCCACACGTAGACCACGTGCCCGGGCGCGTCGGGGAAGGGGATGCCCCAGCGCAGGCTGGTCCGGCTGATGGACAGGTCGCGCAGGCCGGACTCCACGAAGGCGCGCACTTCATTGGCTCGCGAGGAGGGACGCACGAACAGAGGATTCCGGGAGTAGAGATCGAGCAGGGGCTGCTGGTACTTCGAGAGGCGGAAGAAGTACGAGGGCTCGGAGACGCGCTCCACGGGGTGGCCCTGCTCGGGGCAGCGGCCGTTCACGATCTGCGATTCGGGGTAGAAGGCCTCGCACCCCGCGCAGTACATCCCCTCGTAGGCGCCCAGGTACACGTCCCCGGCCGCGATCATGCGCCGGATCAGCCGCTCCACCCCCCGGTGGTGCCGCGGCTCGGTGGTGCGGATGAAGTCGTCGTGGGAGATCGACAGCTTCCGCCACAGGTCGCGGTAGCGCTCGACCACGCGGTCGGCGAGCGCCTGGGGAGCGAGCCCCTGGGCCCTGGCCGCCCGCTCCATCTTCTGCCCGTGCTCGTCGGTCCCGGTGAGGAAGCGCACGTCGAAGCCCATGGCGCGGCGGTAGCGGGCCACCGCGTCGGCCACCACCGTGGTGTAGGTGTGCCCGATGTGCGGCTCGTCGTTCGCGTAGTAGATCGGGGTGGTGACATAGAAACGGGGCTTGCTCATCGCTTCCTCGCCGGTGGGGCCTGCCGGCGCCACGCCGCGAGCGCCGCCGCCTGCACCTCGCGCAGCGGCACGCCCGCCTTGCGCGCGGCGGCCGCGCAGTCCTCGTACTCGGGCCAGGCCTGGAGCACCTCGCCGTCCTGCGTCCCCACCTTGACGCGCACGGTGCCGTGGGGCGTCTCCACCGGCTCCAGGTGGCGGAGGAGCTCGATGCGGCGCTCCAGGTGGTGGCGGAGGCCGAGCGTGGTGGTCTCGCGCAGGAGCACGTCCGCCAGGCGCTGGAGGTCGTCCGGCCGCCCCAGCACGGTGAGGGCGTGTCCAGCCCGTCCCTTCTTCATGACCACCGGGGCCGTGTAGACCTCGAGGGCGCCGGTCTCGAAGAGGCGCTCGCAGGCGAAGGCCAGGGCCTGGGGCGTGGCGTCATCCACGTTCGCCTGCAGCACCAGCACGTGCTCGCCGCCGTGGGCGCTCCCGTGGTCCTCGGCGAGGCCGTCCCCCAGCACGGCGCGCAGCACGTTCGGACCGGGGGAGAAGGTGCGCGTGCCCGTGCCGTACCCCACCGCGCGCGGAACCATGAGGGGGGCCGGCCCCCAGGCGTCGGCCACCGTGGTGAGGATGGCCGCCCCCGTGGGCGTCAGGCGCTCGCCGGCGGCCTCTCCCGCCTGCACGGGGACGCCGCGGACGAGGAGGGCCGTGGCCGGCGCGGGGACGGGGAGCCGGCCGTGCGCGCTGTCCACGGTGCCGTGCCCGGTGGTGAGCGGCGACACCACGATGCGGTCGGGAGCCAGCGCCTCCAGGGCCAGGCAGGCTCCCACCACGTCGATCACCGCGTCCGCCGCGCCCACCTCGTGCAGGTGCACCCTCGCGGGAGGGATCCCGTGCACCTGTCCCTCCGCCTCCACCAGGCGCCGGAAGATTGCCAGGGCCCGATCGCGCACGCGAACCGGGAGCGTGCCCGCGCGCACGATCTTCTCCAGGTCACGGAGCGTGCGGTGGGCGTGCCCGTGAGCGCCCGGCGTGCCCACCAGGTCGTGCCGCAGCTGCGGCCGCTCGCGCAGGCGCACGCGGACGGCGCGTGCCGCGAGGCCGTCCCGCTCCACCTTGGCGGTGGAGAGCGACCACGTGGGCAGGGGCAGCGTGGAGAGCGTGCGCCGGAGCGGCGACAGTGGCACGCCGAGATCGAGCAGCGCCGCCAGGATCATGTCACCGGCTGCACCGGCGCCGCCGTCCAGGAAGAGGATGCGCGGGGGACGGCTCACGCCGAGGCCCCCAGCGCCGCGCCCGCCGCCGCCGCCAGCACGGGCAGGGCCCGCCCGGCGGGGAGGCGCAGGACCTCGTCGGCGTCGTCGCTGAGCGGGGTGGGCTCGGGGTTGATCTCCACCACGTGGACGCCGGCGGCGCGCGCGATGCCGGGCAGTCCCGCGGCCGGCCACACCAGCGAGGAGGTGCCGGCCACCAGGAGCACCGCCGCCTGGCGGACGGCAGCCTGCGCGGCGGCGAGCACGCCGGGCGGGAGCGCCTCGCCGAACCACACCACGGCCGGGCGGAGCAGCGCCCCGCACGCGCAGCGGGGAGGCAAGGGACCGAGATCGCCCCGCAGGTCCTCGTGCTCCTCCCCTTCCTCGACGCAGCGCAGGCGCCAGAGACTGCCGTGCAGGCGCAGCACGTCGGGCGTGCCGGCGCGCTCGTGCAGGCCGTCCACGTTCTGCGTGACGATGCGCGTCTCCGGCCTCGCCGCGGAGAGAGCGGCGAGGGCGTGATGGGCGGGGTTGGGCAGGGCCGCGGCGGCGCAGGCGCGGCGCCAGGCGTAGAAGCGCCAGACGAGAAGGGGATCGCGGGCGAACGCGCCCGGCGTGGCCAGGTCCTGGGGCTCGTGGCCCTTCCAGAGGCCCCCCGGCCCCCGGAACGTGGCCAGGCCGCTCTCCGCGGACACCCCGGCACCGGTGAGGGCGACGATGGGCCCCGGACCGGCCAGGCGGCGGCGCAGCGCGACAGACAGGACGATGGGGTCCACGGCGGGGCCGGCATGCTAGCACGCGCCCTTCCTGCTAGGCTGACCGGTCGAGGAGGATGCGCATGATCGAGGCCGACGACGCCACCTTCGAAGCCGAGGTCCTGTCCGCCCCCGGTCCCGTGCTCGTGGACTTCGGCGCCACCTGGTGCGGTCCCTGCAAGAAGCTGGAGCCGATCGTGGACGAGATCGCGCGCGACCACGCGGGACGGCTCAAGGTGGTGAAGGTGGACGTGGACAAGGCCCGCGCCACCGCCGCCCGCTTCGGCATCCTGGGCGTGCCCATGCTGCTGTTCTTCCGGGACGGGCAGGTGAAGGACCAGCTGAACGGGCTGCAGTCCAAGACGGCCATCGGGCAGCGTTTGCAGAAGGTTCTCTGACGTGCAGGGTTTCCTCGACCAGCTGAACGCCTGGAACTACCACCTGGGGCAGGTCGTCTCCCAGCAGCTCGCGGCAGGCTCCCTGGCGGCGATCTTCGCCGTCTTCGCCGCCGGCGTGGTCACGAGCTTCACTCCCTGCGTCTATCCCGTCTACCCGGTGACGATCACCTACATCGGCGGCTCCGCGGGCGGGAACCGGAAGCGCGCCTTCGCCCTGTCGCTCGTGTACGTGCTCGGCCTGGCGGCGGTGTACGCCGCGCTCGGCGTCACGGCGGCGCTGCTGGGGAAGAAGTTCGGCAGCGCCTGGCAGTCGCCCTGGGTGTTCGCCCCCGTGGGCCTCCTGCTCATCGTCTTCGGCCTGAGCATGTTCGATGTCTTCACGATCTCCCTGCCCTCGTCCCTCACCGGCCTCCAGGGCGCCGGCGTGCGCCGGGGCGGGTTCACGGGCGCCCTGCTCATCGGCGTGGCCGCCGCCTTCGTCACCGCGCCCTGCACCGCCCCGGTCCTGGGCACGCTGCTCGTCTACGTGGCGGGGGCGGGGAACGTCGCCTGGGGCGGTTTCCTCCTCTTCGTCTTCGCCCTGGGGATCGGCCTCCTCCTCCTGCTGCTCGGCGTCTTCGCCGGGCTGGTCACGAGCCTGCCCCGGCCCGGTCCCTGGATGAACGTGGTGAAGTGGGGCTTCGGCGCGCTCATGATCGCCATCGGGTTCTTCTGGCTCTGGAAGGCCTGGGCCCTGGTGAGCACGGGATGAGAGGGATCCGCGCCCTGGTGCTCGGCCTGACGCTGGTGGGCCCGGTGGCGGCGCAAGGGCAGGCGCTCCCGCTTCCCCTGCAGCTGACGGACCCGGTGAAGGGGACCGTGGTGACGGTGAAGGCGGGGGCGCGCCTCACCCACCTCGTGTTCTTCGCCACGTGGTGTCCGCCTTGCCTCGCCGAGATGGCGCGCCTGCAGGAGCTCGAGGCGTCCTGGGGGCGTCAGGGCTACCGGCTGGTCCTGGTGGCCGTGCAGACCCGGCAGACGGCGGAGCGCCTGCGCTCCTTCGTGGAAGGGGAGTCCCCCCCCGGGCAGGTGCTGCTGGACGCGGACGGGTCCGTGCAGCGGGCGGCGGGGGTGGCCGATCTCCCCGCGCACTTGCTGCTGGGCCCCGACGGCACCATCGTGTTCCGCGCCGGTTCCCTCGCCGACGGGGTGGTCCCGGAGGTGGAGAAACGCCTGGGGGTGCGACGACGTGGCTGACGCGCCGGGGGCGCTGCGCCTGGGCCTGCTGTTCGGCGGGGCCTCGGTGGAGCACGAGGTCTCGGTGGTGTCCGCGCGCGGCGTGCTCGCCGGTCTCGATCCCGCGCGCTACGCCTGCGTCCCCATCGGCATCACCGGCGACGGCGAGTGGCTGGCGCCGGAGCTGTCCGAGCCGGTGCTGCGCGGAACCGCGGCGCGGGTGGAGCCGGTCCCCGGCCCCCGCCTGCACGCCGTCCCCGGACGGGGTCTCACGCGCGAGGGAGAGGGGAGCGCGCGTCCCCTGGACCTCGACGTCGTCTTCTCGGTCGTGCACGGCTGGGGGGGGGAGGACGGGCGCTACCAGGGACTGCTGGAGGTCCTCGGCCTCCCCTACGTCGGCCCGGGGGTGCTGGCCTCCGCGGTGGGCATGGACAAGGCCGTGGCCAAGGTGCTCTTCGCGGCCCGGGGCCTTCCCGTCGGGCCCTGGCGCGTGCTCGACCGTGGCGTGTGGCAGCGCCAGGGAGAGGCCGCCCTGTGGCCGATGGTGGACGCGCTCGGCTATCCGCTCTTCGTGAAGCCGGCCTCCGGCGGATCCTCGGTGGGGATCTCGAAGGTCGTCTCTCCCGCGGGTCTCCGCGCCGCCGTGGAAGAGGCGATGGCGCTCGATTCCAAGGTGGTGCTGGAGCAGGGCCTGCGCGCCCGGGAGATCGAGGTCGCGGTCCTGGGGAACGAGCGGCCGGAGGCCTCGATCTGCGGAGAGATCGTGCCCTCGCGGGAGTTCTACGACTACGCCTCGAAGTACCTGGACGGCACCTCCGAGCTGCGCATCCCGGCGCCGCTCCCGGCAGCGGTGGCCTCCCGCGTGCGGGAAATGGCGCTCACCGCCTTCACCGCCCTCGATCTCGCCGGCATGGCGCGCGTGGACTTCTTCGTGGAGCAGGGCGGGGACGGCATCTGGATCAACGAGGTGAACACGCTGCCGGGGTTCACGCCGATCAGCATGTATCCTAAGCTCTGGGAGGCCAGCGGCCTCGCCTATGGCGATCTGCTCGATCGACTGGTGCGCCTGGCCCTGGAGCGGGCGGGGACCGATACTCGCAGGGTCACGCGCAGGGTCGGCTGAGCGAGGGACCAAGCATGCCCGACGGTGCCGTGCTCGTGCTCAACAGCCTGTACCAGGCGGTGCAGGTCACCGGGGTGCGCCGCGCCTTCCGGCTCTTCTACGCGGGGCGAGCCCGCGCCGTGGCCCCCGACTTCACCACCTACGACTTCGAGAACTGGTGCGATCTGCCCCCGGGGGCGCACTGCGAGGTGATCCACACCACCCGGCGCGCCATCCGCATCCCCCGTGTCATCCAGCTCGTGCACTACGACCGGCTGCCCCGGCGCGAGGTGCGCTTCACGCGGCGGAACATCTTCTACCGCGACCGCAACCGCTGCCAGTACTGCGGGCGGGTGTTCGCCAGCACCGAGCTCAACCTCGACCACGTGGTGCCCCTCTCCCGCGGCGGGACCTCCTGCTGGGAGAACGTGGTCTGCGCCTGCATCGCCTGCAACAGCCGGAAGGGAAGCCACCTGCCGGAGGAGACGGGGATGCGCCTGGTCCGGCATCCCCGCCGGCCCGCCGGCCACCCCGTGCTGCGGGCGGGCTGGATCGGTCCCCGCTACGACGAGTGGCGCACGTTCCTGGACGTGGCGTACTGGAACGTGGAGCTGGCGGACGACCTGGTCCCGTCGCCGGAGCCGGACGGAGGGTAGGTCCTCACCCCGGGGCGCGCAGTCCCAGCGCCAGCATCCTCCGCCGCAGCTTCTGCCGAGTCCAGCCGATGCGGGCCGCCGCCAGCGTCATGGAGCCCGAGGAGGCCGCGAGCGCCGCCCGGATCATGGTGCACTCGAAGGACTCGCCGCTGCAGGCATGGAGCTCCAGGGGAGGCGAAGGCGGGGAGGCGAGATCCAGGTGCTCGGGCTCGAGCACGCCCCGCCGGGCGCGCAGCGCGGCGCGCGCCAGCACGCCCTCCAGCTCGCGGATGTTCCCCGGCCAGCGGTGCGCGCGCAGGACCTCCAGGGCCTGGGGAGAGGGACGGCACCAGGGGAGGCCGCCGTCGGCGGCGAGCTTGTCCAGCAGAAAGGGAACCAGCGTCCCGAGGTCGGCCAGTCTCTCCCGCAGCGCAGGGACGCGGACCTCCAGCACGGCCAGGCGGTAGAGGAGGTCGTGGCGGAAGGTCCCCTCGGCGCAGGCCCGCCGCAGGTCCCTGTGGCTGGCGGCCACGATGCGCACGTCCACCGGCCGCTCCGCCGCACTCCCCAGCGCACGCACCCGCCCCTCCTGCAGCACGCGCAGGAGCTTGGCCTGCATGGGAAGGGGCATGTCGCCGATCTCGTCCAGGAACAGGGTTCCCCCGTCGGCCGCGCCGAACAGGCCCCCCCGGTCGCGCTCCGCCCCCGTATAGGCGCCGCGCACGCTGCCGAACAGCTCTCCCTCGAGGAGCGCCTCGGGGACGGCGGCGCAGTTCACCGCCACGAACGCCCGGCTCGCGCGTGCTCCCCCGGAGTGGATCCGCCGCGCCACGCCCTCCTTGCCCGTGCCGGACTCGCCGGCGATCAGCACCGGAAGGGTGCTCCCCGCCACCGCCCGGATCTGATGGAGCAAGGCGCGGTACGCCGGGCTCTCGCCCACCCATCCATCCGACGGGTGGGGAGGGAAGGCGGGAAGCGCCCGCGCCAGCAGGCCGAGGACCGCGGCGAACCCTTCGAGGAGACGTCCTTCCGGCTCCGTCACGCTCCGGCTGTCGAGGATCAGCCCCCGACGGCGCCAGGTGTGACGGGGGAGGGCCGCTCCCAGCACCGCCCGCAGCTCGAGGGCGCGCACGGAAGGGGAGTCGGCGATCTCGGCGCGCCCGGAGGAGAGGAGCTGCCGGGCCACCGTGCCGCTGAGCCGGACTGCACCCGCGCGGACGGACGCCAGCGCCAGGACACGAGGAGGGGCATCCTCCTCCGCCTCCTCCACGAGGAACGCGCGCTCGACGGCCAGGGCGCTGCGGGCGTGCTCCAGCACGGCCGAGAGGGCCTCGTGGGGGCTCGGCTCCGCGGATGCGGTGCGCAGCGCGTCCAGCACCGCGTTTGACGCCGCAGCTTCCCGGGCGGTATCGTCCAGCGCTTCTGCAGGCACGGCCGGAGAGTGTGCGGCCGGCGAGGCCGCCGCTTCCGTCCTCCTCGGCCGGTGCCGGTTGGCGAATCGGAACCATGAAGCGAAGAACGGAAGGGGTCCTGGCCGGGATCGCGGTGGCGCTCCTGTCGCCGCTCGTGTTCTACGCCCCGCGCGGTGCCGTCCCCCTGCCGGGCATGGTGGCCGTCGCCTCCGGGATCGCGCTCTCGCTCATGCTGGCGGGGCGGCGCCTGCACGACGCCATGCTGGCCGACGCCCTGGGGCGCCGGGGCAGGCGGACCGCGGTGGCGGTGGTGCTCTCGATGGCGGCGGTCCTGCTGATCGTGCTTTTCGCTATCGTGTTCAGCGTGTGGATCCTGCTGCGCCGCCAGGCGGACGGCCTGCGGCCGGGGTTCTAGAGGAGGCGGCCCTTGTCCTACTACCGCAGTGCACCGCCTCCCCGAGGCTTTGGCGGAGGCGGCCTGGCCCTGCCTCCCTTCACCCCCGTGATCCGCGGCATCGTCGTGGCCTGCGCCGGCGTGTACCTGCTGGAGATCGCCACCTACCTGGGGAGCGGGCGCTCGGCCTGGTTCATGGAGCTGTTCGGCCTCAGCTCCTGGGGCGTCCTCCACCGTCTCTTCCTCTGGCAGCCCCTCACCTACATGTGGCTGCACGCGCTCGACCCCATGCACGTGGTGTTCAACATGCTCTCCCTGTGGCTCCTGGGGGGGGAGCTCGAGCGGCAATGGGGCGCGCGCCGTTTCCTCGTCTACTACCTGGTTTGCGGGGTGGGGGCGGCACCGTTCATCGTGGCGGCGGACATGATCCCCGGCGCGCACGCTTCCACGGTGGGAGCGTCGGGGGCCATCTTCGGCATCATCGTGGCCTTCGGGGTGGTCTTCGCCGAGCGCGTCATCTACCTGATGGCGCTGTTCCCCATCAAGGCCCGCACGTTCGCCTGGATCATGTTCGCGGTCGCGTTCCTGTCCATGCTCACGCAGACGCAGGCCGGGGTATCGAGCATCGCCCACCTGGGGGGGATGCTCGTGGGGTGGCTCTACCTGAAGCGGATCTGGCGCCTCCCGGACATGTACCGGGAACTACGCTGGCGGCTGCGTCGCCGCCGGTTCCGGGTGATGGATTCCCGCGGCGACGACAACCGCTACCTGCACTGACCTCAGCGGCGGCGGATCATGTCCGCCAGCATCGTGCGCACGTCGTTCTCGGTGATGGTCGTGTCCAGGGCCACGGCGGCGGGCGCGCTCCAGGACGCATCCTGGAACAACGTGTACCAGATGCGGGTCCCGGTGTTCACGGTGAGCGTGAGGCTCCCCTCGATGGGGACGGCCGCGGCGAGGTTCCCGTCCACGACGTCCAGGGGCAGCACCAGCGCCTCCACGTAGTCGATGGGGACCGGCTCGTCGCGCACCCCCCAGATCACGACTCTTCCGGGATCCGTCTCGGAGGGCCGCATCACGGTCGAGTTGAAGAAGACCTGATCCCCCGTGGGCGTGGCCGTGGGGGCGTCCACCCCGGGGGTGATCCCCGCCCCGCCGCTGGGGAGCGGCTCGGGCCCGTAGACGATGCTCAGGCTGTCGGGATCGAGACAGACGCGCTGGTAGGCGGGGCCGTTGTGGGCCACCACGTGCACGAGCGAAGCGGTGATCTGGATCTGGGGCTCGATCTCGGGGCCGGAGGGGTCGTCCAGGACCCGCACCGGCGTGGACCAGCCGGAGGCGGAGAAGCGGGAGACGTACACCGCGAACCCGCCCCCCGTGTCCCGGCTCCATGCCAGGAAGAGGGTCCTGCGGGCGGGATCGATGGCCAGGACGGGATCCACGTCCAGGAACGGGTCCTCGGTCCAGGGGACCACGCTCTCCGACGTGCTGCCGTCCGCGAGCACGAGGGTGTGCCGGAGGACCGGCATCGACGGCTTGCCGGTCCAGACCGCCTCCACGCGGTGCAGGTCGCCGCGTGTGTCGATCTGCTGCGCGGGCGCAGCCAGCGCGGGAACCGCGGCGAGGCCAAGGGCGAGGGAAAGCAGGGGGGAGAGGAGGCGCTTGCTCATCGCTTCAAGCTCAGCACGCTCGTGATGTCCACGGCGGAAAGGAAGTCCCGCAGGAACGGCAGCTCGGGGTGCAGCGCCTGCAGCCGGTCCAGGTGATCGTCGCGCAGATCGGCGTCCCCCGTGCGCGTGCCCACCTCTCCCAGCAGGTAGTGGCAGTTCTCCCGGATATCGCCGTAGTGCTGGGACTCCGCCAACGCCAGGGCCGCCTCGCCGCGCTCCCGTGCCAGGTCGTATCGCGCGGTCAGCAGCATGCCGTAGCAGAGGTCCTGCAGACACTCGGCGCGGCACCGCTTGTCATCCACCTCTTCGGACAGGGCCAGGCCCTCCTCGAGGTGGGCGATCCCCTCGGGCATCTGCTGGAGCAGGAGGAGGCAATAGCCGATGTTCTCCTGCAGGATCGCCTGCGAGAAGCGGGTGTCCTCGGGTTGCGCCAGGCGCAGCGCGAGCGAGCGCCGGTACTCCGCCAGCGCCTCCTCGATCCGGCTCTGCGCCAGGTGGATGTTGCCGAGGAGGTTGTGGGCGGGAGCCAGGTACTCGGTGGTGCCGAGCTCGCGGGCGCGCTCCATGGCGCGGCGCGCGTAGCTCAGGGCCCGCTCGTGCCGCGACTGCCGCCTCAGGCTGCTCGCCAGGTGGTAGGCGGCGCGATAGGCGACGCCAGGATCGGTGGCGCGCAGCAGGATCTCGCGCAGGCCCTCGTCGGCGTCCCGCCAGGAGTCCGTCTGCAGGCGGACCATGGCCAGGTTGAGCGCGGCACCCTGCTCCTGCCTCTCGTCGCCGTCGCGCTCGGCCGCCGCGCGGGCGCGGGAATAGGCGGACAGGGCGGCGTCGAAATCACCGCGGCGGGTGGCGTCGGCGCCTGCCCGGGACCACGCTTCGTAGGTGTCCTCGGTCATGTCGCTCAATCCCGCCACGCCTCGGTGCGCGAGCACTTGAAGCGAAGGAAGTCGAGGGCTTCGTCCTGGGTCGCCGGGTCGAGCCGACCGAACAGCCGCAGCACCTCGCGCTCGCGGTCGGCGGGGCCGGCGGACGCGGGGTCCTCGCGGAAGAACTCGCCGATGTCGATGCCGAACACGCCCAGGATCTTGAAGAGGGTGTCCAGCGACACCTTGTACTCCCCGTTCTCCATGCGGCAGAGGTCGGATTGCTGGACGCCGATACGCTGGGCGAGCTCGGCCTGGGTGAGGCTGCGCTCCTTCCGGAGCTGCCGGATCTTGCTTCCTACGAAAATTGTCTGGCGGCGGCGAACGGGGCGGGCCGACATGGACCCTCCTTGCTGTTATGGGATATCGGCGAATCCCTTTGTGGGCGCGGGTTTCTTACGAAAAACGGCGTTGACACGATGGGGAGTGCCCCATAGAATCCCCGCCATCGGGGGTTCAGTCGGGCGCATCCGTGGCCGCAGCGGGTGCCATCGGAGGGGTGGGGTGCTGGCGTACCCGCGACTGGCTGCCTGTGCAGTCCACGTGGCCGAAGCGTCGCCAGCTTTCATTTTCCCTTCCGAATCCTTACAGCAACACCATGGATCGCAACACCCTGGAATTCGACTGAATTCCATCACCGTCGTACCGCGAAAAGTACGGTGAGCCCGGACGTGTGTCAAGACGCTAGTGCTGTAGACACGCGGCTTAGGCTTCACCGCCCGCGGACGGCCTGACCGGCTCGGGGGACCCTGATGGAGTCGACCCAGAACGAACGCAGCTCGGTGCTCTCGCGGTACTTCTCCGAGATCCGCGAGTACCCCCTCCTGACCAAGGAGGAGGAGATGAGCCTGGCCCGGAAGGTCAAGCTCGGTCGGCGCGAGTCCCTCAACGAGCTGATCGAGTCGAACCTCAGCTTCGTGGTCAAGGTGGCTAGCGAGTACCGCAATCTAGGTCTCCCCTTCGAGGACCTCCTGAACGAGGGGAACATCGGGCTCATCGAGGCCGCGCACCGCTACGACGCCGGCAAGGGAACGAAATTCATCACGTATGCGATCTGGTGGATTCGCAAATCGATCCTGAAGGCCCTCAGCGAGCACAGCAACCTCGTGCGGGTCCCGAACTACCAGATGAAGAAGGTGCGCGAGATCCGCGACGCCGAGAACTACCTGCGCCGCTCCCTGGGCCGGAAGCCCGAGCGCGAGGAGATCTCGGAGAAGCTCTCGCGCAGCGTCACCAAGATCGACCAGGTGCTCCAGTTCAACCTGCGCGAGGTCAGCCTCGACGAGAAGGTGGGGAAGGAGCGCGACACCCCGATCTCCGACTACCTGGTGGACATCACCTGCATCAGCCCCGAGGACGACCTGATCCGCCGGGAGGCCAGCGGCCTGGTGGGGGAGGCCATCAACCACCTCACGGACCAGGAGAAGACCGTCGTTTCCTTCCGCTTCGGTCTCTATGGGGGGCCGCCGCTCACCCTGAAGGAGATCGGGGAGAAGATGGGCATCAGCCGGGAGAGGGTCCGGCAGATCGAGTGCCAGGCCAAGTCCCGCCTGCGGAAGGTGTTCGCGCGCCGCCGTATGGTGAAGAGCCCGCCCAAGCGCCCCTTCCCCGTGAGCCGGGCTTCCCGGAAGTCGCGCCTGGACAACTGATACACTCCGCGCCTCTCCAAGGAGGGGGGCGCGGGGCATGCCCGACCTCAGCGAACCGACATCTCCTCCGGCCTCCGGCCTCGACTGGCGCCGCCTGTTCGAGCAGCGCACGGCCGAGGGCGCCCGCCGGGTCGTGGAGGGAGACCCGGTCGCGCTCGCGGCCTGGGAGGCCGCCCGGGCCGTGCTGGAGGAGAGCGAGGAGCGCCTCGCCGCCCGCACGGCCGAGCTGGAGGTGCTCCAGGCGCTGGGACGCCGGTGCGCCGAGGCCACGCGGCCCGGTCAGCTCTTCGCGACCGCGGCCCAGCTCCTGCACGAGCGCGCCGGGTTCGAGCTCTTCGCCGTCGCGCTCGCCGGGGACCGGCCGCGGCTGCGTGCATGGACCGCCCGGCCCTGCGCGCACTCCTCGAGCGACGCGGTGGCGGCCAGCGCCTGGGAGGCCATGGACTCCGGCCTCTCCCCGCCACCGCTGGAGGTCCGGACCCTGGACGGCTTCGACCCCGAGGCGGCGGAGGCGCGGAGCTTCCCGGCCCCGGTGGTCGTCCTCCTTCCCCGCCGCGGGCGCACGATCGCGGCCCTGGCGGCAGCGCGCGAGGATCCGGTGGGGGAGGCGGAGCTGCGCCTGGTGTACGGAGCCGCCAACCAGCTGGTCCTCCACCTGGATCGCATCCTGGTGGCGCGCGAGTCCGAGCAGGGGCGCTTCCGCACCATCCTCGACTCGCTCCCTCAGGCGGTGGTGGTCACCGATGCTACGCTGCGCGTCGTCCTCGCCAACGCCGCGGGATCGCGCTTGCTGGCCGGACTCCCCGCCGGTGCCGGCCCCCTCCCCCCGCTCGGCGATCTCGACCTCGCCCCCCTGGTGCGCGGTCTCCCCGGGGCGCCCGAAGGCCGCACGGCCGAGGCGCGCCTGGCGGACGGACGTCTGCTCGCCCTGAACCTCGCCCCGGCCTTCGACGCTCACGTGGTCCTCGTGGCCACGGACGTCACCGAGGAGCGCCGCATCCAGGAGCGGCTCGCCCAGTCCGAGAAGCTGTCGAGCCTGGGACAGATGATCTCCGGGATCGCGCACGAGCTGAACAACCCGCTGGCGTCCGTGCTCGGCTTCACGCAGCTGCTGGCGCGCCAGGCGGGAGAGGGGAAGCAGGCGGCGCGCCTCGACCTGATCCACCGGGAGGCCCGGCGCTGCCAGCGGATCGTGCAGAACCTCCTCTCCTTCGCACGGCAGCACGAGCCCGAGCGCCGCCAGGTCTCCTGCAACGAGGTCGTGCACTCGGTGGTCGCCCTCCTCCAGTACCAGATGAACGTGGACGGGGTGCGCCTGGTCACCGACCTCGATCCCGCGCTCCCCGCCGTGCTGGGAGATCCCCATCAGCTGCAGCAGGTCCTGGTGAACCTGCTCACCAACGCCACCCACGCCATCCAGGATGCCGGGGTGGGAGGCCAGGTGCGCGTGCGCACGGAGCCGACCCCCGCCGGTGGCGTGAGGCTGACGGTGGAGGACGACGGACCCGGGGTGCCGGAGGCGTTGCGCTCCAGGATCTTCGACCCGTTCTTCACCACCAAGCCGGCGGGACGCGGCACGGGCCTGGGCCTCTCCTTGGTCTACGGCATCGTCGCCGCGCACGCGGGCACGATCGATCTCGAGGCGCCGCCCGGTGCGGGAGCCACCTTCCGCATCGAGCTGCCGCCGGCCAGCGAGGACGCGGCGCACGCGCCCGAGGGTGCGGCGGACGAGGGGACGGCGGTGGCGCCCGGGCGCATCCTGGTGGTGGACGACGAGGACGCGCTCGCGCACCTCGTGTGCGAGGCGCTCCTGGCCGACGGACACCACGCGGAGGCGGCGGCGAGCGGCCTGGAAGCGCTGGCCCGCCTCCGGGCGGCGGAGTACGACCTGGTGGTCTCGGACGTCAAGATGCCCGACATGGGCGCGCAGCACCTGCACCGCGAGATGGAGCGGCTGCGGCCCGGCTCCTCGCGCAGGCTCATCCTCACCTCCGGCGACACGGTGGGCCGGGACACGGAGGCCTTCGCGCGCCGGGCGGAGCTCGACCTCCTGCTCAAGCCGTTCGACCTGGACGACCTCCGCCGACTGGTCCGCACCCGGCTCGCCAGGAGCCGGGGACACTGAGTGCGGCACCTCGTCCTGGGCACGGCCGGACACATCGACCATGGCAAGAGCGCGCTCGTGCGCGCGCTCACCGGCATCGACCCCGACCGCCTGCAGGAGGAGAAGCTCCGCGGGATCACCATCGATCTCGGCTTCGCCGACGTCACGGCGGGGGACACGGTCCTCTCCTTCGTGGACGTCCCCGGGCACGAGCGCTTCGTGCGCCACATGGTGGCGGGGGCCTCGGGGATCGACGCCGTGCTCCTGGTCGTCGCCGCGGACGATGGCGTGCGCCCGCAGACGCGGGAGCACCTCGCCATCTGCGGCCTGCTGGGACTGCGGCACGGGGTGGTGGCCCTCACCAAGGTCGATGCCATCGACCCGGATCTCGCCGAGGTCACCCGCCTCGAGGTGGGAGAGGCCCTTCAGGGGACGTTCCTGGAGGGGGCGCCGGTGATGCCGGTCTCCTCGCGCACCGGAGAGGGCCTGGACGGGCTCCGCGCGGCGCTGATCCGGCTGGCCGACACCGTCCCGCCGCGTCCCGCCTCCGGTCTGGCCCGCCTGCCGGTGGACCGCTCGTTCGTGCTCGCCGGGTTCGGCACGGTCGTCACCGGGACCCTCGTGTCCGGCGTGCTCCGGGAAGGGGACGAGGTGGAGCTGTTCCCCCGCGGGGCGCGCGCGCGGGTGCGCGGGCTCCAGACGCATCGCCAGAGGCTCCGCGAGGCCCGCGCTGGCCAGCGGGTGGCGGTGAACCTCCAGGGCACCGACCGCGCGGAGGCACCTCGGGGGGCCACGCTGAGCCATCCCGGGGCGCTCCCCGTCACGCGCCGCATCCGCGCCCGCCTGCGTTTGCTCCAGGGCGCCGAGGGCGCGCTGGCGCGCTCGGGGCTCGCCCGCTTCCACCAGGGCACGAGCGAGGCCGCGGGACGGGTGCGGGTCCTGGGAGAACGAGGCTCGGAGCTCGAGGTGGAGATCACGTTCCGGACGGATCTTGTCCTGCTTCCGGGGGACCGGTTCGTGCTGCGCCGCCCCTCGCCCGTGGACACCTTCGGCGGGGGCGAGGTCCTGGACGTGAACCCCCAGGCGGGCCGGGAGGCGGCGGAGGCCCCCGACCGGGGACCCGCCCGCGTGGCGCGGGAGGGCCTCGCGGGCCTGGCTCTCACCGCCTGGGCCAGGGAGATGGGACTCGCGATCCCCGAGGCCGAACACCAGGCAGCGCAGGGAGTTGCAGCCGGCTCGCTCGTACGGGTGGGGGGGCGCCTGTTCGCAAGCGACGCGTGGCAAGGGGCCGCGGCGTCCGTGGCGGCGGTCCTCCGTGCCTTCCACGAAGCCGAGCCGCTGCGGCGGGGGATGGCGCTCGAGCCGCTCCGGGCCGCGGCCGCGCCCGGGCTCCCGCAGGAAGCCTGGCGCGCGCTGCTGGCCGGGCTGGCGGAGGCGGGGACGGTGCAACGGGACGGCGATCGTGTGGCACTCGCGGAGCACCGGGTGGTAATGTCAGGCCCGGATCGGGAGGCGGCCGAGCGCATCGAGGGCCGCTTCCGGCGGGCGGGCCTGGACCCGCCCGACGTCGAGGACGTGCTCCGTGGCGAGCCGGGCGACCTGGCGGCACGCATCGTGGGGTGGCTGGTGGACGAAGGGCGGCTGACGAGGATCCAGGACGGCAGGCTCTTCCATGCCGACGCGCTCGCCGACCTCCGCTCCCGTCTGCGGGCGCGCGCCGCGGTGTCCCGCACGATCGACGTTGCCACCTTCAAGGAGCTCTTCGGCGTGACGCGCCGCAACGCCATCCCTCTGCTGGAGCAGCTCGACGCGGAGCGGACGACCCGTCGCGTGGGAAACGTTCGCGAGATCCTGGGTACCTAGCGCGAGGCCGCAGGCGGCTTGGAGGATTCATGTTCGGCTCCCTGGGCATGCCCGAGCTCCTGATCATCCTTCTCGTCGTGCTGCTCCTGTTCGGCGGGCGCAAGATCCCGGATCTGGCTCGGGGTCTGGGGGAGGGAGTGCGGAACTTCCGCACCGCTCTGCGCGGCGACGATGACAAGGACCGGCGCGGCGGCGGCTCCACCGAGCTGAAGCCCTAGCAGCCGCGCCGCGGGGAGCGCCTCGTGTCCGCGCGCGCGGGAGCCCTGCAGGTCCTCAGGCGGCAGCGTGCGGCCGCCGACCGTCTCCGCCGCGAGGTGTTCGGGGACGACGGATCCCTCGAGCATCCCTATTTCCGCGACCTGCGGCGGCAGCTCCGGTCCTGGCGGAAGAGGGTCACGCCGTCGCAGGTGCACGCCGCCAGCGCCCGGGCCGACCTCGTCTACGTCGGAGATTTTCACGCCGACCCCCTGTGCCAGGCCTTCGCCGCCGAGACGCTCGCCGCGGTGGCGGCGCGCGGCAGACGGCCGGTGCTCCTGGGGGTCGAGTTCCTCTACACCCGGCAGCAGCCGCTCCTGGACGCCCGTCAGGAGGGGAGGCTCTCCGACCCGGAGTTCCTCCGGCGCGTGCACTACCGCGAGGAGTGGGGCTACCCCTGGGACGGGTTCCGCGCCCTGCTCGACTGCGCCCGGGAGCTGCGCGTTCCCGTCGTCGCGCTCGATGCGCCGCCGCGCGGCGGTTTCGAGGGGCTGCGCCGCCGGGACCAGCACGCGGCCCGGCGGATCGCAGCCGTCCTCTCCGGCCAGCCGCGGGCCAGGATGGTCGTGCTGTTCGGCGAGTCCCACCTCTCACCGGGGCACATTCCGGGCCTCGTGGAGAGGCTCCTCCGGCGCGAGCGCGCCCTGCGCACCGTGACCGTCTTCCAGGATCCGGATGTCCTGTACTGGTCGCTCCTGCGGCAGGGCGGGTCTGTTCCCCCGGCGGTCGAGCTGTCGCCGGGAAGCTTCGCCGTGTTCCGCTCCACACCACTGGCCCGCTACGAGGCCTATCGCCAGGTCCTCGACCGCTGGCGGGGGGACGTGCCGGCGGAGGAGGAGGTGGACCTCACCCCTGCGGTGCATCACCTGATCCGGTCCCTGCTGGGCTGGCTGGGGATCCGCGCCGACCGCTATCGCCTCCGGCACCAAGGCGGCTGGGGGGAGGACCTCGTGGACGCCTTCCCCGAGGTGTACGGGGGCGCCGACGCCGCCGATCTCCTGCGCCCCATCCTCGAGGACCACGGCCGCACGCCGTCCGAGCTGCGCGACGCGGAGCGGCTGTTCGCGGAGCGTGGCGCGCTCTACGATGCGCGTGCCAACACGCTGTTTTTGGCCCGCTACCTTCCCGGCAACGCGGCCGGCGAGGCGGCGCGCTTCCTTCGCGCCGCGCTGTCGGGCCGCCTGTTCCGGGGAGCTGACGACGAGACGGCTCCGCCCGCCGTGCGCCTCTACGGCGCCGCCTACAACGAAGGACTGGCCTGTCTGGGAGCGCGCCTGCTCGATCCCGCCAGCGGCTTCAAGCCTCGTCCCGCACCGGAGCCGCGCGACCCCGAGGCAACGGCATGGCTGGCGGAGCACCTCGGGTACGAGCGCGGGAGCCGCGTCCTGCCCCCGCTGCCTCTGCTCGATGCCGCGGCCTCCTCCCGCGCGCTGCGGCGGGCGGTGGCACGCGCGCTCGGTCAGCGACTCGGCCTCATCCTCTTCGACCGGGTGCGCTCGGGGGTGTGGACCGCGCGCGAGCTGCGCGGCGCGTTTTCGCGCTCGCTGGAGGGCGGCCGCGCGGCGCGCCTGGTGGTGAGCCTGCTGCGGGGCGGCGTGGCGTGAGAAAAAAAGGCGAGCCGCCTCGGCAGAAGCGGCTCGCCAGGGACAGGGGGGACGGGACAGCGAACCTTCAGTCTTCCCAGAGAATGAACAACGAGATCATCGAATTCTCCTCCTGATCAATCGCCCCAAAGTGCGGTGTCGCCCCACAGGGCGGTGTCGCCCCACAGCGCGGTGTCGCCCCACAGTGCGGTGTCGCCCCACAGCGCGGTGTCGCCCCACAGCGCGGTGTCGCCCCACACGGCGAAGTCGCCCCACAGGGCGGTGTCGCCCCAGAGAGCCGTGTCGCCCCAGAGGGCCGTATCGCCTTGGAGCGCGAAGTCGCCCCAGAGCGCGGTATCGCCCCAGAGAGCCGTGTCGCCCCAGAGCGCGGTGGAGGGAGCCACGGTCTCGAGGTTGGTGTCGGAGCCCGGCCGCGGCCGGCCGGTCACGGTCGAGACGAGCAGGTAGCCGGGACCGGCGCGGAGCACGCGCGGCGAGGAGGCGTTCACGGTGAGACGGGACGCCGGCTTGGCCCAGGCCATCGCGGCCACCGCGTTCACGTACCCGGCACCGACCGCGAAGGTATCCGCGCCTTCGATCTTCTGCGCGGAGACCATCAGCGCCGCCTTGATCTCGTCGTTCGTGAGGGTGGGCTGCCGCTGGATCATGAGAGCCGCCACGCCGCTGATGACGCCCGCGGCCATGCTCGTTCCAGACAGCTCCAGCCGGTCCGTGCCGATGACGCGCTCCGGGAACATCGTGGCCAGCGTGCAGCCGGAGGCGAGGGCGGAGACGATGCGGTTCCCCGGGGCCACCACGTCGGGCTTCAGGATCAGGTCGCCACGGGAGGGGCCGCGGCTGCTGAAGGTCCCCATGATGTCGTCGATGCGCTCGGCGGTGTTGCGGTCGTTCATGGCGCCGACGGTGAGGACGCGCGGGTCGTTTCCGGGAACGTTGATCGTGGCGTAGCCGTCGCGACCGCGGTTTCCGGCGGAGACGACGACGAGGATCCCTGCGTTCCAGGCGCGCTCGACGGCCCGGGTGAAGGGATCGGTCACGTACGACTCGGCGGGCGGATGGCCGAGCGACAGGTTCGCGATCCGGATGTTGAACTTCTTCTGGTTCGTGACGGCCCAGTCGAGGGCACGGATCACGTCGCTGACGTAGCCCGACCCGTCCGCCGCGAGCACCTTCAGGGAGACCAGGGAGACGCCCGGCGCCACGCCGCGCACGGAGCCGCTGGCTCCCGAGCCGCCGATCGTGGCCGCGATGTGCGTGCCATGGCCGAAGCCATCGCCGTTCGGGCCCTTCCCCGTGAAGTCGACGCGAGCGAGCACCCGGCGGTCGAGCGCGGGATTCGCGGCGATGCCGGAGTCGAGGAGCGCCACCGTGACCCCCGCACCGGTGAGCCCGAGGTTCTGGACGATCCGGTTCGCGCCCACCGCCGGCACCGCGATGTCCATCGCGCTGGTGACCAGGCGGTCGGGCGAGATCGAGATCACCTGCGGCGCGGCGGCCAGCGCCGCGATCTCCTGCCCGGTGAGCCGGTCGGCGACGGCGCCAATGCCATCGAGCACGTACCCCGCGCGCCGGGGTGCCTTCGCGGTGGCCGGCGTACCGGCCGCGTAGGTGACGATCACGCGCTGCTCACCCGCGCTGCCGCGCAGCTGTTCGCGCAGATCGGCCGAGATCTTCGGCGATGTCGCCCAGGCGGGAGCGACCAGCAGCGCCCCCAGCACCGCCGCTCCGATCTTCCCGTATCGACTTGCCATCCCCCGTCCTCCCCTTCGCGGCTGTCCCGCCGCGCGCCGGGAGAACAGCAAGGGCCCGGCCCACGAGCATCGGCGCCATGCTGTTTCAGCTAACCACTTTGTTCCGTTGAAGTTGTGGCGCTTCCCCACCGAGGCGCCGTTCAGGAGGACCGTCGCAGTCTGAGACGGGCACCCGCGCGCACGAAGGGGAAAGGCCTGCAGCGACGCGGCTTCCCACGAGAATCGAGGAGAAAGAGCACGCTGTCTCAGCGTGAGACGTTCTGCGCGGACGCGCGGGGGCGGCGTGCCCGTCGCGATCCTCGACTGGGCCTACGTGAACAATTGAGGTGGCGTATGTCTCTTGTATACTCCGCCCTATGCGAGCGACCGACGCGGCGTCGGGGAGAGGTGAGATGTACAGGACGAATGCGGACATTGCGCGCAAGGTGTATCGGGCCCTGAAGACGCCGTCGGACGACAACCCGCGCACCGATCCCATCCTTGCCTTCCACTTCAAGGGCAAGGACGACTATCTGATGATGCGGTGCAACAAGAACCCCGAGGTCTCGATCAAGGGGAAGGGGCAGACCGCCGGCGAGGTCAAGTTCTTCGCGTACAGCGATTTCAAGGACTACAACGAGGAGAACGCGCTGTTCCGGCTCCGGGACGAGGTCACGCTGATCGAGCTGTACCGCAAGGGGGCGATCGAGGCGAAGTCGTGGGAATCCTGGGACGCCTTCATGAACTGGCTGGACGGCCTGGACGAGAACGGTGTCCAGATCTCCTTGAAGCTCCCCGCCCTGGTGTATCAGGCGGTGCGCGGCAAGGAGCCGTCCATGCAGAACTTCATCGTCGAGGCGATCAAGAAGTCCCTCAAGACCGACGTCCTCGAGTGACGTCGGTCGGGCTCCTGGCGCTGGCCGGGCTGCTCCTCGGCGTGGATGCCACGCCGCCTCTCGCCTCGTCCCAGCCCGCCGTGGCGCCGGGGACTGCCGGCGTCGTGCGCACGATCCTCACCGGCGACCGGATCGAGGAGATTCCCTTGCGGTTCCTCGGGCTGTACCACGGTGCCGCCGGGCCGGGGCACGACCTGTACCTCGTGCGCCTCGAGGGGGAGGAAGCGGAGCGCGTCGGCATCGCCGCCGGCATGAGCGGGAGCCCGGTCTACGTGGAGGGCAAGGTGGTGGGCGCGCTCTCCTACCGGATGGGCGCGCTCCCCAAGGAGCCCGTGGCGGGCGTCACCCCCATCGAGGACCTGCTGGGAGCCGCACGCTTCAGCCGGCCCGCCCCCCCCGGCGCGGATCAGAACGTGGTGCCGATCGCAACACCGCTGCTGGTCGGCGGTCTGTTGCCCGCCGTGCGGGATTACCTCGCCCCCGCGCTGGCCCCCTACGGTCTCATCGCGCAGCGCGGGGGGGCGCCGGTGGCAGGGGCCAGCGGGAGCGCGATGCGCTCTCCCACCTCACCGCTCGAGCCCGGATCCGCCGTGGGCGCCGCCCTGATCCGCGGGGATCTCGACGTGGCCGCCGTGGGGACGGTGGCGTGGGTGGAGGGAGACGCCGTCTTCGCCTTCGGGCATCCCTTCCTGGGAACCGGACGCGTCGAGATGCCGATGCTCCAGGCCGAGGTGGTGCACACGCTGGCCGCCCTGGGCGGGTCCGTGAAGCTGTCCAACCTCGGCGCGGAGATCGGCTCCATCGTGGAGGATCGGTTGACGGGCATCGTGGGGACGCTGGGGACGAGGGCACGCATGCTCCCGATCGTCCTCCACGTGCGCGGCGGCGACTACCCGCAGAAGGACTTCAAGTTCGAGGTGGTCCGCCAGTCGGAGCTGACGCCGGTGCTCGCGGGCGCCGCCCTGGCCAACGCCCTCTTCCTGAACACCGGCTACGACGAGCAGGCCACCGTGCGCGCGCACGGCACGCTGCGCTTGCGCGGCCTCCCCGACGTCGCGCTCACCGGCGCCTACACGTCCGGCGGCAGGCTGCACCCCGTGCTCTCCGCGGCGTCGGAGATCCAGCGCACCCTGGAGCTCGTCTACCGCAATCCCTTTCAGCCCCCGGAGGTGGAGTCGGTGGACCTGGCCGTGGAGGTGGTGCGGGAGAGGCGCCGCTACGCGGTGGACGCCGTTCACTACGATCGCGGCAACGTGCGCCCGGGACAGACGCTCACCCTGCGCTGCGCGCTGCGCTCGTTCCGGGACGAGCCGGTGGAGCGCACGTTCGCGCTGCACGTCCCGGAGGGGCTGCCTGCGGGAGCGGGGCTGACGCTGGTCGTGGGGAGCCCCGACGCGGTCGCCCGCGCCGAGGGCCGCCCCGTGCAGGAGCGGCTGCGCAACGCCGTGGATCTCGCCGGCTACGTGCGCGCGCTCAGCGGACAGGGGTCCGCCGACACCCTCACCGCGGCGCTGGTGTGGTCCGCTCCCGGTGCCGTCGCCCGGGGGGCCCGCTACGACGAGCTGCCAGGCACGGTGGCACGCCTGCTGGCCTCCGATGCCGCGGGGCTGGGCGCCACTCCGCTCGACCGCGGCGTGCTGGTGCGCGCGGAGGAGGAGATGGACGGTCCGGTGGAGGGGAGCTACGTGGCCCGGCTCGAGGTATCCGCCCCATGAACCTCCGGCTCGCCGCGCTCCTCGTCCTCCTGCTCGGGGTGACCGAGGTGCCCGCCGTGAGCGTGCGCACCTGGGGACCGGCCTCCGCCGATGCCTTCGCCCGGGGGACGCTCGAGGGCACCTGCCTCGACGACGAGGGCTGGCTCACCCTCGCACCCGCCGCCTCCTCCTGGTGGGGCCCCGGCGGCGGTATCGTGTGGGACATCGCGGCCGACGCCGAGCGCGGAGCCTTCGTGGCCCTGTCGGGGCCGGCGCGGGTGCTGCACGTCCTCCCCGGCAAGCCACCGGAGACCTGGTTCGAGCAGAGCGGCGACGCGATGGTCACGGCGCTCGCCCCAGACGGCCGCGGAGGCGTGTACTTCGCCCTCTCCCCGGAGGGCCGGATCCTGCACGTGCGTGCAGCCGGCCAGACCGCGCAGCCCCGGTTCACCACCGAGGCGCGCTACGTCTGGGCGCTCGCCCTCGCCGGAGACCGGCTCTGGGCGGGGACGGGCAGCCCCGGTCTGCTGCTGCGGGGGAAGGCGGACGGCTCGATGGAGACGATCACGGCGACCGGCGAGGACCCGGTGCGGGCGCTCACCGCATTGCCGGGCGGCGGGGTGGCGGCCGGGACGGGAAGGCGTGGGCGCGTGCTGCGGGTGGGCGCGGACGGCGTCCCCTTCGCGCTCCTCGATGCCGACGAGGACGAGATCGTGGACCTTGCCGCCGGAGGGGAGGGGGACCTGTGGGTGCTCACCGCGCGCGACCGCGGGCGCACCCGTGCCTCGCGCCCGGCCTCGGACGAGGCGCGTCCGCCGGCCGACGCGCAGGAGGGGAAACCGGCGAGCTCGCCGGAACCGGACCCGGACGAGCCTCCTTCCCCGCCGGCCCAGGCTCCGCCGGCGGACGAGGCGCGGCCACCCGCCAGCCCCCGCGTCGGCCGCGGCGGGGGCGGCTCGGCGGGGACTGCCTCCGGTGCCCTCTACCGGATCGACGTCCAGGGCGGGGTGACGAGGCTGTGGGAATCGGCCACCGACGTGCCGTACGCGCTGGCGCTCCTCGCGGGCACGCCCGTCGTGGGAACCGGGGAGGCGGGGCGGCTGCTCCGGGTGGACCGGCGGGGTGCTGCGGCCCCCCTGCAGCGCTTCCCCTCGGATCAGGTGACGGCGCTGGCGGTCTCGCCGGGCGGCCGCCTGCTCGCCGCCGGCAGCAACGACGCACGCGTGGCGGCCCTGGGTCCGGAGACGGCGGCCACCGGAACCTGGGTGTCGGACGTCTTCGACGCGGGGACGGTGGCGGACTGGGGCATCTCCCGCTGGGACGGCGCCCGGGGCGGGGGAGGCGTCGAGGTGGCGCTGCGCGCGGGCAACACCGGCGAGCCGGACGGCACCTGGTCCGCCTGGCGATCGGTCCGGTCGGGCGAGGTCGCGTCGGTGCCCGCCGCCCGCTTCGTCCAGGCCCGTCTCGAGCTGCGCGGGAGCGGCGGCGCGCACCCGCGCGTGCGCCGCCTGGAGGTCGCCTACCGCACGAAGAACCGGGGGCCGCGCATCCGCAAGCTGGACGTGGAGAGCCCGGGGATCGCCGTGGTGTCCCAGCCCGCCTCGGGGGGGACCTCGCCGGGGCCGCTCGTGGCCGACGATCCCGTGGCCCAGCGCACGGCGCGGGCCTCGGGCCGCAGGCCCACTCCCGGCACGCGGAGGCTCTACGAGGCCGGCGCGCGCTCCGCGACCTGGGAAGCCTCCGATCCCGACGACGACACCCTGCGCTACACGCTCGAGCTGCGCGCGGTCGGAGACGGAACCTGGCGCGAGCTGGCGCGCGACCTGGAGACGTCTTTCTACGCGTGGGACAGCCGGGGCACGCCGGACGGGCTCTACGAGCTGCGCCTCACCGCCAGCGACGGAGAGGACAACTCCCAGGGGAGCGCACGCACGGACGAGCGCGTCAGCGATCCCTTCACGATCGACCACACGGCGCCGCACCTGGAGAGTCTCCAGGTGAGCTCCGACGGCAAGCGCGTGACCTTCGTGGCCCTGGATCCGGGCGGGAGGGTGGCGGCGGTGGAGGTGGCGGCGGGCGCTTCCCCCTGGCGGCGGGTCGCCCCGGAGGACGGGATCGAGGACGGGGAGCGCGAGCGCTATGCGGTGGAGCTGCCGTCGGGGGAGCCGCTGCGCCTGCGGGTCACCGATGCGGCTGGGAATCTCGGCGGCGGGGAAACGGTGCCGGCGCCTGCTGGAGCTGCTCGCTCCAGCTCCGGAGGCGCGCCAGCCCGTAGGTGAGCGCCTGCCGCTCCGCCGCCGGTGCGGACCGTGCGGCGGCCAGGGCGCGCTCCAGGCGCCGCTTCAGCTCGGCGCACGCGTCGGCGGGAGGGATGCGCCCCAGGGGAGCGCCCTCGGGGCCGATCCACTCGATGCGGCCCGCGGCTCCCAGGGCGCGCGCTTCGTCGCTGAGCGGATCGAGGAGCCGGACCAGCCGGCGGCCGATGCGCTCTTCCACGGGGCCCGGACACCCGTCCCCCGCGAGCGTCGCGCGGTGGCTTCGCTCCTGCTGCACTGTACCGTCCCCCGCCCGAATGCTAGCACGCGGAGGGCGGCGTCCTGGGTGGTCAGTCCCCTTCCGGCGTCCGCAACACGTCCCAGTCCGGGAGGTGCGGCGGGGCGCCGGGCCGGGCGAACAGGAAGCCCTGGGCGCAGCGCACGCCCAGCGCGCGGAGGGTCTGCAGCTCCTCCAGCGTCTCCACTCCCTCGGCGACCAGGGTGATGCCGGTGCTGTCCGAGAAGCGCCGGATGGTGGCGATCAGCTCACGCTTGATGGCGTTGCGGTGGAGGTCGCGCACCAGCGTCATGTCCGCCTTGATGAAGTCGGGGGCGAGCTCGGCGATCGCCTGCAGTCCACTGTAGCCCGAGCCCACGTCGTCCATGGCCAGGCGGAAGCCGCGGGAGCGGAAGTGGTGCAACGTGCGGCGGAACGAGCCGAAGTCCCGCACCGCCGAGTGCTCGGTCATCTCCAGGACGATGCGTTCCGGGTGCAGTCCCACCTCCCGCAGCCGGTCCAGGAAGGCGACGTCGCGCAGCTCGGGGTCGTAGAGGGCGTCCGGCTGCACGTTCAGGAAGAGCAGCGCGTCCGGGGCCATCTCGGGGAGCCCTTCCAGCGCCTTGCGCCGGCACAGGCGCTCCAGGCTCCACAGGGAGTCGCTCTCCGTGGCGGCCTTGAACAGGAGGTCGGTGTTCGTGAAGCGGCCGTGGGCCACCCGCGTGAGCGCCTCGTACCCCATCACCCGCTGGGCCGCCACGTCCACCACCGGCTGGTAGACCGCGTGCACCAGACCGAGCTCGAGCACGCGGTGAAGCTGCAGGGCGTGTCGCCGGATCTCCACCTCGCGGTCGCGCAGGGCGTCGGCGAAGGCCTGCTCGAGCGAGCGGTACACCACGCGCTCCAGCGACACGCCGGCGTCGGAGCGCATGCGGGCGGCACCCAGGAAACAGCCGAACTCCTCGGCCACGTCCGCCGGAACGTGCCGCTCCAGGTGCTCGCGCAGGCCGCGCTTCAGGCGCGCGCGCACCCGGGCCAGGTCGGCGAGGTCCAGGGAGCGTCCCGCCCGGGGCGGGCCGAGCAGGAGCACGAAGGCGTTTCCCTGCACGGTGGGCTCCACCAGCAGGTCGGAGGCGCGCATGCGCTCCAGGCGGTAGCCGGCCAGGAACGCGTGGATCTCGCCCACCATCGTCTCGTACCCATGCCAGGCGGCCGCGTGGTCGGTCCCGGTCTGCTGGAGCACGCAGCAGTACAGGAGGCCCATGTCCTTGCCGGAGGCCAGTCCGGCCTCGATGCGGTCGAAGACGTGCGCCAGGGGGGGAAGGGAGGCGTCCCCGGCGTGTCCGGCGTCGAGATAGGGAACCGTGGGTTCGGTCATGGCCGCACGGCCCCGGTGTCGTAGAGGTCGGCGTCCTTGCCGTCGGAGCCGATGTCGACACCGCGGTAGGGGAGGACGCGGTTCCGGCCGCCGGCCTTGGCCTCGTAGAGCGCCTGGTCCGCATGACGGATCAGCTCCGTGCTGTCCACGCCGTCCGTGCGCAGGGCGGCCACGCCGCCGCTGATGGTGAGGCGGCCCAGGGGCTGGCTGGCGGCGTGGGGGAACGCGTGCGAGGCGATCGCCTCCCGGATGCGATCGGCCACGCGAAGGGCATCGGCCTTCTCGGTGTCCGGCATGGCCACCAGGAACTCCTCCCCTCCGTAGCGGCTGGGGACATCCCCCGGGCGAAGGCTCTGCTCGAGCACGCGCGCTACGCCGCGCAGCACCTCGTCCCCGGCCAGGTGGCCCTGCGTGTCGTTGTATTTCTTGAAATGATCGATGTCGAAGATGAACACGGAGAGGGGCCTGGCCTCGCGCTCGGCGGTGTTGATGAGGAGCCCCAGGCGCTGCATGAAGAAGCGTTTGTTGAGGAGGCGGGTCAGCCCATCCTTGTTCGCCTGGTCCTTGAGGCGGGAGAGGTTGCGCGCGTTCGTGTAAGCGATGGCTCCCAGGTTCGTGACCATCTGCAGCATCAGCTTCTCGTCGCGGGTGCGGGTGGCCAGGCCGCCCACGCAGAGCACGCCCAGCAGGCGCTCTCCCTGCTCCTCGTGCTGGATCAGCGGTCCCAGCAGATCGAGCTTGACCGAGGGGTGGTTGTCCGAGAGGTTGCGCCCCTCGGTCCTGGAGAGGTTGAGCCAGTCCTCCGTCACCATCTCCACCCGGCTCTCCGCCACCCAGCCGATCTTTCCCTCCCCCACCCGCACACGCTTGAGCATGGGGGCGACCTCGCTCAGGCCGCGCTGCTCCCGCAGGTACAGCTCCGGCGGGTGGAGGTCCTCGCCCGGGGAGCGCGTCTCGTAGAGCAGCATCTGCTCGGGCTCGAAGATGGCCTCGGTGAGCTGGAACAGGAGGGTGGGGATGCGGCGAGGGTCGAGGTCGGACTGGTTCAGCTCGCGCACCAGGTTGGGAAGGAACCGGATGACGTTGGTCAGCCCGCGCTGCTCGCTGCGCAGGCGCAGGGCGAAGCGGGTCTGCTCGCGCAGCTGGGCCTCGATCCTCGCCAGCTCGCCCCGGAGGTTCTTGTCCTGCTCTTCGATCTGACGGGCGCGGCGCCGGGCGCGGTAGACCACACCGGCGGCGATCGCCGCGAGGAGCGCGGCCGAGACGAGCGGCAGCACGGTCGAGGTGTTCACCGTCCCCCTGATCGGCGCCCCTGGGGCGCACCCGGGGGGAACCTGCAACCCATGTTCCACGTCCGGACACGGCGCCACCGCATGCAAGCCCCCGGTTTCCAGGAACTTACGTTTCTGGGGGCGGACGTGGGAGGGCGCCGCGCGGCAGGAGGGTGACGCCGGCCGTCAGCCCCCTTGGCTACAATCGGCCCCGATGCGCGCGGCGGTCGTGCTCCTGTCCGGCGGCCTCGATTCGGCCGTGACGCTCGCCGAGGCGCTGGCGGCGGGCTTCCAGGCGCACGCGCTCACCGTGCGCTACGGCCAGCGTCACGCCCTCGAGGTGGAGCGGGCGGGGGAGATCGCGCGCGCGCTCGGCGCCGCCTCCCACAGGGTGGTGGCCGTGGACCTGGCGTTCCCCGGCGGTTCCGCGCTCACCGACCCCGCCATCCCCGTTCCCAAGGGCCGGGAGAGCGCGGCCATCGGGGCGGGCATCCCCGCCACCTACGTCCCCGCGCGCAACACCGTGCTGCTCGCCCTGGCCCTGTCCCTGGCGGAGACCCTGGGAGCGCGCGACCTGTTCCTCGGGGTGAACGCGGTCGACTACAGCGGATACCCGGATTGCCGGCCCGCCTTCCTGTCCGCGTTCGAGGCCCTGGCGGCGGAAGCCACCCGGGCCGGGGCGGAGGGCGCGCGCTTCACCGTGCACGCGCCGCTCCTCCAGAGCAGCAAGGGGGACATCGTGCGCCGGGGTCTCGCCCTGGGGGTCGACCTGTCACGCACGCTCTCCTGCTACGATCCCGGTCCGGACGGGGAGCCTTGCCGGGCCTGCGACGCCTGCCTGCTGCGGGCCCGCGGCTTCGCGGAGGCGGGGATCCCCGATCCCGCCCTCGCGTTGCTCCCGCGGCGCGGCGCGGGTTAGGATGCGGTTTCCTGGCCGCCCGGGGGAGGTGCATGGAGAACAAGATCGTGGTCCACATGCGGGATGGCGCCATCCACAAGGGCATCACCCACGACTTCGAGCCTGGCGGCGGCAGCTTCTACCTCCTTCCCGCGGAGGGGGGAGGGGTGCCCCGAAAGATCGACGTGGACGGGATGAAGGCGCTGTTCTACGTCAAGGACTACATGGGGAACCGCGACTTCGTGGCGCGGCGCCAGTTCGACCAGGCCATGCGCTCGGGGCGGAAGGCGATCGTCGTCTTCTCCGACGGTGAGGAGATCTGGGGCACCGTGGGAGAGGACGTGGATCACGGCTCCGGGTTCTTCTTCTTCCCCGCCGATCCCCAGGACAACAACGTGCGCATCTTCGTCGTCCGGTCTTCCCTCAAAGAGCTCCGACTTCTCTCGTAGGAGGACAAGTTGAACAAGGCCGAGCTCGTGGATCAGGTGGTTCAGAAGACCGGGCTGCCCCTGCGCGACGTCCGCACCATCGTGGACGCGATCTTCGACCCCGACCCCAACCTCGGCCTGATCGCGGCCGAGCTGAAGAACGGGAGCAAGGTCGCCATCAGCGGCTTCGGCACCTTCGAGGCGCGGGAGCGGAAGGAGCGCACCGGACGCAACCCGCACACGGGGGAAGCGGTGAACATCCCCGCCACCCGCGCCCCTGCCTTCAAGGCCGGGAAGCCCTTGAAGGAGAGCCTGCGCGGCTGATCCGCCCGCCGTGCTCCGCCGCAAGCGCACGACCCCCACGGAGGCTTCTTCCCCACCGAAGCGGCGAAGGCTCCGCCGATGGACCCGGATCGCCCTCGTGCTGGGGGCGGTCGCGGGCATCGTCCTGCTTTATCTCTACGTCGAGGTCACCACGCGCTTCGAGGGGAGGCTGTGGGACCTCCCCAGCCACGTGTACTCGGCGCGTCTGGCCCTCTCGCCCGGGGATGCCCTCACCGCCGCCGAGCTGACCGCGCGGCTGGACCGCTGCGGGTACGGCAAGGTGGAGGGGCGCGGCGCCCTGCGCCCGGGGCAGTACCGCCGGCGGGGGGCCGAGCTCGAGGTGCACCGGCGGGCCTGGCCCTCGGCCGTGAACCCCATCTCCGACCTGGCGCTCGTCCTCTCCTTCCAGGAGGGCCGTCTGGTGGGGATCCGGGATGGCCGCCGCCGCCGGCTGGACCAGGTGGTGTTCGAGCCGGAGCTGCTGGCCTCGCTCTACGGACAGCAGCAGGAAGAGCGCGACATCGTCTCCCTGGCCCGCGTCCCCAAGCCGCTGCAGGACGCGGTGCTGGCGGCGGAGGACGTGCGCTTCTACCGCCACTGGGGGATCGACCCCGTGGCCGTGCTGCGGGCGGCCTTCGCGAACGTGAAGAGCGGGCACATCGTGCAGGGTGGCAGCACCATCCCCATGCAGACGGTGAAGAACCTCTACCACCTCGGGACCGAGCGCACCTGGTGGCGCAAGATCCGCGAGGTGCCGATGGCGTGGATGCTCGACCTGCGCTACTCGAAGACGCGCATCCTCGAGGCCTACCTGAACGAGGTGTACCTGGGCCAGCGCGGCCCCGTCGCCGTGTGCGGTCTCGCCGCCGCCTCCCGCTTCTACTTCGGACGGGACCTCGCCGACCTCACGCTGGGGGAGTCGGCCCTGCTGGCGGGCATGATCCGCAACCCGGGCGGCTACAACCCTTTCAAGCATCCCAAGGAGGCGCTGGCGCGCCGCGACCGCGTTCTGGGGGCGATGGAAGAAGAGGAGATGATCGACGCGGAGGCGGCGCGCCGGGCAAAGGCCGAGAGCCTGCACCTGGCCACCGGCGGGGGAGGGCTGGGCCGCCCCTCCTACGTCGCCGCCTTCGTGCGGGCGCAGCTCGCCGAGACCTACACCGGGGACGTGCTCGCCAACGAGGGGCTGCGCATCCACACCACCGTGGACACGCTCCTCCAGGACCGGGCGGAGCGCGCCCTCCGGGACGGGCTCGCGCGCCTGGACCGCGTCATGCCCGCGGTGCGCAACCAGCGCCGCCAGCGGACGCTCCAGGGGAGCCTGCTCGCCCTCGACCCCCGCACCGGGGCCATCCTGGCCATGGTGGGCGGCCGAGAGTTCCGGGACACCCCCTTCAACCGCGCCGTGCAGGCCAGGCGCCAGCCGGGCTCCTGCTTCAAGCCCTTCGTGTACCTGGCGGCCTTCGCCGCCGCGCAGAAGGTGGACGGCGGGATCACGCCGGCGACCCTGCTCCGGGACGAGCCGATCGAGCTGCGCGCCGGGGGCCGCCTCTGGGCCCCCGAGAACTACGACCGCACCTTCCGCGGCGAGGTGACGGCGCGGGAGGCGCTCGAGAACTCGATCAACATCCCCACCATCGAGGCGGCGCAGACGGTGGGGCTGAAGGAGGTGGTGGAGACGGCGCACGCCTGCGGCCTGCCGCAGATGCAGCCGCTCCCCTCGGTGGCGCTGGGCGCGCAGGAGGTGACGCCTCTCGAGCTGGCCACGGCCTTCGCCACCCTCTCCCAGAACGGGCTCAGGCCCACCCCGCGCATCCTCTCCGAGGTGCTGGAGTCGGACGGCACGGTGGTCGAGCACACCGCGCGCGCCCCCCAGGCGGTGGTGCCGCCCGCGGCCGCCTACCTGGTGACGGACGTGCTCCGGGGTGTGCTCCTGCGGGGGACCGCGGCCTCCGCGTGGTCGCTGGGATTCCAGGGGAACGCGGCGGGGAAGACCGGCACCACCGACGACACGCGCGACGCCTGGTTCGTGGGCTACACGCCGGAGTTCCTGGCCCTGGTCTGGGTGGGGTACGACGACAACGCGCGCACCGGCCTCACCGGTGCCAGCGGCGCCCTCCCCATCTGGGTGGACTTCATGCGCCGCTCCGGCTTCCCGGGAGGGGATCAACGCTTCCCCGAGCCCGATGGGGTGGTGCACCGCGTCATCGATCCCCTGTCCGGCGGCATCGCCACCGACGGCTGCCCCACCACCGTGGACGAGGTCTTCCTCGAGGGCACCGAGCCCGAGGAGGAGTGCGCGCTCCACGGGGGGAACCGCGGCCTGTGGCGCTGGTTCAAGGATCTCTTTGATTAGGGGACAGGCACCTAGAAGCTCTTGCGTTTTCGCGGACGGAGTGCCGCGCTGAAGCTGAAGGAGGATCAGGTGTTCATCCGTCGCACCGCTCTGCTGCTGACCACGCTCCTCTTCTCCATCCTCCCCGCCGCCGCCGCCGAGATGGGCCTCCGCGGCTGGGGGCTCCGCGCCGGGGTCGCCTCCGACCCGGACCAGCTCCTGCTCGGGGCGCACTGGGACCTGGGGGACGTCGCGCCGCAGTTCCGCATGGTGCCGAACGTGCAGCTCGGCGTGGGGGACGACGCCACCGTGCTGGAGGGAACGCTCCCCGTGCACTACGTGTTCGGGAAGGTGGATGCCGGTTTCGCGCCCTACGTGGGGGCTGGCCTCGCCGTGGCCTGGATCGACGTGGACCACGACCACGGGCACGGGAACGACGACTTCCTCGACGACGAGGACGACAGCGACGTCGAGCTGGGGGCGAAGGTCCTGGGCGGCCTGGAGTGGACGATGCGCAGCAAGAACAAGTTCTTCGTCGAGCTGAACCTGGGGATCGGGGACCTGCACGACTTCCAGGCAGTCGCCGGCTGGACGTTCTGAGCTCTACGTCTCCTCCTCGTACTGCTTCTTCAGCGACTCGACCACGGCGGGGTCCGCCAGCGTGGTGGTGTCGCCGAGCGCGCTGCCCGAGGCGATGTCCCGCAGGAGGCGGCGCATGATCTTCCCCGAGCGCGTCTTGGGGAGGTCGCCGGCGAAGAGGATCTCCTCCGGGCGGGCGATGGCGCCGATCTTGGTGACCACGTGCTCCTTCAGCTCGGAGGTGAGCTCGAGTCCCGGGTGCTTCCCTTCCCTGAGGGTCACGAAGGCCACGATCCCCGTGCCCTTGATCTCGTGGGGCACGCCCACCACGGCGGCCTCCGCCACCGAAGGGTGATCCACCAGGGCGGACTCCACCTCCATCGTGCCGATGCGGTGCCCGGCCACGTTCATCACGTCGTCCACGCGCCCCAGCACCCAGAAGTAGCCGTCGGCGTCGCGCTTGGCACCGTCCCCCGCGAAGTAGGCGCTCCCGCCCCAGCGGCTCCAGTAGGTGTCGAGGTAGCGCTTCTGGTCCCCCCAGATGCCGAGCGTCAGCCCCGGCCAGGGCCGGCGCAGCGCCAGGTAGCCGCCTCCCACCGGCACCTCCTTGCCGGTGGCGTCGAGGATCGCCGCGTCCACGCCCGGGAAGGGGAAGGTGGCCGAGCCCGGCTTGCAGGTGGTGACGGCGGGGAGGGGCGTGATGAGGATGTGCCCGGTCTCCGTCTGCCACCACGTGTCCACCACCGGGCAGCGCCCGCCGCCGATCACGCCGTGGTACCAGGTCCACACCTCGGGGTTGATGGGCTCCCCCACCGTCCCCAGCAGGCGCAGGCGGGAGAGGTCGTGCGCCTTGGGGTGCGCGTCCCCCCACTTCATGAAGGCGCGGATGGCGGTGGGCGCGGTGTAGAGCACGGTGACGCCGTAGCGCTCGCAGATGTCCCACACGCGGTCGCGCTCGGGCCAGTCGGGAGCTCCCTCGTACAGGACCACGGTAGCGCCCGCCGCCAGCGGACCGTAGACGACGTAGGAGTGCCCGGTGACCCAGCCGATGTCGGCGGTGCACCAGAAGACGTCCTCGTCCCGGAGATCGAACACCAGGCGCGTGGTGGCGTACGCCCCCGTGAGATAGCCGCCGGTGCCGTGGACGATGCCCTTCGGCTTCCCGGTGGTGCCCGAGGTGTAGAGGATGAAGAGGGGATCGCTGCTCTCCATGGGCTCGGGCTCGCACCAGGCGGGGGCGTCCTGCATCAGGCGGTGGTACCAGTGGTCCCGGCCTTCCTTGACGCGCAGGGGGAAGTCGCCGCGCTTGACCACGATCACGTGCTTGATCGTGGGCGTCTCCCTGAGCGAGTAGTCCGCATCGTGCTTGAGGGGCAGGAGCCCGCCGCGGCGGTAGCCGCCGTCGGAGGTGATGAGCACCTTGGCCTCGGCGTCCTGGATGCGGTCGCGCAGCGCCTCGGAGGAGAACCCGCCGAACACCACGGAGTGCACGGCACCGATGCGTGCGCAGGCCAGCATCGCCACCACCGCCTCCGCCACCAGGGGCATGTAGATGGCGACCCGGTCGCCCCTCCCCACCCCCAGGCCGCGGAGCACGTTCCCGAACTTGTTCACCTCCCGCCAGAGCTCGAAGTACGTCCAGGTGCGCCGGTCCCCCGGCTCGCCCTCCCAGAGCAGCGCCGCCTTGTTGCGGGCGGCGGTCTCGATGTGGCGGTCCAGGCAATTGACGCTGGCGTTCAGGTGCCCGCCCGGGAACCACCGCGCCTGCGGACCCGTCCCCGTCACCACCTGGCCGAAGGGAGTGCTCCAGCGCAGCTCCCGCGCGAAGGAGGCCCAGAATCCCTCGGGGTCGGCGGCGGCCTTCTCGTAGATCGCGGGATCGGAGGCGCGGGCGTGGAGCCGGAAGGGCTCCGGGGGAGGAAACGTGCGATTCTCGTCGAGCAGGGCGTCGATCTCGCCGGCCGGGCGGACGGTGGCATCGTCGGCCATGGAGCCTCCTGGCTGGAATGGGCCCTCATCCTACTAAACGGCGGGGGGAAGGGGACCGTACCAAGGTGGACGAACGCGGAGGGGACGTGCGGGACCGGCGCCGCCAGGGCGGGTTCACCTACATCGAGCTCCTGGCCACCGCGGCCATCGTGCTGGTCCTGGCCTCGGCGATCGTGCCCATCTACCGCTGGGACCAGAAGCGCCGCTACGAGCGCTGGCTCAAGGCCGATCTCGAGCTGATGCGCGGGGCCATCGACCAGTACAAGCAGATGTGCGACGAGAAGAAGATCCTCGAGCAGGACGTGGAGCAGATGTGCTACCCGCTCACGCTGGAGGAGCTGGTGGA
>DASUFT010000148.1:0-4451 GCA_036274395.1 Candidatus Polarisedimenticolaceae bacterium | reverse complement strand
TCGTCTTCTTGGGCTTGTACATGGCGGACAGGCGCGTGAGCCTGGGGTCGGGGACCTTCGCCACGCCCACCGGCACCTCGCCCCGCCCGCCGTGCGCAGGCTGCGCGGCACCGGTCAGGAGCCGGAAGAGCGTGCTCTTCCCAGTCTGGGGGAAACCGAACAGCCCGATCCGCATGGAGCCCTCGTGAGAAAAACGGGGAAGCAGGATAGCGGACGCGGCGAATGCGGTCCGCCGCGGCAAGGCCTCACCAGATCGGAGGCTTGGAGGTTCCGTGGGCGTCCGTCAACGTGTCCGGGAAGAGTAAACGGAGATTCCACTCGCGGGCACAGCGATAGTAGAAGTTGAAGCCATCGATGTAGACGATTGCCGCCATGCAGAACAGCAAGGACCGCCCGGGGGGCGGCCCTCACGCCCTGTCCCCGAAGGGGCAGGGGGGGTGACGGCGAAAGTGTGGCCTCGATGCGGCCGAGCGCCGTGCTACAGTCGCGGACGCTGTGGCGCACATTCTCGGGGCGTAGCGCAGTCTGGTAGCGCTCCTGCTTTGGGAGCAGGCGGTCGCCCGTTCGAATCGGGCCGCCCCGACCAACTTCAGCGTCCCGCACGGGCCTGCCACTCCCGTTGCCCGGCGAGCCGGGCTTCCTTCGCCAGAGCGGAGTTTCCGCGTGGCAACCCCTCTGCTTGTCGCCGGAGCCGGGTCCTCGTAGGCTTGGGTCCATGCGAGCCTCCTCTTTCGAACGAGCCGATGACGCTGGAGGAGTACTACGCCTATCACCCTGACGACCGGAAGTACGAACTGCTCGCGGGGTTTGTGTTGTCGGAGCCACACCCTGGGTCCCGGCACGGGCGCGTCATCGCGCGGCTGGTTCGCCTGATCGAAAGTCACGTGGAGCCCCGGCAGCTCGGCTTCACCCTCGCGGGCGAGGCTGGATACCTGCTGGCCCTGGATCCGCCCACGGTCCTGATCCCGGACGTGAGCTATCTCTCCTTGGGACGGGGGAAGGATCACGTGGAGGCATCGACGCCCTTTCCCGGCCCCCCGGATCTGGCGATCGAGGTCCTTTCACCGAGCGACCGGGCGGCCGAAGTCCGAGGCAAGGTGCGCACGTATCTCGCGGCCGGCTGCCCGCTGGTCTGGATCGTCGATCCCAAGCGCAGGACCGTCACCGTCCACGCCGGACCGGAGGCCGCCACGGTCCTGTGGGAAGACGATGTGCTGGACGCCGGCCCCGTGATCCCGGAGTTCTCGGTGGAGGTGCGGGAGCTGTTCCGACCCTGAAGCTGGACCGGGCTGGCCGCGGACGGTTCGCGGTTTCGATCCGTCAACCGTGTCCAGGGTAGGGGGATGGGCGCCACGGCGGCTCGGGCCTCACCATGCGCCGGGCGATGCGTCTTGCCTCACCGGCAATCCACCCCTACGATCGCCTCGACCAAGGAGGCCCGGTTTGCAGGACGGGCTCAAGCGAGTCCTCGACTACGCGGACTACCTGGCCGCGCCGGACGACGGCAGGCGCTACGAGATCGTCGCCGGGGAGCTGCTGGTGACGCCCTCCCCGCGGCCCGTGCACCAGCGCGTGGTCGCCCGATTGGGCCGGCTCCTGTCCGAGCACTTCGACGAGCGGCGGAGAGGGGAGGTCTTCTTCTCCCCGATCGACCTCGTCCTCACGAACCACGACGTCCTGCAGCCCGATCTGGTGGTGGTGGACGACCGCAGGCAGATCAGCGAGCGCGGGATCGAGGGACCGCCCCTCCTGGTGGTCGAGGTGCTCTCCGGGAGGACCGCGGACCGCGACCGTGGGCTGAAGGCCCGGCGCTACGCCGCGCTGGGCGTGCGCCACTACTGGCTCGTGGATCCCGGCGCCCGGCGGCTCCAGTGCTACCGGCTCGCCCGCGGGAGCTTCGAGAAGAGCGGGGAGGCTGAGGGGGACGCGACCCTTCCCGTGCCCGGCCTCGACGGGCTCGATCTCCCTCTTGCCATGCTCTGGGCGGAGTCGACGGCGCCGTAGGTCAGGGTCGAGCGGCAGGATCAGCGCCCGCGGATGCGCGCCGGTAGGTGACGAGGAAGAGCTCCGTTCCCTGCGCCGTGGCAAAGCCGGCGGGACGCCCCCTGCCGCTGAGGTCGGAGCAGATCCGCAGCGTGTCTCCCTCGCGCTCGTAGATCGCAAAGGACGTCTTTCCGGCATTCGGCCCCTCGGTCCCGGTGAGGTCCAGTGTGCGCGGCCGGGCCGTGGGATCCTCCTGCAGCGTGCCTCGATTCTCGGCGCTCCCGCGCCACCAAAGCGGCGCGCGTCAGGGGACGCTGATGACGATGGCGGTGCAGCGCTCCTTGCCGGCGCGCCGGTAGCCGTGCGGGCGCGAGGACGAGAAGTACGCGGCGTCTCCGGCGTCGAGATCCTGCTCCTCCGCGCCGAACACGAGCGCGAGCGTGCCGGAAAGCACGTAGACGAACTCCACCCCCGGATGGGCGTGGGGGACGACCTCCTCGGCCTCGATCGGCTCGAACTCCGCCAGGTAGGCGTTGAGCTTGCGATCCACGGCGCGGAAGTCCAGCGACTCGAACCAGTAGGACACGGGAGACGCGCCCGGCCGGTCCGGGAACCGGCGACGCTCCGCCTTGCGCACCACGGCGACAGGCTCCTCGTCGTCCTTGGCCGCGAAGAAATGCTCGAGCCCCACCCCGAAGACCAGAGCGATCCGCAGGAGCGTGGGGAGCGTGGGGAAGAGCTTGCCCCGCTCGATCTTCGACAGCAGGGCGGGGGACAGGCCCGTGTGCTGGCCGAGCTCGACCAGGCCGAGCTTCTTGCGAAGGCGCAGGCTCCGCACCTTCGCCCCGATCTCGTAGACCGAGAGTCCTTCCGTCAGCGTGTCCGAAAGCACCGGTTTTGACCCTCAGGAAAGAATCGGGTCCGTGTGTTCTTTCCAGTAAAACGAGTTTGCTTCACGAGGCGGATTCTACTCCCGTGCAAATTTATTTGCACTACAGTCCTTCTACTCGGCGCCGCGGTGGCGACGAGCAAACGGGAGACAAGAGAGATGAGGAGCATCGGAATCGCAGTCCTGGCGCTTGCCCTTGGAACGACCGCCACGGTCCCCTCGGCGGTGGCCGCCAAGGCATCGAAGACATCGGACATCGTGGACACGGCGGTGGCCAACGGCTCGTTCAACACGCTCGCCGCCGCGCTCGAGGCCGCTGGGCTCGTGGACACGCTGAAGGGCAAAGGGCCCTTCACGGTCTTCGCCCCCACGGACGCCGCCTTCGCCAAGCTGCCGCCGGGCACGGTCGAGAACCTGCTCAAGCCGGAGAACAAGGACCAGCTCACCGCGGTGCTGACGTACCACGTGGTGCCGGGAAAGGTGGAGTCCAAGGAGGTGGTGAAGCTGAGCCAGGCCAAGACCGTCAATGGCCGGTCGGTCGAGATCCGGACCTCCGGCGGCGTGGTCATGGTGGACGACGCCAGGGTCGTGACCACCGACATCGCGTGCTCGAACGGCGTGATCCACGTCATCGACACCGTCATCCTGCCCAGGTCCTGAGCCATGAAGAAGCTCTCTCTTCTCACGGCCGGTCTGCTTCTTCTCGCAACCGCCCCCGCCCTCGCCGGCGGGAGCGGAAGCGATGCCCGGGTGCGGGTGGTGCACGCATCGCCGGACGCCCCCGCCGTGGACGTTCTGGTCGACGGCCAGCGCGCCCTCACGGACATCTCTTTCCGCGACGTGACCTCCTACGCCAGGCTCCGTGCCGGCCAGTACGGCGTGGAGGTGGTTCCGGCGGGACTGGACGCACCGGTGGTGATCGACCTCACCGGACAGAACGCCCCCAACCTGTTCTACAACCGTGACTACACGGTGGTGGCCGTGGGACGGCTCCATGACCTCGAGCCCCTCCTGCTCGTGGACGACAACCGGCCCCTGCCTCCGACCAAGGCGCGGGTGCGCTTCGTCCACGCTTCGCCCGATGCGCCCGCGGTGGACATCGCGGTGAGGAACGGTCCCGTCCTCTTCGCCAACGTCTCCTTCAAGGGGGTGGGAGACTTCGTGGAGGTTCCCGCCGATACGTACGACCTCGAGGTCCGCCCCGCCGGCTCACTGAACGCGGTCCTCACCGTTCCCGCCGTCGTCCTGATGTCGGGAACGACCTACACGATCTACGCCACGGGACTCCTCGGGGACGGCACGCTGGCTCCGGTGGTCAGCGTGGATTCCATCTCCCCCGCCTCCCGGCGCATGGGCGCCGGGCGCTAGATGCGCTGCTGCACGGAGAGCGGCGGGCTCCCCGGCCTGCCGCTCTCCATGGTTCTTCCCACAGGCCGAGGTTCCATGACGGCGTCGTTCACCCCTGGCCGGCGGGCAGGGTGATCGAGAACGTCGCGCCGTGGTCCGGGTTGTTGGCGGCCCAGAGCTTGCCGCCGTGGCGTTCCACGATGGAGCGGCAGATGGCCAGGCCCATGCCCAG
>DASUFT010000147.1:0-46235 GCA_036274395.1 Candidatus Polarisedimenticolaceae bacterium | reverse complement strand
CGGCAGACGTCCTTGGCCACCGGCACCTGCACGTTGAGGTCGTCGGGCGGGGGCTCCCGGTGCGCTTTGTAACCCTCGTAGCGGTCGTGCCGGAACGTGGGGCCGGAGAGGTCGAAGGCCACCGCCAGCCAGCGAGGCTTCTCCTCCTTGAGGAGCTTCCGCAGCATGGTCGTGAACCCGTAGACGGCGTTGGTGGGCATCCCCTTGGCCGTGGCCAGACCCCGGATGGCGAAGTAGGCCCGGAACAGCTGCGAGGTGCCGTCGACGAGGTAGAGCGTGCGGGTGGGGTCGGCCACCCGCGCATCCTAGCCAATGAACCGCCTCAGAACACCACCGTGCCCTTGCCGGTCGTCACGTCGTGGAGAGACAACCGTCCGCGGCCAGTCACCGCCAGCGTGTGCGGGCCCGCCCAGTCGATCGAGCTCATATCGAAGGATGCGAGATCCTCGAGGACCCGTGGTGCCTCATCGCCGCCTGCTCGGAGGAGCAGCGCCGCCTGCTTGCCTCGTCCGCCCGGTCCCAGGAGCGAGACCAGAGCCAGGGCGCCGTCGGGGGAGACTTGGAGCAGCGGGTCCCGCTCCGGGCCGGTGGCCCACACGCCTGGGGAGCCTGCCGGATCCATGCGGAAGAGGCTCCAGCCCGCATCGCCATGCTGTAGCCAGACCACCCGGTCGTCTCGCGTCCAGGCAATCCGTTGTGTTCGGTGCGGGGCGGGCAGGGCGGTGACGGCGCCGTTCGCGAGCTCGATCACCTCGAGCCTCGTGCCGACGGAAGACGTGCGGGTCCGTTGCAGCCAATACCGGCCCGAGGGGGACAACCCGCCCTGCCCGGTGCCATGGCCCTCGAGGATCGCGGGACCCACCCGCCCCTCTCCGAGATCGAGCGGACGAAGAGACCACGTGTCCTGCCCCCGGTCCACCTCAGAACTCGCACCCTGCGTGCGCTTGCCGAATCTCATGCTGAAGACGAGCACGCGGCCATCCTTCGCATCGTGCAGCGTCACCCATCCCGGACCCTGCTCTTGAAGGACGGTCCCTTGCTTGTGCGCCGCGGGATCGAGGACATCCACGCGCATCGTCGTGTCTTCCAGCGCGCCGTACACGATCACCACACGCTCCCCGACCCACGTCGCCTGCCGCACCGCGAAGCCATCCGGCTCCTCGATGGGCGACCAGATCTCTCTGCCCACGCCGTCGAGGAAGCGGATACGGGAGGAGCCGATGCTGCCGAAGGGCCGAGAGTTGTCCAGGACGACCAGCTTCGTGCCGGTGTCGTTCCACTGCGCCCACTGGACCTCGGGCGCGAGGAACCCGCGCATCCGTCCATCCCTGAGGTCCACGAGGAAACCGGCCGGCCCGTTACCCAGGAGGTTGGACATCGCCTTTCCCTGAGTCATCGGCCGGAGACCACGCTCTCCCAGCACCAGCGTCGTGGTTCCGCCGGGCGCCGGCACGACCGAAAGGTCGGCCTTGGGTGCGCCGGCGCGCACGGCCAAGGGAGCGAGGACGACGAAGGCGGCGGTGGCGAGCACGAGCCCGCCCGAGAGAACGAGCGCGGCACGCAGACGCCTACCCCGGCCTGCCGGTTCGCCGTGCGTATCCGCCGTCCAGGAGGCGAGCGGCATGACGAGCGCCAAGGCGCAGGCGGTCACGGCGGCCAACGGCACCATGCCCCAGCGCGCGTACGGGAAGATCAACGAGCCCCCGGCCCCGGCAAGGACCGGAAACGCGGTCAGCAGAAGCGCCACCAGGAACGCAGGGAGCGGTGCGGACAGAAGGGCGGTCGCTCCCAGGCCGGCAAGCGACGTGGCGACCATCAGGATCAAGCCGGGTAGACCGAGGAACACGGCGTAGCGGGCGAAGGAGCGTGTGCTGTCCGGGTAGCTGGCGAGGAAAGCCAGGAGCATCCCCCCGCCCACCACAACGACGACCGTGAGCGAGCCGAGCGAGGCCATCCAGCGCGCCCACCAGATCGAGCGGCGCGGAACGGCTCGGTCCAGCAGGAACGTCTCGGTCCCCTCGGCGCGATCGGCGGTGAACGCCTGCACGACGAGCACCAGAGCGGCCAGTGGCCAGAGACCGAGGTAGAGGGCTGCGGGAACCGCCTCCAGGAGGATCGTGCGCATGGAATAGCCGGTGAGTGCCCGCATTCCCCAGCCGTGGCTTGCCGCCCACACGGCGAGCGCGAAGACCGCCGGCATGGCAAGGCCGATTCCGGTCATGGTGAAGCGGACCGCCCGCAGGCGCCGCCACTCCTTCCAGAAAAGCGCTTTAACCATGCAGCACCTCCTCCCCCTGCTGGACGGTCGTCTCGGCGCGACCGCCCCGGAGCTGGGCGACCAGGATCTCCTCCAGCGGCAGCGGCTCGCGCTCCAGCCGTTCCGGACCGAGCGCACGGATCGCCAGCTCCGCGGAGTCGGCTTCCGCGCTCACCACGACCAGGATCCGATCTTCGACGCGCACGTCGAGCGCGCCCGGGATCTGCTGCGGTACGCCGGCACGTTCTGCGAACACCGCCGTCAGACGTGCCGTGCGTGCCTTCATCTCCTCGAGGTCGCCCGCCAGCGCCAGGCGGCCCCGGTCGAGCACGGCGACCGAATCGGCGATGCGCTCCACGTCCCCGATGAGGTGCGACGCGTAGAGGACGGACCCCCCCTCTCCCACCACGGTCTCCAGCAGCGTCTCCAGCACCTCCCGGCGGACGAGCGGGTCGAGACCGGAGGTGGGGTCGTCGAGCAAGAGGAGGGAGGGCCGCGGCGCCACCGCCAGGAGCAGGCTCACCTTGGCGCGCGTGCCCCGGGAGAGCGTCTTGATCTTCGCCTTCTCGTCGAGGTCGAGCTTGCGCACGAGATCGCGCGCCAGTGCGCCGTCCCACGTCTTCGACAGCGCGGCCGCAAACGACACGATCTGTCCGACCGTCATCCACGGGTAGAGCGCCGACTCCTCCGCCAGCAGGCTGGCGCGGGCCCGCACCTGCAGGCCGTGCGTCACCGGATCGAGCCCGAGCGTGCGGATCCGTCCTCCGTCCGGCCAGAGCACGCCGGTGGCGAGGCGGAGGAGCGTGGTCTTGCCCGCCCCGTTCCGGCCCAGAAGGCCCACGACCACCCCTTCCGGCACCTCGAGATCGAGCCGGTCCACGGCCGTCTTGCGGCCGAAGTGGCGGCTGACGCCCTCCACCACGAGCGCGGGTCCGCTCATCGTCCTCCTCCTTGCTCGCGCTTGCGCCGGAATGCCTCGATGCGCCGGGAGAGTCGCCAGCCCAGCTCCTCGAGGGGTGCCCCGAGACCCTGCGCCTCGAGGACGAGGCGGTCGAGCGCAGCGTCGAGGACGGCGTCCCGGCTCTCCCGGTCCAGGCGCGCAGCGCCGTCCTCCACGAAGGTCCCCTGGCCCACGCGCGTCCGGACGATCCCCTCGCTCTCCAGGTGCTGGATGGCCCGGGCAGCGGTGTTGCGATTCACCCGGGCCACGACCGCCAGTTCACGCACCGTGGGGACCCGCTCTCCCGGCCGCAGCGCCCCCAGGGCCACGGCCCGCCGCAGTGCCCCGGCCAGCTGCAGGTACAGCGGAACAGGGTCCTTGGGATCGAGATCCAGGGCTATTGTCATAGTGTCCTAGGACAATGTACAGAGCGGCGGCTGGTTGTCAAGGACTGCTACGCTGGCAGCAGATGCCCGCTGCTCCCCTCACCCACCGCCAGATCCAGCTCGTCTTTGCCGGTCTAGGCGTCGGGATGCTGCTCGCGGCGCTCGACCAGACCATCGTGGCCACGGCGCTGCCCACGATCGTCGGAGAGATGGGGGGACTCGAGCACATCTCCTGGGTCGTGACGTCCTACCTGCTGGCCTCGACGGCCTCCACGCCGATCTACGGGAAGCTCGGCGACCTCTGGGGACGGAAGGCGCTCTTCCAGGCGGCCATCCTGATCTTCATCGTGGGATCGGTGGCCGCTGGCATGGCGAGCACGCTGCTCGGCCTGATCCTCGCCCGTGGGCTGCAGGGCCTGGGAGCGGGCGGCCTCCTCACCACCGCGCTCGCCATCATCGGCGACGTGGTCTCGCCGCGGGAGCGCGGCCGCTACCAGGGCTACATCGGCGCCGTGTTCGCGTTCGCGAGCGTGGCTGGCCCCGTGCTCGGCGGCTTCTTCGTGGACCACCTGACCTGGCGGTGGGTGTTCTGGATCAACCTCCCGCTGGGGCTGCTCGCGCTCGCCGTCACCGCGGCGGTGCTGCACCTCCCGCGTCACAGCCGTGCCCACACCATCGACTGGATGGGCGCGGCCGTGCTGGTGGCGGCCGTGTGCTGCCTGCTCCTGGTCACCGTGTGGGGAGGCCAGACCTACCGGTGGACCTCGGCCACGATCCTCGGGCTGGCCGCGGCGGGGGCCGCACTCACCGGGCTCTTCCTGTGGTGGGAGGGACGGGTCCCCGAGCCCATCCTGCCTCTGCGCCTGTTCCACGAGTCGGCCTTCCGCGTCTCCGCCTTCGGCGGGTTCATGGTGGGCGTGGCGATGTTCGGCGGGATCGTCTTCCTCCCCCTGTACCTGCAAATCGTGGAGGGAGCGTCCGCCACCGGCTCGGGTCTGCGCACGCTGCCGCTGATGGCGGGCATCGTCGCCGCGTCCGTCGGCTCCGGCCGGATCATCGCCCACACCGGCCGCTACAAGGTGTTTCCCCTCTGGGGCTCCGCCTCGATGACGGCGGGCCTGGCGCTGTTGGCATGGACGACCCAGACCCGCTCCGGGATCTCCGGCACCGTCGCCATGCTCTGCCTGGGCGTGGGAATCGGGGCCACGATGCAGGTGCTGATCCTGATGGCTCAGAACGCGGTCGCGGCCAGTGACCTGGGGACGGCCACCTCGACCGCGACCTTCTTCCGGTCCATGGGGGGAGCGTTCGGCGTGGCCCTGTTCGGCGCCATCCTCAATCACCGGCTGGCCATCGCGCTTCCGCGCTACCTGCCGGCGGACACCGCGGCCCGGCTGGGAGACCTGGCCCTGCACGGGGGCCCGGCCCAGATCGCCGGCCTGCCGCCGGACGTGCGGCACGGCCTGGCCGAGGGGTTTGCCCACGCGTTCCTCGGCGTCTTCCTGTGGGGCCTGCCGGTCGCCCTGGCCGCTCTGTGGATCGTCTCCCGCCTGAAGGAGGTCCCGCTGCGCGAGAGCGTGGGGGAAGCCGCTCCCGTGGCGCAGCCGCTGGCGGAATGAGCCCTACTGATCCACGATCACCTTGAACCCGCCGTAGGCCATGCGCTTCACGTCGAAGGGCATGACCTCCCCTTCCATCATCTTGGCGATCCGGGGGTCCTTCATGACCTTGGCGTTGACCCGGTCGCGCTGCGCCTTGGACCGGTAGACGATCCAGGAGAAGACGACCGTCTCGCCCCCCTTCGCCTTGGCCGCTCTCGGGAACGGCACCCCCATCTTCACGGCGAGATCGTCGCCCACGCATTCCCGGTACTCGAGCGCGCCCAGCTCGCGCCAGATCTTCCCCGCCTTCGCGGACATGCGCCGGTAGGCGGCCACGTTCTTCTTGGGGAGGGGAATGAGGAAACCGTCGACGTAGCTCATGCGTGATCCTCGGATTGAAAGAAGGTCCGGCAGGCTTCGAGCTCCCGCACCACCGGATAGGGGGGAAGGGAGCGGAGGAAGGTCTTTCCGTAGCGGCGGGAGGTGAGGCGCGGGTCGAGCACCGCCAGGATGCCGCGGTCGGCGCGGCTCCGGAGCAGGCGACCCAGGCCCTGCTTCAGCTCCAGCACGGCGAGCGGGAGCTGGTAGGCGTCGAAGGGCCGGCCGCCGTCTGCGCGGATGCGCTCGATGCGCGCCGCCACCAGCGGATCGCCGGGCACGTCGAACGGGAGGCGGTCCACGACGACCAGGGAGAGCGCCTCGCCGGGGACATCCACGCCGTGCCAGAACGAGGTCGTGCCCAGGAGCACCGCCTCGGGGGTGGTCCGGAAGGCCTCCACCAGGGCGGCGCGGCTGCCCTCCCCCTGCACGAAGAGGCGCCACCGTCCGTCGGCTGCCAGGCCCTCGCGGAAGCGGGAGAGCATGGCGTACGAGGTGAAGAGGAGGAACGCGCGTCCCCGCGTGATCTCCAGCAGCGGGCGCACGGCGCAGAGGCCCGCCTCCGCGAACGCGCGGTCGCTCGGCTCGGGCATCCCCTTCGGCAGGTAGAGCACCGCCTGCGACGCGTGGTCGAAGGAAGAGGCCACGTCCAGTGCCTCCGCCTCCGTGAGCCCGACGCGCTGGGCGAAGAACGTGAACGCCCCGTCCACGGCCAGCGTGGCCGACGTGAGCACGGCAGCGTGGAGGCTCTCCCACAACCGCTCGCGCAGTGGGACGGAGACGTCGACCGGGGCCGCGGAGAGGACGACGTTGGCGCGTCCGCGCGCCTCCACGCCGTAGACGTAGGCAGGGTCGTCCCGGGAGAGGACGACGGTGAGCGCATCGCGCAGCGCCTGCGCCCGCCAGGCGATCCCCTCCGCGGCGTCGGCCGCGTCCTCCCTGGCCACCGCGTCCAGCGCCTCCGACAGCACCGCCCATTCTGTCTCCAGGTCGACTCCGCCCCGATCGGCGGGGGCGAAGCGCTGGCGCCCCTGCAGGGCGCGCAGGGGCTCGCGCAGCGGCTCGAAGAAGGCGGCGGCCGCTTCGCGCAGGAACGCCGCGCCTCCGCCGCCCCGGGCCGGTCCTCCTCCGCGTGCCGCGGTCTTCTCCACGTCGCGCGCCAGGTCCTCGATCTGCGCCGCCGAGGCCTGGACGCCGAAGTAGGCGGTGGCGATCTCCTCCAGCAGGTGCGCCTCGTCGAAGATCACCGCGTCGTACTGGGGGAGCACGGCGCCAAAGGCGGAGCGCACGGCGAGGTCGGCGAAGAACAGGTGGTGGTTGACGACCACCACCTGCGCCGCCTCCGCCCGCCGCTTGGCCAGCGTGAGCCAGCAGTGCTCGTACTCGGGGCAGCGCGTGCCGCCGCAGGTGTCGGCGCGGGCGTTCACGTCGCGCCAGAAGCGGAGGCCGTCGGGGAGATCTCCCACCTCGGCGCGGTCCCCGGACGCGGTGACGGCCGACCATGCGGCGAGGCGGTCGATCCACGGCCGCTCCTCCAGCGACTCCAGCAGCGGCTGCTGGCGGAAGCCGGCGAAGCGGAAGCGGCAGAGGTAGTTCTCGCGCCCCTTGAGGAGGGCCCCGTCCACTTCCAGGCCTGCGCGCTGGCGCAGGAACGGGAGGTCGCGGGCGAAGATCTGGTCCTGCAGGTTCCGGGTTCCGGTGGAGACGATCACTCGCCGGCCGCTCTCCAGCGCCGGCACCAGGTAGGCGAGCGTCTTGCCGGTGCCGGTTCCCGCCTCCACCAGGAGCCGCCCGCCGTCGCGGAGGGTGCGGGCGACCGCCTCCGCCATGCGGGCCTGCCCGGGACGCGGCTCGTACCCGGGGTGGGCCGAGGCCAGCGCCCCCCCGGGAAGGAAGAATGCCGAGGTCCCGGTCACGCCGGCGAGACGGCCAGGCGGCGCGCGTAGAGGGGGAAGCGTCCGGCCAGGTCCGCCACGCGGCCGGCGATGCGGGAGAGCTCCCCCTCGTCCTCGCGGGCGGCCAGGGCCTCCGCAATCAGCTGCGCAATGGACTGCATCTCCCCTTCCTCCATGCCCCGGGTGGTCACGGCGGGCGTCCCGATGCGCAGACCGCTCGCCACCATGGGAGGGTTCGGGTCGAAGGGGATCGCGTTCTTGTTGACCGTGATCCCGGCGCGCTCCAGCGCCTTCTCTCCTTCCTTGCCGGTGATGCCGCGGGAGAAGACGTCCAGCAGGAAGAGATGGTTGTCGGTGCCGCCGGAGACGATGCGGAACCCCTGCGCCGCCATGCCCTGCGCCAGCGCCTGCGCGTTCGCCACGACCTGGCGCGCGTACTGCGCGAACTCCGGCCGCAGGGCCTCGCCGAAGGCGACCGCCTTGGCGGCGATGATGTGCATGAACGGCCCACCCTGGATCCCCGGGAACACGATCTTGTCCAGCTCCTTGGCATCCGCCTTCCGGCACAGGACGAGACCCCCACGCGGCCCGCGCAGGGTCTTGTGCGTGGTGGTGGTCACGAAGTCGCAATGGGGGACGGGGCTGGGATGGAGGCCGGCCACCACCAGGCCCGCGATGTGGGCGATGTCCGCCATCACCTTCGCCCCCACCTCGCGGGCGATGGAGCCGATGCGCTCGAAATCGAGGATGCGGGGATAGGCGGAAGCCCCGCACACGATCAGCTTGGGCCGGTGCTCGCGCGCCAGCCCGCCCAGCCGATCGTAGTCCAGGCGCTCGTCTTCCTTGCGCACGCCGTAGGCGACGAAGCGGTAGAGCTTCCCGGAAAGGTTGAGCGGATGCCCGTGCGTCAGGTGTCCACCGTGCGCGAGGTCCATCCCCAGCACCGTGTCGCCGGGCTGCAGCACCGTGAAGTAGACGGCCTGGTTGGCCTGGCTGCCGCTGTGGGGCTGGACGTTCGCGTGCTCGGCCCCGAACATCTTCTTCGCCCGCTCGATGGCCAGGCGCTCCACCACGTCCGAGAACTCGCAGCCACCGTAGTAGCGCCGCCCCGGATACCCTTCCGCGTACTTGTTGGTGAGCACCGAGCCCATGGCCTCGAGGACCGCCTCGGAAACGAAGTTCTCGGAGGCGATCAGCTCCAGGCCCCGGGCCTGGCGCTCGGTCTCGTGGAGGACGGCGTCGGCCACCTCCGGATCGGCCTGGCGCAGCGGGATCTCCATCCGGTTCATTTCCCGACCTCCTCCCAGGCTCCCTGCTCGATCCTCTCGATCTGCTCCACCCGGCGCTGGTGCCGGCCCCCCTCGAACGAGGAGGCGAGGAAGGCGGAGACGAGCTCCTTCATCAGCTCGGGGCCGGTCACCCGTGCTCCCAGGCAGAGGACGTTGGCGTCGTTGTGCGCCCGCGCCATCTTCGCCGAGTACGTGTCCGTGGCGTAGGCGGCACGGACTCCCGGAACCTTGTTGGCCGCGATGCACACGCCGATGCCGCTGCCGCAGACGAGGATTCCCAGGTCGTCGCGCCGCGCCGCCACCCGCGCCGCCACCCGCGCCGCATAGGCCGGGTAGTCCACGGGCTCCGGTCCGTGCGTGCCGACGTCGTCCACCTCGTGGCCCCAGTCCCGGAGCCAGCCCATCACCTCTTCCTTGGCGGCGTACCCCGCGTGGTCGGCACCCACGGCGATCCTCATGGACTCTCCTCGCGCCGGAGCTGCTCGGCGCTGGGGATGGGAACCGCGCCCATCTCCCGCAGGCGCGCGTGCTCGGCGAGCGCGTAGACCTCGGTCATCGAGGCCACGTGGTCGCCGAGGATCCGGACGAACCGTCCATCCCGGCGGTAGGTGCGCGCCACCTCCGCCTCGACCGCGTCGCGGGGCAGATCCCGCAGGTATCGTACTCCTGCGGTCTCCTTGAAGCGGAACAGCACGTGGTCGTCGAGCATCCTGGGGTCCGCCAGGTAAGCCGCAAGCAGCCCGAGCACCACGTGCCGGGCCCGCCGCTCCTCCCGCTCCGCACCGGCCCGGCGGCGCAGGCGCACCTCGAGGAAGCTCTCCAGGCCGTGGAGGAGACCGGCGGCGGCCCCCGGCAGCGCCACCGGGCGCGCCGCCAGGATCTCCTGGCGCGGCACCTCGCCGTGCTCCAGGCGCTGGAGCGCGGTCTCGCTCGCCAGGATGGCGGCCGTCACCAGCAGGTGAGTGAGCCCGCGGTGCATCGCGTTCCGGCGCACGAAGGCACCGGTCGCGGGGTAGGCGGAGCCGAGCTTGCGCCGCAGCTCGCGCACCACGGGCAAGCGCTCCGCGGCCTGCAGCTCGAGGATCCCACGCTCCAGGGCATCGTCCAGCTCCTCGAGGGCGGACACGATGCGGTCCGCCAGCACCACCGCCTGCGCCTCCAGCGACCCCGGCCCCTCCGCGATCCCCGCGGCCTCCTCGGGCGGAACCGTGGCTCCGGGATCGGACCGGAGGACGCCCTCCCGCACCGCGTCGGTGAGGTTCAGCCCGGCATGGGCGTACCGCTTCTCGATCCGATCCACCACCCGGAGCCCCTGCCAGCCCCGCCGGAACCCGCCGAGATCCCCCAGGCCGTGCCCGCCCCGGCCATCCAGGCGCCCCGAGAGGGCGGCGTCGAGCGCCGCCTCCCCCGCCGCCCCGAAGGGCGGGCTCCCCAGGTCGTGAGCCAGGGCCACCGCCTCCGCCAGGTCCTCGTTCAGGCGGAGGGCACGGCACAGCGTGCGGGCGACCTGGCTCACCTCCAGGGTGTGGGTGAGCCGGTTCCGGCCCTGCTCCTCGCCTTTCTGTCCCAGCCTGCGGAAGGCGCGGCTGTAGAGGATGCGGTCACGATCGCGCTGAAAGGCGGTGCGGTAGTCGAACCGGCGGCCGGCGTCCTCCACCGGGTGGCGGCGGGTGGCCTGGGCGGAGCGAACCGCGCAGGGCCGCAGGAGCGCCTCCTCGGCGCGCTCGAGCCGTCGACGCGTCGAGGGAGCCACGCGCGCATCCTAGCGAACATTGACCGGGCTGCACCCGGACCCTAGCTTCCCCCCGTATGTCCAGCGGCACCTGGGCCTCATCGCGCGCGGTCGCGCTGCATTACGAGACCGTCGGCCCGGAGGATGCGCCGCCGGTCCTGTTCCTCCACGGCCTCACGGCATCCCGGCGCTACTGGATCCCGCGCGTCTTCCCGCTGGCCGCGGGGCGCCGCCTGCTCGTTCCCGACCTGCCCGGCTTCGGGCTGTCCCCCAAGCCCCTGGCGGACTACACGCCGGGGTTCTTCGCGGAGGCGCTCCTGGGTTTGCTCGACCGCGAGCGCAACACGGAGAAGGTCGCGGTGGTGGGGCACTCGCTGGGCGCCATCCTCGCCCTCGAGCTGCTGCGCCGCGCCCCCGGCCGCGTCGACCGGCTCGTGCTGTCGAGCCTTCCCCGCTTCCTCGACCCCGAGGACGCGCACCAGACACTGGTGGCCGGCTCCAGCAAGTACCGCAAGCTGGTGGCGATGGACTCGCTGGGCGCGGACCTGGGGCAGTTCCGCCGCACCGGCTGGGCCCTGACGGCGCGGTACCTGCGGCGGCTCCCCTGGGCCGCCATCGCGGACACGCGGCGGTTCACCTACCGCTCGCTCACGTCGACGCTCGAGCACTGCCTGATGCACCACGACCTCGACCCGATCTTCCCCGAGCTGCCCCGCATCCCCACCCTCCTGCTTCACGGGGACCTCGACCAGGTGGCACCGATCGCGCGCGTCATCGAGCTCCCCTTCCGCCACCCCTTCCCGGCGCTCCAGGTGCTGCGGGGGGCGGGCCACCATCCCCTGCACACGCACCTCCCGCTCACGCTGCGCGTGCTCCGGCACCACCTCGACGGCAAGCCCCCCGCCGTGCGCGGCGGTGATCTCGAGACCTACCTGGTCCTGCCGCCGCGGGGCACGTTCCCTCACGAGGGCTCGGCTATCCTCCAAGGGTGATCGAGGACCTCTCCGCCCTCGGCGATCTCCCGGAGACCCTGGTGCGTCGCGCCCGCGCGGCGGGCGTGTACCTGGTCTGGCGGGCGCAGGCGCGGACGGTGAAGCGCATCCTGGTGCGGGAGGGAAGGGTCGAGGAGACCTCCGCCTCCTCGCTCTCCGGCATCGGGCTCCAGGTGTTCGATGAGGACGGAGCCACCGCGCTGGCCAGCCGTGACGACCTGCTGCCGGACGAAGCCCTTCCCCTGCTCGAGGGCGCCGTGCGCGCGGCGCGCGGGGGCCCGTCGCTGGGCGTCCACCGCGCCTCGTTGCCCTCGCTCCCCGTCACGCGCGCGGAGGCGGTGCCCGAGGCGTGCCGGCACTTTCCCGAGCTGAGCGTCCACCAGGTGGGCACGCGTCTGGTGGAGCTGGAGGCGGAGTGGGCGCGGCGCACGCCGGGGCCCTCGCTGCGGCTCGCCTACGGGACGGACCTCGACGCCTGGCGTGTGGGCCGCTCGGACGGCACCGACGTGCTCTACGCCATGCCGCGCTGCGTGCTCCGGGGGGCGGCCACGACACCCAGCGCGGGAGCGCGGCACACGGTGGCCACCGCCGTCTTCTCCCCGGATCCGCGCCTCCTCTGGGATCCGGACCGCATCGCGCTCTTCCTCCGGCGCGCGGAGGCCGCGGCGCGGCTTTGCCTCGCGCTGCCCGATGCTCCCACGCATCCGCCGGGGTCCTTCCCGCTGGTGATCGATTACGCCCTGGCGAAGGGTCTCGCCCACGAGGCCTTCGGCCATGCCTCCGAGGCGGACGCCTTCCGCTCCTCCATCCTCGCGAAGGACGGGCGCTTCCGTGCCGGCGACGAGGTCGGCCCGGCGCACGTGTCGATCGTGGACGAGACGCTGCCGGGGGACCACGCCTGGCAACCCTTCTCCCCGAACGGCCTTCCCCGGCAGCGCACCACGATCGTCTCCCGCGGGCGCCTGCACGAGGCGCTCTCCGACCCCTGGTCGGCCGCCGAGGCGGGTGTGGCGGTGACCGGCGCCGAGCGCGCCGAGTCGTACCGGCACGCCCCCGTGCCGCGGATGAGCAACATCCGGATCGAGGTCGAGGGCGCGCAGCCGGCGCCGGGCACCTTCGAGGACCACGGCCCGGAGCAGGTGCGGGACCTCCTCGCCGGCGCCGGGGTCTTCCGCCGCCACCCGCGCGTCGTCTTCCTGTCCGGCTACTCCGGCGGCCAGGTGAACACCGCCACCGGGGACTTCGTGTTCAACTGCAAGGCGCTCTACACCCTGTCGGAGGACGGGATCGCACTCTTCCGGCCCGCGATCTTCTCGGGCTCGATGTTCGGCGCGCTGCAATCCATCCGGGAAGCGTTCGGTCCCCTCCTGCTCGATGCGCTCGGCACCTGCGGCAAGTGGGGCCAAAGCGTGCCCTCCTCGGGGGGGAGCCACTGGTTCCTCGTCCTCGATCCCCATCCGGCGGTGAGGATCGGCGGGAGCGCGTGAACCTCGATCGCCTGCTCGCCACGCTCTCCGCCGCACCGGAGGTGGACGTCTGGTCGCTGGGCGCGGTGGAGCGGCGCCGGCTCTCCCTGGGGGTGAAGGACCGGCAGGCGGGGGGCCCGCATGCCCCCATCGATCTTGCCGAGTCGTGCGCCGCCCGGTACTTGCTGGTGTGGGCGGACGGCAAGGTGAGCAAGGGCTCCTGGGAGCGGCGCCAGATCGAGCGTGACCCCGCGGGGGCGGTGGCGGCCGCGCGGCTCCACGCCTACGAGGACCCCGATGCGGCGCACGTCGCCGAGCCGGCTCCCGTGCCCGAGGTGGCGCTCTTCGATCCCGCGGCCGCGGCCATGGCCTCGGGGGACACGGCACTCCTGGCCGGGCGCCTCTCCGAGATCCGCCGGCTCGTGGCCGATGCCGGGTTCGCCACGTGGAGCGGCTCGTTCTCCTCCACGCTCAGCCGGTCCCGCGTCGTCACCTCGGCGGGGGTGGACGTGGTGGAGCGGGCCACCGCGACCGGCTGGCACGTGAGCTTCGAGGGGGAGCTCTCGGACGGCCACACCTCCCGCGCCCCGGAGGCACCGTCCGCGTTCTCCGCGCGCCTGGAGCGCGCCGCGCGCCTGGTCCGGCGACTGACGGGCCCCTCCTCGGAGACGCCCGCCGGGGACGTACCCGTGCTGCTCCACCCCAACGTGGTCGAGGAGTACGTGCTGGGCACGCTCCTCGACAACCTCGACGGCGCGTCGGTGGCCCACGGCGAGAGCGCCTTCCGGCGGGAGCAGTTCGGCTCCGGCGCGGCGGTGCTCCGCGAGGACGTCGTGCTGACCGTCGATCCGCTCCGTCCCCTCCACGCCGGGGCCTACCGCGTCTCCGGGGAGGGGGTCCCCGCCAGGCCCGCCGCGTTCGTGGAGGGGGGGCGGCTCGTCACCCCCGTGCTGGACCTCAAGTACGGGCGGCGGCTGAAGCTCCCCCCCACGGCGTTCCCCTACGCCATGGACACGGTGAGCTTCTTCGGGGCCCGGAAGGTCAGCCTTGCCCAGGCGCTGGAGGGGAGCGTGCTCCTCGTGCTCCACGTGCTCGGCGTCCACACCCAGGACCCCGTCAGCGGGGACTTCTCCCTCTCGGCGCCCCAGAGCCTGCGCGTCGAGGGCGGGGAGGCCCGCGGGCGCGTCAGGGCGACGCTTTCCGGGAACCTGTTCCGGATCCTGCGGCGGGAGGACACGGAGTTCGTCGACTTCGAGGGGGAGACCACCCCCGGGCTCCTCGTCCGTTGCTCCGTGGCCTGATCCCGCGCAGACTTGACAATCAAGCACTCACGTCGCAACAACTCCCGCGTACGCGGAGGCACCCATGCCCATGAAGTTCACGATCAAGGCCCAGGAGGCCCTCCAGGAGGCGCAGTCCAGCGCCACCGCGGCCGGGCACGCCGAGATCCGGCCGGTCCACCTGCTCCACGCCCTGGTGCAGCAGCGGGAAGGGATCGTGCGGCCGATCTTCGAGCGCCTCGGCGTGAGCCCCGATGCGGTCGCCGCCGCCGCCGAGCGCGAGCTCGCGTCCACCGCCCGCGTGCAGGGGGGGACCGAGCCCCAACCCTCGCGCAGCCTGGGGGAGCTGATCCGCTCGGCGGAAACCGTGGCCCGGGAATTCCAGGACGAGTACGTCTCCGCCGAGCACCTCCTGCTGGCCATGGCGCGGGGAAGCGGGGAGGCGGCGAGGATCCTGGCCTCGGTGCACGCGACCCCGGAGGGGATCCTGGCTGCACTGCGCGAGGTCCGCGGCACCACGCGCGTGACGGACGAGAACCCAGAGGACAAGTACCAGGCCCTGAAGCGCTACACGCGGGACCTCACGGAGCTCGCCCGCAAGGGGAAGCTCGACCCCGTGATCGGCCGGGACGAGGAGATCCGGCGCGTGATGCAGGTGCTGGCCCGCCGCACCAAGAACAACCCGGTGCTCATCGGCGACCCCGGGGTGGGGAAGACGGCGATCGCGGAAGGCGTGGCCCGCCGGATCGCGGACGGAGACGTGCCGGAGACGCTGCGCGACCGCGCGCTGGTCGCGCTCGACCTGGGCGCCATGATCGCGGGCTCGAAGTACCGCGGCGAGTTCGAGGACCGGCTGAAGGCGGTGCTGCGGGAGATCGAGGAGTCCGAGGGAAGGATCATCCTCTTCATCGACGAGCTGCATACCCTGGTGGGCGCAGGGGCGGCGGAGGGGGCGGTGGACGCCGCCAACCTGCTCAAGCCCGCCCTCGCTCGGGGCGAGCTGCGCTGCATCGGCGCCACCACGCTCGGCGAGTACCGCAAGCACATCGAGAAGGACCCCGCCCTGGAGCGGCGCTTCCAGCCGGTGATGGTGGGCGAACCTTCGGTGGAGGACACCGTTTCCATCCTGCGCGGCCTCAAGGAGCGCTACGAGGTCCACCACAAGGTCCAGATCACGGACGCGGCCCTGGTAGCGGCGGCTACCCTGTCCCACCGCTACATCTCGGACCGCTTCCTCCCCGACAAGGCCATCGACCTGGTGGACGAGGCCGCCGCCCGGCTGCGGATGGAGATCGATTCCGTGCCTGCCGCCGTGGACGAGGTGAGCCGGCGGATCACGCAGCTGGAGGTGGAGCGCCAGGCCCTGAAGCGGGAGAAGGACAACCCCGCCTCGGCGGAGCGCCTGGAGCGCATCGAGCGCGAGCTCTCCGAGCTGAACGAGCGGCGCAACGTCATGACCGCGCGCTGGAAGAACGAGAAGGATCTCAACGAGGGGGTGGGGAAGCTCAAGTCCGAGATCGAGTCCACCCGCACGGAGATCGAGCGGGCGGAGAAGGAGCTCGCCTACGAGCGCGCGGCCGAGCTGCGCCACGGCACCCTCCCCCGCCTCAATCGCGAGCTGGACCAGGCGATGCTCAAGCTGGCCGAGCTGCAGCAGGACGGCTCCGCCATGTTCCGCACCCAGGTGGACGAGGAGGACATCGCGCAGGTGGTCTCCAAGTGGACCAATGTGCCGGTGTCCCGGATGCTGGAGAGCGAGACGCAGAAGCTCGTCCACCTGGAGGAGGAGCTGCATCGGCGCGTGGTGGGACAGGAGGAGGCGGTCTCCGCCGTGGCCACCGCCGTGCGCCGCGCCCGCGCCGGCCTCAAGGACGAGAACCGCCCCATCGGCACCTTCATCTTCCTCGGACCCACCGGGGTGGGGAAGACCGAGCTGGCGCGGGCGCTGGCCGAATTCCTCTTCGACGACCCGCGTTCCCTCATCCGGCTGGACATGTCCGAGTACATGGAGAAGCACACGGTGGCCCGGATGATCGGCGCGCCCCCCGGTTACGTGGGCTACGAAGAGGGCGGACAGCTCACGGAGGCGGTGCGCCGCCGCCCCTACTCGGTGGTCCTCCTGGACGAGATCGAGAAGGCGCACACCGACGTCTTCAACGTCCTCCTGCAGGTGCTGGACGAGGGGCGCCTCACCGACGGCAAGGGCCGCACGGTGGACTTCCGCAACACCATCCTGATCATGACCAGCAACCTCGCCTCCCACTACATCCTGGAGCACGCGCAAGACTCGGAGGAGGCGCTCCGGGCCCATGTCGAGCAGGCCCTGCGGGAGGCGTTCCGGCCCGAGTTCCTGAACCGCGTGGACGACACCATCGTGTTCCGCGCCCTCACCCGGGAGGACCTGCTGGCCATCGTGGACCTGCAGCTCTCCCGGCTCCGCCGCACCCTGGCCGAGCGCAAGATCGACCTGGCGGTGACGGACGGCGCCAAGCGCCGCCTGGCCGAGGCGGGGTACGATCCCTCGTTCGGGGCGCGGCCGCTCAAGCGAACGATCCAGCGGCAGATCCAGGACCCCCTGGCCCTGGGGCTCCTGGAGGGGCGCTTCGCGCCGGGGGAGACGGTGGAGGTGGACGCGGAGACGGGCGGCATCACGCTGCGCAAGCGCTCCCCCGTGCCCACGGCAGACGAGGATCCGTCGGACCGCCCGGGCGTCCGGCACTGAGGGAGGAAGACCATGGCGATCCAGCGCTGGGACCCGGTGCGCGACCTGATGGCGCTGCAGGAGCGGATGAACCGCCTGTTCGACGACGCCTTCGCGCGCTCCAGCGGCCCCCGGGAGGTGGAGGACCTCGCCTCCGGCGGGTTCCGTCCCCCGGTGGACCTGTTCGAGACCGCCGACCGCTACGTGCTGCGCGTGGACCTGCCCGGCGTCACCCCCGGAGAGGTCGAGCTGCAGGCGGAGGGGACGCACCTCCTGCTCCGGGGCGAGCGCAAGATGGACGGGGAGGTGGGCCGCGACTCCTTTCTGCGCCTGGAGCGTCCCTACGGCGCCTTCGCGCTGCAGATCGCGCTGCCGCCCTCGGTGGACCGCGCCGGGATCCAGGCCGCGCATCGCGACGGCGTGCTGGAGGTGACGCTTCCCAAGAGGCGGGAGGATGGTCCCGCCCGGATCAAGGTGGACGTCAAGTGAGTTGCTACCATGCGGGGTGGGGCAGGAGAGCGGGACGGTGATGAGCACGACGAACTACCTGAAGACCGCGCTGCTGCTGGGTCTCCTCACGGGGCTGATCCTTCTGCTGGGCGGCGTGCTGGGCGGGCGCGGCGGGGTGATGATCGCCTTCGTCTTCGCCGCCCTGATGAACTTCGGCTCCTACTGGTTCTCGGACAAGATCGTCCTGCGGATGTACCGCGCTCAGGCGGTGACGCCCCAGCAGGCGCCGCGCCTCCACGCCATCGTGGACCGCCTGGTGGCGCGTGCCGGCCTCCCCAAGCCGGCCGTCTACCTGATCCCGGAGGCCGCGCCCAACGCCTTCGCCACCGGCCGGAATCCCCAGCATGCGGCGGTGGCGGTGACCCAGGGAATGCTGCAGGCGATGGACGAGGAGGAGGTCGAGGGCGTGATCGCCCACGAGCTCGCCCATGTGCAAAACCGCGACATCCTGATCGCCTCGGTGGCCGCCACCATCGCCGGCGCCGTCAGCATGCTGGCGCATCTCGCCCAGTGGGGCGCCCTGTTCGGAGGCATGGGAGGGCGCCACGACGAGCGCGGCGGCAACCCCCTCGTCCTGCTGCTCACGGCGCTGCTCGCCCCCATCGCCGCCTTGATCATTCAGATGGCGATCTCGCGGTCGCGGGAGTACGCGGCCGACGCCACGGGGGCCCGCATCGCCGGGAGCCCCCACGGTCTGGCCCGCGCGCTCGAGAAGCTCGGCGCCCTGAACCAGCGCGTTCCCATGCAGCAGGGAGATCCCGCGACCTCGCACCTGTTCATCGTGGCGCCGCTCTCGGGCGGAGCCCTGCTCCAACTCTTCAGCACGCATCCCCCGCTCCAGGAGCGGATCCGGCGGCTGCGCGGGTACTGACATGGCACGCGACGAACGCGACCCCATCGGCGAGCCCCCGGGAGAACGGCCCTCCTTCAAGGTGGACGACCGCCGCCACTGGGCCCGCCCGCTGAACGAGCACGGCGAGCAGGAGGAGAACACCGACCGCCCGGAAGCCGAGCCCGAGCCCCGGCCTGCCGCGGGCGACACGCTGGTGGACAGCTACCGCTCCCGGGCCGAGCAGGCGGAGGCCAAGCTGCACGAGTACATCGGAGCCTTCCGGCAATCGCAGGCGGACGCCGACGCGTTCCGGGAGCGCCTGGCGCGCGACCTCGACCGCAAGGTGGAGCTTAGGTTCGCGGCCCTCGTGAGGGAGCTCCTCTCCACGGTGGACGACCTGGAGCTGGCGCAAGCGCACATGGCGGGTGTGGTCGACGCCGCTCCCCTGACCCGGGGCGTGTCCCTGGCCGTCCAGCACTTCCTGCAGATCCTGGAGCGACACGGCGTGGTGCGCATCTCCCCCGAGGGCGAGCCGTTCGATCCCGCGGTGGCGGAGGCGGTTCGCGTGGACCCGGTCGAGGATCCCGCGCTGGACGGCGTGGTCACCGAGACGATGCGGCCCGGCTACAGGCTGGGCGATCAGCTGGTGCGGCCCGCGGCGGTGGCGGTCGGGCGCGCGTCCCGGTGAGCCTGGCGGGGCGGGTCCGCCTCTACCTCCGCTTCACCCGTCCGTTCACGCTCCTCCCTCCCCTGCTGGGCGTCGTTTCCGGAGCCATCACGGCCTGGGGGTCGGCCCACAATCCGCAGGTGCTTGCGGGGGAATCGCGTGCATGGAGCTCTGCCATCGTGGCCACCGTGCTCCTGGGCTCGCTCTGCGCCGCCCTCCTCAACGCCGCCTCCAACGCGATCAACCAGTACTACGACCTGGAGAACGACCGCCTGAACAAGCCCGACCGTCCACTGGTCACCGGGGCCATCTCGCTGCGGGCGGGATGGTGGTTCGCGATCGCCCTGTACGTGGCCGCCGTCGTTCCCACCTGGCTGGTGGTCCACTGGCCGGTGAGGTCGCTTTGGGACCGCCTCCATGCGCCCGTGCCGCTCCACCAGTGCTTCTTCCTCTTCGTGGCGGGCATGATCTTCACCTTCGTGTACAGCGCCCCGGCGTTCGGGCGCACCAAGGCGGACGCTTTTCTGGCCAACCTCACGATCGCCATCCCGCGAGGCTGCCTGCTGAAGGTGGCGGGCTGGTCCATGGTGGCCTCGGTGGCCCACGTCGAGCCGTGGTACATCGGAGGCGTGTTCTTCCTGTTCCTCCTGGGAGCTTCCTCCACCAAGGACTTCTCCGATATGCCGGGGGACGAGGCCGCGGGCTGCCGCACCCTGCCCATCCGGTTCGGCGTGGAGCGGGCCGCGCGCATGATCGCCCCTTTTTTCGTGGTGCCCTGGCTCCTGCTCCCCCTGGGCGCCTTCCTGCCCGATCCGCGGGCGCCGGAGCACGCGATCCTGACCGGAAACCCCTGGGTGCTGACCGGCCTGGGCCTCCTCCTCGCCGCCTGGGGCGGCTACACCGTGCGCCTCGTCCTCCGGGACCCGGCGGCGCTGGCCGAGGTGGAGAACCACCCCTCCTGGACCCACATGTACCTGATGATGATGGCGGCCCAGGTGGGATTCGCCGTCGCCTACCTGGTCTGAGGGAGCGCGCGCAGCAGCGCCTCCAGCGCTGCGAAATCCACGGGCTTCACCAGGTGGTGATCGATGCCGGCCTCGCGGGAGCGGCGCTGGTCCTCCTCCTCGCCCCAGCCGGTGAGCGCGATCAGGGCGGTCTGTGCACCCGCCGGCTCCTGGCGGACGCGGCGGGCCACCTCGTAGCCGTCCATGTCGGGGAGGCCGATGTCGAGCACCACCACCGAGGGACGGTGACGCCTCAGCGCGTCCAGCGCCGACCGGCCGTCGGCCGCGCTGTGGACCTCCGCCCCCATCAGCCGGAGCAGCATCTCCAGGCTCTCGGCGGCGTCGCGATTGTCGTCCACGACGAGGACCCGGCGCCCCGCAAGGGCGGGCGGGCGAGGCTCGCTCATGCACCGCAGTCTAGAGCGAAGCGAGCCCGATCGCCGCCAGGCCCCCTGCCAGCGTGTTCAGGAAGTTGACCGCCTCGTTGTCCGGAGCCTCCGCGCCCGCCGAGGCCGCTCCCAGATAGCTCTCGAGCGTCGTCCCCACCAAGGCGGCCACCACCACGATCGCCGCACCCGTCATCGAGACCAGCCCCACCGACCAGGCGATGCCCGCCACGACCGCGCTGGCGGCCATGCCGGCCAGGGTGCCCTCCAGCGACACGGCACCGTCGGTCCCGGCCGGGACGCGTCGGAAGGTCGTGACGAGGTAGGGCGTACGCCCGTAGGCCTGCCCGATCTCGGAGCCGGTGGTGTCGGAGAGCGCAGTGGCGAAGGCGGCGACGAGCGCCAGGGTGAAGAGACCCGGCGCGGTGGTGGAGACAGCCAGGGCGGCGAAGAGCACGCCGGCGCCGACGTTCGCGAAGGCGTGGCGGGCGCCCCTGCGGCCCCCGCGCTCCTGCGCGATGCCCAGCGCCGCCTTGTGGGCGTAACCGAGCTTGGTGACGAGCGTCCCCAGGACGAAGAAGGCGAGCAGCAGCAGGAACCCTCGCCAGCCGGCGAGGGCGTACAGGAGGGACCCCAGCAGCGTGCCCCAGACCGCACCCGAGAAGGTCACGCCGCGGGCAAGGTACGCGAGGAAGGCGAGCGCGACGTTGACGGCCAGGCCCACGGCGAGATCGCCACGATGGGCCTCCAGGTGCCCTGCGGCCACCTCCGGAGACACGAGGGTGAGCGCCGCCAGCGCTCCCCCGCCCACGAAGGGAACCAGCAGGTTGTCGTCGATCCCGCTGCGCAGGGACTCGGCCAGCGCCGCGGCCGTGGCGGCGAGCAGGCACGCGGGCAGCAGCGGGAGCCCGTCTGCGCGCAGGAAGCTGTCGCCCAGGGACCCGCCGTTCCCCCCCAGTGCCCCCCGCTGCACCCAGCGGATCAGGAAGGCCGCGGCGGCCGTTCCCCAGAGCACGAAGGCCAGGGAGCCGCTCCAGGACTTCTGCCGGTTCCAGGGGAGTTTCGGTCCACGCAGCGTGATGCCGGCCACGGTGGCCATGCCGTCGCCCACCGCCAGCAGACCCCAGGCGCCGGCGGCCAGCTCCAGCCGCCGATGGAAGACGAGCAGGAGCCCGAGCACTGCCGCCGGGTAGAGCACGATGCCCAGGGGCAGGCCCGAAGCGCGTTCCCCCTCCCGGAGGAAGCGGTCTCCGGTGAGGCGCCGCAGCAGGAACAGGTTGAAGGCGAGCGCCGCCGCGGCGCAGGCCATGGCTTGCCAGGGCGTGAGCCAGCGGAGGAGCAACGCGAACCCCCCCATGCCCACGTGGAGCGCTTTGCGTTGGAGCTCCCCCGTCATCTTCGCCCCGGGGGAAGCGCGCCCGTTTCGCGGAGCCAGGCGGCCGTGCGTCCGATGCCTTGGCCGAAGGGAGTGATCCGGTATCCGAGCTCCCGCTCCGCCCGCGCGGAGGAGTACGCCCATTCGTGGCGGTAGATCTCCACCACCTCGTCCGTGAGCTCCGGGTCACGCCCCGTCAGCTCCGCCCAGAGGCGCTGCGCCCTTCCCACCAGCCCCGCCACCGCGTAGGGGATGTGACGCCTGGGGGGTGGGATGGCGGTGGCAGCGTGGAAGGCGTCGAAGAGCTCGGTGACCGTGCGATTCTCCCCGCCCAGGATGTAGGCCGATCCCGGCCGCGCCCGTTCCAGGGCCAGGGCCACACCGTCCGCCACGTCCTCCACGTACGCGAAGCACTGGCGGCGGTCGCCGGGTCCGAGCAGGCCGGGGAGCTTGCCGCGCGCGTGCTGGAGCAGGACCTGCGCCACGTGGTTGCCCGCGGTCAACGCTCCCGGGCCGTACACCACTCCCGGATAGAGGCGCACGATGGACCGGCCCTCCGCGCCGAGCCGGCGGGCCAGGACATCGGCCTCCCATTTCGTCTTCTCGTACTGGTTGTGCGCGTCCCCCGCCGCCCGGGGCGTCTCCTCGTCGAAGACCCGCCCGTCGGTGGGTCCCAGGGCGATGAAGGACGAGACGTAGACGAGCATCGCACCGGAGGAGGCCGCGGCGTCCGCCGCGTGACGGAGGCCGCCCACGTTGACCTCCGCGAAACGGTGCTTGTCGCGATCCCAGACCTTGACGTGCGCGGCGGCGTGCACGACGGCCTGGCACCCCTGCGCGGCCCGGCCGAGCGCGGCGGCATCGGTGACGTCTCCCTGCACGGCGTCCGCGCCGGGGGGACGGGAACGCCAGCGCGAAGGGTCTCGCACGAATCCCCGCACCTGGTGCCCCGCCCGCGCCAGGCGCACGCCCACCCGGCCGCCGAGGTACCCCGAAACCCCGGTCACCAGGACCTTCATTCCGTGCTCTCGTGCAGGTCGAACAGCCGGCCGATCCCCCGGAGGTCCACCGTGAACCGGAATTCCCGCCGCGTCAGGGCCGTGAAGTCGCGCTGGAGGTAGTCTGCCAGGAAACCGCAGCACTGAGTGTAGTACTCGATGCGGTAGCGCTGATCCGGAACCTGCTTCAGCTCCAGGTCGTACGTGCCTTCGGCGTCCAGGCGCACCTTGCCGCTCCACAGGGCGACGCCGGCGGCGAGCCGGAACTGCGTCCGGGTCTCGGAGGCCGGCCCCACTCCGGCCCGGCGCACGATGGAGAACGCGGAGCGCGCCGAGGGACTGTAGAGATTGCCGGAGAGGCTCAGCTCCGCGAGCTGATCGAACAGAGGATCCCAGCTCCCCCGCAGGTCCACGCTGGCAGCGGGCCCGGGGTTGTAGCGCCCGATCATCTCCAGGGTGGAGTAGCGGGACCGGTCGAGCCTCCCGTTCGCGTCCACGTCCTCCCCGGGATCGAGCTCGCCGTTGCCGTTCACGTCCTCGCTCCGCAGATCGGTGTTGAGCGAGCGGTTCTGGCGCACCTCCAGGGAGAGGATCTCCACCGGCTCCTGGGGCTGGTCGGACTTCTCCCCGGCTTCCTTGGCCGCCACCGCCTGCTGGGCGGCGGCACCGGCGGGGTCCACCTCCTTCAGGCTGCCCCCCGTCCGCTCCATGTCCAGGGTGGCCGGTCTGGGCTGCAGGTCCTGCTCCTTGAGCTGCGCCCGGGGCCGGCGGGCGAAGAGCCTGGAGGTGAATCCGTAGAAGATCTGGTTGGTGGCGGTGGCGATCGTGTCCACCTCGTCGAAGGGGATGATCCTCTCCTGGTCGCTGTCCTCGGTGCGGTACTCGTAGCCTATCCGCGGCTCGAGCACGTTCTTGTAGCGCGCGCGCTTCGATCCCGCTTCGCCGCCGTAGATCCGGTACAGCTTGGGCCCCACCACCTCGACCCCGCCCCGCAGGAGGCTCCGGTAGACGGCCTCGTCCACGATGAGCGGGGTGTTGGGGATCCGCGACTGCGTGTAGAAGGTGCCCCGCCAGGACACGTTGGGAGCGATGTCCAGCCACGGCGTGGGCGACCAGGGCGCGGTGAGGGTGGGGAAGAAGTCGCCACGGTAGTACTCGAAGGTGGGGCCGTCCCCGAACTGCTGGATGTTGGCGGCGGACGACTCGAAGCTCACGTACAGCGGGGTGCCTCCCAGACGGCGGCTGCGTCCGCGTAGCTCGATCTCGGGAAGCGTCTCCTGCACGCGGCTCGTGTCTCCCGAAAGGAGCTGCTCGCGCCGCAGCTCGCGGAGGTTGAGGCTGGCCCAGGGCCCGTTGCGCACGAGCTCCAGGCGGGCCAGCACCTGGGGCGAGGAGGCCAGGCCGATCTCCCTCTCGTAGTCGGTGAGGAAATCGAAATCGCTCACCTCGTTGAGGTCGGCCACCAGGCGCATCCCGTTCTGGAAGGTCTGCACCTGCTGGTAGGTGGCGCGGTGCCGGGGGCCGCCGAAGATCTGGTCGTTGATGTAGAAGCCCTCGAAGTTGGCGGTGCCCCGCTCGTTGGGGATCCAGCGGGCGCGCAGGGCCCCGCCCGTTCCCGCCTCGGTGTAGTGCGCCACCGTGACCCTGGCGTCGGCGCTGCGACCCAGGGGGAGGAACAGCGATTCCGCGAAGACCTGGCCGCGGTCCCGGGTGGAGCCGAACTCCGGGAAGAGCAGCCCCGCCGAGCGGTCTCGCTTCACGGGCCAGATCAAGTACGGGAGGTAGAAGACCGGCACGCGCCCCGCACGCAGGCGGACGTTCTGCAGGTGTGCGTAGTGCTCCAGCCGGACCCTGGCGTGGGATACCGAGAAGGACCAGTAGGGAACGGGCTGCGTGCACGTGGTGACCACAGCCCGATCCAGGAAGACGAGGTCCTCTCCCTTCTTTTCCGCGGTCTCGGCGGTGAAGTAAAGCGCAGCCCCGGTCTGGGGCTCGACCACGCCCACGGCATTCTCCACCTGTCCCGTGTCTTCCTTGATGTCGTAGCGCATGGCGGTGCCGGCGATGCGATTGCCGGCCCAGACCACGAGCACGTTCCCCTCCGCATCCACGAACCGGTCCTCCCGCCAGACGATGCGGTCGGCCTGGAGCCGGAGCTCGTCGTTCCCGACCCGGATGGTGACGGAGCCCTCCAGGACCTTGTTTCCGTTCTCGTCGAGGCTGCTGCGGTCGAACTCGACGACCACGTTGCCGACGCGGCTGCCCGTGAGTGGACCGGGGGGCGTCGGCTCCTCCGCGGCGACGGCGGGACCGGCGAGGCCGAGCGCCAGGACGGCCGCCACCAGGCGCGTCAGAACTGATCCAGGAAGGGGAGAAAGGCATCCTCCCCCGGGCCGAGGTCCCTCCAGTCGAACCCGTCGCCGAAGGAGGCCACCATGGGGATGGCCTGCTTGCGGGGCTCGGTACGCAGCCGCCACTCCGGCAGCCTTTCGGCGAGGCCAGGGGCCAGCCATCCGTAGACCTGCTGCAAGCCGGCCCCCCGCGCCTCGGTGCCGCCGGCGCGCAGGATGTCGGCCATCAGCGCGAGGTCTCCGTCCACCGCTCCCACCTCCCGGACCACCCACTGCCCCACCCCTTCCACGGCCACCAGGTAGCCGCAGAACCGGCCGTCCCGGAGGGCGAGCCGGTAGCGCTGCGTCAGATCCGACCCGTCGTAACGGCGGTAGAAACTGGCGGCGCGCACGAGGAGATAGCCCCACTGCGCCTGGTCCCGGAGGAAGGCGAAGGGGCGGGGGGCACACCAGGCGTCGTGCGCCGCCCGCACCTCCGCCAGGTCCGTGGACTCCATGGGCCTCAGGGCCAGCTCGGGGGGGGGACGCAGCCGCGCGGGCAGCCGACCCCAGGATTCGAAGGCGGGCAGTGCCTGGAATCCCAGGCGCGCGTAGTACTCGGTGCCGATGTCGGTGAACAGGATGGCAAAGGCATCCCCGCGCCGGCGTGCCTCCTCCAGGACCGCGCGCAGCATGGCCGCCGCGTGCCCCTTCCGCCGGTGCCGCACCGGGGTGAACACCGCGCCGATCCCGGCGGCGCGAACCCGACACGACCCCAGCCGCACCTCGGGCCCGTAGAGCTTCAGGCTGGAGAGGATCCCCCCCCGCCCGTCCGCCCAGACGAGATGGCGATAGTGATCGCGCGCCCAGCCCGTCTCGCGCACGTCGGCCCAGAACTCCACGTAGTCCGAGTAGCTGAGCCCGGCGCCCCACAGAGCGTGGGACTCACGGTAGATGGACTCGATCTCGCTGGGGGAGGCGACGCTCAGCGTGGCAGCCACGCGTGGTATTGGAGCACAGACGCCGCAGGGCCCGGGAGGGAAGCGAACTCACTCCGGTTCGCGACGGCAGCGGCAGCGATCGAGGCGGCGGTTGCAGGCGAAGCAGAAACCGTGACGCTCGAAGAACTCCACCATCTCCTGCTGCCATGCGTCCAGGATCGAGAGCCGGTCGAGAACCGTGAGGCGCCCCGACACACCCTCGTCGCCAAACCAGTTACGCATGTTGGCGAGGGAATTGTGATACGCGGTGCGGATCTCGAAGATCGTCATCGTCGCCGTTCCGCCGCCAAGGTAGCGCCCCATGTTCCCGGTTCCAGCCTCCGATGCCCGTGGCTGCGGAGAATGTACCGCGAATCCTTGTCCCGATGGAAACGGTTCGCGCCTGTGGAAAACCTGTGGACGTCCGGTCTCCTGCCGCGGAGAACGAGCCGATGATCCTTCGCGGACGGCCCGGTCGCCCTCCAAAGTAAATTCCTGATTCGAAAGGATCTTACGCGCGGTGGCGGGCCGGTGCGGAGTTCGCACGGCCCGGCCAGGCCGCGCGCGCACGATTTCCACAATCCACGGCAGGGCCGCGCTTTTGTCGCTGTTTTGGTGGCGACCCACCCAAAACCGGCGTACGCTCGGCTCATGCACGCCAACACCATCGCCGGGCTCGCGCTCGTGGTGCTGGCCACGGCCGCGGGCATGCCCGCCGCCGCGGCCGAAGGGGCGCCCGCGACGAGCACACCCACCGAGGCCGCTCCGCGGCTCTACACCAATGCCGACCTCGCCAAGTTCGGTCCTCCCTCGCCCACCACGGCGCCCCGCCGGGAGACCGCACCTGTGGACGACACCGCCGCCTGGGCCTATGTCCAGTCGGTGCTCGACCGCGAGGCCGCTCGCCTCGAAGCGGAACGTAGCCGGAGCTCCTACGCCTACGAAGCGGAGTCGGGCTTCCCCATGGACCGCGGCTATGTCGCCGGCGCCGGGTACTACGGCGCGTATGGCTACGGGTACAACCCGTACGTCTTCCCCGGGTTCGGCTTCGACGATCGGACCCCGATCGGTGCCCGCTTCCGCTCCAATCGCGGGTTCACGGAGGGCTTGATCCCCCGCGGGCACCACGGACCCTACACGTTCCTGAAGGGAGCGGACGTCGTCCCCGGTCCCAAGAGCCCCGCTTCCGGTCACCCGCGGGGTGGGGGCAGGCGGGGCGGGGGCGGCGCGCACGTCGGCCACCATGGCGGCGGCAGCGGCGGCGCACGCCGCTAGCCGGAAAAGAAGAAGGCCAGGCATCTCCGCCTGGCCTTCTCCAGCTTGCTGGAAATTCCTGCGCGTCTAGCCCAGGAACTCCCTGAGGTCGCGCGATTCGTTCGCGGTCTGGATCTTCTTCAGCGCCGTGGCCTCGATCTGCCGGACGCGCTCCCGAGACAGCCCCATCACGCGGCCGATCTCCTCGAGCGTGAACGGCATGTCGCGGCCAATCCCGAACCGCAGGCGGACGATCTCCTCCTCCCTGGAGTTCAGGACCTTCAGCGTGGACTCGATCTTCTCGCGTAGCTCGCGATCCACGGTCCTCTCCAGGGGCGAGGGAGACTTGGGGTCGGCCACGAAGCGGAGCAGACCCGGCGCGTCGTCCTCGGCCGACATGTCCTCGAGGGCCTGCGGCTCCTGGACCACGCCGAGGATCTCCTCCACCTTCGCCACCGGCATGCGCAGCTTCTTGGCGATCTCCGGCGGCGTGGGCTTGCGCCCCAGCGTCTCCGTCAGCTCCCGGGAGACCCGGGAGATCTTCTTGATCTTCTCGTTCACGTGCACGGGGATGCGGATCACCCGCGCCTTGTCCGCGATCGCGCGCTCGATGGCCTGCTTGATCCACCAGTAGGCGTAGGTGGAGAACTTGTTCCCGCGCTCGTACTCGAACTTCTCCACCGCCTTCATGAGGCCGATGTTTCCCTCCTGGATGAGGTCCATGAAGGAAATGCCGTGATTCAGGTACTTCTTGGCGATGTGCACCACCAGCCTGAGGTTTGCGAGGATGAGAGCGTCGCGCGCGTGATCCACGTGACGCTTGAAGCCCTTGGCCTCCCGCGCCAGTGCGGTCACCTTGGCCTCGCGCGTCTCACGCTCGTACCGGATCAGTCGGGCATAGAAGTCCTCCAGGTCGTCGAGGGGCCACTCCCGCCCCCGCTTCGGCCCGGAGAGATCGCTCTCGAGCACGTACTCCCGCGCCGACACGGGGAGCTTCAGGGCAAGCCTGGCCAGTCCCTCTCGCGCCTCCTGGAGCTCACGCGCCAGCTCGACCTCCTGGTGCTCGTCGATCAGAGGCGTCGACCCCATCTCGCGGAGATAGATGGGGAGGATGGCCGCGGTGGGCTTGTCCGTCGGCTGCGGCTGCGTCTGCCGGCGGCGACGCGCCGCACGCAGATCCGCCACCGCGGCGGCCGCCTCCTCGTTGATCTCCTCCGTCTCCAGGTAATCGACCGGCTCTTCGTAGCTCGCCTTGCGGGCCATGCTTTCCTCCCGGCGTCTTCGCCGTCCGGTCCTCCCTATGAAAAGACCGGGCCAACTCATGGTCAACCCCTGCGGCAGAGAAAATCACGTATTTCGGGACTGTTTCCGGCGTCTCCCCCAGCCCGGGAGCGCCGCATGCCGGCCGCGTACGTACATCAGAATGGCCGACTTAAGGTTGCGGCGTGAAGATCGCGCCTTTTCGACGCGGTCGAACCCTGTGGTACCGTGTCGGGTTCGTGGCGAGACCTCGATGAAGCCCTGCCGCGTCGCCCTCGCCCAGATCGCCCCCCGGCTGGGAGACCTGGACACCAACCTCGCCCTCCATCTCGAAGCCATGCAGCGGGCCCGGCGCCAGGGCGCGGGCCTGGTGGTCTTCCCCGAGCTCTCGCTCACGGGATACCTGCTGCGCGACGATGTGCCGGAGGTCGCTCTTCGCCTCGACGATCCCCGGCTGTCCCGCATCCTCCGGGCTTCGCGCGAGATCGACGTCCTCCTCGGCGTGGTGGAGGAGGCCCCCGGGCATCGCTTTTACAATGCTGCGGCCTACCTCTCGGGCGGCCAGGTGCTCCACGTCCATCGAAAGGTCTACCTCCCGACCTATGGGATGTTCGACGAAGGCAGGGACTTCGCGGCCGGGGACCGCTTCCGTGCCTTCGCCGGTCCCTTTGGACCGGCCGGACTCCTGGTCTGCGAGGATGCCTGGCATCCCTCGGCGCCCTGGCTCCTCGCCCAGGAAGGGGCGGAGGTCCTCTTCGTCCTCTCCAGCGGCCCGACGCGGGGGGCCCGCCCCAAGCAAAGGGAAGTGTCCAGTGTCGGCGTCTGGCACCAGCTCCTGCGCACGACCGCCCAGTTCCTGACGACGTTCGTCGTGTACGTCAACCGCGTCGGGTACGAGGACGGCCTCAACTTCGGGGGCGGATCCATCGCCGTGGATCCTTTCGGGCGCGAGCTGGCGGCCCTCCCGGCGCTGCAGCCTGCTCTCGAGGTGACCGAGCTCGACCCCGAGGTGCTCCGGCGTGCCCGCACGGCCTATCCCCTCCTGCGCGACGAGAAGCTCGACCTGGTCCGGCGCGAGCTGGACCGGCTCCTGGTGCGGCGCTACGACCTCCCGGGCAGCGAGATGGAGGATGAGGAGGCGCGCACGGTGCTCGAGGCGCCTCCTGCCGCCTCGGCGCGTCCGGCTCGCCGCCGCGCCCGATGAGCCGCTCGGCCGCCCCCTCTCCGCTGCCAGGGGAAGCGGAGCTGCGCCTCGCCCCGGAGGCCACCACGCGGATCCTCACAGGCTTCCTCCGCCACGAAGTGGAGAGGGTGGGCTGGGGCCGGGTGGTGCTCGGCCTGTCGGGCGGCATCGACTCGGCCGTGGTGGCCGCGCTGGCCGTGCGCGCGCTGGGGCCGGGGGCCGTGACCCCTCTCCTCATGCCCTACCGCGCCAGCCACCCCCTCTCCCTGGTGCACGCGGAGCAGATGCTGGGGGTGCTCGGGGTGGTGGGCGAGAAGGTGGACATCACCCCCATGGTGGACGCCTTCGCCCAGCAGAGCGGGGCCACCGACCCCTTGCGCCTGGGGAATGTGATGGCCCGCGTCCGCATGACGGTGCTCTACGACCGATCTGCGGCGGACCGCGGCCTGGTGCTGGGAACGAGCAACAAGACGGAGCTGCTCCTGGGCTACGGCACGCTCCACGGCGATCTGGCGTCGGCGCTGAACCCGATCGGCGACCTCTACAAGACCCAGGTGAGGGCACTGGCCGTGCACCTCCGCATCCCCGCTTCCATCCGGCGGAAGCCCCCCTCCGCCGACCTCTGGCCCGCGCAGTCCGACGAGCAGGACCTCGGCTTCTCCTACGACGAGGTGGACCGGCTCCTGGCGCTGCTCGTGGACGCGCGCATGAGCCGCGACGCCGTCGTCCGCGCCGGATTCGCTCCCGCCCTGATCGACCGGGTCACTGGCATGGTGGTGCGCTCGCAGTTCAAGCGGCGGCTCCCGGTCATCGCCAAGGTGTCCACGCGCTCGATCGGCTGGGACTTCCGGTATCCCCGCGACTGGCGGACCTGAACGGTCAGTGGGCGCGCGCCTTGCCCGTCCTCGGGGGGGTGCGCGCCAGGGCGTGACAGGCGCGGCAACCCTTGGTGACCCACATGAACTGCTCCCACGAGCGCTGGAGATCCCCGGCCGAGGCCATCTCCCGCGAGACGTCCAGGGCGGCGTGGAACGCCTTGTCGTAGCTCATGATCTCTCCGCCGTAGGCCTCCCGGTCGTCTTCCCTCAAGCGCTTGCAGCCGGCCTCGATGCGATCCAGCGCCGGCCGGGCCGCCGAGAGGTCCTCCCGCAGGAAGGCAAGGGTGGCATCGAGCACCGCCTGCTCCGTGGCCTTGCCGTCCACGTGGGGGCTGGGGAGGTGGGGCGGCGCCGGGGCCGGCTCCTCCGCCAGGCCGGCCAGGAGCGCGATCAGGAGCACGAGGCGTTGCATGGTCGCGCTATCCTACCCGCCCCCCGCGGGGGGGGCCAGACGGGGAGGGCGGCATGCCAGGCATCCGATGGGCGGCGGTGCTCGCCGGCCTCGCGCTCCCCTCGTTCCTTCCCGCTCAGGAGCTGACCCCCGGGACCGAGTACCGGCTGGACGCGGTCAGGTCGGAGATCGCCTGGGAGCTCCCGGCATCGCTCCGGGGCGTGCGCAGCCGTACCCGCGAGCTGTCCGGCACGGCACGGGTGGTCCAGGCGGGCGAGGACGGCGTGCTGCTCGAAGGCCGTCTGGAGATCGATGCCGCGAGCTTCGAGACGGGCAGCGCACGCCGGGATCGCACCCTGCGTGAGGAGTCGCTGGCCACCGGCGAGCATCCGCGCATCGTGTTCTCGCCTCACCGCATCTTCCGTGTCTCGAGCTGGGCCGAGGACGAAGCGTTCGCCATCGAAGGAGACCTCTCCATCCGCGGCGTCACCCAGCCGGTGCGGATCCCCGTCAGCCTGGCGCGGCGCGGGCAACGCCTGGTCGTGGACGGGAGGACGAGCCTGAAGTGGGCCGACTTCGGCGTGCCCGATCCTTCCTCGTTCCTCTACCACGTCCGGCCCGAGGTCCAGATCACCGCTCACCTCGAGCTCGTCCCCCGCCCCTGAAGAGTCCCATGCCCGGAACCCTCTTCGTCGTCGCCACGCCCATCGGGAACCTGGACGACACGAGCCCGCGTGCCCAGCGCCTGCTCGGGCGCGTATCGCTGGTGGCCTGCGAGGACACGCGCCGCACGGCGCAGCTCCTGGAGAGGTTCGGGGCGACGGTGCCGACCGTCAGCTGCCACAAGTTCAACGAGCGCGAGCGTCTGATCGAGCTGCTGCAGCGGGTCCGGAGCGGCGAGGACGTCGCGCTGGTCTCGGACGGCGGGACGCCGGGGGTCTCGGATCCCGGAAGGCACCTCGTGGAGGCGGCGCTGGAGGCGGGTCTGCCGGTGTCGCCCATTCCCGGGCCCTCCGCCGTGGCCGCCCTCCTCTCCGTGAGCGGCCTGCCCGCCGACCGCTTCGTCTTCGAGGGGTTTCTTCCGGCCCGGCCGGGCGAGCGTCGTCGGCGCCTGCGGGCGTTGCGGGCGGAGACCCGCACGCTGGTCCTGTTCGAGGCGCCGCACCGCCTGCTGGATACGCTCCGCGATCTCGCCGCCATCGTGGGAGAGCGGCGCATCGTCCTCGGGCGCGAGCTCACCAAGGTGCACGAGACGGTGCTGCGGGGAAGCGCGCGAGAGCTCGCGGAGGCGCTCGCCGCGGCGCCGGTCCGGGGGGAGATCACGCTCGCGCTCGCGGGAGCGGACCGCGGGGGGGGCGCAGCCCCGGACGAGGCGGACGCCGCCGCCCTGCGCCGGGCCTGGGTGGCGGCGCTGTCGGCCTCCGGCGGGGACCGCCGCGACGCGCTGCGGCGCGCGGCCCGGGAGCTCGGCGTGGGGCGGGCGGAGCTGTGGCGGCGGCTGGAGGAGCTGGGCGAGGATACCGGCCGATGACGACGGGCAAGAAGAAGGCGCCGGGCGGTGATGCCCTCCTGGCCAGCAACCGTGCCGCCTCGCACGAGTTTCACCTCCTGGACCGCTTCGAGGCCGGCCTCGTGCTGACCGGGGCGGAGGTGAAGTCCTGCCGGGCCGGCAAGGTCAACCTCAAGGAGGCGTACGCCAAGGTGAAGGACGGCGAGGTCTTCCTGCACGGCGCACACCTGAGCCCCTATCTGCAGGCCGGCCGCGACGCCCCCGATCCCGTGCGCGTGCGCAAGCTCCTCCTGCACGCGCGGGAGATCCGGCGCCTGGCCAGGGAAACGGAGCAGGGAGGCATGACGCTCGTCCCCCTGAAGCTGTATCTCAAGGATGGCCGGATCAAGCTCGAGATCGCCCTGGGAAAGGGGAAGAAGGCCGGGGACAAGCGAGAGGCGCTGAAGGAGAAGGAGAGCGCCAGGGAGATGGCCCGGGCGCGCGCCCTGCGCGGCTAGGCGGGATTCCGGATCAGGCGCTTCAGCTCCGCATTGTTGCCGCTGGCCTCCGCCTGACAGAGCAGCGCGGCGGTGCCGTCCGCCAGCACCGGGATGGCCACCTCGGCCTCCACGCGACCGTCGACCCCGGTCTTCCCCGCGAACAGCTCGCGCGGGCGTTCGTGCGTGGAGATCAGCTTGACCGTGACCTGCGCCCCCGGCACCGGCCGGTCGGAGGCGTCGGCCACCACGCGCAGCCGCAGGACGGCCTGCTCGCCTCCCACCAGCGCCTCGTGAGCGTCGCTCTCCAGCCGGATCTGCTCCACCCCGACCTCGCGGGAGAGGAAATCGAGCACCACCTCGTCCAGGCTCCGGTTGGTGATGATGTTGTAGCCGAAGGGCTTCGGTCCCTCGGGATCGAAGCGCCCGTTGCGGATCTCCCGCACCAGGGTCTGGTGCTGCGCCTCCATCAGCTTGAGGACGGCGGCCTCCGAGTAGCTGTCGGTCGCCAGCAGCGCGTCGTAGCCGCTCTTCCGGGTGGCGACGATCTCCCCGCCGCTGTAGACGAGGCTCTCCACGACCGGATTGCGCTGCCCCCGGTCCTCGGTTTGTACGTGGAAGGTGCGCCCGTCGTACTCGACGTCGGTGTTGAACCCGGTGATCATCGGCCGCAGAGTGTCGCGTCCCCTCCGGGGGGTGTCAAGGCCGGGAGAACACCCTGATTCCGCTCCCGTATAATCGCCCGGCACCATCCTCCGCAGCCGGGAAAGGAGAGCCGGCCATGCCCTCGGCGATCTCGGTCCGCAAGGTCCTCAAGACGTTCGGCGAGCACCGGGCGGTGGATGACCTCAGCCTGGAGGTCCCGGAGGGGGTGGTTTTCGGCCTCCTGGGGCCGAACGGCGCCGGGAAGAGCACCACCATCCGCATGGTGATGGACATCATCCGCCCCGACTCCGGCGAGATCCTCGTGCTGGGAAAGAAGCCCTCCTCGGGCGTGAAGAGCGCGATCGGGTTCCTTCCCGAGGAGCGTGGGCTCTACCGGAAGATGAAGATCCTGGAGATGCTCGAGTTCCAGGGGAGCATCAAGGGGGCGCGCCCCGCCGAGGCGCGCAAGGAGGGTGCCGCCTGGCTCGACCGCATCGGCCTCGGGGAGTGGAAGGACCGCAAGGTGGAGGAGCTCTCGAAGGGGATGCAGCAGAAGGTGCAGATCGCGGCCGCCATGCTGGGCCGTCCCCGCCTGCTCATCCTGGACGAGCCGTTCTCCGGGATGGACCCCGTGAACCAGAACTTCTTCAAGGACCTCCTGATGGAGCTGAACCGGAGCGGCGTCTCCATCGTGTTCTCCACCCACCAGATGGACACGGCGGAGAAGATCTGCCACTCCATCTGCCTCATCCACCGCGGGAAGGTGGTGCTGGACGGCGAGCTGGCGCAGCTGAAGAGCCGCTTCGGCAAGAACGCCGTCGCCCTCGAGGTGGAGGGCGACGTCTCCTTCCTGCGCGCCCACCCCGGGGTGCAGCAGATGGACGACTACGGGCGCACGGTGGAGCTGCAGCTGGCGCCGGGGACCGATCCCCAGACCATCCTGCGCGCCGTCGTGGACCGGGCGCCGGTCCGCCGCTTCGAGGTGGTGTCCCCCACGCTGCACGCGATCTTCCTGGATCAGGTCGGCGATGCCGCCGAGGTGAAGGTGATGCGCGAGGAGGCCTCTCATGCATAACGTGCTGATGGTCATTCGCCGCGAGTACCTCGATCGCGTGCGCAAGAAGTCCTTCTGGATCGGCACCCTCGTTTTCCCGCTGATCATGGTCCTCCTGACCTTCGGTCCCCTCGCCCTGGCCAGGCTCTCCGGCCAGGCGAAGAGGATCGCGGTGGTCGACGCCACCGGACGGCTTTTCGAGCCCATGCAGAAGGAGCTCTACCGGCGCGGCGACGAGGGCAAGGACAAGAAGGAAGCGACGGTGAAGGCAGCGCCGCGCAAGGACGAGCTGGCGCTGGAGTCGGTCCCGGTGCAGGGGAGCGTGGAGGCCACGTACGCGGCGCTGAAGCCGCGGGTGAACAAGGACGACCTTTTCGCCGTGGTGACCATCGGGAACGAGCTGGACGCCGAGAACAACTACCGCCTTTACGCCCGGAATGCGATGGACCCCGGCTTGCAGAACCGTCTGGAGTCCGCCCTGGGACGGGCCCTCACGGTGCTCCGCCTGGAGCGGGCAAATCTCCAGATCGATCCCGAGACCCTGCGCAAGGTCACAGCGCGGCCGGACTTCGAGACGTTCCAGGTCAGCGCCACGGGAACGGAGAGCAAGAAAGGATTCCTGGAAGCGTACTTCGGCACGTTCATCTTCGTCTTCCTGCTCTACATGACGCTGCTTCTCTACGGGATCGCGGTGATGCGGGGGATCCTGGAGGAGAAATCGAACCGGATCATGGAGGTGCTGCTGGGCTCGCTCTCCCCGCGGGAGCTGATGACGGGGAAGATCCTGGGTGTGGGCCTGGTGGGCCTCACCCAGGTGGGGATCTACGTGGCGACCGCGCTGCTCCTGCCCCTGATGGTGCCGGGCGCAGCAGGCGCCATGGCCTCCATCATGGATGCCCTGAACCCCGTGCGTCTCCTCTGGTTCCTGGTCTTCTTCGTGCTCGGGTACTTCATGTACACGGCGCTGTTCGCGGCCGTGGGTGCGGTGTGCAACTCCGAGCAGGAGGCGCAGAACCTGCAGTCGCCCGTGATCATGTGCCTGGTCATCCCCATGGTGGCCACGCTCTTCTTCGTGAAGGAGCCCGACTCCACGGTGGCGACGGTGGTGTCCCTGATCCCGCTCTTCACCCCCATGGTGATGATGATGCGGATCAACACCCTCACTCCCCCACTCTGGGAGATCCTGCTCTCCATCGGGCTCACGCTCGGGTTCACCTGGCTCCTGTTCCGGGGCGTGGCCAAGATCTTCCGCATTGGGATCCTCATGTACGGGAAGCGGCCCACCGTTCCCGAGATCTTGCGCTGGGCCAGGAGCTAGGGCCATCCTGTCGTCCATGCGAACCACAGGCGTCCTCGCCGCGCTGGCCGCGGCCGTCCTCCTGTCCACCCTCGCCCCGGCGGCCGATGCGCCGGCCTCCAAGGTTCCCGACACCCCGCAGGACGTGGCCGCCCCGCCGGCAGATGCGGAGAAGACTGCCTCCGGCCTCGCGTTCAAGGTGCTGCGCCCGGGCACCGGCACCGAGCACCCCAAGGTGTCGGACGTCATCACCGTGCACTACGCCGGCTGGACCACGGACGGGAAGCCGTTCGACTCGTCCTACGGGCGCGGGACCCCCATGACCATGCCGCTGAGCCGCATGATCGACGGCTGGAAGGAAGGGCTCCAGCTCATGGTGCCGGGCGAGATGCGGCGGTTCTGGATCCCAGAGGAGCTGGCCTACAAGGGACGACCGGGCCGGCCTCAGGGAATGCTGGTGTTCGACGTCGAGCTGATCTCCATCGGAGCCCCGCCGCCCTCGCCGCCACCAGCCGCGAAGTAACTCAGACCCGCACCTTCAGCCCGATGAGGTGGTGCACCAGGCGGGCGACCGTGAAGTCGGCGTGGTGCAGCCCCGGCACCGGCGCCAGTTCCACGACGTCGGCCGCCACCACCCGGGTCCGGCGGAACAGCGTCTCCAGGAAGCGGAGCGTGGGCCACCACGCTCCGCCGCCGGGCTCGGGCGTCCCGGTGGCGGGCACGATGCCGGGATCGAAGTAGTCCACGTCCACGGTCAGGTACACCGGCGTCCCGTCCAGCCCTTCCAGCAGGGACAGGCAGGACGCCTCGTCCATCTCCCACCCGTGAACGATCCGGTATCCGGGGATGCCGCGCCGCATCCAGGCCGCCTCGTCCACCGAGTAGTTGCGAATGCCCAGCGCGCGCACGGGCGCGTGCTCCAGCGCCCGGGCCATGGCGCAGGCGTGGCTGTGCCGGTCCCCCTGGTACTCCTGCCGCAGGTCGGCATGGGCGTCGAGCTGGATCACGGTGAGGCCGGGATGGCGCTCCGCGGTGGCGGCCACTCCGCCCGGAGTGATCGCGTGCTCGCCGCCCAGCATCATCACGAACTTCCCCGCATCCAGGAGCGTGCCCAGGCGGCGCGCCACGGCACCGACGGCCTCCTCTCCCGCGAGGCCGGCCACCGGCAGCATCGCATCCGTCCAGATGCCGTGACGGTAGGGCTCGAAGCCGAGGAGGTCGTCCCACAGCTCCACCTGCGTGGAGGCGCGGAGGATCGCCTCGGGACCGCGCGCGGTGCCACCGCCGTAGGAGACGCTGGCCTCGAAGGGAACGGGGAGGACGGCGGCACGGGCGGCGTCGAAGGAGGACGCGGCCTCCGCACCGCCGAAGGGTGGCAGCTCCGCGTCGGTATCGTGCATGGGGCCGCATCCTACGCGAGGTCGGGCAGGGGCCGGGGTCGCCTCCTCGAATACCCCGGCCCCCGTCCGGCGGAAACGCTCCGGCGCACCCGGGTGTCCCGGACCCGCGCGGCACCGGCCGGGAGCAACGCCCCCTCCGCGAGCGCCTGAACTGCAAGGGCGCGGCCAGCATCGAGGACGCATGCCGTGGGCGTTTTCCGGCGCACGCGTCCGCCGGCGTCCCCGACCGCGGCCGCCGGCGGACGGAGGGACGGCTCAGCGCGGTGGCCGGCGGAGCATCGCAGCGCCCAGCAATCCGCCCAGGGTGGAGAAGACCCCACCCGCCACCAGGTGCATCACGAACAAGCTGGCTCCCATGACCCCCGGTAGCCACCCGCTTCGCGCCAGACCGCGCATCCACTCCATCAGCTCCTGCGAGAACCAGGGGATCTGGTCGCTCGTCTGCTCGACCTCGCGCAGCAGCCCCTCGCTCCCGCCCATCGCGGCCAAAAGGACGAGGAAGACGGTGGTGGCGGCCAGGGCGTAGATGACCCCGGAGAGGAAGCCGATCCTCGCCCCCTCTCCCGGGGTGAACGGGAATCCCGCCTCCCTGCAGGCCCGGCCGTGAAGGAACGCGGCGCCGATGCCCGCACCCCACGCGGGCGCGCACAGGCAGAGGTTGAGCAGGCTGGTGCCGGGGAGCCCGGCGGCGACACCGAAGGCGATCCCCGCGACCAGCGTCGGCTTGAACAGATCCGGCGGGCGCCGCTCGGGCGCGTCCATCAAGGCCCGACGGGCGGCATCCCGCCCCAGCCGGCGGCCGGCTCGGGCGCAGGCGGCGGCACGTGCGGCGGCGGTGGAGGCGGCGGCTCGTGCTTGAACAGGGCACCGCCCAGAAGGCCGCCCAGCGTGGAGAAGACCGCGCCGAGCACCGCGTGCAGCAGGAGATCGAGGATGAACCCGAGCACCGAGAACTTGCCGGCGTTCTCGCGCGCCTTGTCCATCACGTCGAGCACGAAGGGAGGCACGTTCGGCAGCCTCTCCATCATGCGCGTGACCATCTCCGCGATGGCGGGACCGAACACCATCGAGAAGACCGTGTTGAAGACCGTGGCGCTCACGGCGAAGAAGGCGCCGGCCAGCAGGCCGACCGTGGCCCCCGTCCCCGGCCGGAAGGGCACCCCGGCGGCCCGGCAGGCGCTCGCGTACAGGTAGGCGGCGAGCAGACCGCACCCCCAGATCAGCGCGCAGCAGCAGACATTCAGGAAGTTCAGCACCGGGATGGCGGAGGCGAGCCCGAACACGAGGCCCGAGATCAGCGTCGGCTTCAGCAGGTCGGGCTGGCGCGCATCCATCGCTCACGCTCCTCCTGGGACGGACGGTCGGGGCGCATCATACGTCCGAGGTCGTTCAATCCGATCCCGAGAAACATGCCGAGCGCGATCCCCGCGGGGAGGGCGACACCCAAACGGGCGCCGTTCCCCAGCCCCTTGAGGAGGAAGTCGAGCGCCGTGGGGAGCACCGCCACCACCAGCCAGGCCCGCCGCGGACCGGGCACGCGCACCCCCCATCCCGCCGCGACCGCGACCGCGAGCCCGAGCAGGCCGCCCAGGTAGAGACCGGTGCAGCGCGCGCACACCGTGAGCGGGTGCCCCGCCAGCTCCAGGCTCCGCCGCGCGAGCTGGTGACACAGGGGGGAGTAGAGCCAGCGCACCCAGGGCCCCGCGGCGTGGCCTGCGGCCTCGAGCAGGGGTGCGGCGAGCATGCCGGCGCAGAACAGGATGGCCCCCGCCACGGTGGCGCCCACGACGGGGAAGCGCGTCTTCACGCGGCGATTGTAGGCGAGGCCGGATGCTACGATACGGGCTCGAGGAGCGAAGGATTGCCGAGCAAGCCCCGCAGGGTCCGCGCCGAAGACGTGCAGCCGGATCTCTTCTCGGCGGAAGCCACCCCACCTCCCCCGCCCCTGGCTTCGGCGCCCGCCCCGGCGAAGCCCCGCAAGCCCGCCTCCCTGCCCCGCGAGGATGCGGTCACGATGGGCGCGCGGCAGCGCGAGATCTCGATCTCCGAGTTCTTCACGAAGAACCGCCACCTGCTCGGCTTCGACAACCCGCAGAAGGCGCTCCTCACGGCGGTGAAGGAGGCGGTGGACAACTCGCTCGACGCCTGCGAGGAGGCGGGGATCCTCCCCGACCTGCGGGTGGAGATCGCCGAGCTGGCGGAGAACCGCTTCCGGGTGGCCGTGGAGGACAACGGCCCCGGCATCGTCCGCCAGCAGATCCCCAAGATCTTCGGAAAGCTGCTCTACGGGTCGAAGTTCCACCGCCTGAAGCAGCAGCGCGGGCAGCAGGGCATCGGCATCTCCGCGGCGGGCATGTACGGGCAGCTCACCACCGGACGTCCGGTGCGCATCGTCTCGAAGATCGGGGCGCGGAAGCCGGCGCACCTGTTCGAGATCGCGATCGATACCCAGAAGAACGCCCCCGTCGTGCACAAGGACGACGAGATCGAGTGGGGTCCTTCCCACGGCACGCGCGTGGAGATCGAGCTGGAGGCCATCTACAAGAAGGGCCGGCGCTCGGTGGACGACTTCGTGGAGCAGACGGCGCTCGCCAATCCCCATGCCGCCCTCACCTACGTCGCGCCCAAGGACGAGCCGCGGGTGTTCACCCGGGTCACCGGCGAGCTCCCCAAGGAGACGAAGGAGATCAAGCCCCACCCGCACGGGGTGGAGCTGGGCCTGCTCCTGCGCATGCTCAAGGAGACGGAGGCGCGCACCCTCCGCGCCGCGCTCATGCAGGACTTCTCCCGCGTGTCCTCGGGGGTGGCGGAGGAGATCTGCAAGGTCGCGGGCGTGAACCCGGGCACCTCCCCCAAGCGCCTCAGCGGCGCCCAGGTGGAGCTGCTGTTCCGCGCCATCCCCCAGGTGAAGATCCTGGCGCCGCCCACGGCATGCCTCTCCCCCATCGGGGAGGACCTGCTGGAAGCGGGGCTCACCCAGCGCATCGGCGCCGACTTCGCGACCGCGATCACCCGTCCCCCCTCGGTATATCGCGGCAACCCCTTCCAGGTGGAGGTGGGCCTGGCCTACGGCGGCCCGCTTCCCGCGGAGGAGCCGCTCGAGCTCTACCGCTTCGCCAACCGCGTGCCCCTGCAGTACCAGCAGTCCGCCTGCGCCATCGCCAAGTCGGTGCTCTCCATCGACTGGCGCAGCTACGGCCTCCAGCAGTCCCGGGGGGCGCTCCCCACCGGACCGATCGTGCTCTTCGTACACGTGGTCTCGGTGTGGGTGCCCTTCACCTCGGAATCGAAGGAGGCGGTGGCCTCCTATCCCGAGATCATGCGCGACATCCGCCTCGCCCTGATGGAGGTGGGCCGCCGCCTGGGGGCCTTCGTGCGGCACCGCCGCCGTACCGCGGACGAGCTGAAGAAGCGCAGCTACATCGAGAAGTACATTCCCCACATCGGGGACGCCCTGCAGCAGATCCTGGGCTTTCCCGACAAGCGGCGCGAGCAGACGGTGGAGGCGCTCAAGGAGATCCTGGAGCGCAGCCGCAAGATGTGAGGTGACGGCATGGGAACCTGCCTGGAATGCGAGGAGCAGATCGAGATCGACGAGAACGTCGAGGTCGGCGACATCATCGAGTGCCCCTCCTGCAAGACACGCCTGGAGGTGCTGGACCTGCATCCCGTCTCCTTCGATTACGGCCCCGACAAGGCCACGGGCGGCTGAGCGCGGCGTGCGCCTCCTCTTCCCCGGCGGCGTCCTCCGCTCCTTCCGGCACGAGGACGCGCTGGAGATGGCGCGCCATGCCGACAACCCCAACGTCTGGGTCCAGCTCCGCGACGCCTTCCCCCATCCCTACCGGCTGGAGGACGCGCGCCGCTTCCTGGAGGCCCACGTGGGCGCCGTCCCCGAGACGGTGCTGGCCATCGAGGTGCACGGCGGCTTCGCGGGGAGCGTGGGCCTGAAGCTGGGGATGGACGTGGAGCGCGTCTCCGCCGAGATCGGCTACTGGGTGGCGGAGCCGTTCTGGGGGCGGGGCATCGCCACGGGGGCGCTGGTGGCGGCCACGGACTGGGCCTTCGGGGAGTGGCCGCTGACGCGGATCTTCGCCGTGCCCTTCGCGCGCAACGCGGCGTCCGTCCGCGTGCTGGAGAAGGCGGGCTACGTGCTGGAGGGCAGGATGGTGAGGAGCGCCGTGAAGCAGGGGGAGGTGCTGGACCAGCTCCTGTATGCCGCGTACCGGACGGGACCTTGAGCGGGCTGGTCCTGCCCTGCGTGGAGGTGCAGCCGCCCGGGCCCGCCCGCGCGGCGGTGCTCTTCCTGCACGGACTGGGCGCGGACGGCCACGATTTCGAGCCGGTCGTCCCGCTGCTCGGCCTGCCTCCAGGTCACGGCGTGCGGTTCGTGTTCCCGCACGCGCCTTCCCGCCCCGTCACCGTGAACGGCGGCATGGTGATGCCCGCCTGGTACGACATCCGCGGTCTCGACCTGGGGCAGAACCCGGACGCGCACGGGATCGAGTCCTCGTCGCGCCTGATCCGCACACTGCTCGAGCGCGAGGTGGAGCGCGGCATTCCCGCCGAGCGCATCGTGCTGGGGGGCTTCTCCCAGGGGGGTGCCATGGCGCTCCAGGTCGGCCTCACCCACCGGGAGCGCCTGGCGGGCCTGCTCGGCCTCTCCTGCTACCTGCCTCTCCCCGACCGTGTCCGCGGCGAGGAAGCGCAGGCGAACCGCTCCACCCCGATCTTCATGGGGCACGGCACGGACGACGACATCGTTCCCGTGGAGCGGGGCGAGGCCTCGCAGACGTTCCTCCGGCAGGCCGGCTACCCCGTGGAGTGGAAGACCTACCCCATGGCCCATCAGGTGGACGCTCAGGAGATCGTGGATGTCGGGGAGTGGATCGGGGAACGGTTGCTGGAATCGTAATCTGGGAAGAAAAAGAGAAGCGGGCCCGCGCTCCGCGCCTATATTCCCCACGCAAGCGCTCGGGGGGTGCATGAGACGTGTTCGAACGTTCCTCTGCCTGGCCCTCCTGCTGCCGGCTGGATCCCTCTCTGCCTTCGCCGCTTCACGCACACTCACCTTCGAGCAGCGTGTGGCCGCCCAGCGCGCGATCGAGGAGGTGTACTGGCGGCACCGCATCTGGCCGAAGGACAACCCGACTCCCAAGCCGTCCCTGGGGGTCGTCTTTCCGGAGGCTGCCCTCCGCGCCAAGGTAGACGACACCCTGCGCAAGTCCCACGCGCTGGAAACGTTCTGGGGCGGCTCCATCACGCCGCGGCAGCTTCAGGCCGAGCTCGACCGCATGGCGCGGAGCACGCGCGATCCGCAGCGCCTGCGGGAGCTGTTCGACGCCCTACACGGGGACCCCTTCCTTGCTGCCGAAGTTCTCGCCCGCCGTAGCGTGGCCGAGCGACTGATTCGGAGCGCTCACGCCGGTACCGAGCCGTTCGACGCCTGGTGGGAGCTTCGGCGCTCGAGGGAGCCGGCCGACGTCGAGCCCTCGAGTGAAGCTTACGTCCTCCCCTCCGTGGACGTCGACGGGTGCGATCCCGACACCTGGAGTGCCACCTTCAGCGATGTCCCCGATGTTCGCGAGAATCACACTGCAGTCTGGACGGGGTCGGAAATGATCATCTGGGGAGGCGGCTCCTCGTTGAACACCGGAGGTCGGTACGATCCGGCGACGGACACCTGGTCCGCCACCTCGACCGGGCTGCACGTCCCCGAGGGCCGCTGGAATCACACGGCGGTTTGGACCGGCACGGAGATGATCGTCTGGGGGGGCTTCGGCGTGACGAGCTATCTGCTGAACAGCGGCGGCCGGTACGACCCCGCCTCCGACTCCTGGCTCCCTACGTCCACCGCTGCTGGGAGTCCAGGGCCCAGCGCCAGCCACACAGCGGTATGGACCGGGACCGAGATGATCGTGTGGGGTGGAGGAACCAACACGGGCGGCCGCTATCGCCCGGCCACGGACAGTTGGACGCCGACCTCCGTGGGTGCGCATGTCCCCTCAGCACGGGGTTACCACGGCGCCGTCTGGACGGGGATGGAGATGATCGTCTGGGGCGGCAGCTTCGATCAAACCTTCTTCAACACGGGCGGCCGTTACAACCCGGCGACGGACAGCTGGACTCCCACAGCGGTGGGACCGAACACGCCCGTGGCACGTCAGAACCACACCACGGTGTGGGTCGGAGACCGGGTGGTCGTTTGGGGAGGCAACGACGCTGCTTTCGTCAGCCTCGCCAGCGGAGGTCGCTACGACCCCGCGACGAACGTCTGGACGTCGACCTCCGTCGGCCCGAACGCCCCGGTCGCCCGCTACGAGCACGCCGCGGTTGCGACGCAGAGCGAGATGATCGTGTGGGGTGGTTGGGGCGGACCTGGCGGCGGCGCCTACCTGGGAGCAGGCGCACGGTACGACCCTGCCACCGACGTGTGGACCCCCTTGGACACCAGCTCGCAGCCCGTGCCCCGTTCAGGCCCCACCGCTGTGTGGACCGGGACAGAAATGATCGTGTGGGGTGGACAGGGAGCTGTCCTGCCCATCGCGGGCGGGCGCTACGACCCCAGTGCGGATCGATGGATCGGCACGTCGATTGTCTCGGAGGTCCCTCCAGGAAACCGAGGGCACAGCGCCTTGTGGACGGGATCCGAGATGGTCGTCTGGGGTGGGACGGACGTCTACGGCCAGCCCGTGAACAGCGGCCGGCTGTACGACCCCGCCACGGACACCTGGACACCGATCCCGGTGACCGCTAGCACTCCTGCGGCGCGTGCGGACCACACCGCGGTCTGGACCGGCCGCGAGATGATCGTGTGGGGCGGCGGCCGGCAGCAGGCACCACTGGCAACGGGCGGGCGCTACGATCCGGCAGTGGGCACGTGGCGGCCAACCTCCACCGGAAGTCACGTCCCCAGCGCGCGCATCTACCACACGGCCGTGTGGACCGGGACGGACATGATCGTCTGGGGCGGTGGAACTGGTTTGTTCGGCGCCTTCTCGGACGGAGCACGCTACGACCCCATGGCCGATGCGTGGATGCTCTTAAGCACGACTCAAGTCCCAATGGCTCGCGTCCAGCACGCCGCCGTCTGGACCGGCTCGAAGATGATCGTGTGGGGTGGGAAGTTCTTCGCGCAGTCGCGTCCCGTCATGAACACGGGCGGGATCTACGATCCCGGCACCGACAGCTGGACCACCACCTCGGTCATGACGCCGGTTCCCGAGGCCCGCGTCGGCATGTCCGCGGTGTGGACGGGTTCGGAAATGATCGTGTGGGGCGGGCAAACCTCCTCCCTGCAGGAAGTCAACACGGGCGGTCGGTACAACCCCGCCATGAACACATGGTCCGCGACGTCCGTCACGAGCTTCGACGTCCCCTCACCCCGATCGGAGCAGCAGACCGTCTGGACAGGGAACGAGATGATCGTCTGGGGAGGATCGACTTTCGGTGGGGCGCCCGCAGTCGCTCGCTACCGGCCGGCCACGGATACCTGGACCTCCACCTCCTCGCCGAGTGCTCCGCAGCCGGCGGTCGGGGCCACCTCCATCTGGACCGGGACCGAGATGATTGTCTGGGGAGGCGGGTTCGCTACCGGCGGTCGATATTGCGCGTGCCCCTCCGGCCTCTTGGTCTACCCGGATCTCGATGGTGACGGATACGGAGAGGGCGCAATCTCCGCCCCGAGCTGCGATGGCCTGATTCCGGCCGGATACAGCCCCGTCCCCGGCGACTGCAACGACGGGAGCGCCGCAGTGCGCCCGGGCGCGGCCGAGAGCTGCAACGCGCTGGACGACGACTGTAACGGTCAAGTCGATGGCGGAGATCCGGACGGCGACGCGGTGCTCAGTGCCTGCGACAATTGTCCGGTGGACCCCAACCCTCTCCAGTCCGACTTCGATGCCGACCTGGAAGGCGATGCCTGCGACCTGGACGACGGACACATCTCCTTCGTCCCCGCACCCGATGTAGAAACGATCGCCTGGCAGGCGGAGCAGGGCTTCACGAGCTGGAACCTGTATCGCGGCGATCTCCAGGTGCTGCGGGCGACCGGCGTGTACACGCAGCTCCCGGGAAGCAACGCGCTCGCGGACCGCTTCTGCGGCCTGGGTATCACGCAGCTGTCGGATGCCACCACCCCTGCTCCCGGAGGCGCTGCCTTCCAGCTCGTCACCGGGGTGAGCGCGGGCGTGGAGAGTGGCCTCGGTGATGGCCGCCCGAACACGCATCCGTGCCCGTGACCTAGAGCAGTCCTCTCTCCACCGGGTGGCGCACCAGGAACGCATCCCGCTCCTGCGCCACGTCGCGCAGCAGCGCGAAGTCCCCGAAGTCGAAGCCGGGCGCCACGAGGCAGCTCACGAGCACGTAGGGCCCCAGCGCGCGCGCCGCCTGCCAGTGTCCGGCGGGCACCACGTGGATGGGCAGTGCCTCTTCGTCGCCACCCAGGCGCGCCGGCGTGACCCGATCGAGCTGGGGATTGGTGAGTCTCAGCTCCAGCGACGCGCCCTCGATCCAGTGCCAGCACTCGTCGGAGCGGACACGGTGCCAGCGGCTGGGCTGCCCCTCCACGAGCAGGAAGGCGATCATCGTGAGCGCGCTGCGCGTGCCGCGGCCGTCCTCCGGCTGCACCTCGTGCGGGGAGCGGAACAGCTCCCGGTAGTAGCCGCCTTCCGGGTGCGGGAGAAGCTGCAGGGAGCGGACGAGGGCCTGGGCGCGCGGGTGCATGGCTAGCCCGGCAGCTCCGCGGCGAGCACTTCCCACTCCTGGTAGAGCGCGGTCAGGCGTGCCTCCGCCTCGGCCTTGTCCCGCCCCACCTCCTTCGCCTTCGCCGCGTCCTTGTAGACCGCGGGATCGCTCTGGGCGTCCGTGAGGGCACGCAGGCGTTCCTC